>NZ_JAFBDT010000003.1 GCF_016908355.1 Fusibacter tunisiensis | reverse complement strand
GGTCAAAAACAAGCCGATTCATCCCCCACCTGCACTCTCACTCCGTGAGCAAGGTGGCTTAGAGGCGGGGGACTTCTCGGCTATTTTAGTTAAAACAATCGATAAAACACCTTTTAAAATATCAATTAGGGCAACGGCAACACCAAATTTAATCCCCAAAGATTGAGTGGCATTTGATGCCCCAGAATTTCCGTGTCCTAAAGTCCGAATGTCAACTTTTCTAAACAGTTTACCCAAAATAAAGGCAGGCTGAATACTGCCAATCAAATACCCAATCCCAATTGCCCAAAAAACATTTTCCATAATAAGCGCTCACTTTCTTAAGTCTATGGATTATTTTACCATTTATTTTATGTCAATTAAATGCTAAAATTATAATATCAATTGAAATTATGGAGGGAAGCATGAATTCAAAAATTACAATCACATATTGTGACTCGTGAGGTTTCAGAGGGAGAGCTTCTAGTTTGGAAGTTAGAATCAAAGCTACTTTTGAAAACGCTGAAGTTGAGTTGGTAAAAAGTTCAGGTGGCATTTTTACAGTTGCCTACGATGGTGCCGAGATATTTAACAACTTCAAGGAAAACGTCCGTCATCCGGATGAGCTCGACATTCTTGAAAGGCTAAAAAAAGTCTTGTAAAACACGAATCCAGATTTGGACACCCCAAATCTGGATTCGTATCTTTCAACAATCAATACCTTTGCGGGATAAAACACCCTGTTCATAATAATGCTTAACGGCTTGCATTTCGGTGACCAAATCTGCAACATCCAAAATTGACTGCGGTGCATACCGCCCAGTTAATACCACCTCAACACTAGGATGTCTTTTTTCTAAAACCGATAAAACACGACTTTCATCAATTAATTTATAGAGAAGCGCAATAAAAATTTCATCAAGTATAACCACGTCATAAGTGCCAGTTTCCAAGAGGTCTGCCACACGTTTTAGCCCCTCTTCAGCCGCGACCTTATCATCGGGTCCTGGAGGTGTTTCAATAAAGCACCCTTGTCCCAACTGTTCTATGGATAAACCTTCAAAATAATTTTCAAGGCCTGTTTCACTGTATTTCATATCTTTTACAAATTGACCGATATAAACAGTTTTTCCAGCACATAATGCGCGAACTGCAAGCCCAAATGCCGCTGTTGTTTTTCCCTTTCCATTTCCAGTGTATACGTGTATAAATCCTTTTTCCATAAGGCAATCCCCTTCCGTGCGTTTTCTAAATCTATTCTATCCAAATTATTGTGTATTGCCAAGTTATCAGAGAATTCGGAAAGATTAACAAATCAAAAACTACATTTTTGTGAACACATACCAAACAAAATGGGTATCGCATTAATAAAGATAGGTATAAACTATAATAAAAGGGTTAATCATTAAATTGAAAGTAAAATAGGTAACTTGTTGTTAAAAAGTTACAACACATTTAGGAGGTTGGTTATGCTAAGTAAATTCGATTACCAAAGGCCCAAATCCTTACAAGAAGCGTTGACATTTTTAGGGGAGTACCCAGAAACAAAGCTTCTTGCTGGCGGTACGGACCTCATGGTTGTTCTGCGTCGAAACATGCAGATTGTGGACCATGTTTTGGACATCAAGGAAATTCCTGAAACAAAAAGATTTGAGTACAAGCCGGGAGAAGGCTTGTTTATTGGTGCATCCGTCACTGTAAATCAAATTTCAGAATCTGAGCCTGTTAAAGAACGATACATGGCATTAAAACAAGCTGCTGATTCATTGGCTTCTTACCAATTGAGAAACAGAGCTACTTTGGTAGGGAACATTTGCAACGCATCACCGGGTGCGGACCTCGCTTCCCCACTTTTGGTATTTGATGCAGTTGTACACATTGCAACACCACAAGGAAATAAGGAAGTTCCAATTCAATCTTTCTTTACTGGGGTCAAACGCACTGTTTTAAATCCTGGTGAAATTGTAATTGGGGTCCAATTGGCAGACTCTGAAACAGAAGATCACAGTGTTTTTCTGAAACAAGCTAGAATTAAAGGTCATGACCTTGGTATTGCAGGTATAACACTCAGGATGACACCAAGCCATAAAGTCAGTGTTGCAATGTCTGCCGTTGCTCCAACACCAATTAGATTGGTTGATTTGGAAAAACAAATAAGCGAAAAATCACTGGATGATACGCTTCCAGAATGGTTAGAATCTGAAATCAAGAATCATATTAAACCGATTTCTGATATTCGTTCATCCGCAGATTACAGATTGCATATTTCTGGTGTTTTAGCAAAAAAAGGCATGAAAAAGTTACTTGAGATGGGAGGCAAATAATATGTGTAATCATAATGGCGACAGCTGTTTTACCTATAAAGACTCAGGACTTACTAAAATCGAACTCAATTGCGTTATCAACGGCGATAAAGTATGCGAATTGGTGGATCCTACAATGACACTGCTTAACTTTTTACACAATCAAATGAAGCTTTTTGGCGTTAAAGAAGGTTGTGGCGAAGGTGAGTGTGGTGCTTGTACAATTATGATGAATGGAAAAGCAGTAAACTCTTGTATGATCCTTGCCGTTGAGGCCGAAGGTGCTGATATTGTCACTGTAGAAGGGCTTGCTAAAGATGGTGAGTTGTCTACACTTCAAAAAGAATTTGTGGAATTTGATGCCCTACAATGTGGCTTCTGTACACCAGGCATGTTAATGTCTTCAAGAGCCTTATTAGATCAAAATCCTAATCCAACTGTTGAAGAAGTTAAAGAGGCAATCGCAGGAAACTTCTGCCGATGTACAGGCTATTTCCCAATTGTAGATGCGATTTTGTCCGCTGCCAAGAAGGAAAAGGAGGAATCCAAATAATGCGTGATCAAGAATTAAAACACATCGGAAAACCTTATAACCGTAAAGATGGCCAAGAGAAAGTCACTGGGCAAGCAGTTTATGTTCACGATATGGAACTTCCCGGCATGCTCCACGCCAAATGTGTCCATTCACCCCATGCCCATGCTAAGATCGTGTCAATTGATACATCTGAAGCAGAAAAAGTGCCTGGTGTAAAAGCAATTGTTACTGGTAAGGATGCACCTTATCGTGTAGGCCTTTACATGGTTGATAAAAATTTAATCGCAACAGACAAAGTACGCTATCAAGGTGAAATTGTTGCAGCTGTTGCAGCTGTAGATGAAACAACTGCTGAAAGAGCTGTATCTTTGATTAAAGTTGACTATGAGCCTCTACCAATTATTCACAATGTCGATGAAGCACTTGAAGGCAATATATTGGTTCATGAAGACCTTCATACCTATGAACATATGGCTGGCGTCTTTTTCCCGCAAAAGGGGACAAATATCGCCAGTTGGAACCGCACCCTAAAAGGTGATGTAAAAAAAGGATTTGAAGAAGCTGATTTTGTTTTGGAAGATGAATTCTCTGTTCCCGCTGTAGCCCATGTTCCAATGGAAACTCACGTTACGATAGCAAAAGCTGATCCCTATTCAGATAAAGTTGAAATTTGGAGTTCGGGACAATCTCCATTTGCGATTCGCCAACTTTTGGCAAAATCTCTAGGGATCAATAAGAGTGACGTTCACGTAACTGTCCCTTATATTGGTGGCGGTTTTGGCGGGAAAGCCGGAATCCATTTGGAGCCATTTGTAACCATTCTATCTAGAGCTGCAAAAGGCAGACCAGTTAAACTAAAAGCAACACGTGAAGAAGAATTCAACCTTTTGCCAACCCGTGCTGGGATGCGTACACGCGTTAAAACAGGGGTTAAGAAAGATGGCAGTATCACTGCAATGGAAATATATCACGATTGGGATAGTGGCGCTTATGCAGATTATGGTGTAAACGTTGGTAAAACAGCTGTTTATTCAGGCGCTGGTCCGTATCATGTTCCAAATATTGAACTGCATTCTAGAACCATTTACACCAACAAAGTTTTCAGTACAGCCTACCGAGGGTTTGGCCATTTGGAAACCCACTGGGGCATTGAAAGACATATGGAACGTATCGCAACAGAACTCGGTATGGATCCATTTGATTTTAGGATGAAAAACGCTCTAAAACCTGGGGACACAACAATTAGTGGTGAACTTGTATACAAAACTACTGGAAGTCCTACAGCCTGTCTAGAAGCTGTTGCTAAAGAAATTGGCTGGACAGGACGAAAAACTGAAGCTGAACGAGCTGAAGAGCTTAAAACAGGTAAAATTCGAGGAAAGGGTCTTGCCCTACTCCAAAAGGCACCTGCAATGCCAAGTTACACGTCAACTGCTGCAATTATGCAAATGAACGAAGATGGCCATGTAAAAGTAATGATCGGTGCAATTGACATGGGACAAGGGGCCAATACAGTTATGGCACAAATCGCTGCTGAAGAACTTAAAATTCCTATGGATGATGTAGAAGTAGTATGGAACGTTGATACAGATAAACACCCATATGACTGGAATACAGTTGCTTCAAAATATACTTTTATGGGCGGTAATGCCGTTCGCAAAGCGGCAAAGAACATGATTCAGCAAATGAAAGAAGTTGCTGCTCAAGTTTTAAGATGTCACCCTGATGAACTCGAACACGACAATGGTGTAATTTACCACGTACACCACACACACCGTCAGATTCCATTTAAAAAATTGGCTATGGGTTATATGTATGAAAATGGAAACGGAATTGGTGGACCAGTTATTGCCCATGGCATCTACATGGCAAGTGGTTTGACAAATCCTGATCCTGAAACAGGTCAGGGCCGCCCTGGTTTGGTATGGACATTTGGTGCACATGGTGTGGACCTTGAAGTCGATGTTGAAACAGGTGAAGTACACGTATTAAAAATTGCTTCAGCCTTTGACATCGGTAAAGTGATCAACAAAAAACTTGTTGATGGACAGGTTTTAGGTGGCGTTATTCAAGGCCTCGGTTCAGCTCTTATTGAGGGCTACAAGTTCAGCCCTGACGCCAAACTCCTCAATCCATCCTTTACAGACAATAAAATACCAACTGCAAAAGATATTCCAGATCAAATTGTACCAATTTATATTGAAGATCCAGAAACAGCACAAGTAGATGGACCTTATGGTGCAAGAGGAATTGGTGAACACCCAATGATATCTGTTCCATCTGCAATTGGAAATGCACTTTACGATGCCCTAGAAATAGATTTCTATAGATTGCCACTCAACCCTGAAAGTGTTGCCCTGGCAATTGCAAACGCATCGAAAAAACAATAATTGACACCCCCTATAAAAAATGGTACGTTTCAATAGAAACGTACCATTTTACATTTTAAAGGAGATTTAAATGTCAAATAAAAGATATGCAGCCATTATTATTGCTGCTGGTTTTGCATCACGAATGGGGTCTTTTAAACCATTACTTCCTATCGGTTCTAAAAATGCCATTGACCACGCCATCGCTGCTTTCAGCGATTTGGAAATTGATCCTATTATTGTCGTTACAGGTCACAATTCTGACACCTTAACAGATTATCTAACAAACAAACCCGTAACCTGTATTCACAACTCAAATTTTGCAAAAGGAATGTTCACATCCATACAAGCAGGAGTAGAAGCACTTCCAAAAAATATATCAGGTTTTTTTATCCACCTTGCAGACATTCCGCTTGTAAAGCAAGATACCATAACACTTCTAAAAGCGGCTTTTGAACAAAATACATGCAAAATTGTCTATCCTTCCATAAATTATAAAAAAGGCCATCCTCCACTTCTTTCAAAAAAATTAATCGACCCTATTTTAAACCATAATGGCGATGGCGGTTTAAAAAAACTACTTTCATTGTTTAATGATGATGCCATTTACGTAACTGTCGATGACCCTGGAATTCTAATGGATATGGATACCCCTGAAGCTTATAAAAACATTCAAGAATACTATAAAAAACATGGAGGATTCTAATGGCACTTTTACTTACCAATGGGAAAATTTATGTAGATCGCAACGTCTTTACAGATAGCCTTTTAATCAAAGATGACACAATAATTGCTATTGGAGATGCTGCAAAACAAGAAAAGTCTAACAGTATACTCTATGACTTAAAAGGTAAAACCGTCATCCCAGGTTTTAACGACTGTCATTTGCATTTGGCTTCTGTGGGTGAATTCTTATCTGCATGTTCTCTAACCCAAGCAAAATCCATTAAACATCTGATACAAATCGGGAAGGATTATTTAAAAACACATAAAATGACTGCTCTTTATGGTATGGGCTGGAACCAAGATTATTTTACAGATGACCACACAAGGCTCCCAAACAGATGGGATCTTGATCAAATTTCAACAGAAATTCCAATTGTTTTTGCAAGAACATGTGGCCATTTGGCCGTTGGAAATTCCAAAGCTCTAGAGATTTTAAAGGTTACCCCCGATACCCATATAGAAGGTGGTGAGGTTTTAACAGACGAAGCTGGTATGCCAAATGGTATTTTTACAGAAAATGCTGTGAAATTCATATACACAGCCATTCCACCAAAATCAGATGCTGATTGGGAGCACAATTTAACAGCCGGTATAGAGCATGCCCTTAAAAATGGCATCACTTCAGTCCAATCTTGTGACGTGCTTAGAAATGACATTGACGCTGTGTTTAAAGCTTTACACCAACTGAATTCAAAAAATTCATTAAAAATAAGATATCACCATCAATTTAATTTCCAGAACATGCACGATTTTGACCGGTATTTAAAAACTGAATTTAACAATCCCAATTATGACACAAAAAAACTTTCTAAAGGAACTCTAAAACTCTTTAAAGATGGTTCGCTCGGTGCCCGTACAGCACATTTAAATGCACCTTATGCGGATGCACCAGAAACAAATGGCACACAGGCCTTAAGCGATGAAGCCCTTAATGAGCTTTGCAAGTGCGCTGCTGAAAACGGTATTCAAGTCATTACCCACGCTATTGGGGATGGCGCCATTGACAGCGTTATTAAAGCCTATGAGAAGACCTTTGATGGTGGTCAAAACACATTAAGGCATGGAATTGTCCATTGTCAAATTACATCAAAGTCCCAACTCAAAAAAATAGCGGCCCACAAAATTCCTGTATTGGTTCAACCGATTTTTATCGATTATGATGTCCAAATTGTTAAGCAAAGAGTGGGTCCCCACCTTGCTGCCACTTCTTACGCCTTTAATACGCTAACCCAACTGGGGACACCAATTGGATTTTCAACGGATGCACCAGTTGAAGACTTAAATCCTTTTAATAATTTATATTGTGCCATCACAAGAAAACCACTTACATGTAACAAGGGACCTTTAAATCCCAATGAAGCTATGGATATCTTCGATGCCATTGATGCCTATACAGTTGGAAGTGCCTATATAGAATTCAAGGAACACTTTAAGGGCCGATTGAAACCAAACTTTCTCGCCGATCTAATTGTATTAGATCAAGATTTGTTTACCATAAGCAAAGAAGATATTCCAAAAATAAAAGTCCTTAAAACCATGATCGGTGGCCAATGGGTTTTGTGATCCACCTCATCATGCAAAATTTAAAAGCACACCTACGCCTGCAGACAATGCAACATAGGCTATGGGGTGTTTTTTATATCGCCGAATTAGATAGAAAACAAGTAAAAAGTATATGACTTTCAAACCATTAAAAGCTTCAAAATTTAAAACTGCCGTCCGAATAATATCATAAGCTGCAATGGCGATTAATGCAGTGACAGCTGGTCTGAGCCCCATGAAAACATGCGCCATCAATTGACTTTCTCGAACGCGAGCCAAATAACTTGCCACAATTGTAACAATAATAATTGAAGGCATAATCATGCCCAAGGTTGCAACAATGCCACCGGGTAAGCCTGCAATAGTAAAACCTGCATATGTTGCCATGTTAATACCAATTGGGCCCGGTGTAGACTCTGAGATGGCAATCATATCCGTTATAAAGGCTATTGGATACCAGTCTGTAGACAGAGACAGATGCCTTAAAAAAGGAATTGCGGCCATTCCGCCTCCTACAGCAAATAAACCAATTTTAAAAAATTCAAAAAAAAGTTTTAAAATAATCATTTCGAATCTCCTTTGGTAAATTTTGCTGAAAGCAGTCCTACCAATGATGCAAATGCAATAAAAACAACTGGTGAAATTGTTGTAAAAATCATCGCTAAAAAAATAATTCCAAAAATCATCAAGCCCAATCTATTTACAACTGCTTTTTTCCATAGTTTAATAACAGCATCCAAAATCAAAGCGGATACGCCAATGGATATACCAGCAAATGCATTTCTCACTATGGGTTGATCTTCAATATTTTTCAAAAAAGTGGCAATTAAAGTAATTATAATCAGACAAGGTGCTACAATTCCAAGTGCTGCAAAAACCCCACCCAAAACTCCTTTTTTCTCTTTCCCTATAAATATGGCGACATTAACAGCAATAATTCCTGGTAGTCCTTGGCTAATTGCATAGTAATCCACAATTTTTTCTTGTGATAACCACCCACGTTTTTCTACAATTTCTCGCTCCAGTATAGGGAGCATTGCATAGCCGCCACCAAAGGTCACTGCACTCATTTTAAAAAATATCCAAAAAATAGAAATATAGTTTCTCATATACCCACCCTTTTGTCTTGTTCTTTATAGTATATCACAGGAAACCACACCATCATTTGACAAATTGTTACAATAATTTTAAAATAAAGTATAAGATTACTTTTAAAAAGGAGGTCCAATATGCGCATTAAATCTAAAGATGAAGTCATTAACACGTACAAAGCCAGATATCCTGAGTTAGATTCTTATTTTGTCAATCAATTAAGCGATGAGTACGATAAATACTACACTCAAATCAAAGATTTGGAAAATCCCGAGTTGATTAAGGGTGTTTTTCACAAAGCTATGGAACGCAACGAAATGAAATACAAAGAAAATGCTTACATTAAAGGGGTCGAACGCTCTTTAAACAACCAATACATGTCCATACTTGCTGCGTATGGCCTTATTGTATTCTTTAGGGATAATATGATTGAATGGGAATAAAAAAAAGCTTTAAATTCCATAACTGGAATTTAAAGCTTTTAATTTTTGTCCTTAACGTCTACCGCCTCGTTGCATCATGCCTTGACCATTCTGCATCCCTTGTCCGCGGGCTTCGCCTTTGTTACCTTGTCCAAAATTAAGTTTTTCTCTTAAAACGTGTTGCTGTGTGCCATCACAATTTTCAAGTGCCAACAAAATTGCATCAGCATCTTCTTGAGACAACTCACCCTCTGCTACTAATTCTTCAACAACTTCAACTTTTGCAGTATAAATTGACGC
This sequence comes from Fusibacter tunisiensis, assembly GCF_016908355.1. Lineage (GTDB taxonomy): Bacteria > Bacillota > Clostridia > Peptostreptococcales > Acidaminobacteraceae > Fusibacter_D > Fusibacter_D tunisiensis. The sequence continues at coordinate 193,102 of NZ_JAFBDT010000003.1, read as the reverse complement.
TTTAAAGTCTTCATAGAATCCAGCTGCTTCAGCGAGTTCTCCAAATGTTTGACCACTTTCCAGTTTTACCGCATATGCTTCCTCAGTGGTAATTTCTGCATATCTGGCATAAATATCTGCCGATCCAAAAGGGGAAGCTGCATAGGACATACCCATTGCACCTATTGCAGTAATACCAACCAATACTAAAGATAACATTTTTTTCATAACAGTCACTCCTTTAATCGTTTTTTATTTTTGTGTTGCTATGAGACTATATTACTCCAGAAATGTGGCAAGAATATGGTCAATTTATTTTTTGTAGGCAATTGCATTTACTGGACAAACCCCTGCGCAGTTATCCGTACATTGATGGCAAATTGACGGATCTACACTTGCCTTTCGTGTATTTGTATTTACTTGAATTGCCCCAGAAGGGCATACTTTTTCACATTTATGGCATCCAATACATGCATTATAATCTACCTGTGTGGTATACACCGGGCTATGACCTGTTGCTTTTAAAAGCGCACCATATGGACACACATGATTATGAAAAACTTCTTGCTTATAGCGTAGGGTCAATCCTATGGAAATCACAATCAAGACAATCAACACAGGCATATCAAATTTTAAGATGCGCTTGGATAAAATCATAGACACACCCATCAAAACAAGAACGCCCCATGGAATCCACTTATGACTTAAAAATTTAGGAGTCCCACCCCGCTGCCACCCAAATCTTTGTGAAACCTTCTCAGCCCACTGCATTGTTGTGTTCATAGGGCAAATATATCCACAGTAAAAACGGCCATATACTTTTCCAATTAAAAGAGAAAGCACAAATATGCCCAACCACAGCACCATTTTTCCACTCATTATAATCAAAGTAAATAGACCTAAAAAAGCCAGTTGAATCCAAAATCGTTTCATCTTATTCCCCCTTGATTGTAAGCAATCGCTTGAGTTGGACATTTTTTAACTGTGGCTAAAATTATCTCATGATGCGCTGGCAACACAGTGTCAAGGATTACGATTGCTTTTTTATCGCTGATTTCATAAATGTTAGGCGCCATGTTCACACAAATGCCACAGCCAACACAAAAATCAGAATTTATACTTAATTTATCGCTTTCCAACTGAGTCCCGATTGCATCAAGTGACGACCTGCTTACAAGTCTATTCATCACAGCGCCCATAACAAATATAAAGATTACGGTTAAAACCCACCGAGCTGCCATAAAGTCAACCCCTAGAAACTTGGCTTCATTTGCCAGCATAGGGACTTTAACAACTGCCCATGAACTGATAACAATCACCACATTTGCAACAGATGCACCTTTGGATAATAGCATTTTACTTATAGGAAATGCCGCATATATTGGCCCTGCAGATATACTACCAAGAACAAGTGCAAGAATATTACCCATAAAACCCGACTTTTCGCCAAACCTTTTAATAATCATTTCTTTTGGAATCAACGCTTCAATAACAACTGTCAGTAAAAATATCACTGGAAGAACTTGAAACATTTCAACTAAATAGTACACACTATTCCCAAATGCTTGTGTCGCTTTTTCAGGCATGGTAACAAGTAAGGCTAAATAGGTTACACCCACTGCAAACATGAGTTTGTTTTTCCGAATCATTTGAAGTGGCTTCATAATATCACCTCCATTGCTGCAGCAATCACAAGTGCTGCGCCAAAACTTAGCGCATTTCGCATTAGTGTAAATTTAAGTCCAAACGCCTTTTTTTCAAGCGGAAAAGTGACAATTCCAACCATTGTAAGTGTGGTTAAAAAAGCAACTGCTGGCACAATGCTCGCACCAATATCAATAAATGATCCCACTAATGGAAACGCTACAAAAGCGGGAATCAAAGTTATACTACCTGCTAATGCTGCAATTATTACGGCCATTAGGGTATTCTCTGATCCCAATACTGATTTAATGGATTCAGGTGGGATAAACGTCAGCACAATTCCTATTAAAAAAATAATTGCGACAATTTCACCAATCATACTGCCCATCATCATTTTTGACTTCTTCATCGCGTCTACAGTTTTTTGTTTGCTTTTAACAAGAGACACTATAAAAAGCACAATTGAAACAAGCCAAAAACCTATTGTAAAAATATCCATTCATTTTTCTCCTTTCAAATTGTCTATGCCTAGTATATAATAAGCGTAAGAAAATAAGAGTTACATATGTAACTCTTTTTTTAAAAAGGAGGGTTTCTTATGACTCTAATAAACTCATCTGCTTATTATACGCTCTTAGCACCTCTTTCTAACACAGAACTACAGGAAGCAATTCGCACTAAAAAAGTTAAAGTAAAAAATTACGTGCGCAATCAAATGATTTACCTAGAGGGAGATGCCTGTAAAACTGCAGATATAATCCTTAACGGGAAAGTAGCCGTTGAGCGTATTGACGAAAATGGAAATTTATTAACCATAGCGGAATTTCTTCCCGACGATTTGCTGGGAGGCAATCTGATTTTCTCCAAAAATCCTTATTATCCAATGACAGTCACTGCAAAATCTAAAACCACACTCCTCGAAATCAATCAAAACTACTTATTTGAACTGTGTCACCAAAATCCCGAATTTTTGCGAACTTTTCTACAATATATATCAGACCATGCCCTACTCCTTGGCGATAAAATCAAGCATCACATCAATCGGTCTATTCGAGAAGGACTTATAACCTATATAGCAGGTGCAATGCGTCTTCAAAATTCCACCCAGATTAGACTGGATATGACAAAGAAAGAGCTCGCAGAGCGAATGGGGGTTCAAAGAACATCCTTATCACGGGAACTTCAAAAAATGAAACAAGAAAATCTAATTGAGTATGATTCAAAAATAATTAGAGTAAAAAACAAAGATTATTTTCTAAAACCATAACTTCTGAAAGGAGATTACAATGGCAAATAGCTCTATTCTAACACAATTGATATTAATCGTATTTTTAACAGCCGTTAATGCATTCTTTGCAGCTTCTGAAATTGCAATCGTTTCTGTTGATCCCAAAAAACTCAAACGACAATCTGAGGCGGGTGACACAAAAGCGCTACAACTTCTCGAACTCACTGAAAAACCTTCAAAATTTTTGTCAACCATTCAAGTGGGCATTACATTTGCAGGATTCTTTTCTTCTGCCTCTGCAGCAGTGGGTATTTCAGATGTTTTAGGAGATACTTTAAGCCAGCTTGGCGTTCCTTTTGCGTCTAAAATCGCCTTCATTGGTGTAACCCTCTTACTCAGTTATTTTGTTCTTATATTTGGTGAACTGGTTCCCAAAAGAATTGCGCTTCAAGACGCCAACCGTTTTGCGCGTCTAGCCGTTTCACCGATTACTTGGATTGCAAAAATTATGAATCCCTTTGTGATTCTATTATCTCTTTCAACAAATTTCATAATCCGAATTTTAGGGTTCAAGACAGATCGGGTTGAAGCAAATATAACACTTGAAGAAATCAAATCCTTACTTGAAGTTGGTGAAGAACAAGGTGTCATCGAATCTATTGAAAAAAACATGATGACCAGTATTATGACCTTTGATAATAAACTTGCAGATGATATTATGACTGCCAGACCAGATGTTTTCATGCTTGAAATTCAGACACCTTACACAAAGGCTGTAGATGGATTACTAAATCATCCATTTTCGCGCATCCCAGTCTATCAAGATAACCGTGACAACATCATTGGTATCCTTTATTTGCGCGATTTGTGCGCACACGCCCTTAAAAACAACAATGCACCCACTTCATTGGCCCACCTCATTAGAGCGCCTTACCGGGTTCCTGAGCGGATAAACATTAATGATCTTTTTATTGACATGCAAGCCAAGCGACAACACATGGCATTACTTATTGACCAGCACGGTGGCTTTTCAGGTATTGTTACGCTAGAAGATTTATTAGAGGAAATTGTTGGCCAAATAGACGACGAATTTGATTTAAATACGCCAATGATTGAAGCCATTGATAAAAACAGTTTTTTGGCTTCAGGGAAAACATCTATCAAAGAATTAAATCAAGCATTACACACAAACTTTGATGAGTTTTCAGAATCATATGACACGCTTAGTGGCTTATTGATTCATACAGTTGGTCATTTGCCAAATTCAAAAAAAATTGATGTTATAATCGATTCATATCGATACGAAGCAATTGATACAAGTGATCAGCGAATTATTAAAGTCAAGATTCATAGAAGCATTTGATTGTTGACATATGCCCACACTAGGTTATAATTATAACTGTAAATAACATATGTTATATTATAATTTAAGGAGTATTTTATGAAAAAAGTTGATGTATTGGTGATTGGCGGAAGTGCGGCAGGATTAGTGGCGGCTATGACATCCAAGTCCAACAATCCAAAAAAAGAAGTTATGGTTGTGCGTCGAGAGGAAAAGGTCATGATTCCATGTGGCATTCCATATATTTTTGGAACACTTGGAACAACAGAAGACAACATTTTGCCAGACGCAGGTTTACACGCTCTAGGTGTTGAAATTAAAATCGATACTGTTGTTCAAGTAGACACTGACAACAAGACCTGTAAAACTGAAGATGGTACGGAGATTCAGTATGAAAAATTGATTTTCGCAACAGGGTCTCAACCTATTGTACCAGGATGGCTTAAAGGAGCAGATCTTGAAAATGTTTACACCATTCCAAAAAATAAAGTCTATTTAGATGGTGTGCTAAAATCTCTAGATCAGTTTGAAAACATTATTGTTGTTGGCGCTGGTTTTATTGGCGTTGAGACATCAGATGAATTAAACAAACTCGGAAAAAATGTGACATTAATCGAAATTCAAGACAGAATTTTAGGCATGGCATTTGATGCAGATATTGCTTCAGATGCTGAAGAAAAGCTTAAAGCACGTGGTGTAAATGTACGCACAGGTATTGGTATTCAAGAAATCATTGGTAATGGTAAAGTAGACAGTGTAAAATTGTCGGATGGTTCCACTATGAAAGCTGAAGCTGTAGTCCTTTCAATGGGTTATAGACCCAATACAGAACTTGCAGAAAAAACAGGACTTGCCATGAATGAAAAGGGCTTTATAGCTGTAGATGAATATATGCGTACTTCCATTTCAGATATTTTTGCAGCAGGCGACTGTGCCAGCAAGCGAGATTTTGCAACTGGCAAATTATCAACAACTATGTTGGCGTCAACAGCATGTGCTGAAGCGCGTGTTGCTGGTTTGAATCTAGACCATTTATCCACATATAGATCATTTAAAGGCACAATTGGTATTTACAGTACAAATCTCGGGGAATCTTCATATGGTGTAGCAGGCCTCACTGAAGAAGGTGCACGCCGTGAAGGTTTCCATATTTGTACAGGTACCTTTTCAGGGATTGACAGACATCCTGGCAAACTCAATCGTGCGCACAAACAATTGGTTAAACTTATAGTTTCTAAAGACAGTGGCCGAATTCTTGGCGGAGAGGCCATTGGTGGCGACAGTGTTGGTGAACTGATTAATGTTATTGGATTCATTGTTCAAGCTGGATTCACGTTGACAGATCTTCTTGTCTCACAAATCGGAACACAACCTATGCTAACAGCATCACCAGCTGCATATCCACTTATTAAAGCAGCAGAAGTTGTTTTAAGAGAAATGAAAAAATAAATTAGAAAAACCTGTTCTTCAAAGACACAAATTGTGTCTTTCTGAAGAACAGGTTTTTTTACGTTAATCTGTATAGTAAGCATCCAATATTTCCCCATAAACCATAACGTGAAAGTCATGTTGCGGGTAGGACTTTTCATGAATATCATCTGCCAAAGTGCCTGGTTCCATTAATTGCTTATAAATTATCCGACACTCTACATGAAGATTACACTCCCCTATGATTGGCGTCTCCACAGATTTTGCAGGTTTTGCTGTAAGTCCAAGCGCTTCGAACTTATTCACATCTCTTCCAGACTCAGTCCCGCAAAATTTAAGTGCCGCTTTAAGGTCTTTCTCTACAGGAACACTCACTGTAAATGAATCAGATTTATCTATCAAGTTATATGTGTACCTCTGCAAACGTACAGGAACCATTAAAACTGGCTTGTTCCAAATATAGCCAATTGTGCCCCAGCCAATGGTCATTGTATTAAGAGTCTTGCCATTCTTAACGGTTAGAAATGCACCTTTTACCAATTGTGTTAAATAGTCTTTCGACAACTCTTGAAAAGATACTGATCGCATAAAGCCTCCTTTATATGCCACTATGAGCCAATCTGCTAGCCGCTGCCGCAGCAATTGCAGCAACCAAATCATCTAAAAATGTATTACAAACCTCACCTTTCTTTGAATCTAACTCTTTAATAATACCAATTTTCTCCTTATCTAAAAACCCAAAATTGGTAAAGCCAATTGAGCCATAAACATTTACTATAGATAAGGGTAAAATTTCATCAATCCCGTATAAGCCTTCATCTGCTTCAACAATACTTTGTAAAGGTTCAGGAAGCATCTTTTTTTCTGCCATTTCGTCTATGGCAATACCCGTCATAATCGCATGGATAATTTCACGTTTACTTAAAACAGCATCAATGTGTTCCAAGCAGATTTCTTCCGTAATGTTAGGTTGATATTCTTTTTGCAGATAGACCACAATTTTAGCAATATCAATTAATTCAACGCCTCTTCGCTGGAGCATTTCAATGGTCATTGTTTTTAATTCATCCATATTATATTTGTGATGGTATTTATTTACACTTTTCATAAATTTTCCTCCTTGAAACATCTTTTATCCTATTATATCATAAGATAAAGCATGAAAGGAGGTCCTATGCGTTTTACACCCCTTGATTATCTTAAAGAAAATTCGCTTTTAGCGCAAAATCTCACCAACATAAAAAATCAGATTCTACTTCGGAAAAACGCCAAATTAAGTTCAAAAAACGTCGAGCGCATTAGAGCCTTGGGCTTTAAATCACTTTATACAAAAACCCCTGAAGAAGAGGCTCTTTTAGAAGAAGATGTAAAAGATATTATCGATCCAATTGTCCGAAAAAAAGCAATTCATGATATTAAAAAATGTATTCAGTCGTTTGAAGATCAAATTTCCAAACAAAAAAAAGAACTCATCTATGGCAAAGCAGGACAAGAATTGGTCGAAATCATGGGGACCGTTTCCAGTACACTTGTAGACGAGATTCTTAACTCCGCTGATTTGAAAATTTCCATTATGGACCTTAAGTCCGAAAGTGATTATGACTACGAACATGCAGTCAATACAGCTGTTTTATCCATTATGACGGCTGTAAAAAAAGGGATGAATGTAATTGATATTCAAAATATAGCCAAAGCAGCCCTACTCGCAAACATAGGCTATAAAGATATTTCAAGCGATGTTTACCACCATGATGGCCCATTAACGGATTCTCAACGCTATACAATTCAAAAGCACCCTGAGTATTCTCATGCACTTTTGTCCAAAAATACAAACTTAAATGCCCATGTGAGAACTGCTATACTCCAGCATCATGAGCGTATGGACGGCTCTGGTTATCCAAACAACCTCACTTCAGATGACATCCATGACTACGCAAAAATAATTATGATTGCAGATGTATACGATGCCATGACTTCAGACCGAATACACCGAAGTGCATTTTTACACAATGAGGTCTTAGAATATATTATGGGGAATGCAGGTAGTCTTTTTGATTTTGATTATGCCAACATCTTCATAAGATGTATTGTCCCATATCCCGCAGGAACTTATGTTCAATTATCCGATCACTCAAAAGCCATTGTACTAAAAAACAATCCGTCTCATCCGCTTCGTCCTGTGATAAGACGCTTTAATGGCACCACAGTAGATATGACTGAAAAAGGCTTGATTGATTTACTGGAAAAGCGTAATCTTACAATAGAAAAAATTATATATGATTAAGCTTGCAGAATTATGTCAATATTTTCTGCAAGCTATTTTTATTCTAAAATATCGGGAAGCTTGTATTGAGATTTTTCTAAATAATGCCCTAACACTATTGCACCACCAATTATAAAAGGTAAAGATCCAAGAAGCCGTATTAGTGTAAATTTAAGACCTAGCATACTCGCTTCCATTATCGTCATAGGAATCATAAATAAGGAAGATGCTGTTATGTAAGTCAAAATCGAACTGTATTTAGCGCCCTTATGGTGTAAAGCATTGGCCAAGGGAAAAGCAACAAAGGTTCCACCTACAGTGGTAGAGGCCAATAAAATTGACCAGATAAACCGCATAGGATTGTTTGTATTCCCCAAATGTTTTTCTACTTTATCGCGCTTAGCCCATACATCAAAAAGTCCAATCAAAGCAAAAGCTGGAGGTAAAATCAAAACCATGTCTTTAGCAAATACTAGAAAATTATCCCAAATCCTAATGCCCAGGTCGTAACCTGTCACTAATGAAACAACCGAAAAAATAAGAAAGCTAATGAAAACAATAAGATTTATTGTTTTTTTATACTTTTTTAGTTTCATAACAAATGGACCTCCCTATAGAAAATTCCCATTAAAAGCGCAATTCCTGCAGCAACACCAAAGCTCATAATGTTTCTTAAAACAGTAGCTTTCTTTCCGAAATATTTTTTTTCAAGTGGATAAGTGACAACACCAACTAACATTAAAGATGTCACAAATCCAGCAACAACCATATATGAGACACCCTTTGCAATCAGTATTTTAGCCAAGGGGTAAGCTATAAACCCTGGCATCATCGTTATTGATCCAAGCAGCAAACTAGACATTAAGCCTAAAAAAATATTTTCCTGTCCCAAATACTTAATTATATAATCTTCAGATATTAGCAGTACTATAGAAATTAAAATTAAGAGTTTTAAATATTCAGGTAAGGATTTCGAAAATTTTTTCCATCCTTTTTTTAGACCTTCAACAGTCTTTTTAGAATCGACAACATAAGATATTCCAATTGCCAATCCTGCAACAGCATACAATCCAATCATACGAACCTCCATTCCTTAACCCATATACCCCGGGGTAGTATATCTACACAATACACACTCACTCCTTTCATGTCAATAAAAAAAGACCCTTATCTTAAGAGTCTTTTTTGTCCAATATCTTTGCCACACTGGGGTTAATAATCTTTTCAGTTTGCAATTGATTTTCTTTTCTGAGGGAATTTATGGTTTTATTCACCTCTTCCATATACTGATCAAGTTTTTCCTTAAGTTCTCGTGCAGATAATAGCCTGCTTCCAGCGCCTCTAATAATCATTTGTTGCAAGCCGTCTGAAGTTGCCACAGTAATTTCATAAATATTTTTATTCGTGTGTGCAAATTTTTCTATATATTGATCAGCCGTTTGAGCTTCACCGGTAAAGACAACGCGTATGTTTTTATAGTGTTCTATTTCAGCATGTCTTTTTTCAACCTTGTAGGCATCAAAAACAACCATTATTTTGACATCACCTGCAGATTGGTAATGATCCAAAAGCTCTAAAAGTTTCACCCGAGCAGCTTCGAAATTATCTTTAGCAAGCACATTCAATTCATCCCATGTAAAAATAATATTGTAACCATCAACAAGGAGATACCCTTCTTTTTTCGTGATAGATTTTTCATGCCATTGACCATCAAACACATGTCCTGTTTGATAAATTCTCTGGCTGTGTCTTTTCCGCCACATAGATTTGCGCCCTTGATTTGCACCAGTTGCACAATTTAAAATTTCATCTATTTCTTCAAGACTTAAATCCGAGTTCGTGAACTGTGACTGTGTCTCTTTGTCATTGATGCTTTCTTTTTTCTGCTTTAGCCATGGCTCTAAATGCATATGCGCCTTAACCGCATCCCACGACACCAAATACCCCGATCCTTTGGTACAAAAAACAGAACCTGTGGGATTTTCAGTGTCAAGTTCTGGATCATACCCGATCTGCTCAATTATTTCTTCCTGATTATGGCATATGCCGTAACCGGAATAGTTGAGTGTTAAGCGCCCTTTTCCTCTACTATATGCCCTAACCTCTTGATGATAATTCCTCAAAGTCGAAACGGGTGCACGCCCCTGTATGCGAACCATTCCACCTACTGAACTCACAATTTCAGACGTTCCTTTCTTAGTTTCAATGTCTGTCATTGCCTTGCCCACCATTTCTTCTGGAATTTCTAAATCTAAAGCATAAAAAGGTTCCAGCAAAATAGAATGGGCTTCCATAAGCCCTTGTCTAACTGCGCGATAAGTAGCTTCTCTAAAATCACCACCCTCAGTGTGTTTGTTGTGACCACGTCCGCTCACAAGGCGAATTTTCATATCTGTTATCTCAGATCCTGTCAAAACACCCTTATGTGGCTTTTCTTCTAAATGTGTCAATATCAAATTTTGCCAATTGCTAGGCAGATCATCTTCTTTAGCAATAGAATCAAATACAAGGCCACTACCAGGTTCACCTGGCGCCAACAGAAGATGTACTTCAGCATAATGTCTCAAAGGTTCAAAATGTCCAACACCCTCCACAGTGTTACCAATTGTCTCTTTATAAAGTATTTTCCCTGTGTCAAAGTCAACTTCTAAATCAAATTTTTCCAAGATAATCCGCTTTAGTACTTCTGTTTGAACATCTCCCATTAATTTGATTTGTATTTCCTGTAAGGCTTCATGCCAAATAATTCCCAACTCTGGAAATTCTTCTTCCAGTTGCTTTAATAATGGAAGTACCATCCTTGAGGATTCACCATTTGGAAATATAACTTGGTACTGAAGAACCGGTTCTAGTACCCCAGCGTCTGAATTTGTTTCAAACCCAACACCTTCCCCAGCGACAGCTTCATCCAAGCCGGTTACAGCACATACGGTTCCTGCCGGTACGTAAGACCGTGTTTCATATTTTACACCAGAATAAATCCGAATTTGATTAATTTTAGCCTGCCATCTGTCATGAACGAGTTCATCCTTAACCTGTAGGATATGTCCTGTTATTTTCATGTGTGCCAAGCGTTGCCCGTTTTCATCTCTTGTAATTTTAAAAATACGTCCCCCAAATGTATCAGGGTAAAGAGGTGGCAACATAAATTGATTAATTCCCTTCATAAAGAAATCTATTCCATCTAGTTTTAAAGCAGAACCCCAGAAAATTGGAAAAACAGCACGTTCTTGGATGCCTTTAGAAATATGGTTTAAATCAATTGTGCCTGTATCCAAATATTGATTTAAATACGCTTCGTTTATTAGTGCTATGTCATCAAAAAAGTCTTTTTTATCAGTGGGCATGAAGGAAACGCAATTTTCGGAAAATTTATTTTTAAGTTGAGTCACAACAAGGTCAATGGAACCACTTAGCTGATCTGTTTTGTTGATAAAGATAAATGTTGGGATATCATATGCTTCTAATAGTCGCCATAGTGTAAGCGTGTGGCCTTGTATCCCTTCTGGCGCACTCACAAGAAGGACTGCATAGTCCATTACCATGAGCGTACGTTCCATTTCTGCAGAAAAATCCACATGTCCAGGTGTATCCAGAATTGTATATTCTTGAGTATCAATTTTGAAAATTGCTTGTTTGGAAAAAATGGTGATTCCCCGTTCTTTTTCCATATCGTCTGTATCCAAGTAAGCTTTCCCATGGTCAACTCTACCAGGATTTTCAATCACACCAGCCTTATAAAGTAAAGATTCAGTTAACGTTGTTTTCCCAGCATCTACATGTGCCAATATGCCCAAGTTTATATTTGTCATGCCTACCACCTTCTATAATTCATTTTATTCTATCATGTTCTTATTTGAAACCCTATGGTAAAATAAAATAAAAAATGTCATTGGAGGTTTTTATGCAAACAATTTATCGCAGCAAACATGAAGCTTATCCTTTTTTAAGTGATCCTGCGGATGATTTACGTTGTGATTTTGAAATTATGACGGATGAACTGGCCAGTATGATTGGCTTACTTAGAAGCACAATTAAGGATGAAAAAATCCGGAAAGACCTTATTGTTATTTGCGAACTTGTCTACCACCTAAATCCATCTCTTAGGACTTTTGTCTCTGTAACTGACGATGAATATCTTTGGCTAGAAAACCTCACTGAAACTTTGCAAGATGAAGTCAAAGAAAGATTTGAAAAATTTGTATTGACTCAAGGGGGGCACACGGCTTGTCAAGCACACGTGATTAGAACGAAGTTCAAAGCATTGGTTAGGCTGCTTTACAGACACGCATTTATGGGCCATGACGTGCCAGAGCGCTTATTTGACTTTTCGAACTTATTGTCTGGGTATTTTTTCCTATTGGCATTAAAACTCAATGCTTTGGACCAGATAGAAGAAATCGAATATATTAGCAGAAACTATAAATAATCTTCAAAAAAATATTGCCAATCCAAAAAACTTGTGGTATTCTAATATAGCTGAGCCGAAGTGGTGGAATTGGCAGACGCGCCGGACTCAAAATCCGGAGAGGTAACACTCGTGCGGGTTCGACTCCCGCCTTCGGCACCAAAAAGAAACGCCTTTTGACATCTGTCAGAAGGCGTTTCTTTATTTTTACCGTAACATTATACTCTGGTTTAACACAAGCGTTGAATATAGAAACAACACATCCTGATTTTCAAATTCAATATAGTGGTCCAGCATATCAGATGAGACATACCTGAGATCAACTAAAGTAATTTTATCATAACCCGCCAAAAACAAAGGCGCAATAGAAGAACCAAATGAATCTCTAAAAAGAATTAGCGAGCATCCGGTCTCTGATTGATTCCGTTCTATCACCTGAATCGCTGCTGGCCCACCCATAAAAAAAGAATATGGATCCATATCAAGATTGGCATTTGGCGTGTAAACTGTCGTTTTTAGATCTGTATCCAGCGTATAAAGAGAGCTGTCTATAACGCATTGTGATACAAGATAATCCATAGAATCCACAAGCGTATGACCTGGAATTTGAGACCCATAGGCACCTATAAATTCTGGTCCTTTTTCCAACTCATATTTAGAGTAATCCCATTCGAATGCCATAGCTTCAGAAAATTCAGCAAGCACTGTATTAAGATGATTCTGATTCCAATGCGGGTCTGTTTGATAGTAATCATCCAAGGTCAACACATTGAACAAGTCAATATAAAGAGCTTCTTCTACCTGTGATTTCATAATAGATACCATTTGATTGTAATCCATACTTGGGTAACCGTTGTCTTCGGCCAAATAATAATTTTTATCTGGCACAATACTGAAATATACGGGCAAATCCTTTAAATAGCGGTCAATTATACCATTAATCTTCTCTGCGCCAATTTCAACTTGTTTTTCGTTCAATGGATAGGTCAATTTAGATAAATGGTGGTCAACTTGATAATAATCATCTATTTCTTGGCGATTGAAAAGCAAGGTGCCCATATGCCATTTTAAGGTCCTAAAATGTCCCCTTAAGGGAAATGTATCCGCTAGATGAATTTCTAAATCCGACATGAACGCCGTATTTAAAATGCGCTCCAAATTCAGGTCTGGAAATGCCATCAACTTTCGCCTTTCAACATAAGATATTTCAGGCGGATTTGTGAAAACTTGCATTACAGTTCCAACTAAAACGAATAACGTCGTCATCCACACAATCCCCTTGTTTTTTACCTGCTTTTGTTTCATACACACTCCTAAAACCTAAAATAGAGAAATGGGTTAAATGAACTGTCTACCAAGTAGGCTGTCACGCCCCACAATAAAATTACAAGTCCAACTGGATCTGTAAACTGTCGAATACGATCTACCCCTTTAAAATTTTGCATTGATTCCAGCGTCAACTTCGGTAACGGTGTTGCGCCAAGAACGCCAAACAAAATTAAGTTGCTATAATTCTTTAATTGAAAGAGGGTTTCAGATGTTACAAATGGCACATCAGATAATCCGAACATTGTTTTAAGATCCAGCCACAACTGGTCCATGGATAAGCTGTTGAAAATTACAAAACTTACCACAACGACACCAATCACATAAATGTGTCCAATTTTTGAAGTGGTTTTTGAGATGTTTAACCACTTTTCAACCGCCAAAATTATCCCGAAATATAGGCCCCAAATGATAAAGTTCCAATCTGCACCATGCCACAACCCAGTTAGTCCCCATACAATCAAGAGATTTCGAAGCCACTTCAAATGAGAAACGCGATTGCCTCCCAAAGGAATGTAAACGTAATCTCTAAACCACTGTCCTAAAGTCATATGCCATCTTCGCCAAAAATCCGTAATGGATTTAGCGCATAAGGGATACTTAAAATTCTCTGGAAATTCAAATCCCAACAGCCTCCCAAGACCAATCGCCATATCCGAATATCCGGAGAAATCAAAATAGATTTGCAAGGTAAACGTTACCGCATAAGCCCATGTAAAAAGAACGCTATTTGATTCTGTAGCCCTAAAGGCAACCGTAAATTCACCAAGCTGATTGGCCAACAAAACCTTTTTAGATAAGCCAATAATGAACCGCTGAATTCCAGAACTCAAAGATTCCAGGTTGATATGACGGTTAATTAACTGCGTTTCTAAAGTCGCATATCTAACAATGGGACCAGCAACCAACTGTGGAAATAAAGTTACATAAGTGGCAAATGGTAAAAATTTACGAGACGCCTTTACCGATCCACGATACACATCAATGGTATAACTCATCGTCTGAAAAGTAAAAAAACTAATGCCTATAGGTAGGGATAATTCCAGACTATTGAAGTCTCTTCCAAACAAGACATTAACTGACTCTATAAAAAAATCAGCATACTTGAAAAAAAACAGCATTGCCAGGTTAATTGTTATTGAACTGATTAGGGCAATTTTAGCACGTCCAGTTCCTCTATACCTTTCTATGTAGGCACTGTGACTATAATCAGAAACTGCAGAAAATATTAAGAGGCCGGTATAGACAGGTTCTCCATAAAAATAAAACAATAGACTACCCGTTAAAAGTACCCCGTTACGTAACGAACGGGGCACACTAAAATATAAAATCATTAAAATGGGTAGGAAGTAATTTATAAATACAAGACTTGAAAATACCATTGTTTATTCCAAAGCCTCAAAATTTGCAACAACTGCATCAACAACTTCTTCAGAACTCATAACCAAAAGTATGAGGTTTCCTCTCACAACCACTTCAATCTTTTGAGCCTCAACACAAATCCATTTTCTAGGATCTGCTTTTTCTTCAATTTCAGCTTTAAGTGCTTCCACATCAGAATCTTCAGGCACTCTTGCTAAAACAACAGAATGTGCAACAGCATTAATCATTGCATCAGCTGAAACCGCTTCGGTCCCTTCTACATAGTCTGCAAACATAAACCACGAAAAATTTTCTTCTGTTAAAGGCGTGTTCATCGTAGCAGTTTCAATACCTGCATCTTCTGTTATTTCAGTAATTATTTCATCAACACTTAAATCTGATCCAGGGTTTTCAACTGCATTCCCAGTTTCTGAGGCACATGCCATCATGCTCAATCCAATTGCCAATACAGCACTCAATGTTACTAATTTCTTCATATCTATCTCCTTCAAATTTAATTTACATAAGTAAGACGGCGGTGTTTCAAAAAAAGTTCCCCCAGATAAAATTAAAATCTCTTCACATTTGTGAAGAGATCCATAATAAAATCCAAGTAACACCAATAGATACTGTCGGCGTTAAAACCCAACCAAGTACAATTTTATAGAGCACTTGATAATTCAAGTTTCGACCACCTTTCGCAAAACCGATACCCATAATTGCGCCCACCACAGCCTGAGACTGTGAAACAGGTACTAAAGGAATTTGAGGTAGATTTAACGTACTGAGAATCCCATTAAGTCCTTCTGAAGAAAAGACAAAGAGAACCAGTGCAGAAGAAAGGACCACAATAAACGCCCCTACTGGAGAAAGTTTAAAAACTGACTTTCCAACTGTAAGCATCACGCGTTTAGAATAGGTCATAACCCCTATTGCTATGGCAACACCTCCTATAAAAAATAAGGCCTGTTGATTAAGACCAAAAGGTGCCGTTTTAACAAAAACACCCACCACATTGGCGATATTATTAGCGCCTAAAGTGTATGCACCAAAAGCACCTACCAAAACAAGTCCCATGCGCGTACGCTTATCTCTTTGGATTAAATTAAGTCTACTACGGTCAAGCTTAACTCTAAACCCCCAATAAAGTGTCGCAGAAAATAAGGCCGCTAAAAGAGGGGTTACAATCCAAGTGCCTGCAATTTTAATTAAAATATCAATATTGGTTTCATTCCCTACAAATATATTAAACCCAATAATACCGCCTACTATAGACTGTGATGTTGAGACTGGAAGACCCCGCTTTGACATAAAAGTCACAGTTCCTGCAGCTGCACCTGAAATAATGAATGCCATTTGTATGGAATGAATATTTCCTAGAGATTCCAAGGTTTTTGATGCGCCGGCCCCACTGAAAGTTGCACCTAATATAACAAAAATACTGCATAAAACAGCTGCTGTTCTAAATCGAATCATCTTCGTCCCAACAGCGGTTCCAAATATATTGGCAGCATCATTTCCGCCCAACGACCATCCCATAAAAAGTCCAGAAATTACTAAAATACCACTTAAATCCATGTTTCCTCCATTTATATGGTGCGCTTAAATTTCAAAACAGCGAGCAGATCCGCTATGCGTTCACACTCGTCAGAGAGTGACGCAATTTTATGGGCCAAGTCCCGAAGATGCATTTTGTCACAGAGTCCAAAATCCAGTATATCTAGTGCAAATATGCGCTGTTTTAAAACGTACTCCATTTGATCTACTTCTGACTCAAATGCTCTCACTGTATGAATGTAACCATCAATCTCTGTTGGATTTTCAAAAAAAGCCCTGATGCCACCTAGCAAGTGATGCACAGTTTGACTCGAAGTATCCGCTACGCGCATAAAATCAGGTTTCAGCATCTCAAGAACTTGAAATTTTTCCACATTCAAGTCCAAAAGAACTGACTTTGAAATATCACTAATTTCGTCCAACGCCGTCATCAATTCAAGGATATCCGCACTTAAGTCAGGCATTAAATTATACTTATATAAAGTCTGCACCAAAGCTCTTAAAAGACCATCCGCTTCTTTTTCAAGATTGATAATTTCGCCAAGTTTGTTCTCAAAACCTTCGTATTCATCCTCTAAAAAAGCGGAAAGGCCCTGCTGAAAAACAAGAGCAGATCCCTTTAAAGTTTCCAAATATAAATTGATTTCCTGTTCCAATTCCTTATTCCGATCTTTAAATACTTTCATATATCACACATCCTTTTTTTTATTTTAACACAAATATTTAAATTTTACATTTTGTATAAATATAGATTTTATTGCATATTAATTATTGATGCTTGTGTTTCTTTGTGGTAAACTTTCAAAAGTGTTAAAAAATCAAATTAGAGGAGACCGTTTATATGAAGTACTTTAAGCCCTTATTTTTATCCACACTTGGATTTCTTTTCTTTCTATTCCCCTTTGACATAATGGGTGAAAATCGTATTGCAATCGCACATATTCTATCCTTCATTACAAAAAATTACCTCGATGAATTTCTTATATTCACCGAGGTTATCTCTTGGATCGTATTAACCATGACACTAATATTTATTTTCTTTACTTCTCGCATCACCACCTTAAACAAAGTTTTTAAAGCAAGTCCTCTTAATGTTATCTTACGTCTAACTGGCTCTTTTCTTTATTTAATGGTGATCCATGAATGGTTTGGTGATTATAAGTGGTCTAAACTTCTAATTGACCCAAACACTGGTGGTGTTATGGCTGGTGAAGGAGGCCTATTAACAACTTTATATGTGACTTTTTTTGTAGGTTTAATGGCCATGCCGCTTCTCACACATTTTGGAGCCGTTGAATTCATTGGCAGTCTATTTGGAAAATCAATGAAAAAAATCTTTAAAGTTCCGGGATATGCAGCTGTTGATGCAATTGCTTCTTTTGTTGGTGACGGTACCATAGGCATCCTTGTTACAGACCAACAATACAAACGCGGCTATTATACACAAAAAGAAGCTTATATTATTGCAACAAACTTTTCTATAGTGGGAATCGCTTTTGCAACAGCCGTTGCTGAAGAACTTGGGATTTCCCATATATTTCCACAATTTTATGCCAGTATCGCCATCATTACCATAATTATCGCGGCCATTACGGCCAGATGCCCACTTAAAAAATTTAAAAACACATATTATCAAGGTGTTCAAACACACCTAGATCAGGATTCTATGCCCAAAAGCAGTGTCAAAAAAGCCATTGACGTAGCCGTTCAAGCAGCCTCAAAGGCATCTCTTAAAACAGCATTAAAGGCATCCTTATTAAATGTTACAAATACTTATGTTGGCTTTCTTCCCGTAATTATGACAGTTGGCACCTTAGGTCTTGTCCTTGCAGAAAACACCCCTTTATTTGAAATTTTAAGCTTCCCGTTTCAATATCTATATACATGGATGGGGTTTGCAAGCGCTTCGGTTTCAAGCATGGCACCCGCGTCTATTGCTGGTCTGGCTGACATGTATCTCCCTGCGCTTTTTATGGTTGACGTTGCATCTGAACAGGCTCGATTTTTCATTGGTACCTTGTCATTTACACAACTTGTTTTTTTGTCGGAAACGGGAATGATTTTAGTCAAAACAAGTATTGGCATCACCCTATGGGATGTCATAAAAATCTTCTTCTATAGGACCCTACTATCAATTCCGCTTTTATGGGCCTTAACACTTTTATTTGCATAGTCAACAGCTTCAACAGCACTGGTGAAAAAATGATCTTCACCAATTACGTCTATGAGACCTGCTTTTTCAAGCACTTTATAAGGCTGGTCTTGGATGCCGGATATGATGAGTTTTGTTTTTTGACGTTGGCAAATTTCTATCATACGCTTAAATCCATGGAGGGCAGTTGCATCCATTATTGGGACATGACGCATTCTAATTACCAGAATATCAGTTTTTTCACCCAATTCACCAAGTGCAGAAATAAATTTATCTGCTGCGCCAAAGAAAAATGGTCCATTAATTTCATATACTTTTATCAAGTCCACAGAATCGAAACGGTGTACTTCAACAGGAACGCCATCTTTTTCCTCCGAAGCGTCAAAATCTTCTATGTTAACTTGAGTCGCTTCACTCATACGCTTCATAAATAGAAATGCAGCGAGAACCATACCCACTTCAATTGCAACAACCAAATCAACTAGGACTGTTAAAAAGAAGGTGATCAGTAAGACCAAAACATCACTTTTCGGCGATTTTAATAATGATTTAAACTCTCGCCATTCACTCATATTATAGGCAACTACAATTAAAATTGCAGCCAGTGCAGTTAAAGGAATCATTTTAGCAAGTGGCATGAAAACCACTAAAATTAACAACAAAGCAATCGAATGAACAATCCCCGCCACAGGTGTTCGTCCTCCATTTTTAACATTAGCAACAGTTCTTGCAATGGCTCCAGTTGCGGGTATTCCCCCGAAAAGTCCGGACATGATGTTGGCGACGCCTTGACCTACAAGTTCCATATTAGATCTGTGTTTCCCACCAATCATACCATCTGAAACAACTGCGGACAGCAATGATTCGATAGAGCCAAGTATGGCGATTGTAAATGCTGCTGGCAGTAACATTTGAATATAAACTAGGTCAAATTCAGGAACAGTCAGTTTAGGTAGTGCAGAGGAAATCTCTCCAAATTTTGATCCAATAGTTGCAATGTCCAAATTTAAAATTTTAACAAGAGCTGAAGTTACAATCAAAGCAATTAAGGCGCCTGGAATTTTACGATTAACTTTCGGCCATAGTAAAATGATGCCAAGTGCCAATCCCCCAACGGCCAATGTCATTGGATCAAAGGTTCCAATGCCTTTTAAATAAACTGCCCACTTTTCTATAAACGCTGCTGGGACCTCTCCTATTTTAAGACCCAAAAAATCTTTTATTTGTGAGGAAAAAATCACCAAGGCAATCCCACTTGTAAAACCAGTTGTTATAGGATGCGGAATATATTTAATAACTGCCCCTAATTTAAGAAACCCCATTAAGACCATGATGATTCCTGCCATTATAGTGGCAATCGTAAGTCCAGCAACACCAAATTCAGCCACTATTCCATATACAATAACCATAAAGGCCCCTGTTGGACCGCCAATTTGAACGCGACTTCCACCGAGTAAAGAAACAAAAAATCCAGCTATAATTGCAGTGTATAAGCCTTTTTCAGGTGTTACCCCTGATGAAATTGCAAGTGCAATGGAAAGTGGCAATGCAATGATGGCTACAATAAGACCTGCCGTTAAATCCTTAAAAAATTGATCTTTGGAATAGGCTTTCAGTGTTGAAATAATCTTTGGTTGCATTTTAGACACAAAATTCCTTCTTTCTTTAGGTATTTCAAACATTCTCATAATACGCCCATTAAATGGATTTTGCAAGTCATAGTTCTTTTAATCTATTCACAGCACATGCTCAACGTGAAAAAATAACATATATTTATTTGGAGGCGTCACTTATGACAGATTTACTATGGGGTTTAACCACAAAAGTATCTTTAATATTTTTGGTCATTTATATCTTTTCTGGAACTAAAATGTTTTTAAGGCTGCTCCACAATCGAAAATTTACCCTTAGAGACCAAGATATAATCGCCATTGTGTTCGGATTCATGGGAATACTTGGCACTTATTCTGGAATTCCATATATGGGCGCTATTGTAAATAACCGCGTTATTGGCGTTGTTGTTGGGGGACTCATAGGCGGGCCTCTTGTGGGTGGTTTATCTGGTTTAATCGCAGGTGGACACAGATTCTTAATAGATCTTGGCGGATTTACAGCCTTGTCCTGCGGAATCTCAACCACTGTTGAGGGGATTATTGCAGGCCTGTTATCGATCTACTTTATGCGAAGCAAAAATAAAATAGCCTTTGGATTTGGTGTTGGCCTACTAACGGAAACGGTGCAAATGGTTCTCATTTTATTAATTGCAAGACCTTTTTCTGAAGCTCTCATTTTGGTTCAAACGATTGCCTTGCCAATGATTTTAACCAACTCAGCAGGTATTGCTCTTATGATTGTTATCTATCAAAATATGCTTAAAAATACCGACATGCAAGGTGCCTTTCGATCAGAACAAGCCCTCAGAATTGCTAGGGATATAGTCAAATATTTTAAAAGAGGGCTCTCCCCTGAAAGCAGTAGCGAGGTTGTGAAGATCATTAAGGATATTTCCAATGTAGACGGTGTTGCCATAACAGATAAAGATCGTATTTTAGCCTATACCGGTAAAGACATACTTGGATACGAAAGCGGGGATTTAATTCATTCAGAAGTTACAAAAAAGCGCTTCAAACAGGAACTGTCATTTCTACAATACTTGAAAAAGCACGGTTCGGCAATCGCCTTGAAATTGAATTTACCATCCCAGAAGACTTAAGTTTAAAAGTACCACCGCTGATTCTTCAGCCTTTAATTGAAAACGCAATTAAACATGGCATCTTTAAAGATAAAAAAAGTGGCAAAGTCCACCTTAACATCCACTCCTCATCTGACCACTATCATTTTAGAGTCTCCGATGATGGCGTTGGCATTGACCCTAAAATTATTGAAAGCATTTATTCAGCCGAGGATACATCACAACACATTGGCCTTCAAACAACCCATAAAAGACTTGTGGCAACTTATAAAAACAATCCTGGGCTGGATTTTAATTCTAGTCCAGGTCAAGGAACATCTGTTACTTTCAAAATACCGAAAGGAGCACACATATGACTGTTGTAATCGTCGATGATGAAAAGCTGGCCATTGAAGAACTTGTTTTCCAATTGTCACTTTGTGAAGACGTTCATATTCTCGCAACTTTTATGGATCCCGATATTGCTGAAGAATTCATTTTAAACAATCACGTGGATTTGGTGTTTTTGGACATTCAAATGCCTGGAAACAATGGTATTAAATTTGTAACCGCCCATACTGAATATGCTGTACATTCCTATGAAATCAATGCGACGGACTATCTTCTTAAACCCATTAGCAACACAAGACTTATGAAAGCACTTGACAAAGTCCATCAACGTAAAAAACAGATGCTGGCAGACCAGAACATAAAGCCCTTTTCACGACTATTATTGAGCAACTCGCGTTTAAATACGAGTTGCTTTTTTAATTTTTTGTAAAATAACATTAAGGGGGTGCGCTATGTATAAATCTCAATTGATGACAGGCTACAAGCGGTATTTTGATTTGGTGGAGGCCGTTGAAAAAAACGGATTTAAGTTTGATTTTTGCGCTAAATTCAACAGTCGAAATGCCAAGTATCTAGGCATCAAAAAATTAGAGTACTATGCTTTCAGTAATTTTGAAGAAGTTTATTACAAACATTTTGAAGATTTTAACCAAAACGCTTAAGTGACATAAACGATACTGTCGCTTTAACCAATAAAAACGTTCAAGAAAATTTGCATCAAATTTTAGAAGATTCTCATCTAATAGAAGACGCTAGTTTCTTAATCTCCGAAGTTTCAAAACGAACCAATTTATTATCTTTAAATGCTTCAATTGAGGCGGCACGGGCTGGTGAGTATGGTAAAGGGTTCTCAGTTGTCGCTGAAGAAATCAACACTTCACTTGATGATGTAAAAACCAACATCCACGAATCTCGACGTGTAAGCGAAAAAATTGACGAGAGTCGATTGGCTGTCTATCAAAAAATTAAAGTTTTGGCCGCGAAAAGTGAAGACAATCATCTGCAAACAAAAAAAGCAACAGATGCCATAGAGGCTCAAAACAGAGCAGTTCTTTCTACATCAATTGCCTCTCAAACACTAAATACACAGTCTGAAAAGCTGATGAAGCATTTAATTACACTTCAGCAATTGTAAAAAAATTGCCTGCATCCATTTACGGTGCAGGCAGTTTTTTATGATTTTATTAGAATTTGATTTTTCCCATTTCGCTTAGCTTCATATAAAGCATCATCTGCGGTGGAAATAAGCAACTCTAGACTCATTTCATAATCTGGAATTATTGTATACCCTCCTATACAGACTTTTGAGGTCATTTCATAGTTCTCGCCTTGATGCTCAATTTTAAGGTCTCCTACATTTCGTCTAATTGTATGAGCAACTGACTCTGTACCTTTTAAATCAGTATCGTACAAAACAACAGCAAATTCATCCCCACCAAATCGTGCACAAAAATCAGTGGTTCTCACTAAACTCTTTTCTATTTCATTTGCAAAAGCAATTAAATACTTATCTCCAAAAACATGGCCATATGCATCATTAATTTCTTTGAAATCATCCACATCAATCATTAGGACTGAAATAGACAAACGGCTCCGCTTAGCTATATTAAACTGTTCGCCTAAAACTGTGTTAAAATATCGCCTATTGTAGATGCCCGTCAAACCATCTTTTATGGAAACCTCTTCTAAATCTTTTACCGCAACTTCTAATTTATCATTTAAAAGGTTCAGTTCTGAATTCTTTTCTGTAATCAAATGATTTTCTCGAATTTTCACAAAACTAAAAATAATAAAAATAAGGATTAGTCCATAAACACCATATGCAAAAGTCGTTTGATGCCATGGTTTTAAAATAACAAATGACACTCGAACTGGATCTGTGTATAGGCCTTGAATTGTTTTAGCCCTAACTTCGAAAATATAGTCACCTGGGCTTAAGTTGGAATAAGAGACGTAATTCCGCTGACCACTTGTAACCCACTCTGCATCTACGCCAATCAGTCTATAATGATACTGTGTATGGGATAAATACTCATAATCAATGGCATTGAACTCAAAACTCATAAAGTTTGATTCTGAATCAAATGTATAGGTGAGATCATTGTAAATAACCAAATGGTCTGAAACAGGCTTTTGCATCACCCTAAAATCGGTTATATAAACCGGTGGCAAGGGTCTATTCAACAGCTTTGACACAGGCGGAAAGTGGGTTACGCCATGTGTTCCCACAAAGAAAAGGCTGCCATCGGAGTCTTTAAATCCATCCCCTGAAAACGTGTATCCACCAATACCATCTGAAGCAGTGAGATTCACAATATGGTCTGTATCCGGATCTAAAACCGATATTCCATTATGGGTTGCAATCCATATCAAGCCTTCATTAGATTCCTCTATGCTAATCACGGTATTGTCCGACAAGCCTTCTGATTCAGTATATGTTGTAAAGATATTTTGATCCTGTAAATATTTTGATAAACCGCCGCCCACCATACCAACCCAAATTTCACCACTCTCAGTTTCCAGAAGCGTTCGAATGGTATTATTGGGTAGACTTGTTGTGTCGCCATCTTTCTTAAGATAGGCCAACATTTCTTTTTCTTCTTTTAAATAGACATCAAGCCCATTATTGGTTCCAATCCATAAATTGCCTTTCTGATCACACACAATATCATATACAAGATTGTCCGATATGGCTAAAGGTGTACTTTTAACATGAAAATGATTGATCAACTGGTAGTCTGCATCAAATTCATATATACCATCTAAATAAGTGCCCACCCATAAATGATTGTCACGGTCTACCTCTAAGGCATAAGTAATGGTGTTTTCAGGCAATATAGGCAACCTCTCAAAACCATCAACAGCCTCACGATACTGCTCAACACCTGCACCAGAAGCGATTAGAAGACGACCTTGATACTCAATAATATCCATCACTTGATTGTTCCCCATTTTTAGGGTTGTCTCATTTTCTGCTTTGTACTTGACCATCTTATCTAATGTGTTCTCATATCGGTTTAACCCTTGATTGTAAACAGCAATCCACAATCTGTCCTGTGAATCTCGATAGATTGTATTTATTTTCCCTTCATCCAAAGAATCGGGATCAGTCATATCATGTGAAAATGCCAAATAATTTTGGCCTTGAGGATTCGCGAAGTAAGCGCCACTCCCATTAGTCCCAACCCATAAAATTCCAGTAGCATCTTCCGTTAAAGCGTATATAATTGGATGCCCTATCCCATCGTCCGTGTCAGTTGTCGTGTAATTGTGGATTTTCGGTCCACGCTTTGCAAATAATCCTCCACCCCAAGTACCGACCCATAAGGTGCCATCTTCTGTTTTTTCAACCGCATAGACACGATTGTCTAAAAACTCTGTGTGAGAAAGGCGGTTAAATGACATATCTAATTCTAGAATCCCGCCATCCCAAAGCCCAAGGGTCAACACACCAGGCTCAAATTCTCGTACCACCATCACATAAGGTGATGGATAATCTATTGCAACTGATTCTAAAGTATCCTGTTCTAAATTATAGGTGCACAAGCCTTCATAGGTCCCGACCAAAAGTCTATCCTGAGAATCCAAGAACAAACTTCTAACCACTTTTCCTTTAACTGAATATTGAACAAATGAACCACTTGCTTGATCCAATCGATTCAATCCATCCAATGTTCCAACCCAAATGCGGTCATCTTTATCTTTTGCTATGGCAACTGCAACATTATTGGAAAGATTACTCTCTTCTACTGAATAATTGGTAAAGGTGTTGGTATTTAAGTCTAGCATGGAAACACCTTGATAAGTTCCAAGCCACAAATGGTGTTTCTCTTCATCATAAAACATGGTTTGAATCAAATTATGGATTAAACCATCCGATTCAAAAGGGTTGTTTCTGTAGGCAGCGGTGTCTTTGCCGTTATACCGAAACAAGCCACCTTGAGTTGCAAACCAAATAAAGCCTTGCTTATCTTGTATAACACTTGAAACAGACAAATTCAAAAGGCCCTGATCTCTTCCTATATTTTCAAATCTCACACGGTCAAACGGCACTTCATCTGCCTCTCCAAAGGCAGAATGCGCAATGCCACTGAATAAGACTATAATTCCCAAAAGTAATACAGCTGTTTTTTTAATCATGCTGATCTCCAATCACTTTAAAGTGTTTACGACATTTATTTAATATTTTACATCATTTGTTTCATTTTAGGAAGTATTTGGTATCATTAAACCATAATATTCTCATGGACATAGGTGACATTAGCCATGAGGTTCAGCAGTCTATTACTGTTGATGCTATTTTCAACTTTATTTCCCAATAGCGTTATAAATCTTAGTCTCTAATTCTAAAATCCGACTTTTTTCTTTTTGAGGCAATTTGGTCATAAGTTGATTTCTTTGATATCGACCCTCTGCTTGCTTGTCTCTTTTCTCTTTTATAGATAGTATGCCACAGATTATTTGTGATAAAATAAACAAAAGGAGGTCTCACACATGTCAAAAAAACAAATTTCATCAGAACGCAAAACACTCTATATGGCTGGCGTAATACTAACAGGAATTGGTATGCTCCTATTCCTCTCCACCTTTTTAGTATTTCTTAACCCGAATTCTTTCTTCAACACCGGCAATCCGTTTGGTTTTATGATTCGACCTTTTGTAGGCATTCTCATGATCGCTGGTGGTAATTTTATGCGCATCCTTGCAGCGAGGGGCACTGCAGGATCTGGACTGGTCCTTGATCCTGAAAAGGCAAGAGAAGATTTACGTCCATGGACGTCAATGGCCGGCAGTATGGTACAAGATGCTTTGGATGAAACAACGCTCAACACTAAAAAGGAAAGCATTAAAATCAGATGTCAAAATTGCACGACTCTAAATGATGAAGATTCAAAATTTTGTAAATCTTGTGGAAAATCACTATAAATAAAGGCCCATATTGACATCTGATTAGATGCCAATATGGGCCTAATTTTTTAAAGTGATTTATGACATAACCACCAATCTTTACATATAATTTTACCTGCTTTTGCATCTGCCAAACGCTCTGCTTTCATAGCTTCAGTTGATGCTGGCGGAACAATTACATCTGATCCAAGCCAAGAATTATTTGGATAGTTTTCAGGCATCGCAACACCATGTTTGTCTGCAACTTGAAGGGCATTTAGAGCTCTTAGCACTTCATCCACACTTCTACCAATTTCTTGTGGGTAGTACATCATAAGTCTTAAGTTGCCTTTAGGGTCTACAATAAATACCGCTCTCACTGTATTTGTACCTTTCCCAGGATGGAGCATACCAAGTGTTGTCGCTACTTGTCCAAGTTCATCTGCAATAACTGGAAATGGAATTGTTGTATCGGTATTCTCATTAATCCAGTCTACCCATTTTATATGTGAAAACACTTGATCCACAGAAAGGCCAATTAGTTCAGCATTTAATTTTTTAAAGTCATCATTTCGCTTTGCAAATGAAATAAATTCTGTTGTACAAACCGGTGTAAAATCTCCTGGATGACTAAAAAGTACAAACCATTTGCCTTTCAAATCTTCAGGGAGTTTAAGTGTACCATGTGTTGTTTTTACTTCCATTGACGGAAAAGCATCTCCAAGTAAAGGTAGTTTTGAGTGTTCCATAATTTTGCCTCCTAATAATATGTTTTTATTTTTAAGTTGTAATGAGTACAAAATGATAATAACACTCGTGTATTTTTCTGTCAAGTGTTTTCAAAAAAAAATTACAGCCCAAATTTGATGGACTGTAATCTAAATAACTTATACTTTGATCTGATACGTATCATACCCTCTATAACTCTTTATTTTTACATCTTTAGACGCTTTAAGGTCTTTTATGACTTTGTAGGCTTCTTTACAATTTCGATGGTCCAGAAAACTTTGAATTTCGTATTGATTCATAGGATGCCTTTTAATAATACTCTTTATGGCCAATAAATCGTCTTCAATGTTGCTTGAGAACCCTTCTGATACCAGGAAATCAATAGATAGACCTCCAAGTTTTTGGCTAATTTCCTCTATTCTTTCCATTGATACCGCTACGGCAGTTTCTTCACAAGGCGGTCTAACGGGTGTGTTAATATAAAGTCTATTATACTGTATTTTTCCCAATTGTTTCTTAAAAGCTTCAAGTGCTTCGTCTGTATCGTTCATCCCTTTTACAAACATAATTTCAATCCACAACTCACCCTTAAATTGTTTAGAAAACTCACTTAAGCCCTCTAAAACACGATGATACTTCAGGTCACCATGTGGTCTATTAATTTGTTTGAACAGGGTTTCATCTGGTGCGTCAAATGAAGGAAGGACAATATCAGCTTCCATTAGGGCTTCTTTTACTGAGTCCTCATAAAGAAGTGCCCCATTTGTGATTACGGCAACAGGTTTATCTGTTCTTGACTTGATGCCTCGAATCAACTGGTCTAATCCTAAATATAGGGTTGGTTCGCCTTCTCCAACAATTGTAACCACATCAAAATGAATGTCTTTACTCAAAACGTAATCAAACTCATTTAAAATCTCTTGCACCTTAAAGAACATCTTTCGCGTATTGGTCATTGGATTGGTTCTGCCCAATTGACAATAAACGCATGCATAATTACATGTTTTTTTAGGAATGGGACTAACGCCCAGAGAAATTCCAAGTCGTCTTGAGGGCACTGGACCGTATATAAAATCAGGTTGCATTTCAATCATCTCCTTTTTTTGGAAACCACTCTGGAATACTTAAGATTTTTTCATGGAGCCCTTTGGGGATAGACTGCGCCTCATGATGATTATCCGTATAATATCTTTCGGCCATTTGTCCTTGACCCCACTTTTCAATCGTCTTTGAATCTATAATCAGTTGCCGACCTAAAGCAACCAAGTCGGCCCCTAATTCAAGGGTTTCAAATGCGTTTTCAAGGCTATATACACTGCCTACGCCTATAAATGGTTTTCTCCCCTGAATCACTGAAGCAATTTTCTTTAGAACCGGAACATCCTCAGATTGGTTTCTAATGGATGTCTGGTCGAACTGGCCTAAAGAAATATGCAAATAGTCAAGTTTTGTTTTACAAAGCGCATCAACCAATTTTTCAGTTTCATCAATTGAAATACCCGGTTCGGAATTTTCTTCTGGGGAAAAACGATAGCCAATTATAAAATCATCTGAATCAATTTCTTCACGAGCCTCTATACATGCATTAACCACAGCCATCGGAAATTTAAGCCGATTTTCTAATGAACCGCCCCATTTGTCTTGTCGCCTATTTGAATGTGGTGAAAAAAATTGCTGAATTAAGTAGGTGTTGGCCCCATGAATTTCAATTCCGTCAAATCCTGCTTTAAAAGCCCGTTTTACAATGTTTTTAAATTCTGAAAAGGTATTTTCAATCTCAGCTTGTGTCATTGCCTTTGGTGTGTTGTTAGCCTCCCGTTTTGCCGGTACATCTGAAGCACTCCTGGTTAAACCATCTGGCATATCACTTGGATTACCTTTCCGTCCTGCATGAAATACCTGAAGTATAGCTTTTGCACCACCCGACTTAATGGCTTCAGAAAGAGATTTCAATGACGGGATCATCGCGTCTGTTCCCCCATAAAATTGTCTATCAAAACCTTTCCCATAAGTTTCCATAAATGTGGTTGCCGTTATGACCATCCCAACACCGTGGCTTCTTTCCAGATAATATGTCAGTTCTGCTTCTGATATACTGCCATCCAAGTTGCCACTCCATGTGGTCATTGGTGCCATTACAAACCTGTTTCTAAGGGTCACGTGTGTATTCAATTGATAAGGTGCAAACAATTCTTTTCTCATATAAATCCTTTCTTTTTAACGTGTTAATTCAGCAAAAATTGCGTCATTAAAATCATATTAATTAGAGCAAATGGATAAGCGGCCCCATACCCTGCTGCCACTTGACTGCTTTCAAATGAATCAATTGCCGCTGCCAATCCTGGCGTGCTGGTCATACCACCACAAAGGCTTCCAATTAAAATGGGGACCGGGAGTTTTAGTAAATATTTACCCACCAAATACCCCATTATAATACTTGCCAAACCTGTTACAATTCCTATACCCAAAAGTTTTAACCCTACAGTTCCAACAGCTTCTATTGCGTGATAGCCATATTTCAACCCAACAATTGCCAAAAATCCATTGAGCCCTAAATCACGAATCACTTTTAATACCGAATCAGAAAAAATAAAGCGTTCATTTAAGCCGCCTAAAATTAGTGCACTCAATAACGTTCCACCTGTTATCCCCAGTGTAAATGAGTTCCCAGCTGGCAAAGGCACTGTTATGCCACCAATCATTAAGCCCAATAAAATTACAAAAATATAGAGTAAGATATTAAATGACGGGCTCTTCTTTTCTAGCTCGACGGAGTGATAAGCCTTACTGATGACGGAATTCATCTCAAAATCAGAACGTCTAGCAATAATTTGAACAAACAAGACGACCATTAGGACGCCTGGAACGTATGCAATTGCATACCCAAGTCCAATTGCTGCATCCAAGTTTTTCCCGCTTTGACCACCAATTTCAAGAGCTGCAGCCAATCCTGGAGAACTTGTGAGCGCACCTACATATGACCCTATGATTTCGCCTTCCATGCCCATTGAAAAATATAAAAAGATATAAGTGGTTAATGCACCTGCACCTGTTATAATAAATGCTTGTACTATGAATTTTAGACCATAGGTTCGAATGATGGGTTTTATACTTCGCGAAGCCATTAATCCCACAGCGCTTATAAAAGCAATGAGGCTCAAATCAAACAAATCATTTGAAATCGTCACTGTTTGTTGCCCGAGCATTCCCAATAAATAACTAAGGCTAAGACCAACAAATAAAACCGCCGAATTTCCCAGTTTAATGCCTTTAAATGTAATTTTTCCAAGACATATACCAATAATAATTGACAGTGCAATCAGTTCCATTTTACCCCCTTGAAATGTACTCATCTCATTTTAGCACTTTAAGCATAATTTTCAAATTCTATTTATTGATAATCGATAAATGATATGATACTATGTAACTACTAAATTGAAACGAGGTTCACTATGCAAACTAAAACGATTCTTTTTCTCAGGTTTGTCCTTCTAATCTTAGGTACACTGGTCTCTATTTTAGCAGTTTTGGGAATACCAAGTCTTGCACGTGAAATCCTTAATTATCATCCTGAATATTCCCTTCAAATATATGGTGTTCTTTTAATTCTATACAGCACCTCTGTTCCTTTTTACTACGCACTCATCCAATCAAATAAACTACTCACCTATATTCAAGACCGTATAGCCTTTTCGTCCTTATCTGTAATTGCACTTAAAAAAATAAAAATTTCGGCTTATGGGATTAGTCTTCTCTATCTTATTATGCTTCCGTTTTTCTATATATTAGGGGCTTTTGATGATGCCCCTGGAATTATCCTTGTTGGGATTGTAATGATTTTTTCGCCACTTGTTATTGGTTTTTTTGCTGCAATTTTACAATCCTTGTTAGAAGAAGCCATTAACTACAAATCCGAAAATGAGTTAACCATTTAAAGGAGGGCTTATGCCAATTATCGTTAATCTGGATGTCATGCTCGCCAAACGTAAAATGAGTGTCACTGAGCTAACTGAAAAAGTGGGCATTACCATGTCCAATCTCTCCATACTAAAAAATGGCAAAGCCAAAGCCATTCGTTTTTCAACTTTGGAAGCCATTTGCAAAGCCCTGGAGTGTCAACCAGGGGATATACTGGAATATGAAATTACCAAATCGGCAATGGGGACGGAGGAAAAATGACTTTTCCTCCGTCCCCATTGCCGATTTGGTAAGTTTAGGGTTTATACACGATTCCCATGAACATAGGAACGCCTGAAACATTTTCTTCAATTACATAAATAAAAGGTTTATTCATATGAAAGTTAATCGGTTGTTCCTCAAATTCAGCACTCGTCGCTTCAATTTCAACAACTGTTGCCGCTGCAGCTTCTGTACCTTTTTCATCATTGATGATTTTAGTATGTTGAAAAATATTCCCTATATAAACATTTTCGTCCCTCAAATCAATCATAGACTGAAACTCAGCACCATAAGGATCAAATGCTTGGACCATTCCCATTTCCTTTAAAACCTCAGTCAATGCGTTTTTTACTTCATACTCAAACTTTGGCATGGACACATTCAAATCTTCTAATTTGTATGGAACTAAGTTTAAATCAACCGCTGCTAGTGCAGATTCTACATCCGTCTTGGGCAGAATTACCCGCATGGTTAAACCATTGGTATATGGAAATTCTGCAATCTGTGCCCACTCCGTTTCTGCATAATTAAGATTTTCTCGCATGTGCATCATTTCAACATCGATTTGACGCCCATCAAACAGCGTAAACAGACTTTCTTTAGTAGCGTTTGCTTCAAAAGGGTATTCCCATTCACCCTTTAAATAAATTGTATTTATTAGAAAAGCAATGTCTCGGGCATCAATTTCACCAAGCGTATCTTTCAGCATGCCCTTTGTTTCTCTTTCAATCCACTGATTAATAGCCTCAAGTGTTGCAACATCGTTAAAATTAGCAACATGAACTTCTGCATCAAAATTTGCCTTTAACTGATCAACAAAATCAATCTTAGGCTCAATACCCTCCTTAATCCATAGGCTATTGCCAACTTCAAGAGATTCGACCTCTTCAAAAATTGATGAAAGCGTATTATAATACTGATTCACCATAGCTGAATCGGATCTGTGAAGAATATTCAGAATTTCTTCTTGCGTTACACCTGAAGCACCATTTTGTAGCATAGCAAGTGCAATGGATAAGCTTACAGGGGAAATAAGCACGTTTTCTTGTTGATCCAATAGTTTCAGCACTTCTAATCCTAGAATCCAATTTGCTGTCTTATCCGCTTTATAATGTTCAAAAAATTCTGCCTCAACTTGACTGCTATTTTTAAAAACCGATTGAGACACTACTTGTGTTTGACTCAAATTGACATCTGTCCCCTTGCATGCAGTTAAAATCAGACTCAAACTCAAAAAAATGACTATCCTTTTCTTTAATTGCATATCATGTCACCTCTCTTTAATTCTATGACGTAATTTACCTGAAAAAGTTCCAATTTGTAATTCCATTGATTCTATTGTAAACTAATTAAGATTGTAATATAAAACTCTTACGGAGGCACATATGAAAAAAATCATAGCACTATTATTAATCAGTGTTCTCGTTGGCACAAGTATGGGATCAATTGTTCATGCTGAAGAAAAAATTCCTTCAGCATTTTGGACCCTAATTAAAACTGAGGACGCATTACGTTCAGGCGATAATCTCCATGCACAAATTGAAAATTGGGAAGCAATCATCGCCCTATTTGACGATTGGTCTGATGACAACTCTCAAAAACTCGGTATTGTCACCCCACGTTATCTGTTTATTGCTGAAGCATACGAAGAATTGCTGGATTATGACAGTGCAGTTGAAACCCTTAAACGTTATATTTATTATGCTACAATTCTAGAAGAAAAAGGTGAATGGGACCAATTTGCACGATTGGGAGCAGAGGCCAAAATCATAAATCTATCTGTAGATTTAGATTTATATATGGAACGTCCTGTAAATGATACAGACCCCTATTATGGCGCCAAGGGCGAACCCACACACGGTGTTTACTTCGGTGCTACTTATGATCGAGATCCTCGCATATTGGGTTATGATCGTACAAAAATCGCATCACATTTTCCCAAAAAAGACAGTCATCACTTAATTTATTTAGAATTTGGAACTGAAATAACCGATTTTAACCACTATTTTGAACACGCAAAAGCTTCTAATACTGGTATCATGCTCGCATGGAATGCTTATGAAGTTTACGATGATATGTCAGTTCATAAAGATTATATCCAAAGAACTGCTGCCTATATTAAAAGCCTTGACCTACCTGTTTTTGTCCGGTATGCCGGTGAGTTCAATATAGCTGAAGGTTTTGAAGATGCAAAAGGCTTTGTCGAAAACTTCAAATACCTTGCAACAGAAATCAGAAAACAAGCCCCAAATGCCATCATCGTTTGGTCTCCAAATGAAATTTCAGATTCTACAAGAGATTTAATGGATTATTATCCAGGCGATGCTTATGTTGATTGGGTTGGAATGAGTTCCTATACCTTCTATTATCATGGCACAAAGACAGATTGGGGCTCATTGCAAGAGTCCATTGACAATCAATATTTTACAGGTTCTAAAGCCAATCCACTTAGTAAGGTAAGGTCTATTATAGAATTGTTTGGCGATCGAAAGCCCATCATGCTTTCAGAAAATGGGATTGCCCATTACTCAAAAATGGCTGATGAAGATTTTACAAACTGGGCGAAAGTTCAATTAAGGCGTGCTTACGACTATATTCCGCTCAAATACCCACAGGTTAAAGCTATGTTTTACTTTAATACAGACGATAATGTAACTAAGAATAACTCTTATGCACTCTATGAAAACGAAACTATAAATGAACTTTATAACTCAATTGTATCAAACAATCAATTCTTGAGCCAACATGGCGCAACATCAGAATCCATATTTGGAAAACTTGCATCTAACGTTACAATTCATTTGCCCGAACAAGAAACTTATGCTTTTAAAACTTACACGATTCTCCCCGATTCACTAGAAGCGAAAGTCATTTATACACTTAATGGAAATCAAATTGCTGAGCGTAACGAAATTCCCTATACCTATACACTAAATTCTGAAAAACTTAAAATCGGAGAAAATACCCTCACAATTGATGCCTACAATTCAGACGGTCAAAAAATAAAGTCCAAATCTTATACTTTAGAATACACTGCAGATCGTCCATCAGATTGGGCACTTGAAAGTATCTACTTGGCCAAATCAAATGGCATTTTATCAGGGACTGGAAATGGAAAAGTCAGCCCTCAAGATACAGCAACTGTTGAGCAAGCACTCATGATACTAAACCGTATTTTAGAAAGTCAGCTTTAGATGCTCGGTTAAAAACATTACAAAAAATAATATGCACCTCTTATAGTAGGCAGTCAAAATAAAAACTGTTTACTATCAAGAGGCGCATATTTTTATGTCATACGTATTGATCCACTTTCATGCCTTTCCCAATAAATCGTCTTATCTCATTTATGGCAGCAATTGTATTTTCACTTTGATTTTGCTTAGCCCGTTCGAGCCGCTCAAAGAAAAGACCTTCTACTTTTTTAGATTGAATATGGTCCCGACTTGTAGCCTCAGCAACTGCATTTTGAATCTCAGACTGTTGAGCCGCTTTTTCTTTTTCGATAATACGGTCTAAAATTGTTGTTTTAGAAGGCATATTGTGATAAGCCTTCCACATATTTGCCAAACTGGCATCCGGATTAAATTGATTCATAAAATCCCTCCAACACTCTATGCCCCATCATAAATGCTTTTAATTACATCAATATGTTTCAAGAACAAACTGACCAAATAAGGATCAAAATGACTTCCCGATGAATTCTTAATAATTTCCACCGATTCATCAAACCCAAATGACAACGCCTATAAATAAAACAACCCCAACCAATACGGCTTTAACCAATTTCCTAAGTTTCATTCTTGCCCCCGTCATTTAAAACAAAAACCAAGTGATTCGCTCTACACTTGGTCCATCTACTATTCATAACTGCCTTACTCCAAATGAAGTAGTGAAATTTAATTGATATAATTATACAATAACTATTTTAAAAATTCAAACGAATTAAAAGGGATTTTCAGAATTATAACGAATACTATTCTTATCAAAATACATTTATGAGAATGGAGATTACACCATGAAACTCGATGTAAAAAAAACATTTCTACTTGGCCTTGGATTCTTTTCGGTCTCGTTAGTTTGGCCACTTTACAACGTCTATGTTCCCATATTTCTCAGGGACTTTTTAGACAGTCAGTTCCAAATCAATGCCATCATGACACTGGATAATATTCTTGCAGTGTTTATGATTCCCGTCATTGCCACTTTAAGTGACAGCACGCAAACACGGTTTGGCAGGCGGATGCCCTATTTGATGGTTGGTATCCCTGTATCCGCACTTATGTTTATTTTGCTCCCAAATTATACTGGCTTTTGGAACCTAATACTTATTATTACAATATTAAACTTTGCAATGGCAATTTTTAGAGCACCTACTGTTGCCCTTATGCCCGACATCACGCCCCCGCCACTTAGGAGTAAGGCAAATGGTATTATAAATTTCATGGGTGGTCTTGCGTCGGTATTTGTCTTAATGGGCGGGTCTTTTTTATATAGAGCCAACAGGAACTACCCATTTTTATTTACCGCCCTACTCATGGGAATTGCACTCTTTCTACTGCTTAAATACATCAAAGAGCCTGCTATAGGTGAGATATCCAAAGAAGACCGCATCAGCTTAAAAGACTCTGTTAAATCAATTGTTGAAAACCATGACAAGTCCATTGCCTATATCTTATTTGCAATTTTCTTCTGGTTTGTTGGCTATCAGGGACTAGAGGCAACATTTAGCAATTATTGTGTTCAATTTCTTGGCCTTGATGTCTCAGATGCCTCTTTTATCTTAAGTTTCTTTGCACTTGCATTTTTGGCATCTGCCATACCTGCTGGGTTTATAGGCACAAAACTCGGCAAAAAAAGAACAATCCTAATTGGACTTATTGGAGACACAAGTGTTTTCGTCCTTTTAGCCACTATTGGAACACTCTTTCCTTTTAATAAACTCATTATGATTGCCTTGATGCTAATTGGTGGATTTTTTTGGTCACTTATTAATATAAACTCCTATCCTATGGTTGTGGAACGTACAACGGAAGAATATATTGGAACCTACACAGGACTTTACTATTTTGCCTCATCACTTGCAGCAATCTCTGGCCCTCTTATTGTTGGTGCATTTGTTGACCTAATTGGTTTTGGAAGTGCTTTTATCATTACTGCTTTAGCCTACTTTACGGCTTTCCTGTTTATAACAAGAACAAAGCATTATCAAGCAGAAGGCTAATATAGGACAAATGTCCTGCAACCTCCCAGATATTCGATTCATTTTACAAAAACTCACTTGCTTTTAAGATGTTGTATTTGTATAATGAACAAGGACTTACAGGAGGTTAACTATGGAGAAAATAAATCGTAAAAAAATATATGATTTTGCCTATGAAATCAAGACAAATTCCAATCCCAATTCCATTATTAACTATAAAGATTTGGGTGAAGATGACCTTCTAGAATTGCTTTATAAAAGTTTCGCTGGTAATGAGATGGCAACACTACTTTTAGCAGAACACGTCATTGATTATGAAACACACTCAAATGAAATTCAGTTACCCTATGAAAAACTCAGACTTCTATTTACGTAAAAACAAAAAGCGTTATTGCAAAATGGACTTATTGTCTTCACATTTTGCAATAACGCTTTTCTTTAAATTGATTTATTCACCAACAACGGCATTGTATTCAATACTAATAACTTGACCTGCATCATCTAAAACAATAGACAAAACTGTAATCTCATCCTCATATACCATCAACTTATCATTCCCTAAATCTGGTTCCCCATAGATCTCAAGCACGCGGTCACGATTTTCAAAAAGTCGAAGGCCTTCTTGTGTCTTCACGGTATCATCATATAAGACAACACTTAAGACGTATTCATCCCCATCCCGCTCATAGGTCACAACTTCATACGACCCATAACCATACATTCGATCGAGTCCTTGAAAAGCACAACTCTCCGCTTCAAAATAAGATGTCTCTTTGCCGAGTGCCTCTAAAACAGGTGCAGCGCTTTCATGCATTTGAATAACAGTACCATCAATTTCAAAAACATATGTTTCAGGGGCGAGTTCTGTCACAGACTCTGTCTCCGTTGTTTCTTCAGTTTCAGTCGCTTCCTGTGTTGTCTCCTGAATTGGGTCATTTGTAGGTGTTTCAGATTCAGAACACCCAACTAAAGCCCATGTAAAAACTAGGATTACGCCTAATATCACCGTTATTTTTTTCATAACACTTACTCCTCTTCATCCTCTTCCCGTGGATTTCCCCACGATACTAAATGGCCATAACGCTCTATTTCTGCTACTTGACTGTCAATCATCTCCTGATAAAAGGCAACTTTTTCTGACCAAACACCTTTAACTTCAAGATTGTTTCTATGGTCTTCAAGTTCAAACGCTTCAACCAATATATTTCCAAAATACCGAGACAGTTTTTCGGCCCCTGCTAAATTCATATGCAAGCCCCCATCATAGGTATCCGTTTGAAAATCAATGCCAATCTCATCAGCACGTTCCAACAAATTAACATACATTAAACCCTGTTTGTCTGCATATTCTGTTATAAAGTCATCCCATTCATCATACCAAACCGGGTAAATTGTTGGTGCTTTTATAAGCACAAGCTCTACATCGTTTTCTTTAGCAAGTGCAACCATCCCGTCTAAATACGACATGGCATTTTCTCCAAATGAATAGTCCGGCAAAGGCCTCTTTCGTGGGATTGATGTTACAGGATTTACATCAACTCTCATGTAATAACCATTATGAAACAAATCCGGTTTGTCAATAAGGTAGTTGAAATCATCCTGTGTCAATTCATTCCATCTCGTGTGGTATCTTAAAAATGGAAAAATATATTCAACAAGGGACTCCTCTTCCAACATCGAAGCCTGAATAGCCCTTATTTTTGTCATTGACAACTTCATGCCGTCAAGCGTCATCCTATTGTAGGCTTCCCGTTGGGGTTCATTGTACTTTAACGACAAGACATTAAAAACAATTACATCTGGCTTTTCATATTTTAATGTTTCTTCCATAAGATAGTAAGAATGCCAAATAAGCTGCTGTGCACTGCCTCTAATAAAACTTTTAATGCCATATTCTTTCCATAATGTTACTGGCGAAAAATTACCATAGACTTCACAATCGCCAATAAAAATCACATCATGGTTCTTGGGCTCGTCATAATAGGTTTCAATCATGCCCCCTTCAACAATTCCAGAAGCATATTTAGGCATAAATAGATTTTGCAGGAACACCAGAGAAACAAGAAGAAATATGATACCAAGACTATTCCATATATACTTTCTACGCATAATCACTCCTAAAACTGATTGTAAATAAATTGACTTGAGTCATAATTAATACCATAAGCACCAAACACAAGCAATGCCAAAATCAAGGCATAATGTACAGCATATTGGAAAACTGGCGACTTTTGAGAAAGCCAATCCCGAACGCTCCCGCGTGTTTGAATGGTACTAACCAAAACTAAAACAATCAAACAAACAAATAAAATCACATAGTCACCAAGACTAAGTCCAAAACCCATTAAGTCTCGATTCCAAAGGTCTGAAATATCGAATCTTGTAAACATCGTTCCAAACATTTTAAATGTAAGCGGCACATTTCGATAGGTATCAAACATTCGAATTGAACTCATCAACAGAATCGTTCGAATAATCTGGAATAGTTTAAAATACCATAAGTGCTGAACATTGAATTTGCCATGAAACCACTCATAAAAAGGCTTCATTTCTAAAGATAGAATTATAACAATACCATTCATCAAGCCCCAGACAATAAAATTCCAACTGGAGCCATGCCACAAACCTGTGGTAAACCACACAATTAGCGTTGCCAGATAAACTGGAATTCGCTTTCCTATTGCATCTCCAAATTTTTGCCTTGAGAACTTCGACAATTTGAGCATGGGTTTACTGACAGAAATAGGATAGAACAAATAGTCTTTAAACCAAGTTCCCATGGTAATATGCCAGCGGCGCCAGTATTCTGCTATGTTTTTTGAAAAATACGGCTGCTGGAAGTTTTCCTTTAGTTGAACGCCAAAAACTTGAGCAATACCTATAGTAATATCAATACCACCTGTAAAATCTGCATACAATTGATACGCATACAAGAGCATTCCAATAAACACAAAAACACCATCATACACTTCTGGTGCTTGCACAATAGTGGTTACAGCAACCAACAAACGATCTGCAATAACAACTTTTTTGAAATACCCCCAAAGAATTCTCTGGAAACCCCTTTTTACAGTGTTTTGATCATATGAATGTTCTTGATACAGCGTCTTAGACATATCATCATATCGACTGATAGGTCCCTGAATCAATTGGGGAAAAAACGAAACAAATAGGGCGAATTTAGGGAGATGATTTTGCGCCTCATATTTTCCCCTGTAAACATCAATGAGGTAACCCATACTTTGAAACGTATAAAAAGAGATCCCCATTGGCAAAGCAATATTCCAAAAAGACAGTTGAAAAGATTGACCTGTCGCTTCAAACATATAATTCAAGTTGGCAATTGCAAAATTTGTATATTTTGCAACTGCAAGAATACCAAAATTCAAAAGCATTGTTCCAATAAGCCACTTTTTTTGAACTGTTTTGATTTTTGCCTTGTAAGTCTTTTTTTCTTCGCTCGTTAACGTCTCTTTATTAATTTTAATGTATTTTTTTTGTTCTACAGTCAATCGCCCAATGTATTTGGCTGCATAAAAAGTTGTGACAGTTGTTGCTAAAATATAGAGCATATACTTTGGACTGGCCAAAGTATAAAACACATAACTGCCAAGCAAGAGTAAAATCCATTGAAACCGTTTTGGAATTAAATAATACAGCACAAACAGTACAGCTAGAAATCCAATAAACCCATAAGATGTAAAAAGCATATATTTCCTCTTTCAATAAAAGACTAATTATCTTCTAAAAGTTCTTCTATAAGTTCGTAAAGGGCTTTTGCGGAATTGAAACGCTCAGGTACAATCTCCTCAGCCGGAATTTGAACATCAAAAACAGAATCAATTTCTGTTATTAGGGTTATAATGTCAAAAGAATCCAAGATTTGATCGTCAATTAAAGTGGTTGTGTTTTCAAAATCAACATCCGGATGTAAGCCTTTTAAAATTTCTATCAACTCTTTCATATTTATACCTCTCCATTTTCAATTAATGATTTTAAGTAAACCCGATCAATTTTTCCATTAGCCGTAAGTGGCATCTTTGCAATTGGATGAATTCGAGTTGGCACCATATACCGAGGAAGGGCCGCTTTTAAATGCTTAAGCACTTCTTTAGACTCCGTTGTTCCATCGTAAAACAAATTGATTTTTTCAGTCTTCTTATCATAAATGCAACACGCACTGTGAATCCCTTCAATCCGGTTGGCATTCATTTCAATTTCACCGAGTTCTATTCTGTGGCCCATGTGTTTAATTTGATGGTCTTTTCTAGAAACAAAATACAGGTTACCATCTGGATCTTTACGCCCAATATCACCCGTTTTATAAATCGTTTCCAAAAAATGTGGGTTTAAAGGATTTTGAACAAATACAGTATTGGTTTTGTCAAACGCACCATAATACCCCATAGTGACAGATGTGCCCCTAATACATATTTCTCCAATTTCACCGGGTTCCGCCAACTGGTTGTCCTCAGTAATGAGCATCACATCCGTATTTTTAAACGCCTTACCAATTGGAATAATCTCATCCTCTTCAAAAAAACGATCTGCTTCATAAAAAGTAGACATTCCCGTTGCTTCAGTTGGTCCATATAAATTGATAAACCGAGCTTCCGGCAGCGTTTTTTTCCATAAATTAAACTGTTTTACTGGAAA
Source organism: Fusibacter tunisiensis (assembly GCF_016908355.1). Taxonomy (GTDB): domain Bacteria; phylum Bacillota; class Clostridia; order Peptostreptococcales; family Acidaminobacteraceae; genus Fusibacter_D; species Fusibacter_D tunisiensis. The sequence continues at coordinate 151,740 of NZ_JAFBDT010000003.1, read as the reverse complement.
AACTTCACTCCCAAAAGCAACTGTCTTCAAATGTTCAGGAATCACCTTATCAAAAGCCTTTAAGCTTGAAATTATTGTCAATGCCGATACCACCCAGCAAACCGTATTGATTTTATGAAGGTTCATAAACTCAATCAACTTAACTGGGAACATAAACAACTGCTTTGGAATAATATAGGCCGTTGCCGTGTGCTTAAGCGTTGGGAAAAGTTCTTTTAAACAGGCATCTAAATACAATGGCGTTTGATTCCCAAAAACTGTATCTTCACTTACATTTAGAATTTCAGACAGTTGATCGATATAATCAATAACAGAACGGTGACAGGCGACAACCCCTTTAGGAACACCTGTAGAGCCTGATGTAAATACCACATATATTGGGTCAATGTCAATGACTCTCTTTCGAACAGCTTCTATTGCGTGAAGGTTAACTTCAGTGGAAACAATGTCATCATATAAGTAAATTGTCCCCTCAAAATTCATTTGTTCCGCCACTTCAGCCGTTTTACGATCACAGATCATTGCTTTTGGCTTAACGGTTTCAATAATAAGCGACATTCGAATTGAAGGCATTTCCTCATCAATGGGCACATAATAACTTCCAGCATAAATTGTCCCATAATAAGCTGTAATTGTTTCAGGAGACCGTTTCATAAAGATTAAAACAGGCTCATTTATGTGTCTTCTGTCAATTAGAAAAGTTCCAATTGCCAAACTTCTCTGGGAAACGTCCTTAAATGTTAAATGAACAGTCCCATCAGAGTATGCCAATTTATTAGGCGCTTTTTGGACAGCGTTTTCTAAGTACTCCAGTACATTAGTTTGCATAATGCCTCCTAACTTTAGTTGTAAAAATTTCTATTCCAGCGGTTCAGTTGCAACTTCTGGCAAACCCGTTGGATCATAAACATAAAATGATGGGACTCTGTTTGCTAGAAGTTCAGTATAGGCTTCAACATCTGGCTGTGTTCTCATAAATCCACTAAATTCATAACCTCTAGAACGGACAGTCGGATCAAAATGATACCACTGGCCTTCGTATTCCACCAATAGCCAATAGTGTCGCGTCGGTGCAGGAACACGTTTAATCGGTATAAACTCATATCCCAAGCGCGAAATTAGAGCTCTAGAAACAGCATAATAATTGAAACAATCACCAGTTCCATATGCAAATCCTTGATAAGCGCCTTTGAGCCAACTTGATTTATCTGAATAGCCAACATATTTCACATTTTTGTTCGTCCAGTTGTAAGCTGCTCTCAATTTTTCAAGTTTTGACATGTCATCGGTTATAATCTTTGCCAAAACTGCATCTGCTTTTTCATCCACCATTTCTTGGGTTATGTTACCAAGCGGTTTTTGCTCGATAATAACACTTGCAGTTTCGCTTGTTTCATTGCCCGCTCGATCCACCGCAGTATATACGACTGTATAAGTTCCTATTTTCTTTAAATCAACATCAGAACTGTCAACTTCAAAATCAATGGTTTCATCATGGTTGTCTGTAACTGTGATGTCTTTTCTGTAAGCGATATTGTCACCCAAATATATACGGATATTCTTAACACCTTCAATAACAGGGGGTTCAGTGTCCTCAAAAATAGTGAGTACACTTGTCAGTTCAGTGGTATTGCCACTCGTATCTGTAAGAACAACAATTACCTCCTGTTCACCTGCTTGTTCCAAATTCGGTGCATTTTTAAACGCTGCAACAACATCCGTCAAATCGTCGGAAGCCACTAAAAAATCTTCCAAATTGACAGACCCTTCACCCAACCAAATTTCAAAATCTTTTGTTTCACCAGTTGGCGGTGTGGTATCAATAACTATTATCGAGGACTCGTATGTTCTGCGTCCCACTTTCAGACTCACAAAATTTGTTTTTAGAGTATTGGTATCAATTTCACTTAAATCCGTTTGGTATTCAGCATTTTCAACAGCTTCAACAAAAAAAACATTTGCTTCAGGTAATGGATCACCAAGTTCAACGACAACTTCTGGAATCACAGTTAATTTGGGCTCCCAAGTAATTCCAATCAATAAAATAGAGAGCAGTAAAAGCACTCCCATCAACAGCATCACTTTTTTCTTATTTTTCACACGATTTCTCCTATACATTTTAAGATATACGCCATTTTATCATAGAATCTATAAGGAATGCAATAGAACTCTACCCCTTCTCTATGGTACATAAATTTTCAATGCTGTTCACATTACATTCACAATATTTAAGTAGGATAATAAAGATAGAACAAAAGTCCTAGACCACAGTATAAAGGAGCAACCCTCAAATGAAATTCTTACAAAAAAACAAAATCTTTAAAAGCGTTCTATATGTATCCCTTGCTGGCATCCTATTATTTTTTGGAATCCCTTTCGTGCGCGATACCTTTGGACCATCGAACACGGTTGAAGAAGAACCCTATAAAATGATACCGGTTGCAGAAAGGGATATTACGGTAACACTTACAGGAGCAGGCACTTTAAATCCTGCAAATTCTTATGTTGTAACGTCTGTCGTGACCGGAGATATCATAAGTGCACCTTTTGAAGAAGGCGATTCTATCCAGAAAGATGGGCTGCTCTATGAAGTTGACAGCTCCAGTGTGGATACATCCATTGAAACTGCTAAAATCAATCTTGAAGAAGCCCAAAAAAATTATACGCGCAAATTAGAAAACTTAGAGGATCTAACTGTTAAAACTGAAATAGACGGCTCAGTGATAGAAATTGCGGTTGAAATTGGAGACACCGTACAGCCCGGTCAAGTTCTTGCCACGCAAAGAAATAGCAAGACAATGCTTTTAACAATCCCCTTTGGGAATCAAGATGTAAATGGCATAGAACTCGGTGATTCTGCCCTTGTTATTCTTTCAAATACATTTGAAGAGTTAGATGGAACTGTGGTTGAAATTAGCCCCGTTCATGAGGTTGATTCTAAAGGCAGATCAACAAAAAACATTGTCATCGAAGTAGATAATCCAGGTGGCATAACCCCCTTAAACTCTGCAACTGCAATTGTAAACACTTATGCAGGATTTGACGAAGGGCGTTTTGCCTATAAAGATGACGCTACTATAACCGCTTTAATCTCAGGTACGGTAAAAAATATAAACGCTAAAGAAGGGGATTGGCTCTCAAAAGATCAGATTATATTTGACCTTGAAAGCACTCTAATAAAAGATGACATAGAGATTGCTAAGGCTCTGTTAGATTTTAGTGTTGTTATTACTATTTAAAAATGCACCTCCGTTTAAGAAGTGCATTTTACTCTACTTAGAGTGCTTATTAAATACATATACTATATCTGAATAGCAACATTTGCCCTTTGGGTTATTTACTGCACAGTTACTATTTTTCATAGCACCAGTCATCTCTATAACTTCATTAACATCTTTTGCACCATCATTAATGGCATCTATGATATTCTGCTCATTTACATGATTGCAATAGCAAACATATTCTCCAATTATGACTTCAGATTCGTCAGTAGAGCAACAAGAACATTTAACTTCATCCATTTTCACACCTCCATAAACAGTTTTCTATAGTATAACATTATGATTGTACAATCACAATTACAGGTCATAAATTATGAGAATACTATTCCCCTCATACGATATTGATTGATACAAATGTCGGTTTTAAAAGTATTGCTGTTGACAAGCAGTTGCCTTGCTTTTGCAATTTCTTTCTCATCTATAAAAGTCTGCAACCATTTGAACCAATGTAAATAGTTTGGTAGATATTTAGTTGCTACGCCATTAAATCTATCAATCCATTTTTTGAACTTACTATGCAAACTATTGACATGTGAAATATGATAAACACCGTTCTTGTGCTTACCACTGGCTATCCTGATGTGTTCTGCTACATTACCTTTTGCAAAGGTTATATAACTTTTATGAGAATCGGTGCAAATCAATGCATTAGGGTCTAATCTACCTTTGTACAGACGCTCTAAATCAGCAGTCTTGATTCTGCCTTTATTGGTCATCTCGAAGATGATATTTCCCTCTCTATCGATAGCCGTTGCCATACATACCTGTTCGTTACTGATTCCTCTTTTCTTAATCTGCTTACCACGCTTACGAGATTTTCTTGGCATAATGAATCCACTTTTTTTATGATTGCCTTTGAAAGATTCTGGTAAAAACGTTTCATCCATTTCAACAATACCAGAAACCTCACCAACGCCCTGAAAATTACGCACAGCATCAAGAAGTCTATGTCTCATATAAAATGATGTCTTAACACTTACCTCGCAGATTTTAGCGGATTTTCGAATAGATAATCCCATCACCATACATTTGGCGTAATCAATCCATTGTTCAAGACTTACATGTGAATTTGCGAGAGGAGTCATGGTTCTATCATTAAATGTCCTTTCACAATCTTTGCATCTAAATCTTTGAACATCGTTCTTTTTCCCATGCTTTATTACATTCATACTGCCACAATGCAAACAAGCAACCCCTTTAGAAAAGCGTTGCTCTCGACTATCGTTATATAATGAACCCGTCATGGTTCTAAGTGATATGATTTCTCCAATAGTATTAAACAGTTCTTCAATTTGACTATCTGTTAATGCTTTAATGTCCCTGAAAATTGAGTGAATTGATGGCATACAAGACTCCTTTACGAATATATGTTCTTCTTAATTATAGAACAAACGTTCGCATAAGTCAAATAACAACACTAAAATCTAACAGAGCCATTGCTAAAAATAACCTTAGACGCTCTGAATTGTCTTTAGATACGCAATATGAGACACTTGAAAACTACAAGATTACATCCCCAATTTCAGGTACTGTTATAGAAAAAAATTATAAAGCTGGAGACCAATTAGATGGTGGTCGGACTCTCGCAACTATTTTTGATTTGAGTTATTTAACCATGACCCTGTATATTGATGAACTTGACATAAAAAACATTGCAGTTGGACAAACCGTTAATATCACTGCAGAGGCTGTTGAAGACAAACTATTCACTGGTATTGTCACAAAAGTAAATATAAATGGCATCACCAGCGGTGGCACAACCACATATCCAGTAACCGTCCAAATTGATGAGATAGACAACCTTTTGCCTGGTATGAATGTGGACGCGGAAATCATTATCGAGTCCAAAAATAAGGTTCGGGCAATCCCCACAGAAGCACTTCTAAGAGGCAATAGAGTCCTTGTGAAAAATACATCTGGTACATCTGATCCAAATGCACCTGAAGGCTACACGTATTTAGAGGTAGTCACTGGCGTATCAGATCTTAACTATATTGAAATAATTGAAGGGCTAAATCTTGAAGATGAAGTTGCAGTGGAAAAACGCGTTGCAAAAGATTCATTTGAATTTGGAAGACCGCCACAAGAAGGCAACCCATTTGAGGGGGAGGTCAATCAACCATGAAACCCCTCATAGAATTTGAAAACCTAAGTAAAATCTATCAAATGGGCGATACTGAAGTTCGTGCTGTAGACAACATGTCTATAAAAATTATGCCTGGTGAATTTCTCGCCATAGTTGGCCAGTCCGGTTCTGGAAAATCTACCTGCATGAATATCATCGGTTGTCTTGATGTCCCAACTTCTGGGAAATACCATTTGGATGGGCAGGATGTTAGCCTGTTAAATGATAATGAACTGGCAGAAATCCGCAATAAAATGGTTGGTTTTATTTTTCAGCAGTACAACCTACTCCCTAAACTCTCTGTTCTTGGGAATGTTGAATTGCCTTTACTTTATGGTGGCCTAAGCACACATGACCGCAGAATACGCGCCACTGAGGTGATTAAAAAAGTGGGTTTGGGCGATAAAATTGGAAATTTACCCAGTCAGTTGTCTGGGGGGCAGCAGCAACGGGTTTCCGTTGCACGCGCGCTTGCCGGCAACCCTTCTGTCCTCCTCGCTGATGAACCAACTGGGGCCTTAGATTCCAAAACTGGAAAAGAAGTATTGGATTTATTAACTAAATTACATTCTGAAGGCAACACTGTTGTTCTCATTACACATGACAACGAGATTGCTTCAAAAGCCCAACGTATTATCAGGCTTGAGGACGGACATGTTGTTTATAGTGGGCCACCCATTCAGGAGGTGACTGCCAAATGAATTTAATGCGCTCTTTTCAGATGGCTATCAGCAATATATGGGCACGCAAGATCCGCTCTCTACTCACAATGCTCGGTATCATTATAGGTGTTGTCGCTGTAATTGTAATTGTTGGACTTGGAAATGGTCTTGAAAATTATATGATTGACAGCTTTCAAAGCATGGGCACAGACCAACTGACTGTAAATGTCCTTGGACGTGGATCTACGAGAACCGTTACGGTAGATGAAATGTATAAATTAGCAGCAGATAATCCCGACTATTTTACCTTTGTTTCGCCGCAGGTAAATATGGGCGGGGCTGTAAAAATTGGCAATGAAACCTCAGATTATACGTCTGTAACTGGGACTGGTGAGGATTATCTGGTCATGAATAAAATGACCCTAGAATCAGGCCGATATTTAAGTTATGTTGATATTGACCGGCGCAACAAAGTTGCCGTTGTGGGTGCTTATATTAACAAGACGTGGTTCGGTGGCGAAGCACTTGGCCAAACCCTTCGTATCAACGGACAACTTTATGAAATTATTGGTGTTTTAGCGCCTGAAACAGATGAAATTGAGGAAGGTGGCTCAGACGATACCCTCTTTATCCCCTATACAGTAGCGGCAAAAACAATGGGCCTGAAAGACATCACCACTTATTCTTTTGGTCTTGTGGACGAGGAAACTGTAAAAATTGCCAAACAAATTATTGATGACAAATTGTTTGCTGTATTCGGAGATCAAGATGCCTATAGGATCATTAGCCTTACGGAACTGTTAAGTATTATGAGTTCCATGGTAGATATTATGATTACCATTTTAGCGGCAATTGCGGCTATTTCACTGGTCGTTGGCGGTATCGGAATCATGAACATCATGTTGGTCTCTGTTTCTGAGAGAACACGAGAAATTGGGATTCGGAAAGCACTCGGTGCAAAAAGACACCACATTCTTCAGCAATTTGTAATTGAAGCTGCGACAACCAGTGCTATTGGTGGCCTAATTGGAATTGCACTTGGCTATGGTCTTTCAAACTTGGCTTCAAAAATTATTGTGATTGCTCTAAATGAAGAAATTGCTGTCGCCGCATCCACTGAATCTGCATTAGGTGCATTTGCCATTTCAGCTTTTATCGGCATTTTATTTGGGTATTTGCCTGCACGCAAAGCAGCTCGACTCAATCCAATTGATGCGCTTAGATATGAATAGATAAAAAGAGGAGTAACCGATGAAAAAACACATTTCTGTTCTACTTACTATTGGACTTTTACTGTTAAGTTTTCCAAGTTATGCCCAGCCCATTGCTTCTGATGTCCCTTTTAACGTTGTTAAAGATACTGGGGAAGAGGCGTTGCATCCAAAGCACTTGAAGCTTTTTTAGAGTTAGAATCAACACGTCCCCTCTATGGTCGCGTCGCATTTGACAATTATAAGTGCTTACGCGTAATGGAAAAAGCAGGTTTTAGTAAAATCGATTCCAAACTGACCTATTCTAATGCACGCAAAAAAGAGATAGAAGAAATTATTCTAGAATTAACGTAATGCATGTGAAAATTTATACTGAAAAAAGGGATTGGACTTAAAATTTGATGTTTGTCAAATTTATTCCAATCCCTTTTTATTATGGCACGCCTATTTCTTTTCATGCGTTTCAATAAACCGCATTTTTACAGAAATCAAATCATCCAAAGCGTATAGATATTGGTGAAGCGCAATTCTATTCTGAAGCTGATTATATGACGTTGGCAATTCAGCTTCATAAGTAAAATGATTTTTGATTTGATCTAAAGCCTCAACTTGAGATAAACAAGAATTTAAAATTTTTGTGTTGTTGATAAATTGATCTGTAAAGCCTTTTAATAACATGACTTCAGTATGCTTCAAAAAATTCTGTTTGATAAATTTCTGCATCCGTTTAACAGTGTAATATTGGCTTATGCGCATGCTGAAGTACTCTACATAATAGTTGTTCTCCTGCAGATAATAATTGTTAAGATACTGATAAGACCGCTCTTTTGATTTCATGAGAACTTTATAAAGTTTATCAAGATCCGCTTGAACTTGGTCGGCTGTACACGCATTGACAAGACACTTGCCCATATTGTCAAAAATATTTTGAAAGAGATCTTCTACCTCCTTCTGATAGCCCTTAAGCTCAGCTTCAATATCAATAACAAAAGCATTCATAGCAAGTGCAATCATGATTCCAAGCGACATTAGGCCAAGTTCATTCAAAAGAATTGAAAAAGAAATTTCTTCTAAAGCATAAATGTGCATGACCAAAACGACGTTCAATACAATAGCGGTTTTAGAATCAAATCGATACATTAGAAAGGTAAAAGCAAAAATAAAAACTGTAAAAACTGGTAAAGAGAATCCAAAGATTGAGAACATTAGACTTGAAAGCAAAAGCGCTACAACTGCTGCCATCAAACGCTTACCAGCCAACTTTAGTGACTGCCTTTTAGACGATAGCATACTCACAATGATAATGGTTGCCACCGATGAATAGAATTCTAATTCTAAAGCGCTTGCAATAATAACACCTACCGCTACACCTATACTGATTTTTAAACTTTTAACCATAATCTCTTTTCTGTCCATGTCTTTTTCCAGTCCTTTCTTACACAACTGTGATATAATATTGAAATACAATAAAAAATGAGGTGATTAAATGTATAACATTGATATTGAATTGGCATTTTCCGATTTAGAAATTGTAACGTCGACTGTTCAAGAAATTAATGTCCATATTAAAAAGTCGAGAAATGGTGATCTGATTCCATTGCCACCTTCCATTGACATTCAAGAAGATGAAACCGGATTAATCATTAAAGAATCATTTGGTGACAACGGCTTCACCCTTAAAGAATTCGGGAAATTCCTGACTGGAGAAAACAGAAGTGTTTATCTATACATAGAAATTCCACAAGATTTTGTTATTGAGCACGCTTTAATCGTCCTAAAAACAGGTGATTTACGGCTTAATGGGATTACGTGTAATACTGTAGAAATCAAAGCCCTTGCTGGTGATGTTAAGGGAAAAGATGTTGTAATAGAAAGCATTCAGGCCACGCTCGCTGCTGGTGACATTAAACTTTTTGGCGAAATTGAAGAAATTCATTTGGATTTAAAAGCTGGCGATATTAAACTCAGTCCTTCTGTCAATGTTGAGAGCATTAATATAAATTCAGCAGTTGGCGATGTCAAACTTGAGCTTCCAAATGTATCTGATTATGCAGTCTTTTCGTCATTGTCTCTGGGAGAGCTCAAATTTAAACGATTTGAAAGTCCTGTTACATTGAATCCAGAATCTGAGAAAAAAATATTTGTAAAATCCAAAGTAGGTGATTTCAAAATATATAAGTCTTTTTAAGGGTTTAATTCAACCAAAACAATCTCGGGTCTGTTAAAAAGTCTAATTGGAATAATGCTATTTCCTAGACCTCTACTGACAATCATTTTTGCTTGTCCACTTTGATACAGGCCACTTGAATATTTTGGGAAAATGCCCTGATCAGGTGCAATAAACCCACCTACCAGCGGCAACCTAAATTGACCGCCATGTGCATGTCCCGAAAATGTCAGATTTATATTATAGTGCGCATACAATTCAAAACATTCAGGCCGATGTGACAACAAAATCTGATACACTGATGGTTCAGTCAGTGCTTTCAGATTTTTTTCCATTTTTGTATAATTTGTTCCATCCAAATAAGTCGATGTTAAGAAGTCAGGATCTGAAAGGCCAATTATTCGGATTTCTTCATCTGCTTTTTTTAGAGCAAGTGCTTTGTCGTCTAATATATGAACGCCAGCTTGACTAAGCGCACTCACAATTTCATCATAATTCCCTGACCATGCTTCATGATTTCCTGAAACATAATAGATGGGCACAAAATCAGCTATCTTTTCAACAAACTCCATGGCTAGGGCCAAATCATATTTTCTTCGATCGATCAAATCCCCTGTAATCACTACTATATCCGGCGATAAGGCATTGACCGCTTTAACCAGTCGTTCTTGTTGATTTCCAAATCCTTTGTTATGAAGGTCTGAAATCTGTACAATTCTAAAAGTGTTGAAAGCTGAAGGTATTGTTTCATCCCGAACCTCAATTTTTGTTATCTCCAAAGCATTATTTTGATACAGTATAAACCCTGTTAATGCAAATAATCCAATCAAAATATAAATTGTTTTTTTCATTTTATGCCCTCATTTGTACGTCGTATATTTATTATATCTCATGATGGTATTTCTTCAACTTGTTCGTTAACAAAGCGCATCTCAAAATTACAATCTGAGATGCGCTTTTCTAATTATATTTTAAATTTAGATATAACAACCTCGAGACCGTGAACAACCTCTACTAAGCCTTTCATTTGCTGGTCAATTTCTGTAATTCCTGCCAACTGTTGTTGAGCTGATGCCGATACTTCTTCAGTTGCGGCAGATGTTTCCTCTGTTGATGCCGAAATCCCCATAACGGAACTTAACATATCTTCCCGAATATTTGCGATACGCGTTATCTCACGATTTAAAAGTTCAATACTTTTACTGAGATTTTCAACTGAGTGAGATATATTTTCAAACTGAGCCACTGTTTGGTTCACAACTTGATTCTGATCCCCTACAACAGATGTGACTTGTTGCATTTTGTCCACCGATTGCTTTGAATATAAATCAATTTCTGAAACTATTCCTTTAATTTCCGAAACCGAATGTGCCGATTCTTCTGCAAGTTTTCGGATTTCTTCAGCTACAACTGAAAAACCTCGCCCAGCTTCTCCTGCTCTTGCCGCTTCAATTGAAGCATTTAGTGCCAACAAATTCGTTTGCTCTGCTATCGAATTAATCACATCCGTAAATGTGCTGATTTTATCATTTGACAACTTAACTTGATCAATTACTTCTGAAATCTCATGAACAACCTTAAGTGAGTTTTCTGACGAGCGTCCAAGTGCTTCCATAGAAGAAATGCCCTTTTTATTTTCATCTTCTGTTTTTGAAACCGAGTGGTTCATTACGTCTGATAACTCTGTTAACTTCTGAATGCTTCCTGATAAATTATTCATTTTATCTGAAACTTTTTCTGCACCTTCTGCCTCTTCAGAGACTGCTTCTGCTATTTCTTGAATTGTAAGAACAACTTCATTTATCGCATTTGTAGATTCATCTACTACTTTAGACAATCTCTCTGCAGTTTGTGCCACAGACTCGGTTGTACTACTTGAATTTTTTATCATACCCTTTAAATTCTCTAGCATTAAATTATAACTTTCACTTAGAGATTTTGTTTCATCTTTTGTTTTTACATGAATTTCACTTCCAGTGAGATCTCCACTGGCGACGCGCTCTAAAGCAGAATCTACGAATCGAATATTCTTTGATAAAGCACTTGCAAAAAAATACATCGCAATTGTTCCAATTATAATTGTTACTGAAATAACCAGCAACAGTATTCTAAACATTTCTGATGCTTGGGCATTAAATTCAGACTCATAAGCCCCTGCCGATACAATCCATCCCCAAATTTCATCATAACTTTGATAAGATATTTTCATCTCAGTCTCATCAGAGTTTGGCAATGTCCAGATATATTCAAAATACCCACCACCAGATTTTGCAATTTTAATCTGTTCTTGAACCAACTTGATGCCTTTTCCAGACTTGTCTTCAACATCCCAAACATCAACCCCTTCAAGAGACGGATGCATAACTTCAACACCATCTTCAGAGTAAATGACAAAATAACCTGTTCCTCCAAGATAGATTGTGTCATTTATTGGACGCGTGCCATCATCATTTTTGGGACCTAATAAAAGAGTCTTGATATTCTCTTGGGCTTCTTCAACTGATATTCCACCACTCTCTACAGCTTGTTGCTGTAACTTGATCATGTACTGAACCTGTTCCACAGCATTTTTCAGAAGAATCTCTCCACTTTCTGTAAATTCATCTTTAGCTTTATTATAGCTCAATATGCTTATAATTAGCATAGGAACTAAAAGCAATACAATACCAGCACTTAATAATTTCTTTTTAATCGTCATTTTACACTCCCTCTATATCCATTCTCCAAAAAATCTTAGCCATAAATTTGAACACATAAAAACATTAATCAAGTAAAACAATGTGATGATTACCATATACACTGGAATTTGCCATAAATCCACCATGAATGAAACTGCATATATGGCTGTTGATAAAATAAAATAATACAATGAATACGCTCTTGATTGTCCTTTAGCCGCGTTTTTAAATATTATTTTCCGTTCTTTCATACGCTTCTTTTTTAAGTGGCCTAATCCGGATTGCCAATCCTTTTCCCAGTTAAGCCCCTTAATCTGTGGTTCTATAATATGCTTGATATAAGTCCCCACTCGTGAAATTGATTTTGTAAAATTCAGTGTCATTATCAATGCAATTAGGACCATAACTAAAGAATACGCAATTAATCCAAAGGAAAAGTTATTATAAGTTTCTAGAGCTGTACTTTCAAGTCCTAATACAAAAGCCATTGCGGTTCCAATACCTGCTATTGTGAACCCCAGTGTGTTCATTCGATTTTCTTTATCGGATATGATTTCATCCCTTAATGCCTGATATTCTACCAATATAGCTTCCTGTTCCATCATATTACATTCAGACATTCTGCCCCCTCCATTCTTATTTTAAAATCACAGTTTATTATAACGAACTGGCTGCAATTGTACAACATTTCATTTCATGATATAATGCCTTGTTAAATAACAAAAAGGAGTCTTTATGACATTTTATAAACTTGGTATAAAAAACGATTTGGTTTACACTCTTGATGAACAAGGCATCGACCGCCCCACGCCAATTCAGAGGATGGCAATTCCAGAAATTCTCAAAAAAATTGATTTGCTTGCAGAAGCCCAAACCGGGACAGGCAAAACACTTGCATTTTTGTTGCCTATTATTCAACAAATTGATGTAAATACGCCAAATGTCCAAGCTTTGGTCCTTGTACCAACTCGGGAATTGGCCATACAGATTACTCAGGTTGCGCGATCTATTTCCATCTATCAAGAAATTGGCATTCTCGCCGCTTACGGTGGACAAGATGTAAAAGCTCAACTGCATAAGCTTCAAGGTCAAACGCATCTGATAATAGCCACGCCTGGACGATTACTAGATCATATCCGAAGAGAATCCATATCCCTAAATTCTATAGAGTTTATGGTTGTAGATGAAGCGGATCAAATGTTTCACATAGGGTTTAAAAAAGAAGTTGAAGCTATTTTTTCATATCTTCCCTCTAAACATCAAACCCTTTGTTTTACAGCAACAATGAGCAAAAATGTGCTTTTATTTTCAAAAAAGCACCTTGTTAATCCGCTTTCTATTCAAGCACCTAAACAAAAAATAACACTGGATGAAATTGATCATTGGGTAATAAAAACGTCTGGCAGAAAGAAATTCGATACATTTACCACCCTGCTGACAACTGAAAAACCGGGGCAATCCATTATTTTCTGTCGTAGCCGCAAGGGTACACAATCTCTATGTGATGAAATGAAAGCGTATGGTTATAGTGTGGATGCCCTTCATGGCGATTTGACTCAAGCCAAAAGAGAGTCCGTTATGACTCAATTTAAAGATGGCAAAATTCAGTATTTAGTTGCAACAGATGTAGCTGCTAGAGGCATTGATGTAACGGGTCTTACCCATGTGTTTAATTATAACTTGCCGGATGATCCTGAAAATTATGTACACCGTATTGGACGTACTGGAAGGGCTGGCGAAAAAGGAAAGGCCATTACAATTCTTACTGAAAAAGATTTTAGCCGTTTAGAAGCTATTGAATCGTTTATTCAACAAAAAATTACACGTCTGTAAAGGGCTTTAACTTTACAGACGTGTCTTTTATTTACCAAGCCCATTAATAATCAAATAACTCACTGCTGAGGTTACTGTTGCAAGCGTCGTACCCCAAATCAAGTCGATAATTGTTATGGTAATTGGCCAATTCTTCAGTGTTGCAAGATTGGTTAAGTCGTACGTTGCATACGTTATCAATCCAAATAGTGCCCCACTAACAATCACGTCTTTTATGGAATCAGCTGGTGTTATTACAAAGTAAATAAGTCCAATGATAAAAAGAATATAAAAGATAATTGCTGCCGACCAATTGACTTTTTCGGCCATAATATATCCCAAATATTTCGCGTAAAGATTCTTGGCAATCAGCCCTAGCCATATTAAATCCACCACCATAAATACAAAAAAAGTAATCCCAAAATTACGTATATGAATACCCATAACGCCTCCTTCATTTTTTCGTTTGGGGACGGAGGAAAAACGGACCCATACTTCCATTTTCCATGAAACACACCCCCATTTTAATCGATTTGTCTTTATGTTTACCCATTTAAGCACGGTAATACACACTCATTCAATTAGGGACAGGTCAGGGGTCCATTTTTCCTCCGTCCCCAAACGAAAAATTTTAACCCAATTCCAATATTCATATGTCATACTCATTTTATACTAATGAAAGCAGGTTTATTAAATGTATGAACGATACGATAAACTATTAAATGAATATCTTAATACTTGGGACCATTACACACCCTCTCCTATACCTTCAGTTTTTAAAATCAGACCCTTTTACTCAACAAAGCAAGCCATTCGCTACTTCCGCCTTAAAATGAAATTAAAACAAGTTTGCGAAATGGTCCGCAAAGATAAAAAAATTACACCTGAAACACACACACATCTTATGACGCTTGTTTCACTGTGGCTTAACATAAATGCAAAAGTCATTAATCAATCTGTTATTGGAGATTACATAAAAACAACTGAGACTTTCATCACGCGTGTTCAAACAAGATGGGAAGATATTGATGAAGAATCCATATTCCAAGCACTTCGAAATGTTTGGATTATGAATGCTATCCAAATGATGGCTGGACAACCTTTTGAACTTACTGATGCTATGTTTGCATATAGTATGCTTTATCCTTTGACAGACAATCTTATGGATACCTTAGACATAAGCATGCATGAAAAAAGAGTATTTGTAGAAAAATTAGGGCAACGATTGCGTGGTGAACAAATATATTCTAACAATAGACATGAATCTGATGTTTTTGAGATGGTTTCATTAATCGAATTTCAGTACCCACGTTTAAAATATCCAGAAATCTATGAAAGTTTGCTCCAGATTCACAAAGCACAGGTCGACAGTCTTGAACAGCAAAACAGCAGTTTATCAATGGACACTCTAAAATATTTAACTTTCAACAAGGGGGCTGCCTCCGTTGTGGCGGATGGCTATCTTGTTTTAGGGACACTTTCGAATGAACAACTAGACTTTCTAATTGGATATGGCATCGTCCTTCAACTGGCAGATGACCTACAGGATATGAAAATCGATGCTTCTGTTAATCATTCTACACTCTTTTCAACTCAAAATTCATTAACTTCAAAAACAGATACCCTCAAAAAACTGATATATTTTTCATCCTTGACATTAGAAAAAATAGTGACTCAAAATGTAAAGTTTTCCACTGATTTAAAATCACTTTTGAGTAGTAGTATGACCCTCCTAATTGGGGATGCTGTTCATGAGCAAAAAGAATTTTTTTCAAAAAATATCTTAAAATATATTGAATCCATGCAAGTTGTGAGCTTAACACAGCACGCTAACTTGAAAAAAATTGGCAAACAATATTTTCATTCAGGGACAGGTCAGGGGTCCATTTTTCCTCCGTCCCCAAAGAAGGATTTTTTAATTTTATATAGAAACAATAATTAGAGACATGAATTAAAATAAATGGAGGACAATTATGTATACTTACCCAAGTACTCGGAAAGAAGATGTTAAAGAAATTCATTTTGGTCAGCAGGTGGAAGATCCATATAGATGGATGGAAGACGACTCTGACCCTGATTTAAAAGACTGGATAAAAGCACAAAACGCCCTGACAGAATCCGTTCTTTCACAAATGCCAGGTCGGGCAAATATTAAGACCAGACTTAAAGAACTCTACAATTATGAGAAATTTGGTGGTGTTCGGCGAATTGGCGACTCTATCGTTTTTAGTATGAATTCAGGGCTTCAAAGTCAATACGTTTACTATATCCAAAAAGGCCTTCAGGGCAAACCGGAAATTCTACTTGACCCCAATACCCTATCAGATGATGGTACTGTAGCCGTTACCCTTAATGGTGCTTCTAAAGACCACCGTTACCTTGCCTGCCTTAAATCAGAATCAGGCTCTGACTGGCAGGAAATCATAATTTTAGATTTGGAAAATAAACAGCCTTTAAAAGATACCATAAAAAATGTTAAGTTCACACTTGTCTCTTGGCTTAATGATGGGTTCTATTACTCCAGCTACGAAAAACCAGAAACTGGCAAAGAACTTTCCGCCAAAAACGAAAACATGAAAATCTACTACCATAAATTAGGGACTGACCAGTCTAAAGACAAACTCATTTTTGAAGATCCTAAGCACCCATTGCGCTATAGCAGCCTTACTGTATCAAAGGACACTAAAAATCTCATACTAACGCTCTCCGAAGGCACATATGGCAACGAGATTCGAATTAAACCCGCACAAGAAACCGGACCTTTCAAAACACTATTTACAGGATTTAACTATGAATACGATTATCTAGGTGAATCGGATGAATGGCTATACTTCCTCACAGATGACAAGGCTTTTAGAAAAAAAATTATTCAAATCAATCCAAACACATTAGAGCAAAAAGATTTTATAGCAGAAGGCGCACTCAACCTGCAAAATGCATGGAAATTTGGAGATCTTTTTGTTCTGATCTATCTTGAGGATGTTGTTTCAAAAGTTATTTTAATGGATGCAAAGGGAAATCCTAAAACAGAATGGGCACTGCCTGGAATTGGAATGGTCTATGACATGAGTGCATCAGATGACTCTGAAGAAATACTTTTCACTTATGGCTCATTTGTATCACCACTTGCATTAATGGCCTTCAACAAAAAAACATATGAAATAACCCCCTTTAAAACATCGACACTCACTTATGATGTAAATGCCTTAACAACAACACAAATATTCTGCACCAGCAAAGATGGAACTCAAGTGCCCGTATTTTTAACACATAAAAAAGATATGAAACTCAACGGAAAAAACCCCACATTACTTTATGCTTATGGTGGCTTTAACATATCACTTCCACCTGCCTATAACCCTGCCAACATATATCTAATTGAACAAGGGGGAATTTATGCACAAGCCAATATTCGAGGTGGCTCAGAATACGGTGAAGGGTGGCACAGAGATGGCATGCGCCATAAAAAACAAAATGTTTTCGATGATTTCATTGCCGTTGCAGAAACACTCATTGAAAAAAAATACACCTCTAGTGCCAAACTCTCCATACAAGGTGGCTCTAATGGCGGCCTTTTAATGGGCGCTGTAGTCAACCAAAGGCCTGATCTTTTTAAAGCCGTTTTCCCTCAAGTTGGGGTAATGGATATGCTCAGATACCACAAATTTACCATTGGTTGGGGATGGGTGGTAGAATATGGAAACCCTGAAGAAGAAGCCGACTTCAAGACAGTATATGCCTATTCACCACTGCATAACATTGAAGCAAAAGACTATCCAGCCATTATGGTCATGACTGCTGACCACGATGATCGAGTCGTTCCAGCGCATTCATTTAAATACATTTCAACTTTGCAGGCAAAAAACACCAGCGATGCCCCTATGCTCATTCGAATTGACGAAAAAGCAGGACATGGCGCTGGCAAATCTATCGAAAAAATTATTGATGAACAAACGGACAAATTTACATTTATGGGCATTTAAATAAAACGCGTCAAACTGAATTCAATTGCTTCAGCTTGGCGCGTTTCTTTTATGTTTAAAGACTGTATTTTTATATGCATCACTATAAAGCACTTCAAATCCCAGTATAGATGCAATTTTCGCCATCGTTCTGGGGGTGTAAAAAGAAATATGACTCGGGTCCCTTCTATAATGCCAGTTCCAAAAAACCGAATCCTCTACAGGATGAAATTGTGTCATAATTGCCAGAATGCCATCTGCCTTCAAAGAATCCTTAAATACCTTAAAATAGTTAAGTGGGTCATCTAAGTGCTCCACCACTTCTGTAGATGTAATTAGGTCATACTGTTTGCCCACATAGACGCGCTCACTGGCAAAAAATTTATCATATACATCCATGTCAAAATCATAATCTCTTTCAAGTAGTGTTGCAAGTACAGGTTCAGGCCCGCTTCCAAAATCAAGACCCGTTTTGCCCTCTCCAATAAAATTCATAATCGTTTCTTCAATAAAAGTTTTAAAATACGCCACGTATCTTAAATCCGTCACAGAATTATTATGACTTCCATAGCGTTCGAGTTCCTGACGCTCATTTAAATAAAACTTCGAATCTAACGAAATAAACTCACAAACTGGACACACATAATAGACACTTCCCTCTTTTGGATGTGTAGAAATTCTTGTTCCACTGTTGCATATTTTACACTTAACGGACATAATAGCCTTCCCATTTTTTATTTCAATGATAAGAAATACATAATATACAAAAATGAGGTTGATTTCAAGTCTCTTTACGCTAAAAATTTTATATATTGATTCTTAGATGCCAAATAAACGCCGAATGACGTGTGAGTGTTGTCGCACACCGTTTCATCATAAAATCCAAATTTTACATAAATGGGTTTTCCAATAAATTCTGAAAAGTTTTCCAAAAATACATGTTCATCCTGGTGTGTATAAATCATCACCTCAAGACCTCTTTCTAAGGCGCCCTTCACCAGAATTCTTAAATCATCAGGCTGTTCTGTCCATTCTAATCCAGAAAAAATAACGCCTTGATTTAAACCATTTTCACAAACCCGATTTAAAATCTCACCGGCTGTGTTTACTTGTGCCATTGCATCTGTTTTCAAATGCTCATTTATACAATTAGGACACGCCCTATGACAGGCATTTGCGATGACAATTGCCCCTATAAAGGGTGCATCGTTTAATACATTGTGTACAATCCCCTTATAACGTATAGGTGTTTGCAAAGATATTTTCATAAGAGACTCCAATCTGTCTACGATCTTTGTATTCTGCTTTTTTACCATCATTAAATCGGCTTATTGGACGAATATACCCTGTTACACGCTGATATTTTTCCACCGACGCCCCACACTTGGGGCAAACATCGTAGGCACCATGAATAAACCCATGAGTTTTGCAAATACTATAGACAGGAGATAAAGACGTGTAAGGCGCTTCAAAGTTCTCAGTTACATACTTTACAATTGCCTTTGCCTTTTCTCCTGAAACGGATGTTTCCAAATAATTATGGATAACCGTCCCGCCGGTGTGGAGAGCCTGAAGTTTATGCTGATGTTCATAGAGCGAATGAATATCCGTCACTTTATGAACAGGGACATGACAGCTGTTTGTGTAATATGGAACTGAATCCCCTTGCGTTTTAATCTCTTTATAAAGCATTTTATCACGGCTAGCAAGCTTGTAAGCTGTACTTTCAGCTGGCGTAGCTTCAAGATTGAAAAGATCTCCTGTTTCTTCCTGAAAATCTTGAATTTTATGACGCATGTACATCAAAACCTCATAAGTGAGTGCGTGCCCTTCTTCAGAGAGAATATCTTTTCCAATTAAATTTTCACACATTTCATTGGCACCCACATATCCAATTGTACTAAAATGATTTTCAAGTCCACCAATATATTCCATAAACGCAGGCAATAACCCACGATCCAATTGTTCCTTTAAAAATTTTCGCTTAAGAATCAAAGAATCTTTAGCCAGTTCCATATTTCGGTCCAGAATCTCAAAAAAAGCCTCTTTATGGTCTGCTTCATAGGCATATCTTGGCAGATTTAGTGTCACGACCCCAATTGAGCCCGTTTTTTCTCCGGAACCAAATAGCCCGCCATTTCGTTTAACAAGTTCGCGTTTATCAAGTCGAAGTCTGCAGCACATGCTTCTAGCATCTTCTGGGTTCATGTCAGAGTTAATGAAATTCGCAAAATACGGAATGCCATATTTCCCAGTCATTTCCCAAAGCAAGGCGTCTGTTTCCCTGTTCCAGTCAAAAGCCTTGTGTATATTGTAGGTAGGGATAGGATAACTATGAACAGCACCGTTTGAATCCCCTTCCAACATCACTTCATAAAAGGCCTTATTAATAAGATCCATTTCTTTTTGACAGGCTTCATACGTATAAGTCATAAATTTCCCACCAACTACAGCGGGTTTTACTTTCATGTCCTCAGGCACCATGAGATCAAAAGTTAAGTTGGAAAATGCAGGTTCTGCACCACCTCTACTATTGGAGTTGATCTGAAAAATAAAACTTTGCATCACTTGCTTTACTTCTTCATAAGACAAAGCGTCTTCTTTTACAAAGGGGGCTGTTAAAGTGTCAAAGGAACTAAAGGCAACAGCACCTGCTATCTCATTTTGGAAAACGGTTGTAAGATTTGCTATCTGAGCAAGTAAACTGCTAAAATGCTTAGCAGGTTTCGAACTTGGGATATTACTAACCCCCTTTACCCCCTTGTTGATGACATCCATCAAAGAATAACCGCAACAATACACGGTTAACGACCCTAAATCATGAATGTGAAAATCTCCATTCTTATAGGCATTTGAAATGTTTGCAGGATAAACGCGGTGTAACCAGTAGTCTCTAGATTGCATTTCAGAAATATACTTGTTAAGGGCACCAAAACTATAATGGGCATTGGAATTTTCTGTCACACGCCAATCGCTTCGGTCCATATATTCATCAATCTTATTGATATAGTGATCAATGCCCAGGCGTTTTTTCGCATGTTCTTCTCTATAGAGGATGTAAGCCTTCGCCACTTCATAGTAACCGCTTTTCATGAGCGTCTCTTCCACTGCATCTTGAATTTCTTCAATATGGACAGAATAACGATTTAACTTTTGCTCAACGCCATCTACCAAGGCCTTTATATCTGACTTTGGACTGATTTTTGTTTCCACAAATGCTTTTGTCATAGCTGCAGCAATTTTATCGGCACAGTAAGCCTCAACTTGCCCTTCTCGTTTAACAACCTTTTGAATCATGTTTTGCTCCTTTCATAAACCTTGATACGTGGGCAAAAAAAAGACGCTACCCACCGGTAGCGTTCAACAAACGAAAAAATTCATTTTCATTCTTCCCACCGAAGACTGAGTGCACATCTACAGGCAGGTATCCTGACTCGTGATCATTTTACTGGCTGCCCTTCCCATTTTTCAACAGTGGTTTACAGCGGTCATCACACTTACAGTAGCGGGGGCTGTGGAAGACTTTCACTTCCTTCCCTTTTAACAAAAGACCTGTAGACACAATATAAAGTATAACTTATTTTACATCACACAACATATGGTTGTCAACAGAATATACTGCATGGTTTCACTCTTATTTGGGTATGTAGTTTAAAAAGAATCAAGGAGGTTCATATGAAACTGCCTAAAAAGGTTTATCTGAAGGAATTATCGGACCTGCAAAAAGAATTGGTCAAACTCCAAGAATGGGTCGTTCACACAGGCCTAAAAGTTGTGGTGATTTTTGAGGGTCGGGATGCCGCAGGAAAGGGCGGCGCTATCAAACGCATTACAGAAAGTCTAAACCCTAGAACTTGTCGCGTTGTTGCTCTACCAAAACCCACTGAGAAAGAAGTTTCACAGTGGTATTTCCAGCGTTATGTTGCACATCTGCCAAGTTCAGGCGAAATGGTTCTTTTTGACAGAAGTTGGTACAACCGAGCAGGTGTAGAACGCGTTATGGGGTTTTGTACAGATGATGAATACTGGGAATTTCTTAAGTCTGTTCCAGAATTTGAAGATATGCTGATTCGATCTGGCATTACACTGATTAAATACTGGTTTTCTGTTAGTGATGAGGAGCAAGAAAAAAGATTTCAAGACCGGATCAACGATGAAACTAAAAATTGGAAGTTAAGTGAAATGGATTTAGAAGCTAGATCCAGATGGGTTGAGTATTCCAAGGCTAAAGATGTTATGTTTCAATACACAGACACCAAAACTTCACCATGGTATGTTATAGAATCAGATATCAAACGAAATGCGCGAATCAACTGTATTTCACATCTCCTCTCAAAAATTCCATATGAAGACATAGAAAATAAAAAACTCATTTTGCCAGAAAGACAAGAGAATTCAGGCTATGTAAGGCCACCAATCGATTCAATGACGTATGTGCCTGATGTTGCTTCAAAACTTGCAAAGATAACCCAAAGCAAAAAATAAATCTGTTATAATATAGTAAAGTCTAAATACAAGGAGTTTCATTATGAGAACAAACAAAGATCGTGTCATCATGCACAGCGTCATGGGTAAAGTATCCCATCCAAAATTTGGGGGTTACCGCGTTGATACGGATGGAAAGCCCTATGTAATTCCCGGTACAGGTGCCATTAATTATAATGTTAAAGTTGGTGACTCTGTTTATGGCTGGGCTGGAGACCATATCGAACCTGGTGTCACCATAAAAAATGAAGATGGGCCTTCAAATCATGCCCTTAACGTTTTTGCTTGTGCAGGCAATCAAGCTAAAATTGTCACTGGAGATGCCAAAGGCGCTATTGGCTATGTCTTAGGCTCACATGGTGGTGTGGACCACGTTATGGTCCAGTTTGACCAAGATACCTTAGAACAAATGACAACAGATGATAAAATTCTAATCAAAGGATTCGGTCAAGGTTTTGAACTCTTAGACTACCCTGAAATAAAGATGATGAGTTTAGACCCAACTATTTTTGAAAAAATGGGCGTCAAAGAAATAGATGGTAAGCTAAGTGTCCCAGTTACAGCAAAAATCCCACATGGTTTAATGGGCTCTGGCGTTGGCGCACCGTATTCACAAGCTGGAGACTATGACCTGATCACATCAGATATGACTGAAATCAAGCGATTGGGATTGAATTCTCTAAGATTTGGTGATTTTGTTCTAATTGAAAACACAGATTGCTCATACGGTCTCGGTGGTTACCTTGAAGGTGCTGTTTCCATTGGAATCATTGTTCACTCTGATTGTATTAAGAACGGGCATGGACCTGGTATATCAATCTTGATGACCACAAAAAAACCTCTAATTGAAGGACGAATTGATCTAAATGCCAATTTGGCCCATTATATGAAATAAAAATCCAAAAAAGCCAAGCCCACAGGAAGAGATATCCCGTAGGCTTGGCTTTTTCTCTATTTATTGCAGTTTTACACCTTTGATTTCAGCAGGTAGGGTTCCCTTGTAATAAAGCTCACCATTCTCAACACGTAATTCTTCAATTGATATACCATTAACTTCACTTAAAAGACCATTCACAAACCGTAAAGTTTCTGACTCTACACGGTCAATAACCGATTGACTCATTACCACTTGGCCAACCTTAAGAGATGATATGTTTAGAGTCACTGAATTATTCGAATCCTTCACTAAAGTTCCCGAAGCATAGACAGGTTTATTGGCAGCAATCCCACTTATAAAATTTACGATGGTATCTGTAACGCTACCAACTGAAGCAACTGGAGAGCCCATATAATTTGTTATAAGACCAAGATCCGATTGAGAGAGTATATTTTCTTCTTCTAGAAAATCAATAATCGCATCGGTTAACTTAAAACTAATTTCACCTTCATTATTTCCATTAAACGCCACTCTAAAATCTTTTATAGGTCCTCCATTGGCATTGGCCTTGTCAATCAATGCGCTCATTTCCGAATTTGTAAAACTGACATCAACTGCATTTGTTCCACTTACAGTAAAATCCCCTTTTGCCAATGTTAAAAGATTAATTTCTTCAACTGTTTCAACTTGAATCTGAGTTTTATCCAGTGCTGTTTCAAAATCATTTTCCGTCCACACTACGTCTACTTTCTCACCTGTGCTAATCATAACATAGGCGCCCCCAGCCACAATTACAATTAAAAACAAAATGATTAACAGTACTTTTTTCATCACAATCCCCCCTTTTTAGAATACTTTATGTTAATAATACCCAAAAATCATTTGCAAGTCACTAATAATTAAAATGAGGCTGAAATCAAATTGATTTCAGCCTCATCTTCCTATCATTCAGTTACAGATTTCAAGCAGTAGTCCTCTGTATCAATTGGTTGTAAAGTTTTATCTGGTAATCCTTCAATAAATTCCTTTAGCGGCACATAATAGTTGATATATGTGTCTTCAAAATTTGCATCTGCTGAATCGCGTACCTTTTCAAATTCCAAATAATTGTCTTTGCCTAAAGCTGTAAAACTATTGGTTGAAACGGTATATTTCTTTTCTAAATCAATAGGTGCCCAAACGCTTTCATGGTCTTTGACCTCAACATTCTGAATAACTTTACCCTCTTCTTCACTTAAGAAGACATCGTATCTAAGGTTTGCCGAAGCAGGAAATGCACCTGTTGAGCCCGAATTAAGGGCATAATATGCCGATTGATTCAAGACATTTACAATTTCTTGCCCGGTCATATCCATCATCACAACTGTGTTTGAAAAAGGAAGTGTTGTGATTGCTTGATTAACAGTAAAGTCACCTTCATAGAAAGCGCTTCTAACACCACCAACATTTTGAATTGCAACATCAATTCTAGGATTTGCATTTGCAAAGGCTTTTGCAACAACATAGCCTGCATAACTTCCTGTTGGTGTTTCGCCATTTTCAAAAGGTGTTGGAATACGATCCGCGCTCATATTTGTTGAAATCTTACCAATAACAGTTTCCATAGAAGCTTGCATCTCTTCTTTATAGGGGCTGATAATAGCTTCCACAGTTTCAGAAACTTTTGCTTTTGTTAAAATTGGAGAAGACTCAATCACTTGCTCTATACTTTCCAAAGTTGTGGCGTCCACTTCAACTTGATTGCCTTCGCTATCTTTTTGTAAAAATGGACCTGCAACTGGTATAATTATATTTCCATCAATTGCTTTAACAGTACCATCCTTGGTAAATTCAACATCCATTTTTCCCAATCCATGTGCGTATTCCCATGCGGTAACAATATAAACTGGGTTGCCATCACTGCTTTCTACAACTGTTGGGTACTCACCAATGGTAGGATTTTCTTCATAATTACCATGTTCATATCCCGCAAATGGGCCTGTTTGACCGTAATAGTCCTGTGCCAACCCAGCTTCATTCAATTCAGTTTCATCGCCCAACAAGTCATGCGTATCGCCACCAATTATAATGTCTACACCAGGTACATTTTCAGCCAGCAAAAAATCATTATAATAGCCAACATGACTTAAAAGAATAATCTTATTGACACCTTGTTCTTCTAACTCTGCAACGTATTTTTGTGCCGTTTCGATTTCCTCTGTAAACATCAAATCATCAGACGCCAACGAAGAGCTTTTAGTTTTTTCAACTTTCAAAATTCCGATAATACCTATCTTTTCGCCATCAATTTCTTGAATTGTATAAGGCTTTATTCTGTCTTTTACAGCATATAAAGGACTGTTTTCGTTTGGCTGTACATTTGAAGAAATAATTGGGAATTCTGTCATTTCAATGAGTTCAGCAAGACGTCCATCCCCTTCATCAAACTCATGATTTCCAAGAGCATAAGCATCAATTCCCAAAGCATTAAAAACTTTGAAATCTACCTCACCTTTAAACAAAGAAAAATAAAGTGTTCCATTTAATTCCCCATTGTTTAAAACAATTGTATTGTCATTACGGTGTTCTTCAATAACAGTGGCAATACTGGAAAATCCACCAATATTTACCCGAGTTGGAACACCATTAAAAGTCAAATCATAGGGGGAACTTTCCAAATGGCTGTGGTGATCATTGGTGTGTAAAATTCTAACCGAGACGGTTTCATCCTCTGGTCCAGGAATTTGGAGTTCATCACCTGCATAAATCATGTGAGGGTTCTCAAGTTCATTAAACTCAGCTAAATCTTCCCACATCATGTCATAATCCTGAGCAATACGCCATAAAACGTCTCCGGGTTGGATTACATAAGTCTGTGCTTCTGCTGCCGAAAGATTAAATGGCACCAACTGTGCAACAATTACAATACCTGCCAATAAACCAATTAACTTGTTTTTCACTTTTAAGCCACCCTTTCTTTAGTAAGACTTATACTCATGCTAGCAAAAACATACTTTCACTGCTAGATGAGGTGTGTTACTTTCATGTGAATACCCAGTAAAATTATATTTACACTTATCTTACTTTCAAAATTCGATTGCCGATTATAATAAGCCCTCCAATTCCCAAAAACATAATCTGTAAAGAAAATTGATCGGCTACCCATCCTAAAATTGGTGCTAGGGTAACCACCAGTAGAGAACGTAACTGACTTTCAATAGATAAAACCGTCGCCCGTTGGTCTTTTTTCATATAATCACTTGAAAAATCTACAAAAACAGGCTTGCGGGAGTCTTTCATCACGTAGAGACTAAAAAAGACAAGTATTGTCATAATCAAATAGTCTTGATTAAGCGCAAAGGCTAATAGTACAAGTGCAACCCCCATCAGATCATACATTCTATTAAAGACACTTGATGGACTATATCTTTGAGTCAAACGGTACACATTTCTTGATGCCAGCGCGCTGAAAATGTAAAAAACACCATAAACAAGTCCTAAATAGACTGTTAATTGGTCACCCACTGAATCGCTTCCAATTTTCGTGATTCCAATGGCAGTTATTAGGCTCACCAAAACAGGCTGAATATAGTCTTTAAGGGTCTTGAAAACACCATCAAAGGTGGCTGAACTGATGACAATTTTCATCAACCCACTTTCAGAAAAAATAGTTTTAATAGCATTTAGACTTTCTTTATAAAATGATTTCACAGATGTAACCGATTCTGTCTTCTCATCAAGTGCACTTGGATAACTCAAAACCAACATGAAATCAATAAGATAAGGCAATAAACTTATTAAAAACACCCACCTTATGGACGGTAGATTCAAAACCATCAAAATTGATATAAAAGCAGATAAAGATGATCCCAGTAAGGAATACGCACGTGTTCTTCCATAAACAAATCCCTTATGTGTATACCAATTTTTGTGTTCTAAATAAGATAAAATTAGAGCTTTATGAGACCCTGACCGAAAAGCTTCCCCCAGTCCAAAAAATATCATGGCCACAATTAAAATGCTAAAATTAAGACTCCAAAAGAAAAAAACAAAAGAAATCATATAGAAAACAAAGCACATAAGCAGGACCTTTTTCTTGCCGAATTGATCTGCCATGATGCCACTTGGCACTTCAAAAATATAAGTAATCGCCTCTCTAATTGAATATAGAATCCCTATTTGAAAGAGGCTATATCCCAGTCCCATTAAAAAAAACACCAAATAGGGCTCAAAAAATCTTAAATTTTTAAAGAATCCATAGAAATTAAACTTGGTAATCTGTTTGTCTTTTTTTATGACACCATATATATCCATTTTATCACCTGCTTTTCTACTACATCGACTTAAAACCCCCAAAATCAGCATGACTAAATTTTAATTATGACACTTAATCTTCATTATACCCTTTTAAATTAGCAATCTAAACGAGATTTTAGTATAATTAACATAAATTATACACGTTTAAATACGCAATAAAAGGAGCTTACCATGTCAAAAGTAATCATCGCTGAAAAACCATCTGTAGCCAGAAATATAGCAGATGCACTTAAGATTAAAACCAGACGTGATGGCTTTTTAGAAGGGCCTGACTATATCATCACCTGGGCCTACGGACATCTTTTGGAACTCTATGATGCAAAAGATTACGATTCAGATATGGCCAGTTGGAAAATGGACAACTTTCCATTTATTCCTGATACTTTTAAATACAAGTCAAAAGAGGATGCCTTAAAGCAATTGGAAGTGATAAGAACATTAATATCACGTGCGGATGTAGATGGCATTATTTCTGCATGTGACTATGACCGAGAAGGTCAAATCATAGGCGATATAACCATTGAACATACAAATTCAGGCAAACCTGTTGAACGATTGCTCCTAAATGAATGGACCCCTGATGAAGTTTTAAATGGGATGTCCAAACTTATCTCCAATGAAAAAATGACCCCTCTTAGAGATGCAGGTGTCAGTAGGCAATGGGCGGATTGGTTAATTGGAATCAATCTTACTTCAGTTGCAACCCTTAAATACCAAAGAGGCTTCGGTAAAGCCCTTAATGTAGGGCGTGTTTTGCTGCCAACGCTTAAAATCATCTATGACAGAGACCTTGAAATTGAAAACTTCAAAAGTGATGCCTATTATCGGATGCTTGGCCAATTCAAATCAACTGAGGGGGAAACCTATGACGGCATCTATACAACAGAAGAAGGGGATAAGTTTGAAGATGTAACTGCTCTTAAAACCCTCAAAGAATCGTTCACAGGTGCAAAGGCTATCGTGTCGGATCAGGCTGTGGAGAACAAACGAGAGTACCCCCCAAGCCTATTCAATCTTTCAGGACTTCAAGGTTATGTTACCAGTAAAAATAAGGGCTGGACTTCTGATAAAGTGCTAAAAGTGGCACAAAGTCTCTATGAGAAAAAACTCATAACCTACCCCAGAACAGCAAGTTTGGCACTTGAAGACACTCTAAAAGAAAAAACTCAAAAAGTTCTGGCCATTCATCAAAAAGGTCTGCCATATGCACATGAAATTCAGTTTCACACGCAAAAAAGAGTTTTTGACAATACAAAAGTAGAAAGCCATAGTGCCATTATCCCAACTTATCTTATTGGAAAAGGGCTCTCTAACGATGAAAAAGTGGTCTATGAAGCCGTTAAGAATCGATTTATTATGCAATTTATGCCCATTGCCGAGCACGATGAAGTCACTGTGAAAACATTGGTAAAAGACTCTAAATTCATAACAAAAGGTAGGATTCAACGTATCGAAGGCTGGCGACAAGTTGAAAAAATTAAAAGCAAAGAAGTTCTTTTGCCCAATCTTGTAAAAGGAGATTCTGTAACCCCTATAGGATTCAAGATTGACAAAAAAACCACGAACCCACCCAAAAGACATACTGAAAAAACCTTGCTTCGTGTTATGGAAACCTGCGGTCGCAATTATAAACCTACCGATGATTCTACCGGCGAAATGGACAGTGAAATGATTGAATCTATCCTCAGTGGATTTAGCATTGGAACGCCTGCTACAAGAGCTGAAACCATAACCAAACTCAAACGGGTTGGTTATATAGAAGCCAAAGGAAAATCCCTCACCTGTACAGAAATGGGCCGTAAAATGGTGGAACTCTTTCCAGTTCAATCCCTATTTGATTTGGAGTACACGGGACGGCTTGAAAAATCGCTTTCCGATATAGGCAAAAATACCATCAGCAAAGATGACTTCATGAAAACCATAACAGATTTTACAAAAGACGCCGTCTACGCCATTAAAGAAGATGCTTTTCATGTCATTCAAGATTTAGAACAAAACAAAAAACAAACACGAGAATCTCTTGGTAAATGCCCTGTTTGCGGCTCTGATGTTGTTGAAGGTGAAAAGGGATTTGGATGCTCCAACTGGAAAAGTGGTTGTAAGTTTGTCGTCTGGAAAAACGACCGCTATCTTGAGGCACTCAAGGTAACGCCCAATAAAAATACAGTAAAAAAATTGCTTGAAACTGGTGAAGTATTCAGCAATCAATTTACCAATAAAAAAGGGGAAAAATTTTCAGCTTTCTTAACCTATAAAAAAAACACAAACAACGATTACTTTAGTTGGGAAATGTCTTTTTCCAGCAAAATCAAATAACCAGATAAAATTATAGTTATTTTTCATTTATCTTGTAAAAAATTTGTTTATCTTACCCCCTAATTGATTGGCCCATTTTTCCGTCCAATAGTCTTCGTAAGATTTCCCCAAGGACAAACCAGACCTGTATCTCCAGTTTGTAACAATGCTTCCACGATAAAATTGATACCTGTATATTTCATTAAATGGATTCAATTTATCTACTCCAAATATCGTCTTCCAGAAATATCTGTAACACTATCCATGTATGTCAATGGTTAATTTTATCCTTCTTTATTTTTATAACTTAATGCACATATTTTTTGTTTTTCGGGTATAAATGTCAATAACAAAAAATTCAAAAAGGTGGTGGTATCATGGGTGAAAAGGGTAGAACACCGAGAGATAGCGTCGTTGAAGAAGCGATTCTATATGAAAATGTTCCAATTTCGGACGAGAATTTTGGGGAGGATTTTGTGGTTGCAAGCGAAAACACTAGTACCGAATCTTTGCCCAAAAGAGTCCTGTTAGAAGAATTTTACGAGTACGATGATCCACTTGAGTCATTAGGAAACAGCACATCTAAGAGCCTTTATCCAGGTGGCATGAAGGGCGCACTTATTGCTTATTTAAAGCGCAATGCATTGGTCCTTACCATTTTATTAGCCTTATGGTTGATTGTTGGGGTGGACTATATGTATACCACTTATCGCATTCCTGTTATCGGGGGCATTCTCTCCTTCTTTAACCGAGAACCCCTAGGGTCATTTTTAAGGTACATTACTGCAACCAGAAGTGGTCCCATGAGTTATGCCGGTTTTATGAAGCCTACTTTTGCTGGCTATGTCGCCGCTTTCGTTGGAAAAACACTCTACATATTAACCTTAACCGGCCTATTGATTCCACTATTTACCAGTCTGTTTAAAAAGGATAAAACACTCACAATACCTTTTTCAAAAAACACAGGTCTATTTGTACGCGCCCTGACAGACATCAAGGAACAAATTAGCAACTGGAGCCTTGTCCTAATGGGATCAGGGTTTGCATTTATACTGAGTAATATAGTGACTCGAAATGGAAAAATTGACAAAAGTTTTATGCCCCTTCTTTTGGCTTTTGTTGTTTTTGCCGGATTGAGTGGCCCCTTACCAGCACTGATAGATTATATAACGCGCAAATTCTTAAGTTTGGTCCTGAAATTTGTGCCACATGGACTGGAAAACTCTTTTGAGAAAATGACCGTTTTAAAGATTGGCCTAATTTTAGGCTTTCTTGTGAGTATCCCAACTGGTCAATTTGCAGAACGGGCAAATTACACCATTGGAATTTTACTTTTAATTGTCGGTGCGGGACTTTCCCTCTTCTTTAAAAAGGAGTCGCCTCATGAGTTATCATAAACAGTATGATCCAAATGGATTTGTCTCTTATTTTAATACAGACAATGGGGATTATTACAGAAGTGGCATTCTCGATGATTTTGGAAACGACAGTGGTGTAGATCCATTTATGGCCGCATTTCCCCACTTATTAGACATTGGCATTATGGGGCACTGCCACCACGGACTCACCGGCAAATGTCGCCTTTCAGGTGTACAGTGCTATCAGATGGGCGGCTCAATCAAAGAGCCAAATATGCCACTGGACGCCTACAAATCAATTATTGATCAAAGTAAGGGAAAAGTTTACCAGGTGGCACTAGGTGGTAGAGGTGACCCGGAGATGCATGAATCTTTTGAAGAAATCTTAAGGATTACTCGAAACGCTGGCATTGTCCCGAATCTAACCACATCCGGATATGGACTTACAGAACGTCATGCGGATCTAATTGCAACTTACTGCGGGGCTGCTGCTGTAAGTTATTATAAAACCCCCTATATGACACGTGCCATTAAAATGCTATCATCACGCGGCCTGCCAACAAATCTGCATTTTGTACTCGGTGGCAATACTATTGATGAAGCGATTGAAATGCTCTCTGAAAATAAAATTCCTGAAGGCATTGACCGCGTCGTTTTCCTACTCCACAAACCTGTTGGCTATGGGGACCAGGAACGGGTTTTGAAACACGGCGATCCTCGTGTTGAAATTTTCTTTGATCTTTTAACACGCCCAGAAATTGCCGAAAGAACTGGGTTTGACAGTTGTTGCGTTCCGGGAATTGTAACATTTGCAAAAGCAGTTTCACCAGAAACCTTTGATGCGTGTGAATCCGGAAGATTTTCTGCCTATATAGGGCCCGATTCTGTTATGCGGCCTTGTAGCTTTGACCAGACAGGTAAGCACACTGTAGATTTAAAACATAAAACGCTTACGCAAGCATGGAACAGCCAAGTTTTTAACGGTTTTAGAAATCATGCCATGACAGCGTGTCCAGATTGTGACAGAAGAAGTCTCTGCATGGGCGGATGCCCAATTTGTCCGGAAATCAACTTATGTACAGATAGCCATCAAAATATGAGGGGGGAATCTTAATGAAAATACGAAAAGGTTTTGTAACCAACTCAAGTTCTACGAATTTTGGCACCATGCTTGTATCTTCTTTGGGCGCAGTGGGCATTTCATCCATAATCAACATGCTCAACATGGATTTTAAGGCTAAAAAGAAATCCTATGTACGACTTGTTGTTGAGGCGCCTAAATCCCGTTATGTATTGCCTGGAGACCCAGTACCCATTCGAGCACATGTGGTGAAAGTGGAAATTGAAGATGGGGTTATTCTTGGCGAGCCAACTGTTGTAGCCGATGCCACAATAACCTGCGTCACAGGGTGTAGTGTCGTCGAATCTTCTGGATCGGATCATTACATAACCACAAATGAAACTCTATTGGAAAAAGCTTCTGGCCAAATTCGGTTTGAAATTGCTGCACTTTACGAAGGGCAAGCTATGAAAGCAAACTTAGACTTCTCACTTGCCGCTTTTGATATCTCCCCTACAGAAGGTACTTTTGTAACCCTGTTAAAAAACGAAGAACCTCTTTCCATTAAGTGTAATGTTCCTGTTCAATTTGACTACGATTTTGATGCAAATTTAATTGAAATAGAGCGGACACTCGAAACTGACAGCAAAGTCGATTTAAACCTAATAGAAAACATCACTGAACCTGAAAAAATATTTAACAAGCATACATGCCGCGTTAAGAAGGACTACAAAATCAGGGCCAATATGAATGGGTACATCGCAGAAAAAGTCTATACTGCCTATTTCCTTAACGAAGGGATTCTCGTTCCAAAACAACTTAAAGAGCCTATTGTCATCAAATGTTACAAAGACGATGAGGCTGCAAAAAGAACCGACAAAGCTTTTGTTCTCCCAATAAAAGTAGTTACCTATGATAAAAAACTTAAAACCTTACAAACAAATGTTTCTCTAACAAATACGCTTCAATTTGAATTCCATGCAAGATCAAAGCAAGGACACCTCGACCCAGGTGTTGCGCAAAAGATTGTTGAAGATGCCGAAATCATAGCTGAGCTCCTTCCAGATGATGGGGCTGCAGACAGTAAAAAACCCTATGCACGATATAGAATTTATGCAAATGCACTTGCCGAAGCTGAACTGGATAAAATTGAGATTATGATTCGGATCATAAGCGATGGCGACAACATTGGAGAAATTCAACTTGATGGGTTACTCCTACCCCGCATAGACCTAAAAGGATTAATTCGTCAGTTTATTGAATATCCGCTTGGAACCTTGGCAGGAAAAAACATGATTCTAGGCAATATAGATACTTTTATGGAAGCGCTAGACTACTTATCCGATGTCGTTATGATAAAAAGTGGGAATCCACGGTACCATCCCGGCAAAAACATTATGTACCTTCGTGAGATTCCAGAAAGTCTAGACTCATATAAAGCCGTACAAACACTTTATCACGAATTGGTTCACGTTATCGAAGAAATGAACAGTGACACCAGCGGTACAGAAGCTTTTGATGAACGACATGCTTACTTTATGCAGTACATGAGTGATGTTGCTTTTAGCCTCGCGAAACTTGAACGTGGAACTGTTTCAGATATCCAAGCCACTATTGGAGAGGCAATTGATAAATATCATAGTATCTTCTTCAATTGGGCCAATTTAATTGTCAAAGCAAACGAAGGCGAAATTTTTAGTTGGTTTGGTTCCAGATGCTTAACACCGCACAAGCAGTTTGAAAATTACATGAATTTTCCCACTTTATGTGATACCAATTATATTTCAGACGATATGAAACAGACCATTGGAGATTTATTTGCCAAACATTATTTCCCTGGTAATATTATGGGGAGATGGAAGGAAAATGGTGGCTTATTTGATGGCACTATCTGGCGTATTTCTTGGAATAATGGCTTCCTTAATAAATTGACACCTGAAGTCAAAGGGTATACCTTTAAAGAAACATCAAGGCGATGGATTGGTGGCAGTGAAATGAAACTGGAAGTTAATTATTTTGTCATTCGTGAAAGTGATAAAGATGAAGATGATCTGACCGCTGTATTTGATGGTGGATCATTTCAACCAGACCAACCCAACTATCCAGACATCAAAACGCTTAAATTAACTTGGAAAGCCAACCGTACGCTTAGTGAGTGTATTTTGGGGGACCATCGCGATAAAGAATTAACTTTAAGTAGAATTTAAACAAAAGTCACACACGAAAAAGGAGCCCCTAAGAGGCTCCTTTTATAGTGTTCGTCTCTACTCTAAAACAACTGCTGTACCAGACGCAGTAACCATGAGCATGTTATTCGCTTGCCCAAGTACTTCATAATCAATATCAATTCCCACAACAGCATTGGCACCCATACGCTGTGCTCTTTCTCTGAGTTCTTTGAGAGCAGACTCTCTGGCATCTACCAATTCACCTTCATAGGACCCAGAACGTCCACCAAAGAAGTTGGTAAGCCCTGCTGCAAAATCCTTAATAAAGTCTACACCATTAATCACTTCTCCAAAAACGATGCCCTTATATTCAACAATCGTTCTGCCATCTACCGTTGGTGTTGTTGTTAAAATCATACCTTTTCCTCCATTCATTTGATATGAATTATCCTACCATATAGAGGTTAAAATTGAATTAAAGAAGGCTTTAATTTTTCTTTTTCAATCAAATCACATCAATCCGCAGCATAGATGCAACTATAGCGTGAATGCCAGCAAAAGGAATCATAAGAGGCGGTATAATTGCCCCCATCAACTCATACGAGACTGAACTTCGTTCGTCTGGTTTACCTTTCAATCGGCTGGTAATACCACTCCATGGTATGCCAAGTGCATTGCCCATCATTATAATCCGAATCGCTCCGAGAATCCCTAAAGCCTTAGAGGTCCCATACATGTCAAGAATTCGATCCCACGTTTCTTTCGAGGGGTTCCCTCGACTGTCTGCATAATGCTGAGCAAACATAATTGCCTGAATTTCATCACTCGGAACATCATCCAAAACGCCTTTCAGCATGTTCTGAATTTCTGCGTCTCCCATGCCAACTTCGAGTGCCATCTTTGTATGGGCGTATGAACAAATTGCACACCCATTAACCTCTGTGACTGCAATCATTATGCGTTCCACAAACTGGTTTGTTATTACGCCTTTTCGTTTAGACTTGGACAAATAAGGCGCAGTCCTTATCCCTTTATAGAGAATTTTATAGATCTCACCCAAAGTGTACAATTTTCTTCCAAAATACATGCTGTCATCCTCATTTCAGTTTTTAAACATACTGGTTTCTCCCCTTACGCTTGGCTTCAAGCAGGGCCTTTAAACTTTGATCTTTCATTAAAGCTGCGTGAAGTGGTTTCCCACTTTTGTAAATACCACAGGATATAGTGATTTCTCTTGAGCAACCTACTTGCTTAAAGTCATAGGCTCTAACTGCATCAAAAATCTCTTCAATTGTTTCAATAACACTTGAATGGTCGGCATTCTTTAGGAAAACGCTGCATTCATCGCCGCCTAAACGTGCCATTAATACCCCATCTCCTAAATTTTCAAAAGCACTTTTCATGCCACCTATAATCTGTGAAAATACACGCTGAATAACCGCATCGCCTACTTCATACCCATCTAAATCATTGACATGCATAAAGTTATCAATGTCAAATGTTAGAAAATGATATTGATCACCATGGTCATTTTCAAAAATCTCTTCAATTTTCTCCATAAAAGCATCTCGGTTCATCAATTTCCTAAAATCCACATAACCAGCCGCTTTTTTTTGAACGTTTTTTTCCATCGTAATACTCCCTTCTAATTCCATTAATTGGTCTATTGAAGGAAAAACACATGGGGATTGACTGTCTAAGTATATAATGGCGCGTTTCAACAAAAGTAAATTGGACTTTATTTCATCAGATTCGCGATTGAGTACCACTTCCCTATCTTTTAGAAGTTCAATAAACGACGCAATCTCCAGTGGTTTAGATAAAATTTCTTTAATTGCGCCCAAAGTGAAGCCTAAATCTTTAAGGAACTGAATCCTTCTTAAATCCACTACTTGTTCCTCGCTATAATACCGATAACCATTTTCTGCGTTCAAATCAATTGGCGTAAACAAATCCAGTTTGTCATAATGCCTTAGCATTCTTTTCGATACCCCAGACCGTTCAGAGAACTCACCAATTAAATACGTCTTTTTCACACTTATTTCCCCCATTTGTTTTCTTTCATATAACGATTATAAAGGCTGACACTGTGTTAAGGTCAAGCATTTAGCTTGTTAACATCTTCATTTAATAATTGCCTAAATTCTCGGGTAATTTTTTTGTATTCCAAAACATCGTACCGGTCGCGTGGTAACTTATTATACACTATTTCTGCATATTCTTTAATAACTTCAAGATTAGTCACGGAAGCCTTACCAGCTATAATTTTTAAAGATTTAAAAATACCCATGACAACTCTCGCATCTGTTTGACCATATAGCACAATTTGATGAAAGGCATCAAAAAGAATAATTTCAAAATCATAGGCTTCATAGACCACAAAACCACTCGTATTTTCATCACGTAAAACAATATATCCTTTGTCTACATTTGCCAGTTCTCTCAATAAAACCCCTATAATTTTAGAACAATGGATGGCCGTATAAGGATCATTGATGCCTGGTGACAAAGCTCTCAAAGCAATTTCAAGTTTCAGTTGTTGAGGCGCCTCCGAAAATACAGTAATCATGCGAGATTCCGTCGAAACAAATTGACCAACTACCTTATTTATGCGAATAATCAGACCGTGTAATTGTGCAATTTTCTGAAGTCTTATAGTGTCTATTTCTTGAATATAGCCATCATCATCATTGGTAATTATACTTTTGGTCTTACCTTCAATAATCTTTTCAAGAGGTCTATCTGAAATTATATTGGCTTGGTGAACTTGATTACAATAAGTACCAATCTTACCTTGTGCTTCTTTTTGAAGCCTTAAAATCAACCCGTTCGCTTGTATATACGTCGACACATTGTGAATAAAAACCAAAAAGTAAATAAGACCCACAATTACATAAACAACTGCAACGCTTGCTGCTATAACCAAATTACCACTTTGATTGATATTGAGAAAAAGCAATGACGTAATGGCATAAATAAAGCCACTTAAGAAAATTCCAAACGATTTCATTGTTGTTTCATTGTTAAGAAAATTCTCAACAACTCTCGGTGTAAACTGAGATGAATGGATTGTCAACATTAAATCAGACAATTTTCTTAAGGGTATTTCTTTTAAATTCTACAGGCGTCAGGTAGCCTAGTGTTGAGTGAATTCTTATGTTGTTATACCAATTCACATAATCTGCTAGTTCGATGCTAAGTTCATCTAGCGACTTGAATATATACCGATTTGAAAACTCTGTTTTAAATACTTTGAAAGTGGCTTCAGCAACCGCATTGTCGTATGGACACCCCTTTTGACTCAGAGATCTTTTAATATCAAATGTTTCAATCAACCCTTCAATTACATTGTTTTTAAACTCGCTACCACGATCTGAATTATCCTGAATTCAGGATAATTCAGACTATGCCGATGTTTCTGCAAAGAAACTTTTATATCAAGCCATTTGAAAAAACTTCGGTATAGTATTTTCTTCGGCATAGTCTGTATGGAATATAGAAATATCGTTCAATTTTGCGTTTATCCGGGAGAAAGCTTGATAAACGAGTATTGCATCCTTCTTTGGACCAGCACTATAACCAATAATTTCTCGGTTAAATAAGTCAATTAATATGCAAACATAATTCCATTTTCCTGCAACCCTGACATAAGTCAGATCACTTACAACAACTTCTAATTGCTCTCTATTTGTGAAGTCTCGTTTGACTTCGTTAGCAGTTAAATCTTCATTTGAAGGTTTTTTATGAGGCTTGTATTGCGCAATTGTATATGTTGAAACGAGACCATTTTCACGCATAATTCGTCCGATTTTTCGTCTTGAAACGACTTTGCCTTCGTCATTGAGTTTTTTCTTGATCTTACGGGTACCATAATTGTTTCTGCTTTCTTTGAATATTCGTATGATATCTTGAGCTAAAGATTCATCTTCTACTTTGGCTTTTACTTCATAATAATACGTACTTCGAGATATGTTAAGGACGGCACACATTGCTGATATCGAGTATTTGTCTGCGTTTGCTTTGATGACTTCTACTTTCGTCCTAGTATCAGTAGAAACCGGAAGATACCGGCGCCGTAGGCGGTTTACGTAGTAAACTTATGAGCTGCTTGCTTTAAAATGTCATTTTCCATTTTCAGATGTTCATTTTCTTTGCGAAGCTTGATTAATTCGTTTTCAGCATCACTCCTGTTATCTTTCTCTTTGAAAGAACCCGATTGCTGATGTTGCGTTATCCATCGATCTAACGAAGAGGGAGTAAGCTCATATTCTTTGAGAATCACAGATTTGGACTTACCATTAAGATATAACTGTACCATTTGATTTTTGAATTCATCTGTGAACTTTCTTCTTGGTCTTTTACTTGACATTTATGGCCTCCTTAAGGTTATTAGTTTATTCTAATTCACCTTAAGAAATCTGTCCAGTTAAGTATAACCTATCCACAATACCCTCAGCTCTCATAAGTGGCTGATTAAATATGTAGAAAAGTAAAAAAGCTGCTATGGTTATGCCCATGAGTAAAGTAAAGTTTCTGTCTTTAGATGCATATTTTCTTGCAGCATCTATTCGGTCCATCCAGTCAAAATTAAGAACCGTTTCCTCCAGAATTTTATGGAACACGATTAATTGAATGATGATATGAATAAGAGGATAATACCTCAGTTGTGCAAAGCTGATCATCTCACTATGGTTAAGCAGATAGAGAACTCCTCCTGTTACTGACACTGCAGCCAGTCTTATTGTAAGAAGCCTGAGCTTTGAAAAATCACCAAAAAGTGATTTTTTGTCATTGTTACCCAGACCTGCCACGATAATAACCCATCCTGCAAGGGTCATCAGAAGCGCCACTAACCCGCTTACGCCGGCAAAACTAACGAACATGGCGCCCCAAAACATTTTCTTATATCCTTCTGTCATTTCGTTTCCCCCTAATCAGCTATCTAAATGATGCTTTTCTAATTGATCCAATGAAAAGCAGAAATCACACCCTACATAATATAAACAATTAGAGGGTGTGATCTGTTACACAAGGTATTAAATAAATTTGCTGAATCTGTGAAGAATATTATGTGATGATCAGAAGAACATCAATTTGCCTGTCATAAGCTTCGAGGAAAAAGCTCTTTTTGTCATGATTCACATTCATTTAAACGGTTTTGTTTTCATCCCCTGCTTCTTTCTATATAGCAATGCCTAAACTGCTACCCTGCAGTACTTCTCCACTTTAAATCCGTAGCTGAGCCTGAAAATATCTTCATTACTCGACAGATCCAGTCCAGTCAACTCAATGATCTTATTGATTCTGTAGGAAAGACTGTTTCTGTGTATGGACAGCGCTTCTGCCGTTTTGACCATTTGAGACTGGTGGTCCACTAAAACCTGAAGGGTTTTATAGAGTTCTCCATTATGGATCTGATCGTATTTTCTAAGAATATTCAAGGCAGGATGAACATACTGTAGAAGATCTTTCTCGTTAAGATTGCTGAGCATAATGTAGAAACTGTAATCAGAGAAATACATTATCTCTTTTTCAATCTGAAGTCTTTTTGAGATCTTATAAAGCTGAGCGCTTTGCCCATAAGCATCCTTTAACGCCATAATATCCGTGCACGGACTGCTCATGCCCATGTGGATGACACCTTGCTGGAAAAGACCAAGAAGTCTTCTCTCTTCCTCCGAAGTAAGCCTTCCATCTTGAGAAAGCCTGCAGATGACAAGTAGATTCCCTTGTTCTTCCAGACAGAAGGCACCAGGGAGAATATTCTTAATCTGCTCCTTCAAGAATGTTGTGGCTTGAATACTGTTTAAGTATTCATTTGTCTTCATCATCAAGCAGCTCATCTTTTCAGGAAGTTCAATCTGATTGATTTTGAACCTGATCTTAATGAGTTCTTCATCTCCCCCATGGATCAGTTCATGAATCAGATTTTCTTCCTGAGATCCAAATACCCCCTTATGCTCTTTTGTCC
Source organism: Fusibacter tunisiensis (assembly GCF_016908355.1). GTDB lineage: Bacteria > Bacillota > Clostridia > Peptostreptococcales > Acidaminobacteraceae > Fusibacter_D > Fusibacter_D tunisiensis. Next base: position 111,332 of record NZ_JAFBDT010000003.1, on the reverse strand, counting down.
GAAGAAGAACCTCACACACTGAGCTGCCCACCATTGGAAGATACTCTTCAATTAAGGCATTCTCGATTTCTCTTTTCTTCAGCATAATGACGTAGCCGACAAGTCGGTCCTTGTGAAAAATTTTACTGCATGACTTTACATAGGCAGAAAAACTGCAGTTCACCTCATAGACATCGGAGTTATGAGGGAAAGGTCTGATCTGGTCTATCTTGTGTACTTCTTTGATAAACTCATAGGAGCAGTAACCCCTCCTGATATTCGCTTTCCATATGTCATCATCAATATCTTCCATGGAGGATACGTCAAGAATTTTAAACCCGGCATCAATAATAATGACTGGATTTTCAAGTGTCTTTTCCGAAACCTTTAGTATGCTCTTAAGATCAGCCCCTCTCATGGCAAGAGCCATAAGCTCAGTCACCTGATAACTGGTCTTAAGTTTTTTCTGCATAATATTATTCACTGCATGAAGCGCTTTCAAAGTGTGCTCTTCTCGTATCAGGGCATAGTTTGATATCATGCCGTTCTCCAGTGAATACGCCAAATGTCTGCTAACGGATTCATCCTCAAAATCTCTCTCTTTTATTCCGATAATGGCAGACAGGCCAGCCCCTTTCTCAGGGCTGTCCGCTTCGGCTTTAATCCATGATATGATCTCCTCTATATTTCCAATATAGAGCTTTTTCCTGATATTTTGAGCTCCATTCTCAAAAAGACAAATCTCACTGATTTCATCCTCTAATGTAATTTCTGATCTTAAAATCTCCAGTCTGTTTTCCTGCTTAAGTACCCTTAAGACGCTTCTGAAATCCATCACTTTCCCCTCTTTCCATTATACAGATTCTTATATTGACACCACTTGGGCAAGACGCACAAATACTCCTCTGATATTCATGCACTCCTCATCTATCGCCTTCTGAATTCATATGTTATTATTATAACAGACTCTTCATGAATTGTCATAAATCTACACATCGCTTCAATGCCTGAACTTTTGAATCCTGAGTAAAAACTGAAAAATATATGCTGAGTACAATGATTTTTCAAGTCTTTAAAATCAGGGTTTTGTTCAAAATGCCAAAATATATTTTATGAATATCTTAAGAGGAGATTGTTATGAAATACGAAAAGTTATTTGAAAGAGGTAGAATCGGAAAACTTAACCTGAATAACCGTGTGGTTATGCCTGCCATGGGCGTTAACCTTGCCAATTCCCAAGGAGAAGCTACAGATGTGATTACCAGGTACTACGAAGAAAGAGCCAAAGGTGGAGTTGGTCTGATCATCACGGAGATTGCTCGTATTGATGATGAATATGGTGTCGGTACACCGAATCAGCTTTCAGTCACTGAAGGGCGTCATATTCCCCATTTGGAGAGAATGATTGAAACCATTCAGAAGCATGGCACAAAAGTGTTTATTCAGCTTCATCACCCCGGCAGAGAAACCAAAAGCAGTCTCATAGGCGGAAAACAGATTGTTGCGCCTTCTGCCATCATGTGCAAGGTGACTCAGGAAATGCCGCGTGCCCTGACCACCGAAGAGTGTGAGGGCCTTGTGAAGAGCTTCATCAAAGGTGCAGTCATCTCCAAAACTGCCGGTGCAGACGGAGTAGAGATTCATGCCGCTCATGGTTACCTTCTTAATCAGTTTATCTCCCCTTACACCAACGTCAGGACAGATAAATATGGTGGAAGTTTCCAGAACAGATTAAGAATTCTTTCAGAGATCATAACTGGAATCAAATACATGTGTGGAGCGGACTTTCCTGTTTCAGTAAGGATCAGCGCTGATGAATTCGTTGAGGGCGGCTTAAAGCTTCCTGAGTCGGTCAAGATCGCCAGAACCTTAGAGAGCCTGGGCATAGATGCAATCAATGTCAGCAGTGGAACCTACGAAAGTGCCACCACCATCATTGAGCCTGGATCCTATCCACAGGGATGGAAAAAGCATTTGGCTACAGAGATCCGCAAAAATGTTAAGATCCCTGTCATCGCAGTAAACAATATTAAAGACCCTCAAACTGCTGAGCAGCTTTTAAATGATGGTGTCTGCGACTTTGTTGGAGTGGCTCGTGGTCATCTGGCTGACCCCAACTGGGTAAATAAAGCAAGAGACGGAAAAAGCGATCAGATCAGAAAATGTATCGGCTGCCTAAACTGTTTTGCCGAGCTCAATCAGGGAAGACACATGAAGTGTACGGTTAATGCCAGAGTAGGGCGGGAAATCGAATTTTCAGACCCTAATATAGATGGAGAAGGAAAGACTGTTGTGGTAATCGGTGGTGGACCTGCCGGGATGCAGGCTGCCTTACTTCTTGATCAGAGAAAGTACAGAACCATCCTCATTGATGAGAGAGAGAAACTTGGCGGAACGCTCAATGTAGCTGACAAGGCCCCCATCAAGGAGAAAGTGGCTGACATGAATAACGGAATGATCCGTGAGATTGAAGAGAGCGGCGTTGATGTGAGAATGAATACGAAGGCTACTGTAGAAATGGTGAAGGAACTGAATCCTGATGGCATTTTCGTTGCAGTAGGTGCCACGCCTGCCATTCCACCTATCCCAGGAATTCAAGGGAAAAATGTCATGCTTGCAGAAGATGTACTCACCGGGAAGTCCGTGGCCACAGGCAGAGTTGCCGTAATCGGTTCAGGACTTACAGGTCTTGAGACCGCAGAGCTTCTTGCTGACAAGGGTCATCCCATTACCCTTGTGGAGATGCAGAAAAACATCGGCCCTGGCATTAACCGCACCATTTTAGTGGACTTGATGATGAGATTCCAGAAACATGAACCTGTAATTATTCCCAATCATCGCCTGATGGGGATATCAGAAAACGGCATCACCATTATGAATCAGATGAACAATCAGGTTATGCAGATAGAGGCGGATACCGTCGTTCTTGCCCTAGGAGTAGCACCAAGGCGCTCTATGGTGAATGAGTTCTTGGACGCATTCGAGAATATCCGGGTCATCGGCGATGCAGAGAAAGCTGGGCGTATTCAGGAAGCCATTAAAGAAGGATACAGCCAGGCCTTTGCTTTCACCACTAAGTAAGAAGGGGGATTTTTACCATGAAAGATTTTAAAAATAAGGTTGCCGTTATTACCGGAGCAGGTAATGGATTCGGATTTGAAATTGCCAAAGAATGTGCAAGCCGGGAAATGAAACTGGTTCTTGCTGACATTGATGAAGAAAGTTTAACCGCTGCTGTGTCCTATTTTAAACATAAGGGTGCTGAGGTTACCGGTGTCCACTGTGACGTCACCCTCGACAGTGAAATCGGGAAAATGGTGGATACCGCTATGAACACCTATGGAAGCATTGATTTTCTTGTCAATAATGCTGGTATCGCCATCTCAGGTCCCGTATGGGAGCTCCCTCTTCAAGACTGGGACTGGATTGTGGGTGCAAATCTCATGAGTCAGATTTACGCCATGAAACGGGTTATCCCCATCATGCTTAAGCAGGGTTCTGAGTGTCATATCCTGAATGTGGCATCCATTGCAGGACTGATCACAACAAACGGCATGCCCGCTTATCACACTACAAAGCATGCAAGTGTGGCGCTAAGTGAGAGTACAAGCTTTGATCTTCAAGCCATAAATGCCAATATCCAGATGTCCGTATTTTGTCCCGGATTTGTTCAGACAGACCTTCATCATCATGAGAACCATCGTCCTGAAAGATTCTCGGACAAGAGCGATCCATACTACAGTTCTCCTCAATATGCGGCAGGACTTAAGAGAGCCGAGTTTGTCATCACAACAGGAATGCCCATTGACAGCATAGGCATGAGTGTGATGAACGGCATCGAAGAAAATCAGTTCTACATCCTGACTCACCCGATCTATAACACCCTGGTAGGTAGACGAGTGAAGGACATCCTTGAGGGAAGAGGTCCTGATCTTAAGGTGCTAAGGGGCTAGTCTCTTCAGTTTATGCTTCAAACTGACCAGGCTTCTGGCCAATGAGACTAAATATTCTTCTAAACTCCATGTTTTTCAGTATATCCAAAAAAACCCATTTATTCTAAAAGGCGGCGTCTCCAGATGGAGTCGGCGCCTTTTCATTTGGCTCTGTATGAAAGTAGTGTTGAATAAAGGTAGAGTAGGTCGGAGGAATTTCTTCCTCCTTCCCCTCATCAAACCGTGCATGCGGTTTTCCCGCACACGGCTTTCCGATGTTCTTCTTCCATGCGCATCATAACGTCAGGCCGCGAGTTTCTTCAGTCCGGCGGAGTCCAGCAAGTGCACGATTTTACGGTACCCGCCAAGCCTCCTCTTTTTCTGATGTTTCATGTTATACCAGAGGATGAGACGTTTCGTGACGTACCAGTCGAGGGTATTTAGTGCCTTCTCCGCATGTTTCAGGCCGTAGTAGTTCCTGAGTCCCACAATCTTGGGGTTCAGGATTCTGACGACCTCCTGCACTTCGAGGAGCAGGCTGCTCCTTGACTGGAACACCTCTTTGATCTTTTCCCTCATCGCTTTCTTCGCTTTCTTCGACGGCACCAGTGCCGTCGTCGTGTAGCGTCTGCCTTTTCTGGTCTCCATCTGGCTTCGCCTATGATGGAAGCCCAGGAAGTCGAACCCGTCCTTGCCGTCATACATGTTCACGAACCTCGTCTTCTCCAGGTTGAGCTGGAGGCCAAGCTTCGCCATCACATACGCCACCGCCTTATAGGCGTGGCCGATATCCTTCTTTGTCTTTGCGATGATGACGAAGTCATCGGCAAAGCGGACCAGGGTACCGAGGTGGCTGTAGTTCTTCTCCCAGTAGCAGTCCAGCACGTTGAGGTAGATGTTGGAGAGGAGCGGGCTGATGGAAGCGCCCTGTGCGGAGCCCGTTTCGGTCTCTATCACGTGGCCATCCTCCATCACACCTGCCTTCAGCCATAGCCGGACGAGCTTCGTCATCCTCCTGTCGCATATCCTTTTCTCCACCAGCTTCATGAGCTTCTCGTGGTCGATGTTGTCGAAGTATCCTTTGATATCCGCGTCCAGCACCCACCAGCCTTTGTTGTTGCATTTCTTTCTGATGACCTCCAGCGCCTGATGCTGGTTCCTTTTGGGCCTAAACCCGAAGGAACAATCCCTGAAGTCCGCTTCGAAGATGGGTTCCATGACGATTTTCGCCGCGGTCTGGACCACCTTGTCCTTTACGGTAGGCAGCCCGAGAGGGCTCTTCTTGCCATCCTTCTTTGGGATATAGGTGCGCTTCACAGGCCTGGGCCTGTAGTCGCCCCCTTCAAGCGCTTCACTTATCTCCAGGAGGAACACTTCCACGCCGGCGTCTTCAATCTCACCGATGGTCATCTCGTCTACACCTCCGACTCCCTTGTTCTTCCTGACAATGTCCCAGGCTTTCCATAGGACATCCATCCTGTGGACCTTGTCATAGAGGGCATGGAACCTTCGCTGCCTGATGCTTGGAACACATCGACTTTGTGGATACAATGAAAAGCAAAAGGTCCCTGATATACGATATGAGATTATGAAACAAACTCACATCATATATCAGGGACCCTTTCATACTTATATTTCATCATACTACTTTGATCCCGTCCATAAATCACTTCCAAAAACGCCCGAAGACATAATACATGAGTCCCACCACCATGAGCCATATGTGTGCAACGAACGATTCCGCAGACACTTCTAGGTGCGACTATGTCGCACTTAGATGGAGAAGTGGCGAGGACTAAGTGAGGCACATATAAGGCTCATGGTGGTGGGACGGCATGAATCATGTCCTAAACAAGTTTACTATATACCACTGTATTGGCAACTGAGATCAGGGTCATCAGCATGGTGTTGAAGAATACGCTGGTGTAGATGTTGCCTGTTTTCTCGGTTAACTTTTTCGTGAACAGGGCTGCGATGAGGAGCACTGGCACCATGCCTATGAGGATGATGCTGGCGAGTGATAGTGTTGGGTCTATGCCTGTTCCTGTGGCGAAGAGCATGCCGTATTGAAGCGCTAGGAACAGGATTAAGCCTCCGACATTCATGAGGACTGCGATGGATTTACCGAACTTGAGGCCAAGTGTCGTTTTGTGTATGGCGATGCCATTGACCAGATAGAATAAGAAGAAGATCGGCATATAACCCAGTGCAGAGATCATGTGTTTCGCGTTAAAGGTCTTCACGGCAAAAGTCCAGAAGCGGAAGTCCGTCTTAAAGAGCGCATCTACGACAAACAGGATGACGATGCCTGAAACGAGGAGAATCACGGCTAAACAGAAGCCTTTAAGGATGTCCATCGGTTTTTTCGTCAGGCCGTACATGTCAAGTGTTACCGTTTGATCCTTAGACGACGTGATAAAATGAATCACTGCCATGAAGAGGACTGCGAATACGGCTGATGAAACCGCCCAGAAACCGAATTGATTTATGGTTGGTGCGTTAAAATAACTGCTAGATTTGAAAAACTCAGCGGATTGGTTCATTAAAACGCGACCGAAAATCGCGAAGATGAGTGCCAAAGCCGAGATGATTGTGTTGGATTTTGTTTTAAACTGACCGATTACAAAGCTCGAGATCAGTGCCACTGCGCTGAGGACGATGAACACTTCTGCGCCTCTTTGTAACCAGAGGAGTTTTTCAGGAATTTTACCCATGAGCGTCGGATAGAAATACGCTGGGAAGCCTGCGCTGATGATGACAATCAAGGTTAAAAAAGCTGGGTGCATTTTGCGTACTGTCGATGTGGCATTTTGTTGTTCTGTCTGAAGCCATTTTACCTTTTGAACGAGGATGGCTGCCAATGGAACAAATAGCATGAAGAATCCGATCATGGCTACGAGTTCAAACAACTCTTTAAAGAACCACGTTTGACTGTCAGCGTCGACGTTGGTTTGATTTTCTGAAAGTTTTCCTTCAAATGCTTTTTGGTAGAAATCGATTTGATTTCCTGTGGTTTCTTTAGAAAAATGGTTCCATGGATGTGTTTCATTTGGGGTATAGATGACTCTTAAACCGCCATTTTCTAAGCTATAGAACTCACCAGGGACAGGATTTTCAGGATTGCCAAGAAATGCTAAGCCTTCGGCTTGCTTTAAATAATCCTTTTGAACGACTGTTTTTGATTCAGCTGCCGCTGCCATGTCGAAGAAGAATTCGTCGTAGTGCGCTGCGATTTTACCTGAAATTCTTGGTCCAATCGCTGCGCCGGCCACATCGCCCGTTACCTCGAGGTAACTTGTCCAAAGGAAGTCTGCGCCTACGGTTAAGCCAGCGTGAATTTTTCGGATTCCCGTTTGAGCGAAGCCTTGCTCATCCATGACCATGGCCATGGTGGTTGAAAATCCGCCCATGGAGTGACCACTGACTGCGATGAGACCATTGCCTGCTTCATCTTTTTTCACGTAATCTTGGTCATAGATGTACTGAACCGCATCGTTTAGAGCTGTGGGCCAGAATGAGAAGAATGCAGCTGCATTTTCTGTGTCGAGTTTCGTCATGGAATGTCCATGGTCATACATGTCCAGTGCCAGGACGACAAAGCCTCTTTTAGACATCTCTATCGCAGGTGCGTCTTGCATTTCTGCCGAGTTGAGATACCCGTGTGTGGTGACGATGGTCGGTCTAGGGTCGTCTGCGCTTGCACCATCAGGCATATATAATAGCCCCGATAACGTACCTTTTTCGGTTTCAAATGAAATACGCGTTACATCAACTTGGTAAAATGAGGTGTTAAAAACATTTGCAAAAAAACTGCCCACTAAGATTAAGATCAATGCCAGTGCCAATCCTTTTGACGGATTTTGGAAAAACGCCATGGTCTTCTTCATTTCACTATTTCCCTCCTCTTTCTATTTCAAAAAATACACTGCTGTATTTTTTCGAATCTTACTGAGTTAATCTAAGACTTGACCGGATATCGCTGTAAATATAATGGATAGAGCCATTGCGCCAGCGTCGGGGAATTCTAAGCTACGTTCTCCAACATAGCTGGCACGACCTCTAGAAGCGATCATTTTTTTAGTGGCTTCAGCACCTTCGGTGGCGGCCATCGCACCCGTTTGTAAGAACATTTTAAACGAGTTTTCATCAGATTTATGTGCATTTAGCGCATCCACACAAGGCAATAGGGCATCGAGGAGCGTCTTATCGCCTCTGTTGGCTTTACCGCGTTTTTGAATCAGCTCCGCTGCACTTTCAAGCATAGATGCGAACTCAGCCTTTGTGAGACTCTGTAAACCCGTGGTGGCCTTACTTGCCCCTTTGAAACCCGCGCCCCAAATCGGGCCTGAAGCCCCACCACAGTTTTCTGAAATGACCATGCTACAGTCCGCTAAAAATTCGCCGATACTTTCGCGATTTAAGGTCTCCCACTGCGCCATAAGCACTTTAAAGCCTTTTGCGATGGACATCCCGAAATCGCCATCCCCTGCCACAGCATCTAGCTCACAAAACGGCACTTCGTTTTCGATGATCACCTCTGCCATATGATTGAGCATTTGGAAGAGCTCAGCTTTTGATAAAGTTGACATATTGCCTCCTCAAGATTTTTATAATGTTCTATTTATGATATGCGATGGTATCTGCAGGCGCATCGTAGAGCGCTTTGAGTTCATCTGTGAGTTTGAGTACCGTGAGCGATAGTCCTGCCATATCGATGGCCGTCATATAGTTGCCCACCAGCGTGTCGTACACGTGGATGTTTTTAGAACTGAGTATGGCACGAACATCGTGATTAAACACATACAGTTCTTGAAGTGGCGTGCCTCCTAGTCCATTGACCATGACCACGATTTCATCTTCATCCGTCAGGCCAAGTTCCCCGATCAGCAAGTCTAACATTTCAACTGCCAGTGCATGTGACGTCATGCTTTTTCTTCTTTCGATGCCAGGTTCACCGTGGATGCCGACACCAAACTCGATTTCATCTGAACCAAGGTCAAATGTAGGTGTGCCTTTCGCTGGTACGGTACACGACGTCAATGCAACCCCGATACTCTTCACCTGTTCGATGGTCTTTTGAGCGAGAAGCTGAACGTTTTCCAGCGAGTCTCCTCTTTCCGCTGCTGCGCCTGCGATTTTCTCCACGAGCACGGTGCCTGCCACGCCCCGTCTGCCGATGGTGTAGAGGCTGTCTTTTACGGCGACGTCGTCATTGACGTACACAGAAAGGACTTTTAAATCATCTTCTTCTGCCATTTCAGCGGCTGTGTCGAAGTTCATGCAATCGCCTGAATAGTTTTTTACGATGAGCAGACATCCCGCTTCACCTGTCACCTGTTTGATCGCGTGATACACTTGTACCGATGAGGGTGACGCAAACACATCTCCTGCCACGGCTGCATCGAGCATCCCCGTGCCCACATAACCGGCATGTGCAGGCTCGTGACCGCTGCCACCCCCTGAGATCAATGCGACTTTTTTGGGGTTGATCGTTTTGCGTTTAAAAATTTTATATTTTTCTTCGAACTCGATTTTATCGGGATGGGCTAGAGCCATGCCTTTGCCCATCTGGATGACGATGTCATCTGTTTGATTGATGATTTTTTTCATGTTAGGCCCCCAAACGATTGGCTGCGTAGATGGCTGCATAAACATCTTCAGCTGTGACTTTAAATGGCATGTTGTGAATCGTTTCACCTTCCGCACACGCCAGTTCAGCCACTGCCATGACTTTTTCATCCGTCACCTCTTTGACGCCAAGCGCTTCAAGTGTGGTCGGTAAACCCACCGATTTACAGTAGACTAAAACTTCGTCGAGTTCTGCTTTTGGGGCATTTTCTAATACCAGATGCACCAATACGCCGAAGGCTACCTTTTCTCCGTGGAAACAATGGTGTGTTTCTTCCAGGGCAGTCAATCCGTTATGCACTGCATGTGCCGCTGCAAGACCACTGCTTTCAAATCCCATACCGCTGAGAAGGATATTGGCTTCGATGATGTTTTCAAGTGCTTGTGTCACGACATTGGCTTCACAGGCCGCTTTGGCTTTTAAAGAGTCTTCCAGTAGTGTTTCATAGCATAGTTTGGCGGCGGCGATGGCCAGTTTCGTGCTCTTGCCTCCAGGAATGTTATCTGCAAAAGATCTCGCGCAAGCTCTGGCTTCAAAATATGTGGATAGAGCATCGCCCATGCCTGCCACTAAAAAACGAACAGGTGCTTTTGCGATGACGTCTGTATCCACCAACACGAGGTTTGGATTCGTTTTAAAGAACATATAAGATTCGAACGCGCCTTCTTCTGTATAAATGACTGCTAAACTGCTGCATGGTGCATCTGTGGAGGCGATGGTGGGCACGACGATGACGGGTAAATGATCGTAATGGGCGATGGCTTTCGCTGTATCTAAAGACTTTCCGCCACCCAGACCGATGATGACATCACAGCCGTTTGCTTTAGAAAGGGTTCTCAATCTTTCGATTTCTACATTTGAGCATTCGCCTCTAAAGGACGTTAGCACGAATTCAAGGGGAAAATTTTGTTGCGCTTCATCCAGAGCCTTTTGAACATAAGATAAATCTGCACTGGAAGAAACCAAAAGTGCTTTTTTACCGTATTCGCTGACGATTTTAGTCAGTTCCTTAATTGCACCTTTACTTTGAACATATTTTGACGGTGAAATGAGTATTTTTTTCATAATGCCATCTCCTTTTAATCATAATGTGTTGCGACTTAACCTGATTATATAGAAGTGGGACATAAAATACATCAGAGGAAATGGCACGATTTTGATACATAACTGTTCTAAAATACTAATTTTATGTTTTGGAAATAAAAAAAATCAGCATAAAATGCTGATTTTTATCATGAACGATTTGAACTTTTTTGTTCGAGTTGAGTCTTTTCAATGTACAGACGTTTGTACATAGCGGGTGTGATGCCTAGCATTTTTTTGAATAGTCTGATAAAGTAGCTGGCATGATCAAAACCGAGTTCATCTGAAATCTGATTGATGTTTTTACTGGTGTTTTTAAGCATGATTTCGGATTTGTCGATTCTGAGTTTGTTCTGATACATGGTAAAACTTAAGCCAAAGGCTTTATGGAACGACTTCGAAAAATAGCTCTCGCTGATGTTACATAAAGTGGCCATATCTTTGAGGTAAATCTTCTGATGGCAATTTTGATGGAGATATTCGATTGCGGGTTTGAGGAAGATGTACTGTGTGGGAATCTCTGTTCGGATCACCATTTTAGGGTTAACCATCGGCTGATATACAGGAGACTTAAGCGGCTCAGAACCGGGATGGTCTTCTGATTTTTTAAGAAGTGTCGCTCTGTCTACGATGACTTTGCTAATCCCAAACAACAGGTTTCCGATGGCTTCTATTTTTTCAAAGCTCAGCACGGGCATCGCTTGATAATCTGCCATGAGTTCTGCGTTGGCTTTACATTCTTCGGCATCGTGGTTCGCATTTAAAATCCACTCGAGTTTGCTGCTGCCTGATATCCGAACCTGTCCGGCCATTATTGCCCCCAGATATTGATCCTCTGCGATGATGGGCACCGCCAAATCCACAATCCCCATATGACACATATAAATATACGGCTTTTGAAGTCTAGCGGCTTCAAGTCCGCCTCTCGAGTCGCACTTTTGACATAAATCTTTATAATAGGGGGCTTTCCTTACTTTTTCACAAAAAGCTCGACATAAACTGTGTGTGGTCACAGGGATGCCTTTATAATCCACGGTTAAAATCGCTAAATCTGTGGATACAGACAAGTTATCTTGTAGTGTTTGAAACTGGTTCATCTCTAGAATTTCTACCAGACTTAAATGCGCTCTGATCATGTACTCCTCCCATAGACATTACGTTATAACTTGAAATTTGATTTCGAAAACTGCTCCATTTTCGTTATAAGCTCTAATCGACCCTTTTAGACTCAGAATCGCGGATTTTACGATCGCAAGGCCTAATCCGAAATTACCATTTTTGCCTTTATAAAATCGATCGAAGATGTGTGGTAAATCCTGAACGGGAATACCATCGCCATCGTCTTTGATTTTGATCATTACCATGTGATTTTCTTTACTGATGGCTATGTCCACATTTGAATGGGCATATTTGATGCCATTGGATATGATGTTAATCATGGCTTGAGATAATAAAGCATCATTCGCCTTTATCATTATAACATCTGGCGGAAGCATCACGTTGATTTTTTTCTGTTCTCTCAAAGCGTAACCTTCGATTTTCTGTACCACTTCTTTCATGACATCAGAGAGGTTGAGGACATAAAATTCAGATTCATCGGTGTTATTTTCGATTCTCGAAAGTGTCAGAAGTTCATCCACCAATTGGTTCAGTCGTTTGCTTTCTTCACAGATGATGTCTGCGGTCTTCGTCGTATCCGAAAATATGCCTTTCGAAATGCCTTCCGCATATCCCTGTATGCTCATAAGCGGTGTTCTAATCTCGTGCGAAGCATTTTGTAAAAATAGTTTCTGGGCTTTATCAAGATCTGTCAAGCGTTTAGACATGTCGTTCATACTCTGTGTCAGCTCATGAAGCTCAATACTGCTGTCGTCCGATGGCAACTTTAAAAACACGCCCTTTCCGATTTCTTTCGCTTGTAAAGACAACTCAACGAGGGGTTTCGATATACTTTTCGATAGCTTAAGAGAAACCATACCACTGATGATAAAGGCGATGGCGACGATCACGGTTAAAACGACATTCATGGTTCTCATAACAGGGGATAAAGCATGACTGTCTATGAGAAAAATCAGTTTGTTTGACACGCCTTTGGCCTTAGACACCTTAAGCGCTGATAGCTCACGATATGACATGTAGTACTTTCGTCCCTCACTTCTAAAGGACGTGATGGTATCCGATGCGCTGTCCTCAGCATTTTGAATCGCGTCTTCTAAGAGCTGTAGTTTCATCCCATTTTCTTCATCATTTTGAGGAAACCGAACCTTGTCTTTAGCGTCGACGATGATGAATTCAGCCGAGGTTGAAAGACTGGAAATTTTAAGTGTTTTGCGGATCAACTGTACTTTTTCTAGGATAGACTCTTGGGTTAGATCCGTGGCTGTGAGTTGCTGTTTGATTAAAAGTTCCACAGACGTCATCGTATCTTGTAGTTCTTTTTTTGCGATGCTCTGAGAATACATTCTAAAAATGAGATTAAAAGCAATAAAGATCATCAATATATCTCTAGTGCCGGGCATACGAATGGCGGAAACTACGAAATTTGATATTGAGTTTATGCAAACTAAATGCCTAGAGTCGCTCCGTTGTTTTGAAGTCAAATCACATACATATGGGGAGTCGAACCCTAAGAGAATGAAGCATAAAGGAACAACGCAAGCATGCAACACCTCACTCGAATGAAAGATTAGCTTGTTATTTGTAATACTGTTTCTTCTGCCCACTTTAAAGCGCTAAGATAAAAACGACCAATTTCCTTAATCGGAAGTTTCAACCAATTGCCCAGTAAATCCACCTCATTCCAGTTTGCCATTTCTATAGCCTGAACGATTCTTAGAATCAATGAAAGTTCTCCCTCATTCCTAACCAGAGCTGAAATGATTTCTGAAGCCAATGGTATCCCCTTTAAGGCTTCTTCCATACTTACATCCTGAAGAACATCAATCATACTGAGTAAACCCATAAGTGTGGCTTCTTGGCAGTGTTTTTGCCCCTGGCTATGGATTGCTAAAATTTCAGAAAACTTTGAACGCGTCAACGACATGATCATCAACTCTTTAGGTTTATTGCCACCCAGGTCTTGAATCAGTAAGACATGTATCCACCGTTCAAGTTCTTTCAAGCCCATAAAAGTCATGGCCCGCTTTATTGATGCAATTTCATCTTCTTTAGCACGCTTTCCTATAATGCGCAAAAAACGATATGTCAAACTTGCATCTTGCTGAATAATTTCAGCAATCTTGGTATATGAGGGTTCCTCTTGTTTCAACTCATTTAAAATTCTAATATACTGCGTTTTTAATGCCGACTTGTTATCATTTTTATGCCCAATTATTTTAGGCTTGCTAAAAAAATAACCTTGAAAAAGATGAAACCCCATGGCCTTAGCCATAATGAATTCTGATTCTGTCTCAACTTTCTCAGTAATAGAATTTTGCCAGATGATAATAATCGTGATATTAATGGCCTAATTTCGTCTAGCTTAACCAAGGATAAATCTACCTTCACAATATGGGCACAATTAGCAAGTTCAGCCGTGTGTTTATCATCTACTACATCGTCTAATGCAATCTTGAATCCGGCATTTGAAAGTCCAGTCAATCTTGAAAGAAACTGTTCGTCAATCACTGTGCTCTCTAATATTTCAATGACAACTTTAGATTTGTCTATCAAATCGATTAATCCACATGCTAAAATCTTCTCATCAAAGTTGATAAAGGCAACTTTTTTCCCGACTATGTTTTCAATTCCAGACTCATATAGACTTTCTATGACGCTTGCAGTAGCCTGTAAACTTTCAATATCATTAAAGAAAGTTGAATCCCTTGAATCACGATATAAAAGCTCATACCCATATACTTCTAAATCAGACTTTAATATCGGTTGCCGCGCAATATACATGTCAGCTCCTATCTAATCATAAATTTTAATGCCTGTTACTATATACGAAATTTACCTACAATTTGGGTAAGTTTTCCTGCCATTTCATTTATTAAACCAATATTTGCAGAAACTTCCTCAAAAGATGCCGTCTGCTCTTCAACTGCTGAAGCAACATCTTGTGTATTACCTGAATTTTGTTCTGCAATACCCTGAATTTCCTTGGTAGATGTGGTGATTTCCGTAAAATCCTCATTCACTTTAGATGATATATTTAAAATATCTTGAGACTTCCCTAAAGTTAAGGCCGTTCTGTCCAAAATTTTCTTGAGTTCCTTCTTTAAGGTCCCCATGGACGCTTCTTGTACTTTTGTTTTCTCAACAAGTCCGTCCATAGATTCTTTTACAGCTATGGTTTTATAACTAATACTTGAAACGATGCCACTAATTTTCTTGGCAGATTCAGCGGTCTCTTCAGCAAGTTTTCTAATCTCTTCAGCAACCACAGCAAATCCTCTACCCGCTTCTCCTGCTCTAGCCGCCTCAATAGAAGCATTTAATGCTAATAAATTGGTTTGAGAAGATATACTTTGTATCAGTTCCACAATTGCTTTAATTTCCACTGAGGATTGATTTAAATCTTCAACTGAATTCGATGCTTCGTTAATAGATGACACAAACTCAATCAATTCATTGGATTGAATGTCCACTTGCTCATTACCTACAACTACTGATTCTTGAGACATTTCAGAAGAACGAAGTGTTTGTTTTGCCCGTTGTGCCACATCTTCTATGTCATTCTTAAGTTTTTTAACCAGTTCATTTAGGCCATCCAACTTATGATTTTGAGTAACAGAACCTTCCGCCACATCCATTGAAGAAACTGCAATCATTTCTGTGGACTTGGTGAGTTCTTCTGTGGTATTTGATATTGCACTCATGTTTGAAGATAATACAGTGGAGATTTTTGAAATATCAATGACAATTTTATGAATATCATCCAAAAATTGATTAAAGTGTCCAGTCATTTCAGCAATTTCATCTTTACCTTTAACTTCAATACGCTTGGTCAAATCACCATTTCCTTCAGAGAGAGCTTTAAGTTCTACAATCAAGTTGTTGATCGGTTTTCGAATGCCCTTGTTTAAAAACAAGAATGAAATGACGCCAAAAACAAGTGCCACGAAACTTAAGATACCATTGGTCACTTTTGCAGAAGTCACTTTTGAGCTTGAATAAGCGGAGTATCCTGTTACCATTTCATTAATAGCCGTAACATAAGGGGCAATAGTCTCATTAATCACTTTAAGCGACTCTATATCGCCCGAATCTTTAACATTCACAAAAGCTGGTTTATACACCGTTTGCCATTCATTTATTATGGATTTTAACTGAACACTTGTCTTGTCATGAGACAAAGCCGATAATCCTTTGCTTGGATTTCCTAGAGTTATATCCTGTAGAATTTCATCAAACATAAAGATTGTATTTTCAAGTTCAGTAGCCTTTTGAATATCAGCATTGGCTGAAATAATATTTGAAAGCTGCGCCATTCTATAACCTGTGGCGCGTAATTTGCCCGCTTCATTAACAAAATTCGCGTCACTTTCCATGGTCTGATAAGTAAAGTAATTAATAGCGACAATTACAAAAGATAAAATAATCAGTGTTCCAAAAGTTAATAACAATTTATGCTTAATTTTCATAATTCAAAATCCCCTTTTCCCAATTTTATTCTGCTTTGATAAAACAACTGCCATGTTTCTATTAACTCTTGTTCATCGGGACGCCAGTTAGAGAAAATGATGTTGAAGGTACACGAATCTACAAAATTAATCAAACTTCGATATGCAGTTTGCTCATCGACCTTACAACTCCCGGTTTCGATACATACTCGAATAGCATCTCTTAACAAGTCTTCCTTTTGATCATTTGTTTTATGAAAATGTTTTTCCATATCTTCTGATAATTCAGCTGGCCAAAACAAGCGATATCTAAGATAAAACTTAGTTTCATCAATGTGATTCATAGTGTACCAAACAGCGAATTTAACAAACCCCAATATTTGGTTCATTGGATCGGCGCCCCAGTGCTTCATCGATTCTTTTAACAATTCTTGATAGTCCTCTAGATAGGATTCAGATATTGCATAAAACAATCCTTTTTTTGAGCCAAAATAGTGATATATACTTGGTGCTTCAACACCTGCAGCTCTAGACAACATTCGTATGGTCGTTGCGTCATAACCTCTGTCTAAAAACAGCCTAAAAGCCATCGATTTGATCATTTCCGATTTACTATCCTTATTTTCCATCGTTCTCCTCTTCTTCAAAAAACTCTTTAAACAAAGCGACTCTGTTTCTTCCTGATTCTTTTATTCTATACAGCGTCTGATCGCTTTTATCAATAAATTTTTCCAGCGTGTCATTTTCTGTTGGAATGCCCGAATAGATTCCGACGCTTATGGTAAAGCTTTGTTTTGAATTTCGTTCTATGTTGATTTCTTTTGCATTTTCATAAATGCGTTTCCCAACAATCATCGCGTGTTCTTCGCTGGTTTCATTCAGTAATACAAGAAACTCTTCGCCCCCATATCTACAGCACAAGTCAGTAGGACGAATGCTCTCCTGAAGAATTTTAGCAAGCTGTTTAAGCGCTTCATCGCCTGCCAAATGACCAAATTGATCGTTTATACGCTTAAAAAAATCAATATCAATAAACAAAACACTCATAGGCTTTTCAGCAATCCTATGTCGCTCAAAATATCCATAAGCCTTGTCCATAAAAAATCGTCGATTCGGTATATGTGTCAAATAATCTAGACTTGCTAGCGCTTTTGTTTTCTGATCAGCTTTTTCATACATAATCAATAAAAAACCTGCACCGCTGATAAACAATAATAAAATCAGTGTAATAAATGTAGCGCTTTGAGCGAGGGATTGAGAAAACAATGATATATCAGCTGAAAAAAGTGCTTGTGAACCTCTGTAAAATAAGAAGATCAAGAATACCAGCATGTATAAACCAACATATTTTTTAAATGGCAAGTCATCTTTGCAAAAAATATAAAAGAAAGTTGGAATAGCAAGTAAAGAAAAAATTGCATAGGAAGATACAACTACTCTTAAGTTTGCCTCGCCCCATCCTAAATCAACCAAGATGATTAGCATACTGAAGATTATAAACAATAT
The DNA here is from genome assembly GCF_016908355.1 of Fusibacter tunisiensis. Classification (GTDB taxonomy): domain Bacteria; phylum Bacillota; class Clostridia; order Peptostreptococcales; family Acidaminobacteraceae; genus Fusibacter_D; species Fusibacter_D tunisiensis. The sequence continues at coordinate 93,639 of NZ_JAFBDT010000003.1, read as the reverse complement.
TGCTTGAATCCTCTGCCATTTCTTAGTCATTTTATTAACCACAGTCAACATAACCAAAGATTCAATGAAAAAGCTTAGATATAGAATAATGTTTCCAAAATAAATTGAGAACAAATCCGAAACATTTCCTCTGTAAAACAACAACAACCAGCCAAAAAACTGAAGGAATTTTGCAATGCCAAAAAATCGAATTGGATTTTTCTCATCAATACCACTATGGAATTTTAAATAGCCAAAAATCAAAATCGCCAGCGCGAGATCTCCCCACACCAAAACACCCGTAAGGGTTTTTAAATCCAGTACAAAAATTGATAACATACTTTTCTCCATGGTTAGTCATTCGGTTATTAACATTATATAATATTTACCCTGACTTTTCTGTAACTAACGTTACAAAAATAAAAAGCCCATTAAGGACTTTTAAATTTACTTTATGACATTAATTTTTACAGCCTCTTTTAGGTATTTCTTTTCAACATACATCTTGTCGTCGGCTCTTTTGATCAAATCATCAATTCTCGACCTGTTTACATGCTCATATTCGACAATGCCATGACTGACGCTTATTAGAAATGGTTTATCCTCCGTCACATTTATTTCTTCATAGCGTGTATTGATTCTCTCCCAAATGGTCTCAGCAATTTGAGAATTGATATTGCTAAAAACAATCAAGAATTCATCGCCACCCATTCGAATAACGTAGTCGTCTTCTCGGATTTCATTTTTAATGACATCAATTGCACTAACAATCAATTCATCTCCATAATTGTGACCCAAAATATCGTTTACCATTTTAAGGCCGTTAATGTCAATAAAGCATAAGCTAAAATGAAGCTTGCGTCGATTGTCCTGGCCCACTAATTTACTAAGTTTTGCCAAACCCGATTTACGTGTATACACTTTTGTAAGTTGATCGAAAATGAGTTCATTAAAGTATAGAGACATTTCTTTAAATTCACTGATGTCAATGTTCTTAAGCTTATCAGATACTTCATCGTCAATAAGCGATAAGGCTTTCAACTCTTTAATCAGTGTCATCATTGGCTTTCTCACATGTTTGTTTGTCGAATGAAATGAATATAGGGTTACACTAACAATGAGGAGAACCAAAGCGGCATTCATATAGATTGCAACAACGACCTTTTGCTGTGCATCATCCGATATCAAATTTACAAAGTGATTCACATCTTCTACAAACAAATCAATTTCTGAATTAATTTGATCACAGATTTCTGTATTTGAATCTTCTGTTATTATAGACATATATTTTGACCTAAATGACGTTTCCCACATTTTACTGATATAAATAAGCTTTGCTTTTATTTCTTCATCTTTAAGCAAATTGGAATCAGAGAGCATCAGTTCATTGAAGCTGCTTTCGAAATTGGACAATTTACTTTTCAGATCAGACTTCAATGCCACCTTTTGTACTTCGTCCGTTTCTTGGCTGATTCTATTCGCTAAGAGCCCCATATTGTAACTGTACGCTCTCATTCTCCCCGATTGATTAATTAATGCTGCATCATTCTCCATCCGAGTATAAGAAAAAATATTAATCAATACAATCATTAATGCCAATATCACAAGAATTCCATGCGTAATCAGCAATTGGTGTTTTACTTTCACAAATCCTCCTACCGTAAAAGACGCAGCCTATTTTTAGGCTGCTTCAATCCTTCATTTACATAAAAAGTTTAATGTCTTCCTCAACTGTTCCAATTCCAGCTATTCCAAAATTCTCAACTAATACATTTGCAACATTTGGTGATAAGAAGCCTGGTAAAGTCGGTCCTAAATGGATATTCTTAACGCCTAGATACAGCAACGCAAGAAGTACAATAACGGCCTTTTGTTCATACCACGCGATGTTGAATGCGATTGGCAATTCATTGATGTCATCAAGAGCAAATACCTCTTTAAGTTTAAGTGCAATGAGTGCCAATGAATACGAGTCATTACATTGACCTGCATCTAGTACTCTAGGAATGCCACCAATGTCACCAAGTGGTAGTTTGTTGTATCTGTATTTCGCACATCCAGCTGTCAAAATAACCGTATCTTTTGGTAATTTTTCAGCAAATTCAGTATAATATTCTCTTGATTTCATGCGTCCATCACAGCCTGCCATGACAAAGAATTTCTTGATAGCGCCAGATTTAACCGCATCAACCACTTTATCAGCCAGTGCGAATACTTGTTCATGTGCAAATCCACCTACAATCGAACCTGTTTCAATTTCAGTAGGCGAAGGCAAACCCTTTGCAAGTTCAATAACTGAAGAAAAATCTTTATTTCCATTTTCATCTGCACTGATATGGTTGCAACCTGGGAATCCTGCAGCACCTGTTGTGAAGATGCGATTTCTGATTTCTTCTGTTCTTGGTGGTACGATACAGTTCGTCGTGAACAAAATAGGTCCATTAAATGGCCCGAATTCATCCACTTGACGCCACCATGAGCCACCATAATTGCCCACTAAATTATCATATTTTTTAAACAGTGGGTAATAGTGTGCTGGCAACATCTCACTGTGTGTGTAGATATCAACACCTGTTCCTTTAGTCTGCTCGAGCAATTGCTCAAGGTCTGTTAAATCATGACCTGAAATTAAGATTGCAGGATTTTTCTGAACGCCAATATTTACATTTGTAATTTCTGGATTGCCATATTTGGATGTGTTTGCACCATCTAATAATGCCATTGCTGCAACGCCAAACTCACCAGTTTTTAATGTCAATGCAACCAAGTCGTTCACAGATAGCGAATCGTCAAGCGTTGCGCATAAAGCTTCATAGATAAATTTGTTAATCTCGTGATTTTCTTTGCCGATGTTTAAAGCGTGATGCGTATAAGCAGCCATACCTTTTAACCCGTAAATAACAAGTTCTCTTAAAGATCTCACATCTTCATTTTCAGTGGCTAAAATGCCAACTACAGAAGCTTTTTCAAGCATTGCATCACGATCTGACACAGTAAAAGTTGCTGCATCGCTTAAATGTAAGCCATTTGTTTTTGCCTTCAAACCATCTCTGATTTGGATATTCTTTTGGATTTGTTTTTCTATTGCGTTTTCATCAAAGTTTGCATTTGTAATGGTTATAAATAAACTTTTTAATACTTGATGATTTGCTTCATTCAAATTTTCTACTTGTAATGCGCCTTTAATGACAATTTCTGAGATTCCCTTGCAACTGTAAATCAATAAATCTTGTAGTTTAGCGACTTCCTCGTTTTTACCGCAAACACCTTTTATCGTACAGCCAGTGTTCTTTGCAGTTTCTTGACATTGATAACAGAACATACTCATAAACATACCTCCATATAGAATGATTTGAACATCAAATTAATTGTACTATTATGAGATTGTTTTAACAACTTATTTTTGAGTAAAGCTGAACATAAAAAAAACAAAAGCTTTAAATTACATTTTGTATATACAAATTCGTAGATTGTTTGAAATGAAATACGGGTACAAGAATAATTGCGAATGTAAAGAAATCAATAAAACATATCTGGACCAATATGTCCTTTCTATGATCATCAAATCAGTACTAAATACCACGAACGCCACCAGTATTACAGAAGCTTATAACGAGTTCATCACCGATTCAAAGTCTGACACCAGCAAAGACATCCTGAACTATGAACAACAACTCAATGCCGCAAAAAAAGAAGCAAATAACCTGCTTTCCTTTATCATGGCAGGCAATCACTCCCAACTGGTAGTTGATAAACTTAAGGAAACAGAAAAGACCATCGCCAACATCGAAAACATCATAAGCGACTTGAAAAACATCAAAATCGATACCAAGTTGACGGATGAAGATCTAACGAAGGCCTTTAACAAGTTCAAGCAGAAAATCATCACCTCTCAAAAGAAAGAGGAAGAACTAGAACTCAAAGCCATCATTGAAGCATTTGTTGAAAAAGTCACTGTCACAAACGAAGACGTCAGCATCGAATACAAACTCGACGAAATTGTGGGCAAAAACGTGGCTGACAGCTACGCTTACTACATTTCAAAAAAGACAAATGCACGTCCTTTTTTGGACGTGCATAAGAATGGTGGAGATGGCGGGAATCGAACCCGCGTCCAAAAATAAATCACTTTCACTTTCTCCGAGCGCAGTCACTAATTAAATTTCACCTAGAAGCGCGTCCAGTGACCCACATGTTCCTAGGCTATTTCTATCATACTCAGACCAAAGGATTAGAAACGCATCCCAAGATGAGGCCCCAGCAAGGGTTTGTCAGGCTCCAGGCGGCTGAGACAAGGCCTAGAGGTGACGCAGCATTACGCTGCTAAAGCAAATTCGTTATTTGCGTTTATATTTATTGATCCAGTTCTTTTACGTGTACCCCAGATCAAGAAACACGGCTCGCTTATGAAAGGTCATCATCCCTGTCGAAACCAGTACATCCCCGCGTTGTATTAGCGGTTGTACTCTTTTAACACTTTTTGAATGCGTCGATTGGCATCTTTTTTTGCCAAAGTTTCCCGCTTGTCATAGAGCTTCTTCCCTTTGGCTATGGCAAGTTCTACCTTTATGAGCCCTCTCCCATTCAGATAAACTCGAAGTGGTACAAGTGTGTAGCCATCACGCGTTATAAGTGCATGAATCTTATGAATTTCGCGTTTGTGGAGCAAAAGCTTTCGTGTGCGCACTGGATCTTGGTTAAAACGGTTTCCAAAATCATAAGGGGTCACATTCATGCCCAAAATAAAGATTTCACCATTTTTAACTTCTGCATAAGCTTCCTTTATGCTCACTTTTCCATTTCTAATGGATTTTACTTCTGTTCCAAAGAGCTCAATTCCAGCCTCATAAGTATCCTCAATGAAGTAGTCATGTCTGGCTTTTTTATTTTGAGCCAATAATTTGATTTCAGCCATACAGTTCTCCTTCCATAAAGATTATAATCGACTGCAATTATCATTTTAACACATACACTGTCTCACTTCAACGCATGTCATCTGAATTTAATCTAAAGTTGCGATTCGTTTACAAACCGTTCCAGGGCGTATACCAAACCATCTGATTCATTGTCTTTTGTAACAAAATCGGCTACAGCTTTAAGTGCTTCAGTTGCATTCCCCATAGCAACCCCAACACCAGCGTACTTAACCATATCCATATCATTCTCATTGTCACCAAGTGCGATTACGTTTTCTACTGGAATATTATAGTGGTTACGAATCGCTTCAATCCCTGTGGCTTTGGAAACCCCTTCTGCCATAACATCAAAAGACGTTGTAAGGGATTTGCACGTCTGAACACCCGAAATCAAATTGATTTCCTGCATAACCTTCTGAAAAATTTCTGGATGCTCACTATAAAGTCCAATCTTATAAATAGGTACCTTGTCTACAAACCCTGACAAATCCGATTCAAAGACGACGTTAAATTTAAAAGCCTCAGGCAATTCCGCCATTCCATCTGCATACCCCTTGGCAAGATGCTCTCTACGTTCTGCGTAGATGGTTTCGATATCATAGAAATGAAAGTAAACATCATATTTTTTACAAATTTTTACGACAGCATGGGCAGTTTCTTTGGGAAGTTCAATTGCCTGTAACAGTTCACCCGTTTTCAAATGTTTGACCACTGCACCATTACATGAAATCAAGTAACCATTATAATCCAAAGTCTGTGTAATGATTTTTCCTGCCCCATGCATTCTACCCGTTGCAATGGCAAATATGTGCCCATCTTCTATTGCTTTAAAAATTGTGTTTTTTGTATGATCTGAAATACTTTTGTCATTTCTTAGCAAAGTACCATCTATATCACTTACTATTAACTTTCGCATTCTATTAAGTCTCCATATCCTATAGTTATTCAAGTTCAAAATCAATCTGTCTTAAACTTGGATCTGCACCCGTTACAACAACCTCAACCTCTTGTCCAAGTTCATACGTTTTTCGAGTTCGCTCACCCACTAAAACCATTTTAGACTCATCATATACATAGTAATCATCATCCATGGTTTCCAACCGAACAAGTCCCTCCACTGTATTTTCCAGTTCTACAAACATTCCAAAAGATGTAATGGTTGAAATTACACCAGCAAACCGTTCACCAATAAATTGAACCATATACTCTGCCATTTTCATATCGTCTACTTCACGCTCAGCAAGTTCCGCATTTCTTTCTCGATCAGAACTTTGGATTGAAACCTCATCCACAATCTTCTTTAGGTTTTTAAGACGCGTATCTGTCATTTGACCATTTATGACTTCTTTAATAATCCTGTGAATTTGAAGGTCTGGGTACCGTCTGATTGGCGACGTAAAATGACAATAGTATTTCGCTGCCAATCCAAAATGTCCATCATTGTTTGGTGAATACTTCGCTTGTTTCAAAGACCTAAGCGTCAGCTTGCTAATAACGTGCGCTTCCTTTTTGCCTTCTACCTCTTCCAAAAGCGCTTGAACAGCTTTTGGATGAATGTCATCTGCTGATCCTTTAATCTTGTATCCAAAATGGTGGAGAAATTTATTCAAGGTTTCGATCTTTTCTGGTTTAGGGTCTTCATGAATTCGGTAAACAAAAGGCATCTCAAGCCAGAAAAAGTGCTCCGCAACAGTTTCATTGGCCACAAGCATAAAGGATTCAATCAATTTATGGCCAACACGTCTTTCAGCTTCCCCTACAAAAATTGGTTTGCCCGCGCCATCTAGCATAATTTTGGTTTCTGCAAAATCAAAATCAATCGCACCCCGTGATTCTCTTTTTTGAAAGAGTAAATCAGCAAGTGCCTTCATTGAAAACAAATCCTCATATAAATAGCCATACCGATCTTTCAAAGCATGGTCTTCTAAACCTTCAAGTATATCGGAAACATCTTCATAATTCATCCGTTCCACTGTTTTTATGACACCTTCAACAATACGGTGTGAAACCACATCCCCATTTCTGTCAATTTCCATAACACATGATAAAACCAAACGATTGACACCAGGGTTCAAACTACATATGCCATTTGAAAGCCTTTCCGGTAGCATTGGAATTACCCTATTAAGTAGGTAAACACTCGTTGCACGTTTTAAGGCTTCTTTATCAAGCTGTGAGTTTTCTTTAACATATTGAGTCACATCCGCAATGTGAACACCCAGTTCATAGTTGCCCGAGGGCAATGTTTGAATATGAATCGCATCATCCAAGTCCTTTGCATCTTTGCCATCTATGGTAATGACATTCAAGTCTCTAAAATCTTCACGCCTTTCAATTTCAGATGCTGCAACTTCTTGTGCAATTGCTTCTGCTTCAGCTAGAACCTTATGATTGAAAATTTCAGGTAGGTTAAATGTGCGTATAACTGCCAGTATATCAACACCAGGATCTCCAGATTGACCAAGAATTTCAATAATTTTTCCTTCTGGATTTCTTCTATCTTCAGGATAACGTATAATTTCTACGACAACTTTATCTTTTTGCTTTGCGCCAAGCGTGTTGTTCTTAGATACAAAAATATCTTTGCGAATTTTAGTGTCATCGGGAATTACAAATCCGAAATTTTTGCTTTCATCGTATGTGCCCACAATCTTTGTGTTGGCACGTGTGACGATTTTTATTACTTCACCCTCACTTTTTTGATTTGGACCGCCCACTTTCGTTAATTTTACCATAACCTTGTCACCATTCATTGCGCCACCAAGCGAATTGGACGGAATAAAAACATCCAACATCTCAACATTTTCAACGATAACAAAGCCAAAACCACGTGTGGTCACCTGAATCTTACCCACGTAAATTTTAAAGAACTCTGGAAGTGCATATTTGCCCTTCTTAGTCCGAATAACCTTACCTTCATCTTCCAACTTTTCCATTTCAGCAATAAACGTCGATCGATCAATTGGGTCTATATTAAGCGCATTCATAAGATCCATTTCAATATAAGGTCGCTCACTATTGGCTTCCAAAAATTCAAGTACTTGCTCTTTTATCATATGCCCCCTCCTAAAATTTAAGTCTCTTTATATTATACCATTCTCAATCAAAAAAACACACTTCCCCTAAAGGAAGTGTGTTGAGGTCATAAATTAAATAGTTTATAACAAAGAGCCAAACGTTACGAAAAGTGGTGCAAATACCAACGATACAATTGTCATCAATTTAATTAAAATATTAATAGATGGGCCTGACGTATCTTTAAAAGGATCACCTACGGTATCGCCAACAACACTGGCCTTATGCGCTTCAGATCCTTTTCCGCCGAAGTTTCCTTCTTCAACATATTTTTTAGCATTATCCCAAGCACCACCTGAATTCGCCATGAAAATCGCAAGGAGAACGCCTGTTACAAGTGCGCCTGCCAACATGCCACCAAGTGCTTCACCGCCCAATATAAGACCAACTGCAATTGGTACAAGTACAGCCATCAAACCAGGTACCAGCATTTCTCTTAAAGCCGCTCCTGTACTGATATCAACACATCTTGCATAATCTGGCGTTGTTTTCCCTTCCATGATTCCGTCCATGGTTTTAAACTGTCTTCTAACTTCTTCAATCATCTGATAAGCTGCTTTACCAACAGATTCCATGGTGAGTGCTGAGAAAATAAATGGCAACATACCACCAATAAACAAACCAACAACAACTTTTGGATTTAGAACATTAATAGTTTCTAGCCCAATTGCTTGTGAATAGGATGCAAATAATGAAAGTGCTGTCAGTGCAGCAGAGCCAATTGCAAACCCTTTTCCAATTGCAGCAGTTGTATTCCCAACTGCGTCGAGCTTATCTGTGATTTTACGAACTTCTTTTGGAAGTTCACTCATTTCAGCAATACCACCTGCATTATCTGCAATAGGACCATAAGCGTCAACTGCTACTGTGATACCCGCTGTTGAAAGCATGCCAACTGCTGCAAGCGCTATTCCATATAATCCTGCAAATTCAAATGCAATCAATGTTGCAGCTGAAATAAAGAGAATTGGCCAAAGTGTTGAAATCATTCCTACAGCAATACCTGAAATAATTGTTGTCGCTGGGCCCGTTAAAGATTGTTCAGCTATTTTTTTAACATGTTTATATTCACCAGACGTGTAAATCTCCGTTACAACACCAATTAAAATACCTGTTAAAAGTCCCGCTGCAATGGCATAAAACATATCCAATGTGTCAAAAAATTGTTGACTTAATATAAACGCTGCAACAACAACGATTAAGCCACTTACGTATGTTGATTTTTTCAAAGCTTTATGCGGATCTGACTTTTCATCACTTCTAACAAAGAACGTCCCAATAATAGAAGCCAGTATGCCAATTGCGGCTAAAACCAATGGGAAAAATGCCCCATTAACACCGAAAGACAAGACACCTAGTGTGATAGCGGCTATAATTGAGCCAACATAGGATTCAAAAAGGTCAGCACCCATGCCCGCTACGTCACCAACGTTGTCGCCAACATTGTCTGCAATAACAGCAGGGTTTCTTGGATCGTCTTCAGGAATTCCAGCTTCAACCTTACCAACTAGGTCTGCGCCAACATCTGCAGCCTTGGTATAAATACCGCCACCAACACGGGCAAAAAGCGCAATTGAAGAGGCACCTAAGCCAAAACCAGTAATAATTTGTGGGTCTTCAAAAACCATGTAAAGTACACTAACTCCGAAAAGTCCGAGGCCAACCACAGACATGCCCATTACAGCACCACCTGAAAAAGCCACACCAAGCGCACGGTTCATGCCACTCTCCATAGCAGCAAATGCTGTACGAACATTGGCTTTTGTAGCCACTTGCATGCCAATAAAGCCTGCCAAAGCTGAAAACACTGCGCCAATAACAAATGAAATTGCTGTTTCAACACTTTGTAGACCAACTGAAATGGCAATTGCCAAAATAATTGAAAAAATAATTAATACTTTGTATTCTCTTCTTAAAAACGCCATAGCCCCTTCGTGAATATAAGAAGCGATTTCGTTCATTCTTGGGTGATTTACAGAAATCGTATTGATTTTCATAAATACCAAGTAAGCGGCAAAAACAAGTGCAATAACACCAGCGCCTGCCGACAGCAACGAATAGTTCATCAGTCTATTCCTCCCTACAATATTTTGATCTTTCTAAGCAAATCTGTATACAAAAAATATACAATAATTAGCTAAATCGCTAATTATTGTATATAAGCCATCAACAGCGCTGACAACATAAACACGACTGCCGATACTTTGGTGATTTTGTCAAACTTTGCATCATAATCTCTAGCTTTATTTTTTCCCCAGAGTTGTTCTGCGCCACCGCCGATTGCACCTGACAATCCGGCTGATTTACCTGATTGAAGTAAAATACTGGCAATAAGTACAAGTGATGATAAGATTAACAGTACAGTAAATAGCACTTCCATTTTCACACCTCCGTTTCCCTTGTTTAACATAGGTATTTTACCACAGTACCCTTCAAATTACAATTGATTCATTATTTTTTGTCAAAAAAGCACAGACCTGGTGGTTGCTGTTCCACCAGGTCCACACTTCTCGTTGTCAAGATATGCTTATATTTGATCAGCATGAGTAAACTCATAGACTGAAAACCACTTAACCTAAATGTTATCTTAAATTGTAGAATGCTGACATACCAGCATAAATTGCATTTTCTCCAAGTTGCTCTTCAATTCTCAAAAGTTGATTGTATTTCTCAACTCGGTCTGTTCTTGCAGGTGCACCAGTCTTGATTTGGCCAGCATTTACGGCAACTGCCATATCTGCAATTGTAGAATCTGCTGTTTCACCAGATCTGTGTGAACTGATTGTTGTAAAACCAGCACGTTTCGCCATTTCAATTGCATCTAACGTTTCAGTAATTGTCCCAATTTGGTTGAGTTTAATCAATATAGAATTTGCAGACTTTTCTTGAATTCCTTTTGAAAGTCTTACAGTATTGGTTACAAACAAGTCATCTCCAACAATTTGGATTTTATTGCCAAGTTTCTCAACCATGTGTTTCCATGCAGCCCAATCTTCTTCAGCAAGGCCATCTTCAATTGAAATAATTGGGTACTTTTCAACAAGGTCTGCATAATATGCAACCAATTCTTCAGGTGAAAATTCTCTACCCTCACTTGCCAAAGTATATTTTCCAGTTTTCTCATCAAACAGTTCATTTGCTGCAACATCAAGTGCAAGTTTAATTTGCTCGCCTGGTTTATACCCTGCTTTTTCAATAGCTTCCATAATAACTTTAAGCGCGTCTTCATTTGTAGGAAGATTTGGCGCAAAGCCACCTTCATCACCTACACCAGTCGCCAAACCTTTTGCTTTAAGGACAGACTTCAATGTGTGGTAAATCTCAGCACCCCATCTTAAAGCTTCTTTAAATGATGTCGCACCAACTGGCATAACCATAAATTCTTGAATGTCTACATTATTATCTGCATGTGCGCCACCGTTCATGATGTTCATCATTGGAACCGGTAGAGTTTTTCCGTTTGTGCCACCAATGTATTCATAAAGAGAAAGTCCTAAAGAATCTGCTGCCGCTTTTGCAACTGCAATTGAAACACCTAAAATTGCATTGGCGCCAAATTTTCCTTTATTTGGTGTGCCATCAAGTTCGATCATCAATTTATCAATACCCACTTGATCAAAAACATCCCAACCTTCAAGTTCTGGTGCAATCAACTCATTGATGTTATCAACAGCTTTTTCAACACCTTTTCCCATGTAACGGCCTTTGTCACCATCTCTTAATTCAACAGCTTCAAAAGCACCTGTTGAGGCGCCTGAAGGAACTGCTGCTCTTCCCATTGCCCCATCTTCAAGATAAACTTCAACTTCTACTGTAGGGTTCCCTCTAGAATCCAATATTTCTCTTGCATAAATATCTGTAATAATTGACATGCTCATTACCTCCATAAAGGTTATTTTATTAAGGATTTTCCCGTCATCTCTACAGGAATATCCAAGTTCATTAATTCAAGCACAGTTGGTGCAAGGTCACTTAGTCTACCATCTTGTCTTAACTTGACATCGCCTGCACCACCAAGGATAAGTGGCACTTTATTGATTGAATGGGCTGTAAATGGTGCCCCATCTTCTGTAAGCATTTGCTCTGCGTTACCGTGATCTGCCGTAATCAGGAACGCTCCACCTTTTTCTTCCAGCTTTGCAACCACTTTGCCCAAACAGACATCAACTGTCTCAACTGCCTTAACAGCAGCTTCAATAACGCCTGTATGCCCAACCATGTCTGGGTTGGCATAATTTACAATTACAAAATCATAATAGTCGCGATCCAATTCACTTAACAATCGATCGGTTAATTCATATGCAGACATTTCAGGTTTCAAATCATAAGTCGCTACTTTAGGGGAGTTAATTAAAACCCTGTCTTCACCTGCATTTGGCGCTTCAACGCCACCATTAAAGAAGAAAGTTACATGTGCATACTTCTCAGTTTCAGCGATGCGGAGTTGTGTCTTCCCTAACCCCGACAAGTAAGTGCCCATTGTGTTCTCAATGGTCTGCTGTGCATACGCAATTTCAATATTTTCAATGGTTTTATCATACTGAGTAAACCCGACATACTTTGTTTTAAAATAAGGTCGCTTAAAGCCATCAAATGTCTCATCTACTATTGCCCGCGTAATTTCACGTGCACGATCAGGTCTAAAGTTAAAGAAAACAATTGCATCATTTTCCGAAACAGTGGCTACTGGTTTGCCGTCTTCCATAATCACTGTTGGAATTATAAATTCATCAGTCACATTCTGCTCATAAGAGGTTTGCATCACTTCAACTGCCGATGTCGATGTGTTTCCAATCCCTTCCACTAGCATTCTGTATGATTTTTCAATACGTTCCCATCTTTTGTCCCGATCCATGGAATAATAGCGTCCTGATACAGAGGCGATTTTTCCAAAGTTTATAGATGCCATAAAGGACTCTAAGTCTTTAATATAATCCACACCCGATGTTGGCGAAGTATCTCTACCATCCATAAAAGCATGAACATAGATTTCATCTAGTCCTTGGTCTTTTGCCATTTGTATAAGGGCTTTCAAATGATCAATATGGCTGTGAACGCCGCCATCCGAAAGCAATCCCCATGTATGAAGCTTAGTCCCATTTATCTTGGCATGTTGCATGGCTTCAACCAAAACAGGGTTGGTAAAAAAGTCGCCATCTGCAATTGATTTTGTAATTCGAGTCAATTCCTGATAGATAATCCGACCTGCACCGATATTCAAATGCCCAACTTCTGAATTGCCCATTTGACCCTCTGGCAATCCAACATCCATGCCACTGGCAGCAAGTAAGGTGTTTGGGTATTTTTCAATCAACTGGTCAAAAATTGGGGTATTAGCCATTGCAACTGCATTACCAGTCTGTGCATTATTTTGTCCCCAACCATCGAGGATCATAATAGCAGTTGGTTTTTTCATTGAGTCAACTCCTTAAAAGTTTACAAGTTGAACGAAACTATCTGCTTCAAGGCTTGCACCACCCACTAGGGCGCCATCTATATCTGTCTCGTTCATGATTTCTTCAACATTGGCAGGTTTTACGCTACCACCATATTGAATCCGAATTTCTTCTGAAACTTCTGTGCTATACAAAGCAGCAAGTACTTCTCTAATATAGGCAATCACATCGTTTGCATCTTTACTGCTAGATGTCTTTCCAGTTCCAATTGCCCATATTGGCTCATAAGCAACCACAACTTTTGAAGCATCTGCTAGACTAATATTTTCAAAAGCTTTAACAATTTGTGTTTTGCAAACTGTTTTGGTCTCACCTGCTTCACGCTGTTCTAAACTTTCGCCACAGCATACCACAGGCGTCAACCCTTTTGATAAGGCTTTTCGAGTTTTTAGATTAACGGTTTCATCTGTTTCTGCAAAATATTGTCTTCTTTCAGAGTGACCAATAATCACATGCGTAACGCCGATATCCAGTAGCATGTCCGCACTCACTTCTCCTGTAAATGCACCATGATCTTCATAGTGCATATTTTGAGCACCAATTTTAATATTCGTACCCTTAGCAGCTTCCACAAGACTTGGAAGTAATGTAAATGGTGCACATACAAGAACTTCTACGTCTGTTCCTGAAACTTCAGGCTTAATTGCATCCATAAACGCAAGACCTTCCGCTACAGTTTTATGCATTTTCCAGTTCCCAGCTATAATTGGTTTTCTCATCATGCCTCCTACTTATCATCAAGTGCATCAATTCCTGGTAGCACAAGGCCTTCCAAAAATTCAAGCGACGCACCGCCACCTGTTGAAATATGTGTCATACGGTCTCCAAATCCAAGAATGTTTACAGCTGCCGCACTATCGCCACCACCAATTACAGAGGTCGCACTTGATTCTGCAAGCGCTTTTGCAACCGCAATCGTACCCTGAGCGAATTTTTCAAATTCAAAGACGCCCATTGGGCCATTCCAGACAACTGTTTTGGATTCAGCCACTGCATCCGCATACAACTTAGCAGTTTTAGGGCCAATATCAAGTCCCATGAAATCCGCTTTAATCGTTTGATCATCTGTCACAACCGGTTCTGCATCTTTGCTAAACTCAGCTGCCGTAATATGATCTACAGGAAGCAATAATTTTACACCTTTCGCCTTGGCGCTATTAAGCATTTCTTTAGCATAATCAAGCTTGTCTTCTTCTACCAAAGATTTGCCCACCGCGTAACCTTGTGCTTTAAGGAATGTGTATGCCATTCCACCACCGATTACTAACGTGTCGACTTTATTTAGTAAATTTTCAATTACTTTAATTTTGTCCGATACTTTTGCCCCACCTAAAATTGCACAAAATGGTCTTTCAGGTCGGTCCACTGCTTCACCCAAAAACTTGAGTTCTTTTTGAATTAAATAACCACATACAGCTTCTTCAACGTACTCTGTGACACCCACTGTGGATGAATGCGCACGATGTGCCGTTCCAAAAGCATCATTAACAAATATGTCTGCAAGCGACGCCAATTCTTTTGAAAGCGCCTCGCCATTTTTAGTTTCTTCTTTTCTAAATCTTGTATTTTCAAGAAGCATGACTTGCCCATTTTCAAGGGTATTGACTGCCTCTCTAGTTTTTTCACCAACGACTTCCTCTTCAGAATTAAAAACAACTTCTTGGCTCAATAGTTCTGAAAGTCGCTTTGCAACAGGCGCCAATGAAAATTCAGGTGTAAATGCCTTTGGCTTTCCAAGGTGAGAACATAAAATAACTTTCGCCCCTTTGTCAACCAAATAATTTATGGTTGGCATCGCTCCAAGAATTCTGTTTTCATCCGTAATTTTGCCATCTTGGATTGGTACATTGAAGTCACATCTTACCAAGACTTTTTTGCCTGCAACAGAAACATCTTCTATGGTTTTCTTATTGAACATTTTTAAAGCCTCCGCTTCATTTAATAAGTAAACCCTGGCTTATCATAACCAGGGTTTGGCTGTAGACTAAGTCTACAGCCTACCGTTATCAGTTATCTCTACTTGCTTGCCATGAATTTCATTAGGTCTACAACTCTGTTTGAGTAGCCCCACTCATTGTCATACCAAGAAACGATTTTAAAGAATCTCTTTTCTCCTGGAAGATTGTTTTGAAGGGTTGCAAGTGAGTCATAGATTGAAGATCTGTCATCGTGAATAAAGTCTGAAGACACAAGTTCCTCATTTGAATAGCCTAAGATATCTTTAAGGTAAGTTTCAGATGCTTTTTTAAGAAGGCCATCAATTTCTTCAATTGAAGTGTCTCTTGATGCCGTAAAAGTAAGGTCTACCACTGATACTGTGGCTGTAGGAACTCTAAATGACATACCAGTCATTTTACCAAGTGTTTCTGGAAGTACTTGACCTACTGCTTTAGCAGCACCTGTTGAAGAAGGAATAATATTAATTGCCGCAGCTCTTCCGCCTCTCCAGTCTTTCTTTGAGGGACCATCCACTGTTTTTTGTGTTGCAGTATAAGAGTGAATTGTTGTCATAAGACCAGTTTCAATTCCAATACCCTCTTTAAGAAGCACATGCACAACTGGTGCTAAACAGTTTGTTGTACAAGATGCGTTTGATACGATATTGTGTAATGCAGGGTCATATTCATTTTCATTAACACCCATTACAAGTGTTTTTACATCACCTTTGCCCGGTGCAGAAATAATAACTTTTTTTGCGCCCGCTTCAATATGACCTTTAGCAGCTTCAGAATTTGTAAACAGTCCTGTTGCTTCAATTACATATTCTACGCCAAGTTCTTTCCATGGTAATTCAGAAGGGTTACGTGTCGCCATGATGCACTTTGTTTCGTGACCATTAACAACAAGAATATCATTGTCTTCTGCATCAGCAGAGCTTTTTTTAGTTGAAATTTCACCTTTGAATTTACCTTGTGTTGAATCATACTTTAATTGGTAAGCAAAATAATCTGCATCTGTTGACATATCTACTACCGCAACAACATCAAACTGTGTACCAATTAAGCCTTGCTCAGCCATTGCATTAAATACCAATCTACCAATTCTACCAAAACCATTAATTGCAACTTTTACCATCTTTACTTCCTCCTTTTAAATCAAATAAGATTGAATTTTCTTTGCAGTTGCTTCATCAGTGACCAAGACAAGATTCGGATTCAATTTACTAATTGAAATAATCGCTTTTGCCTTATCTTCACCTGCTGCAACCGCAATCACATGCTTTAAAGATTTGAATTTATTTAAATCAATACCTATGGTACTGATTTCGTGCACAATTTCGCCTTCTTGATTAAAATAATACCCAAATGATTCTGCAACTGCACCTTTATTTAAAATATAATCAATTTCTTCTTGCTCTAAAAACCGTCTATCTGCCATCACTTCTGCAATTCCTATTCCAAAGAGCAAAATATCTATATGATCAATGGTTCCTAAAATGCGTTTGATATTGGGTTCGTTTTTTAATTCGTCAATGGTGCTTTTTGAAAGGTTATCTTGTGTATATAACAGTTGATACTTA
This sequence comes from Fusibacter tunisiensis, assembly GCF_016908355.1. Classification (GTDB taxonomy): domain Bacteria; phylum Bacillota; class Clostridia; order Peptostreptococcales; family Acidaminobacteraceae; genus Fusibacter_D; species Fusibacter_D tunisiensis. The sequence goes on along the minus strand of NZ_JAFBDT010000003.1, from coordinate 76,693 downwards.
GCTTCAAGTTTGCCAGCCAGTTTTTCTGCCAAGGTATTGGCTTGATACTCACTTTTGTTTCCCAAACCACCTCTAGCCGGGACAACCATAATCTCATGATTGTGAAAATCCACCCAGTCATCTTTATACCCATTTACAACTCTTTCTATCGAAGAACCACCCGTTAGTCCAATAATACTTTTGGGTTTTATGAGACGACTCAAATATTTAGCCGCTTCTGTTCCAATTTCTGTTAGTGTCTGATGTTCATCTGAAGCACCTGTTGACCCTACAATAACTTTTCGTATTCCCATTGCTTCAGCAAGTTGCTTCTCAAAATCTTCGATCCCACTCATTTTATAGAATATATCTTCCAATAAGCTCAAAACACGAATTCCACGCTCTGTAATTCGCATACCATCCGTATGGTAATCCACCAAGCCGGACTCTTTTAAGATATCAGATTCTCTTCTAACAACGCGTTCTGTTAGTCCCATATTGTTGGACAACAAGCGTCTGCCCACAGGTTGGTTAAACTTAATTGCGTTCAACAAATTATATCTTAAAGGCAACAACTCTTCTGTTTCAGGAAATGCATATCTTAAAAGAGTTGCCAGTTGATCGTGATCTATATATCTGTCTTCTCCCACAATTCCACTTCCTTCCGGGATAAATTTCAACTCGTGTTTCTATTCGGCGTCCCACTACCCTAATTATAACACCCTCTTAAAATAAATCAAGAGGGTGTTCTGTTTTTTTGGACTTTTTTTAACCCGATATTTCGCGCTTTGTCCCATCCGAAATTTGCTTAAAACCGTTTCCGTTTTGAAGAGGGCAAAACATCCATTTCATCTCGATATTTGGCTACAGTACGTCTTGAAATATGAATCCCTGTTGCAATAAGTGCATCTGCCAGTGCCTGATCACTCAGTGGCTTTTTAGGATCTTCTCTATCAATCATTTCTTTCATAACTGATTTTACACTTTCAGATGAAACACCTTCTCCACTGGCGCCTTTGACCCCACTTTGGAAAAAATATTTAATCTCAAAAAGGCCATTTGGACACTGGATGTATTTACCGTTCACAGCACGACTTACCGTCGATTCATGGACTTCAATCTCATCAGCTATATCCTTTAGGTTTAGTGGTTTTAAATACAGCAGTCCTTTTTCAAAAAATTCATACTGATAGTCAATAATCGCCTTACAAACCCTATAAATGGTATTCCGTCTCTGCTCAATACTCTTTATAATGCGAAGTGCAGCTTGTAAATTTTTTGATAAATATTCGGTTGTCATAGTATCCCTTGTCATTTGAGACAACATTTTTTTATAAAACGCGTTAATCTGAAGCCTCGGTGTTGCAACTTCATTAACCATCACAATGTAGTCCCCTTTTGACTTTTCCACATATACATCTGGGACTATATACCGAACATCACGCAAAGAACTAAAGCTGCGTCCTGGTTTCGGTTCTAAGGTTTTGATGTAGTCATACGCTTCTTGAATATTCTCAATTGTTTCACCCAGTATTTTGGCAATCTGAGCAAATCTTTTTTCCCCGAGTGCATTTAAATGTTCTTTTACAAGTGTGGTTTCAAGTCCATCATCATATCCCTGCTGTTCTAATTGAATCAAGAGACATTCTTCAATAGATCTTGCAAAAACACCTGGAGGATCTAGAGTTTGCAACATTACAATTAAGTTTTCCACCTTGTCATCGGGTATGTCAAAAAGTACAACCGCTTCATCATTGGTCATTTTTAAATAGCCATTATCATCGACATTCTCGATGATATAGGCACAAACTTCCATGTCCAAATCTGATAGATTCATGAGTTTTAATTGTGTTAGCAGATAGTCTCTAAGCGATTCCTCATCCGCAACAAAATTATCGTAATTCACTTCATTGTCTGGATTATATGACAAAGTCCCCATTGGTCTTGCATCTTCAAAATAGTTTACCATGTCTTCCCAGTCAATTTCTTTTGAATCACCCTTGTCCAAATCGTATTCAAACTCAGATTCTGATTCAACTTCCTTCTCAGAACTCGCTTTCTCTTCCGCATCAGATTGAATGCGTTCCAAAATTGGATTGTTCAGAAGTTCTTCATTGACAAATTCATTCAGTTCCATGGCATTATATTGAAGAATTTCAATTGCCTGTTTCAACTCAGGCGTCATAACCAATTTTTGTGTTTGTATTAGGTTTAAATTAAAATTCATTTTCATTTATTTATCATCTCATCCCAACTTCTATTCATAAAACTTAATGCCATTATACCAAATTACAGGTTAAAATAACAGACAAATAAAGGCAGGAACGCGTGCGCTCCTGCCTAGTTTAATACTATAGAATTTTAACGTTGTGATTTGTCGTAAGGAATTCCTTCCGCTTTTGGTGCTCTGGATTTTTTAGATGTAAAAGCCAAAACTACCATAGTTGCAACATAAGGCAACATCTTATAGTAAGTTTGATCAATTCCAAGATTATCTAGGAAAGGAATTAAGGATACGGAATAAGCAAGTGTTCTTAAAAACGCAAAGAACAAAGCGGCAAATAAAATCCGAATCGGCTTCCATTGACCAAAAATCATAACAGCGAGTGCTAAGAAACCAAAACCGGCAACGCCAGTATGTCCATTAACATTTCCATCCATTACCCCTACTGCGTAGAAGAAACCACCAATGCCACCAAGAAGTCCCGAAAGAGACACACCTGCATATCGCATAACATAGACGTTGATTCCTACAGAATCAGCGGCCTGTGGATGCTCACCGCATGCTCTTAATCTCAAGCCAAACTTGGTTTTATAAAAGATAATTACCGCAGCTACTAAGAATAAAAGTCCAATCAAGACCGTTAAATAGGTCTTTTGAAAAAACATTTCACCTATGATCGGAATATCACCCAAAACGGGCATTTTTCGGATATAAAAACTTTTACTGGTTGTGATGCCATCACTGTTGAAATACATTTTTGAAAAAAGTAATATTGCCGCTGGAATCAGCATGTTAAGCGAAGTACCCGTAATGGTTTGATCTGCTTTCATCGTTACAGCAGCAAAAGATAACATTAGGGAATATATAATTCCAGAAACTGCAGCAACAATCATGCCCAGCAAAAGAATGGTTTGAGGCCCCATACTAGAGTCTTGTACCAAATAAACAAACAAAGCACCAAAGAAGGCTCCAAAAAGCATGATACCTTCTAAAGCGATGTTGATAACACCACTTCGCTCACTGAACATACCGCCCAGTGCTACAAGCAAAAGCGGAATTGCAACAGGAAGCATGTTTTGTATAAGATAATATATCGTATCCATTATTCAGCCTCCTTCTTTATTTCTTCGGAAGCATCCGGTTCAATCACCGGCACCTCAACTTCTTTATGTGTTATATATTTACGAATAAATCTTCCAAGAGCCGCATTCATAATCATTGCAAATGCGGAGAAATAGATAATTACTGCAATAACAACATCTATAATTTCAGGTTTGTAACCCACAAGATTTGCCAATGATCCACCTCTTTGAATATGAGATATAAAGAAGGAGGAGAAGATGATTCCAATCGGATGTGAATTACCAAGAAGTGCTACGGCAATACCATTAAAGCCATTTGCTGCAATAATATTAACTGGCTCATAAGTCATACTACTTCCTGCAATACCCGATGGCGAAAGGATTAAGAAGGCACCACCTAGACCAGCAAGGCCTCCAGCGATAATCATTGTCAAAACAATATTTCTTTTCCCTTTCATGCCGGCATAATCTGCTGCATGCTTGTTAAAGCCTGTGGCTTTAAGTTCGTATCCAAATGTCGTTTTTTCAAGCACAATGTAAAGAACAATCCCAAGTATAACTGCAAAAATAATACCAAAATTAACATTGGACCCCTCTACACCAAGTGACGGAATTTGAGCACTTAAAGGCACATAATTTGTTCTGGACATTGTGGAGATATACATTGTGGAATTGCTTCTTATCCACATATCAACAAAATACATCCCTATATAGTTAAACATAATTGATGTAATAACTTCATTGACATTTAAAAGGGCTTTAAAAATTCCTGGAATGAATCCCCAAATCATACCACCAAGCATACCGGCTAGTATGGCAACGATCCAGTGTATGCCTGTAGGCAAATCCCACATAAAGCCAACGTAAAGCGCAAAGAACATTCCCATTGTGTACTGACCAGAGGCACCAATATTAAAAAGGCCCATTCGGAAAGCAAATCCAACTGCAAGTCCAGTCATCAAAATAGGTGTCGCGAAGTAAAGCACATTGCCAAAGCGGCTTAAGCCACCTGTTAAAATATAATTGAAACCTTTAAATGCACTGCCAGGATTGGCAAAAAGCATAATGACAAAACCAAAAATCAAGCCCAATGCTATTGCGAGCAATGCTGAACTAAAAGCTGAAAAGCCACTTCCTTTAGTAATATTTTTTATGCTATATTTATTTTTTTGAGATACACGTTTTTTATCCTGCATTGTCTATCTCCTTTTTTGTATTTCTTTTTGCACCGGACATATATAGCCCCAGTTCTTGTACCGTACTCTTTTTAGGATCAAGTTCTCCAACGATTTCTCCTTCATACATAACAAGAATTCTATCACTGACATTCATAACTTCATCCAGTTCAAGAGACACCAGTAAAACACCTTTTCCCGCATCTCTACGTGCAACCAACTGTTTGTGAATGTACTCTATAGCACCCACGTCAAGGCCACGTGTTGGTTGAACAGCAATCAAAAGATCATGGTCTTTATCGATTTCTCGTGAAATTATAGCCTTTTGCTGATTACCACCAGACATACTTCTTACTGTCGTAATTGGCCCTTGTCCACTTCTAACATCGTATTGATCTATTAGTTTTTCAGAGTACTCACGTACTGCATCAAACTTAATAAACCCATTCTTTTGAAACTCTGGTTGCCAATACCGCTGCAAGACCATATTTTGTTCAAGTGAATATTCAAGCACCAAGCCATGTTTGTGACGGTCTTCAGGTATATGACTTAGACCTGCAACGGAACGCTCTCGTACAGAAGCATTTGTAATATCCTTACCTGATAAAGTAATGCTGCCACCTATCATTTTTTCAAGCCCTGTAAGTGCGTAGACAAATTCAGATTGTCCATTGCCTTCAATACCAGCTAAACAAACGATTTCGCCAGCTCTAACGTCCAGTGAAACGTTTTTTACTGCATTATTTTTGTGATGCTTGGATGGGACAGTCATATTCTTTACTGAAAGTACCACATCTTTAGGCTTTGCATCTTCTTTGTCCACTTTGAAGTTAACATCACGCCCAACCATCATTTTAGAAAGTTCTTCTTTATTGGATTCCTTAACATTTACAGTGCCAATGTACTTTCCTTTTCTTAAAACCGTACACCTATCGGCAGCTTCCATGATTTCATTCAACTTATGTGTAATAAATAAAATTGACTTACCTTCGTTTGCAAATTCTCGCATGATCTTAAGGAGTTCTGTAATCTCCTGCGGTGTTAAAACGGCAGTTGGTTCATCAAAAATAAGAATTTCATTATCTCTATAAAGCATTTTGAGGATTTCAACTCTCTGTTGCATGCCTACCGAAATATCTTCTATTACTGCATCCGGATTGATTTTGAGGCCATAGCGTTCACTAAGCTCTACTACTTTTTCACGTGCTTCCTGTTTTTGTAAAAATCCCATCTTATTTGGTTCCACACCCAATATAATGTTTTCCAAAACTGTAAAAATCTCGACGAGTTTAAAGTGCTGATGCACCATTCCAATCCCTAAGGCATTGGCATCATTTGGATTGTTGACTTTCACAACTTCTCCATTTTTACGAATTTCTCCCTTTTCAGGCTGATACAAACCAAATAAAACGCTCATTAGCGTAGACTTTCCTGCACCATTCTCGCCCAACAGTGCATGAACTTCACCTTTTTTCAGATTCAAAGTAATGTTATCGTTTGCTTTGATTCCCGGAAATTCTTTGGTTATGTTCAGCATCTCAATAATATAATTTTCCACTTTTACCTCTTCCAATAAAATAAATTGTCATAAAAGTTTCGCCTTATTTCGTTTATACGTCAAAATAACACGTTCAAACACCTATTTTCAGGAAAAAAAAATGGAGGAAGACTTTGCCTCCCCCATTAATTGTTATTTTTAGTACATAAGGCTAAGGCCACTATGTCAAGTAATGGTAAATAGACTTACTATCTCGTAGTCACTTCAACTTTTACCAAGTTAAGCGCAGATACAAGTTCTTCTGCAGTTGCAGCGCCACTAGGATCTGCAACTTCGATTGAACGAAGAAGAGAAACATTACCGCTTGCAAGCTTATTGAATACAGCATCATAAGCAGCTTTGTCAAATGATTCAAATCTATCGAATGCATCTGCAGACGCATCGCCAATTACTTCAGTAGGAAGACCTACACCATCGTTGGCTGCGTTAAAGTAAGTTGTTGTTCCACCATATGTTGCCCAGCTGTCTGTGTTGTAAATTGCATCAAGTACACTTACAACAGATGCAGCAAGACCTTTTGTTGCAGAAGTAATAACTGTTTCACTATCATATCTTTGGTCAACGTCAACGCCGATTACTTTAGTATCAGCCTCTGAAGCTGCAGACATAACACTTTTACCAACAGCACCACCACAAGCAAAGATAACTTCTGTTCCTTCTTGGAACATAGTTCTTGCAGTTGCTTTGTTTGTATCATTTTCTTCAAAGTTTCCTGTATAGTGGTAAGTTACTTGAACTTCACCATCACCAAGACCCAATTCAACAGCAGCCGCCTCAGCACCTTGAAGGTAACCGTAACCAAAAGCTTGAACTGCAGGTACAGCCATACCACCCATGAATCCAAGATTTCTCATGCCATCCATAACAGCAGCATAACCAGCAAGATAGCCTGATTGCTCTTCTGAGTACATGATGCTTGCAACGTTTTCTTTTGTTTCAAATACAGAATAGTCTGCAGTGTGTGGTGATCCATCCAAAAGAATGAATTTTACTTCTGGGTATTTTGTTTGAGCTTCGTAAATTGGCACCTCAAAAAGGAAACCAGGTGTAACGATAACTTTAGCGCCACCCTCTACAGCCAAATCAATTGCTGCAAGATAGCCAGAGTCTGATGCTTCTTCAGGTTTGATGTACGTGTGTGAGATTTCGTTCTCAGTTGCAAAAGCAATAACGCCTTCCCACGCGCCTTGATTAAATGACTTGTCATCAATGTTACCCTTATCTGTGATCAATGCGATTTCATATCCATCATCGCCACTTTGAGCACAACCAGCCAGTCCCATACTAACCATCATAATTGCTAGTACGATCAATAATACTCTTTTCATGATACAACCTCCACTATTAAATTCATTTGACTTCCGTCTTCAATCATAATTATATCGTTTAAAACTTTAAATTACAATAACAATCTCACAAAGATGCCCTGTTTTCAACCATTTATACCATTTATTGTAAAATCGATTGCTCTTTACTTTGTAGTTTTTCACTTATAACCCCCAAACCAAATGCGCTATAAGTGGAAATTTGTAACTTTACACACGTAAAAACCGGAACAAACCCTAAATTTTGCCAATAAAACGGCATTTTATATGTTTGATTTTCACAAATAACCCGGCTTATGGATTCTTTAAAATCTATTTAAACCAAACATTTGTGAAAACTTTACAAACTATTTACATGAAAATCCAATAAAAAGCCAGATTTTACAATTCTTTATCAAGCAATGCCTTAATACCTGCTCGATTCGCTGTGTCTTTGGTACACTCACCCACTCGATTTCCGTCTTTATAAAGAACAACAGTTGGAAGTCCAAGTACGCGCTGACTCAAAGCCAAACGTCTTTCCTTGCTTGTGTTGAGTTTCCCAAACTTAACATCGGGATACTCTGTCGCTAAAGACTCAAAATCAGGCATTAAAGCTTTGCAAGGTTCGCACCCTTCACCCCAAAAGTCTACCATAACCATCCCTTTTACATTTAAAACTTCACTTTCAAAATTTTCCTTTGTAAGTTCTAACATGGTCTTGCCTCCTATTCCTCAAAATGCGCATCGATATATTTTTCGGCCTGAACTGCTGAAATTGCACCATCTGATACCGCCGTAACAACTTGGCGTAAGGATTTTGAACGAATGTCACCCGCTGCAAATACACCTGGGATTTTTGTTTTCATAGTATCATCCGTCACAATATACCCTTGACCATCAAGATCTAGTTTTTCTTTAATCAATGTATTTTCAGGAAGGTACCCTATAAAAACAAATACCCCCATAATACCATCGTCTTCATCTGCCATAAGTGTTGTTTGCGCACCTGTTTTTTTGTTTTCCAGCACAACACCTTGAACAATGCCATCCCCAATAAATTCTTTTGGGACAGTATCATATATAAATTCCATCTTCGGATTTTTCATTGCTTTTTCCACAATTGATTTAGCGGCTCTGAACTCATCTCGTCGATGTACCAGTGTGACTTTTCTAGCAAACTTTGTAATAAACATACCTTCTTCTAAAGCTGTGTCCCCACCACCAAAAACAACAACTTCTAAATCTGTGAAAAATTCAGCATCACATGTGGCACAATATGAAACGCCTTTTCCGGTTAATTTATCTTCATTTGGTATGCCTAACTTTCTAGGAGAAGCACCCATTGCTAAAATAACTGCTTTAGCTTCTATAATCCCTTTATCCGTATGAATTTTTTTGATTTTTTCATCAAGTTCAAGTTGGGTTACTGTTGCTTTTAACCGTTCAGCACCAAAAGCTTCACATTGCTCAACCATTCTCGCTACAAGTGAAGGTCCTGTTGCATTTTCTATAGACCCTGGATAATTTGCCACTTCTTCAGTTGACGATATTTGACCACCTGTTTTGTCACGCTCAAGAATTAGAGTTGACATTTTTGCCCTTGAAGCGTAAAGTCCCGCTGACAATCCGGCTGGACCGGCACCAACAACAACAACATCGTACTGCTTGTTCATAATATTCCCTCCTAGTGTCAATTATTCTTAACATCAAGTACCGCTAATGCTATATTTGAAGCATGATCTGAAACACGTTCCAGATTGCTTAACAAATCTAAAAATACAATACCTGCACTGGTCTCACATCTGCCATCGTTCAAACGCTGGATATGTTTCTTCCGAAGTGTTTTTTCCATCTCGTCAATAACACCCTCAATTTCTACAACTTTTTGAGCTTTATGTCGGTCGCCCTCTTTCATTGCATCCATTGCCAATGTATAGGATTGGACAACTTTTTCAACCATTTCTTCCATCTCAACAACAGCTTTTTCAGAAAAGTGGACATTGTTTTCAATCTTAAATTCTGCAAGTTCTGCTACATTTTCAGCATGGTCGCCAACACGTTCAATGTCATTAATGGTACTAAAGAGCCCATCAATCATCTGACGGTCTTCAAAATCGATAGATGTATTGGACAGCTTAATCAAATATTCACTGATTTCATGTTCAAGTGCGTTAATTGTCTTTTCAAGTTTAAGCGTCTTCTCAATGGCTTTTGGGTTGTTGTTCTGTACGGCATCAACACTGCTCTCCAAAGACATTTTGGTTAAATTCCCCATATGGAGCACTTCTTTAACAACTTGACCCATTGCAATTGCCGGGGTTTCTATCATACGATCGTCCAAATATTTTTTGCCAAACATCGCTTCTTCTCGCTCCATTTCAGTAACTGGCAACATTTTTTGAACCGCTTTGACAATCAAACCTGCAAACGGAAGTAAAATAAGTGTGTTAATAACATTGAAGAAGGTATGGGCATTCGCCAATTGACGCGCAGGATCATCACTGATAGAAGTAACGATGTTCATCGTCAACTTGCTAAAGAAAATTATAAATACAATTGTTCCCACCACGTTAAATAACAAATGCATCAAGGCTGCTCTTTTGGCTGTCCGATTTGCACTTACAGATGAGATCAACGCAGTTGTAGTCGTTCCAACATTGGTACCTAAGAGCACTGGAAAAGCAGCTTCAATTGGAAGTGCACCCGCCAGAGCAAGGGCAACCAGAATTCCTGTTGATGCAGAGGAACTCTGTACAAGGGTGGTTAAAATCAAACCAACAAGGAATCCTTCAATTGTTCCAAGAACCGTTCCTGACCCAATATCTGCTACAATATTTGTAAAGGCTTGCATTTCTTTAATAGGCGAAAGTGCCTCTTTCATAATATCCATTCCTAAGAAAAGCATACCAAATCCCAATATGATTTCTCCAAGAATAATCTGCTTATTCTTTTTACCAAAAATTTTGATACCACTACCAATTGCAATTGCAATTGGCGCCAGAGCCGTCAAATTAATGGAAACCAATTGTGCTGTAACCGTGGTTCCGATGTTAGCACCCATGATAATTCCAATCGCTTGAGTCAAATTCATGATTCCAGCATTGACAAAGCCAACAACCATTACTGTTGTTGCAGACGAACTTTGAACTGCTACAGTAACAATTGCACCAACCAGTACACCTTTAAAGATATTGCCAGACAGTTTTTCAATAATTTTTTCCAGCTTGTTTCCGGCAGATTTTTCAATACCGTCACTCATGACACTCATCCCATAAAGGAAAAGTCCCAAGCCCCCAAGTAATGGTATAATCATACCCAACAAGTCTTTAAATGCTAAGCCATCCATATGATACTCCTTAATTTTAAATTTGAATCTATCCATAAAAAAGCACTACACGCAAGATAGAATGTAGTGTTCTTATGTCATCATTTCAGCCCCTTAAATCCTCTTTGTCTAAGCGCTTCATAGAGAATAACAGCCACTGAATTTGAGAGATTGAGACTCCTTAGGTCCTCATGCTGCATCATTGGAATCTTAAAACGTCTTTCCCAATATGCCTCATGAATTTCAGGAGGCAGTCCTGATGTTTCCCTTCCAAATATTATAAAAGCTTCCTCTTCAAATTCAATTTCATCATAGTATTGAGTCGTTTTAGTTGTCGCAAAATATAAAGGCTTTTCGCCATATTTTTGTAAAAACGCATCCATGGACGCATGTACCTCAAGGTCCAAATGTGACCAATAGTCAAGTCCAGCACGTTTTAAATGCTTATCATCAATTGAAAATCCAAGTGGTTTAATCAAATGTAACTTTGTCCCTGTAATGGCACATGTTCTCGCAATGTTTCCTGTATTAGGCGGAATTTCCGGTTGATAGAGTACAATGTGTATCATATTTTCTCCATTATTTCTTAATGCCTATGTCAAACTCTATTTCACCCATTGGCGAAACTAAAGGCACGCAAATTGTTTCAATTCCAGAAGAACTGATTTGTATCGATTGTCCTTTAACCAATGAAGGGGGTGTAATGTCAATTTTAACACCCAGGTTAAACAATAGAGTTGCAGAGTTTCCCATAATCATATTGCCGAGTTCTGACAATGCACTTTTTGCCATTTCATCAATTTCATCTACAGGCATGCCCATCATCATGCCGGATGCAATGGTTTTTGCAATTTCTTCCGACAAACTGAAAACGGCTTGCCCTTTTATATCCCCCGTAATGCCTAAAATAATAACGATTTCACTGGTTGGGTAAGGGTTATTTCTAATAGAGGGTCTTCCTACTGTAAATTTATCGGTCACGAAGTTATTTAAAACCTCAGTTGATGCTTTTATAAACGCGTTGACATATTCGGCTTTCACACCATCGCCTCCTATTCTGTAATGTTGCCTCTCACAATTACTATATCACATATTGTCATTCAGTTATATACGATTATCTTTATATGATAACCAAAAAAAATCAATTTAATCACTCTATTGATTTATGGCTTTAATTACAGGATAACCCATCACATATTCTACTTTGTTCACACCACAATTGTCAACGCCAAAACGCCAATAACCAGATGGATCTCCATAACACAAATAACTAAGAAGGGCTTGAATAACACCGCCATGAGCTACAATTGCTATTTTAGCATCTGAATCCACATCGTAATCCTTAACAATCTCATTAAAAGCACGAGACGTACGCGCGTACATTTCAAGAAGACTTTCCCCTTCTGGAACTTGAAACCGTTCAAAATCTTGAAACCACTGATTTACTCTATGAGGGTCAGAACCTTTAATTTCTTCAAAACTTTTCCCTTCCCAAACACCAAAATTCATTTCTTTAAGCGCCTCCATCACTTGAGGCGATAGGTTATGATGCTTAGAAATCGCCTGTGCAGTCTTCAAAGCCCGTATTAAAGGAGATGCATAAATGGCATCTAATTTTATAGATTTCATTTTTTCAGCGACACTTTCCACTTGCTTTATTCCCGTTTCATCCAAGTCAACATCCCAAACACCTGCAAACTTTTTTTCGGCGTTTGCCACAGTTTGGCCATGACGAATCAAATAAATTATCATTCTGCACCCCGCTTTGAAAGACTATGTTCTTCTGCTGCCAAAGCCCATTGATCTTTAGCATATTGCTTTAAAAGTCTGTTTTTATAGATAAACTCATGCCTTACAGTCATGTCAAACCACCGTATGGCTTCTTTATAATTTTTTAATTGACGGTTTAATTCACCAATTAAATAAATGATTTCAATTTCTTTTTCAGGCATTTCATCATTTCTTTCCACCTCATAGGCACTAATAAACTCCTGAAGTGCTTGCGTAATGTACTTTATCTCTTCATCAGAATTTTGGATCTCCCGATTAAACCATGCAAGTCTAAGATAGAGTTTCCCCAAAACACTGTTTTTTTCACCTACAACTTTATAGGTCACAAGTGCTATTTTATGCACTTGAATCGCTGATGCCACAGTTCTTTCGCCGGTAAAATCCTGTTGTACCCAGTTCGAAGCAACCACTTCTTTTAATTTGTCTTTTTCACTGGCCTTTAAGGGCGCTTTAAAATCTTTTTCGAATTTAGCAAAACCACACTTAGGACAACAAACGACACCATAATGTGTTGGATTTTCACCATAAAATGTTGCATGAAAATCTTTCCCTCTGCTTTTTGTTCGAATTGCTGATGTTTTTACTTGCTTCGATGTAAACTTATTTCCACAAACCGGGCACGTATAGGTCCGGTCAAATAATCCAGACATTTATCTCTCCTATTTTTTCCAATTAATTTCAATTCGATCTCCTGGGTTTAATACATCTGTGTATAAAGCGCGCTCACCGTTTAACCTCAGATTCAAAATGCCTTGTGGTTTGGTCAAATCAAAATCTATATAATTAAACACATCCACAAAAACAGGTTGTATTTTTCCAATCGGTATCTCTACAGGTTTTTCATTGACAAAGACTGTCATTTCTGCAGATGAATCACCATCTGGCGTTTCCACTGGTGTCTCCACAGCTTTTTTTTCAATGGGTTTAAAATAATACTTTTCACCCCATCTTATTGAATCCTGTTTTCTTAAAGGTGTATCTCCATTTAATATATGGAAATACATCAGATCAATTTCCATTAATTCTGCTAAATCATTAACTGTTTTGATCCCCTTTGTTTCAATTACATCGCCGGGCATCACTTTATAAATGCCTTCTCTTGCCACACCATTTACCTCAACAGCATGTATACATTTGATTTTTTGGCCATTTATTGAAATTGACGCTTCGTAATTTACGAGTTCTTTCAGTTCAAGTGATCGTATGGACCCTTTTGTTGCTGGTATCACCACAATTTGATCCTTGTGGCTTATTTTTTCATCCAAAGCTGAAAGGCCACCATTAAGCAATATTTTCGCAGGATCTCCGTAATCCCCTTTAAGTTCCTTTATCTCTCCATTCAAGGTAATCTGCATAGCGTCACCACGTTCAGAAATTAAATTTCTCGCACTGATTCCTGCAAGCAACAGAGCATCCGCTACTTTAAGCGGTTTTGTATTTAACAATCGTATAGAGGTTTCATTGACATTAACCCTTATAAAATCATGATCTCTCTCTTCAAATGCTGTAACACCAATCCCAATAGGCGTCATAAACTCAGGGCCCTTTAAGACCTCTGATTCAAAAACTATTTCTGGGAGTTGATCAACTGCTTTAATTGCAACACGTTCCATAGGTAGTCCTAATGACTCCGCCAAATCTTCTGTAAAAAACGGGATTTGAGATCCGCCACCTATGCAAAAAACAGCACTTGGTGCTTTTTGATTCAGTTCCAATAAATTTTGAGCCACTTGTGTTGCTATAAACCGAACAACTTCCCGTATATCTCGCATGACTTGTTCAGTTGTTATTTCATGTTTAAGCCCAAGTATATCCATATACTCGTGACGCTCTTTTTGATTGAGTTCCACCTTTAATTTTTCAGCCCGATTAAAATCCAAAAGGTAGGTTTGGGCAATCTTTTCTGTAATTTCATCACCTGCAAGAGATACCATTCCATATGAAACAACTGTGCCTTCCTTGGAGATTGCAATATCCGAAGTCCCCGCACCCACATCAACCAGTGCCAAATTAAGGAGTCGTAAATTTTTAGGGATGGCCACATTCATGGCTGCAATTGGTTCCAAAGTAAGGTTCATCACTTCAAGTCCAGCTTTATGAACAACTGAATACAGACTGTCCACAACAATATGGGGCAAAAAAGTTGCAATTATTTCCACACCAAGTTCCCCACCACGATGCCCCAGCGGGTTTAAGATCATAGCATCATCCAAGAAATAGTTAACAACACTGTAACCAACACAATAGTACTGTGACTGTTTTCCAGTTTTCTTAGAAAGTTGGCTTTGTGCCAGCTGAATTGCTTGCATTTCAACACTCTCTACAAGAGCCTTATCTATTTCAACAGTTACATCTATCCCAGCATCCGACCTAGCCCGTTCTGTTTTTAGAGCCCGTCCTGCTGCAGCAATGGCAGCCCGTTCAATTTTATAGCCATTTCGAGACTCAAGCTCTGAAACAACTGTCATAACCACATCCGTCACCTTCTGTATGTCGTGAATTTGACCATCAAACATAGCCCGTTCTGGATGTTCTAAAACTTCGAAATCCACAACCACATAGTCTTTGCCGATTTTTTTTGACAAAACACCAACAACGCTACGCGTTCCAATATCAAGTGCGAACATTATATTTTTAGGCATGGATTCCAATTTCATTTTCGTTCTCCTTTGTGACGCTTTTTATAATAATCGCAATAAGGGCTAATCTTGCAGGTTTCACAATTTGGTGTTCTCGCCTTGCAAACCCTTCTTCCATGCAAAATTAACTGATGGTGAAGCTTTGTCCACCGATTCCGATCAATGGCTTTTTCAAGTTGTTTTTCGGTTTCGACTACATTTTTCGCACGCACAAGTCCAATCCTATTAGAAACTCGAAAGACATGCGTGTCAACTGCAATGGCAGGCACACCAAAAGCATTGCTGATTACAACATTCGCAGTTTTTTGACCGACCCCTGGGAGTGCCTTTAAATCTTCATGTTTTTCTGGTACAAGACCATTCCATTTGACAACCAAATTTTCAGCTGTCAAATGTAGATTTCTTGCTTTCGTTTTATAAAGCCCACAAGGTCTTATGATCGTTTCCAATTCATCAATGGGTAATGCCCTTAATTTTTCTGGATTTGGTGCCACGTCGAAAAGCACTTTCGTTACCTTATTTACACGGACATCTGTGCATTGTGCACTTAAAATAACCGCTACAAGAAGTTCATACGGTGTGCTATAATCCAATTCAGCTCTTGCATCAGGATAGAGTTCATCTAAAATTTCCAAGAGAATTGGTATGTTTTTTTTATTCATAATTTACCTCTCGTAAACATTATAACCCATTATATCATACTAAAAAATAAAAATAGGTGCGAAAATGCACCTATTTAAAGATCGCTTAATTTGTGTATTTAATAACTTTACTCAATGAATAAATAATCCAAGAATAAGCCGGAATCGTCACAACAGATGCAACAATTCTTCCGGGTAAAAGCAGAATGAATCCTTTATCCAAGAGCATTGAAAGCCATAACGTATTCAAAAATAATGCGTTGATCACATAAGTGATACTTACAGCAAAAGCAATTTTATCAAATGCAATTTGACTTGATTTGTTTTTAAATTTTGTTGAAATCACAAATGGCAAAACAATAAATAGTGCCGTTACAAGTGCCATCAGTACCAACATCAAGATGGTTTGTGAATTTCCAAAATCAAGACCTTCACCTCTAAATACAATCCATGCAATTAATGTGGCAAAAATCACCATCATCACAGCATTTATATAATTAAAGTTCACCTTCATGTTTTGGATT
Source organism: Fusibacter tunisiensis (assembly GCF_016908355.1). Taxonomy (GTDB): domain Bacteria; phylum Bacillota; class Clostridia; order Peptostreptococcales; family Acidaminobacteraceae; genus Fusibacter_D; species Fusibacter_D tunisiensis. The sequence continues at coordinate 60,448 of NZ_JAFBDT010000003.1, read as the reverse complement.
TTTATTTTCTTAAATAAAACACCTGAAAGCACACCATAGAGTGCGGCAGTTACTGTGAATCCAGGATGAAACATCGACCCCATAGGGTTAATCAAAAATCCCGTCAGATCCGATACAACACCAACAATTCCACCTGCTAAAGGTCCTAACATCATGCCAGCTATAATCAGCGGCACCGTCCCAAACCCAATTCTTAAGGCTGGCAATCCCCCAAGGGGAATCATATAAGAAAAAAAACGGGTTAGTACAATACTTGCTGCTGCAAGCAGTGCAGCCTTAACAATTACTGTTGTGCTCAACTTGCGTGTGGTTCTTTTTGTCTCCATTATTAGCTCTCCTTTCATGCAATACCCTACTATTACATTACTACTCAAAGAGCATAATAATGCAACAGCGGACGCAGTAAAACACCGCAGACATAAGTCTTTCGTTTAGGGACAACTTCCCATTCCCTAACACTTAACGCGTTTTACCTACTCTGTTACGTAGCGCTTTAATTTTAAAGCATTTGATCCAGTTCGTCAACAACCTTCTTGAAGACATTTAGAGCACCTTTTACAGGTGCATCGGTTTCCATATCTGCGCCTGCTTTTCTCAAAATATTAATTGGGTAATCGCTAGATCCAGACGATAAAAATTCCAAATATCGGTCTACAGCAGGTTGACCTTCTGTGAGCATCTTATCTGCAAGCGCAATTGCCGCAGAAAACCCAGTTGCGTACTGGTACACATAAAAATTATAATACATATGGGGAATTCTTGCCCATTCGTATTTAATCGCATCATCCACAACAACATCAGGTCCAAAATATTTCCGATTTAGGTCCAGATAATGATTACACAAATAATCCGCAGTTAAAGCCCCACCATTTTCTACATGGGCATGAATATCACGTTCAAACTCTGCAAACATTGTCTGCCTAAAAATTGTGCCTCTAAACTGTTCCAAATAGTGGTTGAGAATATACTTTTTCTTATTTTCATCTGTCAAAGTCTTCATCAAGTAATCATTTAAGAGCGCTTCGTTTGTTGTGGATGCCACTTCTGCAACAAAAATCGAATAATTGCCATAAACATAAGGCTGTGTGCCACGGGTTAAATACGAATGCATTGAGTGTCCTAATTCATGTGCCAACGTAAACATGCTGTCCACATTTTCCTTGTGATTTAAAAGCACATAAGGTTTGGAATCATATGTTCCCCAAGAGTATGCACCTGAACGTTTTCCCTCTGTTTCAAAAACATCTATCCATCGACTTGAAAAGGCTGATTTAATCGTATTTTGATAAGATTTTCCAAGGGGTGCAATGGCTTCTGTTACCATTCCTTTCGCTTCTTCAAAAGTCACGGGAAACTCTACATTCGATACAATCGGGGTATAAACATCATAGAGGTGCAAGTCTGTCACACCCAAAACCCGTTTGCGCAATTTCATGTACTTATAAAACGTCTCTAAATTGTCATTGACTGCTTGGATTAATTGATCCGGTACAGAAGTTGGAACATTGTTCTGAAAAAGAGCAGCTTCTCTAGCAGAGGTATGTTTACGCATACGGCTATAGAAAATGTTTTTCTTAACTTCACTTTGCATTAATGTTGCAATGGTATTGATGTGGGTTTCATATGTTTTATAGTATTTGTTAAACGCATCTTCTCTAAGGACTCGGTCTTTGCTCATCATCAAAGAAATGTAAGATCCATTTGTTAATTTATGAACTTTTCCCTCTGAATCAATTGCATCTTCAAACGTCATATCTGCATTCAAAAGCATGCCATAAACATTAGATGGAACGCTTCCCATTTCCTCGGTTTGTGCCAGTATGGATTCGATCTCTTCTGATAAAGTATGCGGTTTATTTCTGAAAAGATCTTCAAAAGCTTTTCTATAAATAGACAATGGCGGATACGCAAGAAAGGCCTCAACTTCTGAATAAGGCGCACCCAGTATTTCAGGGTTGAAAAACGACATCATTTCTCCAATTTCAGCCATTAATGATTCAACTCTCGCAGCCATTCCCTGATAGATTGGATCCCTTGTATCTTCATCATGTCTCAATCTGGCGTAAGTCACAAGATTGGTCATTTTTCGCGTCAACTTTTCCTTCGCTTGAATCGCTTCATGCAAAACCTCTGCACTTTCAAGCAATCTGCCTTTGTAAACTCTGAATTGTTCCGCATCCGCTTTGACACTTATAAATTCAGCTTCCCAATTGGCATCCGTTTCAAAAAGATCCGATAAATCCCACTTGTACTGTTCTGCTACATCTGCTCTTTTCATGCTTCCTCCTCGATAGGTTAATTAGAATATTTGTGGCTGCCACTTTCTAGATCTGATAAATACGTCACCAGTTCATCTGGCATATATATCAATTTTAATCCACAGCTAAAAACATTGCCTGTTGCACGACACCAAACGACTTTGCCAATCACAACATAATTCTCATCTTCAAAATCCAAATTCATACTCAATGTGGTATCAGGACTTAATGCCGTATTGCACTTAATACCCAAACCGCCTACTGAAACGTCTCTTAATGTAATCTCCAGAGGGGTCTGAATCTCAACCACCTGGTTGGATGCGTGAAAATTATAAGTTTCAATTTGACCCAGTTGTTCAAATCGTTTATTGCGCCTATTATCCATAACGCGCCCCCCTATCTGCTTATTTTTTATATGAGCTCTTTAAAGAGACTATACGATTAAACACATACGTATCAGGTGCTGATAATTTAGAATCAACCACAAAATACCCGTGTCTTAAAAACTGATAGTGTGTTGTTTCTGTATCGCTCTTAAAAGCAGGCTCAAGTTTACAATTTTCCAAAATCACTTTTGATTCAGGATTAAAAACCCGTTCTTCTGCGTCATCTTCAACTTCTAAAATTAAATTTTCATAAAGTCTTACTGTTGCATCAACCGCATGATCCGCACTAACCCAATGAATTGTGCCCTTCACTTTTCGGCCTGAAAACCCAGAACCACTTTTTGTTTCCGGATCATAAGTACATCTAAGCTCAATAACATTTCCATTTGTATCTGTTCGAACGTCAACGCATTTAATAAAATACGCTTTTCTAAGCCTAACTTCATTGCCAATAAAAAGCCTGTGGAATCCCTTTGGTGGATTCATCTCAAAGTCTGATCGCTCCACATATATCTCATGGCTAAATGGCACAAGACGCGTTCCCGCATTTTCAGCGTCTGTGTTGTTGTCATCTTCAAGCCACTCCACTTGATTCTCAGGATAATTCTCAATGACAACTTTCAAAGGTTCCAAAACAGCCATTCTTCGAGGTGCCTTCGGCTTTAGGTCTTCACGCACACAATGGTCTAAAAGGTCACGGTCTACAACACTATTGCTTTTAGAAACACCGATACGCTCAGCAAAATCTTGAATCGCTTCTGGCGTAATCCCACGACGGCGCATACCTGAAATCGTATCCAGTCTCGGATCATCCCACCCTTCTACAACACCATCATCCACCAGTTTTTTGAGATAACGCTTTCCTAGAACCGAATCTTTAATATAAAGTTTTGCAAATTCGATTTGTTGCGGTCTTTTAACAGCGTAATCATTTAGATTCATTAAAACCCAGTCATAAAGAGGTCTATGATTTTCAAATTCCAAAGAACACAGAGAATGTGTAACACCTTCAAGGGCGTCTTCAATTGGATGGGCATAGTCATACATTGGATAGATACACCATTCATCCCCTGTATTGTGGTGCGTTGCATGGGCAATTCTATAAATCACAGGATCTCGCATATTGATGTTAGGGCTGCCCATGTCAATTTTTGCCCTTAAAACACGTGTCCCATCCGGAAACTCACCCTGTTTCATGCGCTTAAATAAATCTAAATTTTCTTCAATTGTCCGATTTCTATAGGGACTTTCCTCACCAGAAGTCGTAAGTGTTCCGCGGGTTTGTCGGATTTCATCTGCAGTTTGATCGTCAACATACGCAAGGCCCTTTTCAATTAATTCAAGGGCATATCGATACATATCGGCAAAATAATCAGATGCATAAAATAAACCATCCCAATGACAGCCAAGCCACTTAATATCTTCCTTTATGGCATGGACATATTCCACATCTTCCTTAATCGGATTTGTGTCATCAAACCTCAAATTGAACCTTCCGCCATACTTTTGAGCCGTTAAATAGTTGATTAAAATTGCTTTCGCATGACCAACATGTAAATACCCGTTTGGTTCAGGCGGAAATCTAGTTTGTACAGTGTCTACCTTGCCAGATGCCAAATCGGCATCGATTATATTGTGAATAAAATTCGTCGATTCTGCTTTCATGCAGTCCTCCTTAATTAACTTAATCTTTCAGAATTTTTTTTACAGACGCGATTGTATATTCCAGATCGGTTTGGCTTGTGAAATATGAGAGCCCAAATCGAATCGATCCTTTAGGGTAGGTGCCATAAGTCTGATGGGCAAAAGGTGCACAATGTAGACCACCTCTTGTTGAAATGCCATAGTTTTTATTGAGTTCGTGGACAAAAAAAGAAGGGTCTATATCTGGTACTGAAATGGCCAAAAGTCCCATTCGCATACTGGGGTTTTTGTAGCCGATTGGGCGAATCCCAATTTCAGTTTCTAGTCCTTTTTGAAAATAGGTCATGAGTTCCAATTCATGCTGCCTAATTTCTTTTATCCCAATATGTTGTATGAATTCAAGGGAAGCTTTTAATCCCAATATTCCAATGGTATTTTGAGTTCCTGATTCAAATTTATCAGGCAACCATTCTGGCTGTTCCAAACTATCAGATAAACTTCCTGTCCCACCATAGATAAAAGGTTTCACCTTCCCAGCCATGCTTGGGTCAATTAAAACGCCTCCAATTCCAGATGGACCCAGAAGCGACTTGTGACCAGTAAACGCTAAAAAAGAAGCATTTAAAGTTCTGTAATCAACCTCAATTCCACCTGCAGTTTGAGCCGTATCAATGAAAAAAGGAACCTCATAAGCCTTGCACAACTCACCCATACGTATGGTGTCCAAAAGATCTCCTGTTACATTGGATGCCATGGTCGAAATCATAAGTTTAGGTTTATTGTGAAGTGCTTGCGTAAGCAGTTCAAAGTCCAGACCTTCACCTGGAATAAAAGGAATGGTCTCGTAACTTATACCTCTGGTCTGCCTAAGATATTCAAGTGGTCGCACAACTGCGTTGTGCTCTAAACTTGTTATAACAACATGATCTCCAACTTCTAAAAAACCATTTAAAACAAGATTTACAGATTCGGTTATATTTTTTGTGAAAACTACATGATCAACCGCATGAAAGCCAAAAAAATCTGCAATCAAAAGCCTCGTTTGATAGACTTCTCTCTCCAGATTTAATGCGTCATCCGATTGACTGCGGTGCAAACTGCCTCCATATTGGGTTATAGCCCTCACCAAAGCTTCTTCAAGCCCTTTGGGTTTGGGATAGGAGGTTGCGCCATTGTCGAGATAAACTTTCATATACAAACTCCATTTACTTGCATTATACCCAATTATAACACAACATAAAAAAAAGCGCAGAATTTTCTGCACTTCGAATTAATCTGCGGCGTAATGTTCTCCTTCAACTGTGAAAATCACCCATTCAGCAATATTGGTTGCATGATCAGCCATGCGTTCAAGGTACTTTCCAATCATGAGAAAATCCATACATTGTTTAATTTCATCTGGTTTTTCCCGCATAACAAGTTCAAGATCATCAAAAATCGTTTTAAAATAAGCATCCACCACATCATCATTTTTACAAATGTATTTGGCTTTTGAAACGTCTTGATCTATATAACAGTCAATGGTCATTTTTATCATTTTACGAACTTCTTCTGCCATTTTAGGAATATCAATTAAAGGTTTCACGTATACTTTTTCTGCCAGATTTATTGTCAGCTTTGATATATCCTGACAATGGTCAGCTATACGCTCCAAATCCGTCACTATTTTTACAATTGAAAAAAGAGACCTAAGGTCACTTGCAACAGGTTGTTGCGTGGCAATAGCAGTAATACAACGATTTTCAATATCCAGCTCCATGGCATCAAATCGGTCGTCGCCTTTGATAATTTTCCTTGCCAATTCTTCATCTTGATGAATCAAGGCTTCTATGGTTTCCTCAATAGCCTTTTCCACCAAAGTTCCCATTCTAATTATTTCCACATTAATGGAATTTAAGTTGTTTTCCAGTCCAATTCTCATAAAATATATCTCCTTTGCACATCAACCGAAACGCCCGGTAATGTAATCTTCTGTACGTTTGTCCCTAGGGTTTGAAAACAGTACCTCAGTGCGATCAAATTCAATAAGCTCTCCCATCAAAAAGAAAGCCGTCTTGTCTGAAATCCGTCCCGCCTGTTGCATAGAGTGTGTCACAATGGCAATCGTGTATTCTTCCTTGAGCGTATCAATCAGTTCTTCAATTTTCGCAGTGGCGATTGGGTCCAAGGCTGACGTTGGCTCATCCATGAGAATCACATCTGGTTGGACTGCAAGGGCTCTTGCAATACAAAGCCTTTGCTGCTGTCCACCTGAAAGACCGTAGGCATTGTCATTAAGCCTGTCTTTTACTTCATCCCATAAAGCCGCACTTTTAAGGCTTGTTTCTGCAATTTCCATTAATAGCGCTTTGTCCTTTATGCCATGTATTTTGGGGCCATAAACCACATTTTCAAAAATAGATTTTGGAAAAGGATTCGGTTTTTGAAAAACCATACCCACTTTTGTTCTCAATTCTTCAACCCGAACCGTTTTATCAAAAATATTATCGCCATGGTACAAAATTTCACCAGATGTCCGAACAATTGGAATGTTTTCTATCATCCGATTCAGGGTTTTTATAAAAGTGGATTTACCACAACCAGAGGGCCCGATAATTGCCGTCACCTCATTTTTCCCTATTTTCAAGTTGATGTCCTTAAGTGCCTGATCGTCTCCATACCAAAGATTCAGGCCCTTAACTTCATAAACTGTTTCCGATTTATGTTGTTGATTCATTAAAAGCTCCTTTGAAATTTATTTCGAATAACAATTGCCACTGAGTTGAGTATAAATAAAACCCCAAGTAAAACAATTATCGTGGCGGCTGCTAAATTGGCATATTCGGCCGTTAATACAGTGTCTAAAGTCCAATAATAAATTTGGATTGGAAGGGCTGTAAAGTCGTCCATTGGTGACGATGGAATTTTCAAAATTAGTGTTGGAATGCCAAGAACGACTAGTGGTGCCGTCTCACCAATCGCTCGTGACATAGCAAGTATCGACCCTGTCAAAATTCCGGGAAGTGCAACCGGAAGAACAACTTTGCGTATGGTTGTCCACTTTCCTGCCCCCATACCATAGGACGCTTCTCTTAAAAAGCCTGGTACAGCCTTAAGTGCTTCTTGACTCGACACCACCACTATAGGCAAAACCAACAAAGAGAGTGTCAAGCCCCCCGCTAAAATGCTGGACCCTAAGTTAAGCGCTCTTCCAAAAACCGCCAAACCAAGCAAACCAAAAATTACTGAAGGCACGCTGGCCAGATTCGAAATATTTATTTGTATAAAACGCTGAAGTTTTCCCTTCTTCGCGTATTCTTCAAGATAAATTGCAGTGGAGACACCCAAGATCAAAGTTACGGGTATAACCACAAGCATAAGGCCTACAGATCCAATAATCGCCCCTTTAATACCGGCCTTTTCTGGAAAAATAGACAAATTGTTGGTTAAAAAATCAAAATTCAACCAGCCGATGCTATCCGAAACAATTCTATAGATCAAAACGCCCAGAACCACCAGTGCAAAAACAGTAGAAAGAGAAAATAAGTATTTGGAAGCACTGCTGAGCCAGATACGTCTGTTTGTGTGTTTCGGGTTAATTTTTATATCAATAGGATGTGAGTTCATTAGTATTCCTCCCTAAATTTGCGAGAAACATATTGTGCTACTAAATTCATGAGCATTGTAAATAAAAACAGTAAAAGACCAACAGCGTATAAACTGTAATATCCCGTTGTTCCACTTGCAGCGTCACCACTTGTAAATTCAACAATGTAGCCTGTCATCGTCTGCATGGACTGGGTCAAATCAAATGTGAAATTCTTTGAACTTCCACTTGCAATGGCTACAATCATAGTTTCACCAATTGCCCTAGAAATTGCCAAGACAAACGATGCTAGAATTCCAGAAATTGCAGCTGGAATGACAACTTTCAATGTCACTTCAAGTTTTGTGGACCCAAGACCATAGGCACCTTCTCGCATTGCCTTAGGTACAGAGCTCATGGCATCCTCAGATAGAGATGCGACCATTGGAATAATCATAATTCCCATAACAATCCCTGGGCTAATCACATTTTTAGCACCAAGATTTGGAATTAAAGTCATCAAAATTGGGGTTACAAAGGAATACGCGAAAAATCCATACACAATTGTTGGAATTCCAGCGAGCACTTCCATGATTGGCTTTACAACCCGTCTGATTTTTTCAGACGCAAATTCACTTAGAAAAATGGCTGCTGTTAGTCCCACTGGTATAGCCACAGCCATGGCAATTAAAGACGTAAAAAGTGTCCCGTTAATTAAAGGTAAAATCCCAAACTCAGGATTTTTTGCATTCAATGGGGCCAGCCTTGTACTAAAGAAATCTTTTATTGGCACATCGCTGAAAAAATGGATGCTATCTGTTACCAAAATCAAAACAATGCCTGCAGTTGTAAAAATAGATATACTGGCCAACATCAAAAAGACAACCGGCATTAATCGATCTGCCCGGTGGCCTCTTTGCTTTATGTTATTTTGAATGACATTTCTAATTTGTAAGCTCTTTTCATTTTCCAAAATTGTCACCTCTTGAAATGGAGAACAGCATCAAAGATGAGAGCCTTGCTCTCATCTTTGATGACTTCATCCTATTGTAAAGCATCGAGTTGCTTGCTGTAAGCTTCGTATTCAGCAGCTGGCAATGGCGCAAATCCATTTTCACCCGCCAATCGTGCTGCACCTTCTGGCGATACAACATATTTTGCAAAATCCAAAACTTGTGGTTTCTCTTTCGCATAGTTTACATTTAAGTACGTAAATACTGGTCTTGTAAAACCTGCATATGGAAGGTCTTCACCAATTGTCTCTAGTGTCGGTTCAACCGGACCATTTCCAAAGTCAATTTTCACTGCATCAATTTTATCTTGATTGCTTACATAGTAACCAAATCCAAAGAATGCAATGGCATTTTTGTCTTTTGATACAAGGTCAACCAATGTGGAATACTCTTGCTGAAGGTTTGCTGTTGCAACCATATCTTGTTTGTCTAAAATCACTTCATAGAAAAACTCATATGTCCCGTGATTTTCATTTGGCCCAAAGAACTTAATTTCTTCACTTGGCCATTCTGGTCTAATGTCTGACCAAAGAACCTTGTCATCATCTCTATACTGCTTAGACAAATACATGTTTACAACTTCTTCTTTTGTCATTTCTTTCGCCCATGTGTTGTCTTTGTTGATTACCATTGTCAAACCATCAAGGGCCAACTTAAATTCATATACATCTTCTCCGAAAACAAGTCCATTTTCTTTTAGCCCTTCAATTTCAGAATCTTTAATTTTTCTAGAAGCATCTGAAAAATCAAGCTCACCTGGAATGAATTTCTTGAAACCTGCAGAAGATCCTGCACGACCAACTTGTACTGAAACACTGTTTTCCTCATTGACCATATATTCTTCAGCGATATGCGCCATAAGTGGATATACTGTTCCAGAGCCATCTACGATTACAGTACCTTCAAGTTCCGTTACATCTGCTGCTTCTGTTGCTTCTGCAGTTCCTGTAGCCTCATCACTCCCACATGCTGCAAGGGATAAAATCATAACACCCATTAAAATGAAAACCAATATCTTCTTCATGAATAACTCCTCCATAACGCTTTAATTTTGTAGTGTTCGTTAAGCACAAATACAATTTAACACGTCTATGTTAGGGAAAAATATGCCTTATGTTAAATGCATGTAAAGATAGAAAAAAACCGCTGATTCTTTTTAAAACCAGCGGTTAAGAGTCTGCTATTATTCGTTTCCTGGTAAGTAGATTTCAAATTCGGTGCCTTTTCCAGGTGTGCTATTTACCAGTATCTTTCCTTTATATAAAAGCACTATATGTTTTACGATAGACAAGCCTAAACCAGTGCCGCCTTGCACCCTACTTCTGCCCTTATCCACCCTATAAAATCGCTCAAAAAGCCTTTCTTTATGGGTATCATCAAATCCTATTCCCGTATCAGAAACCACCATTTTTATAAAAGGTGCATCTTTTGTTATGCTGAGTAAAACGCCTCCTGATTCAGTGTATTTAATGGCATTGTCCACAAGATTAATGACCATTTGTTTGATTCTATCTCGATTTGCCGAAACAAAAGCTTCATTACACATTTCGAGTTTTAAATACAGTCCTTTCTCCGATGCTTTCATTTCAAGCATCGTTATAACTTCTTCTGCTACAGTACATAAATCAACTGTCACTTTACTAAGATCCTGATCCATACTCTCTATTTCCGATAAGAGCAAAATATCATTAATGAGTCGATACAACCGTTCAGATTCAATGTCAATGATGTCCAAAAATCTAAGAGCATTGTCATGATCGTCAATTGCACCGTTTTTAAGTGTGTCTACAAAACCTTTAATAGAGGTTAAAGGTGTCTTAAGCTCATGAGAGACATTGGATACAAAATCACTTCTCACTTTTTCGAGTTTTCTTATCTGTGTAACATCTTGAAAAACAACAATACTTCCAATTGTCTTGCCTTCATTTGTGTTAATTGGATTCACATAAATTCTCAAAATCTTATCAATATGTGTGTAATTGAGTTCCTTCGTTTGTGAAATGCCATGGTTAATTGCCATTTCAATCATTTTAGAAACTTCTTCATTCCTGACTATTTTATACATAGATTCGTTTTCAGCCACATAATCTTCTGGCAACTCTAATATATCAAAGGAAATTTTATTGATCATAAGAATTTTACGATTGTGGTCAATGGCAATAATGCCATTAATCATACTGTTTAAAATGGACTCAAGTTCAATATTTCGACGTGTTAATTCGCGTATAGACAAATCCAAATTAAAGCTCATTGTATTAAAAGCATCTGTTAAAGTCCCTATTTGGTCTGTAGATGTTGTGTATATTTTTCGACCATATTCACCCTCAGCAATTCGATTTGCAGCGTCAGTTAACTCATAAATAGGTTTAGTAAGTTTTCGCACAAGCCAAACAGCCATGACAAAAGCAACGAGTGATACAAGGCCAACCAGTATAAATGCCAAATTCATAATCTGTGTGTTAAATGCTTTGAGTTCATAAAGTGGCCTGGAAAGTCTCAAAATATACGTGTCGCCATCAATTTCAATAGGGGTTGCAGCGTAGAGATGGTCTGTTTGTATGGTGTCACTATACCTAAGTGCAAGTGCAGTCTCTTGCGTTTGCAGTGCTTTTTCAATTTCTTCTCGATTAATGTGATTCATCATTACAGTCGGGTCTTCTTCCGTATCGGCCAAGACTAGACCTTCAAGGTCTACAATGGTCACCCGAACACCAATGGATTCCTTAATCTCTACAGCAAATGCACCAAAATCTTCTTTCTCAAGCGCACGATCTACGCCAAGTGCCTTTACCAACTTAACTTCATTTGTCAAATTATGTTCAAATTGTAGAATCATTGCGTCTCGAAGCGCGTCACGTACGATAAATGTAAACGAAATACCTAAAATTGCAATGAGCACCGCATAGGATGCAATTATCTTTTTTCTCATTGAATAACCTCTCTTAAATCCGTCTCTACTGAGCCTTAAATTTATATCCAATCCCTCTCACCGTTATAATTTTTTCTGGATTTTTATCATCTGTTTCAATTTTTTTCCGCAATTGCCTAATATGGACATCCACCGTTCGCGTTTCTCCCATGTAGTCATAGCCCCAAATGCTCTCTAAAAGTTCATCTCGCGTAAAAACACGCTCTGGGGATTGCATCATCTTCTCTAAAAGTTCAAATTCTTTAAGGGTTAAAAACACTTCTTCACCCTGTTTAAAAATTTGATGGGTCTTGGCATTAAGCTCCAATTCACCACGTTTTAAGGCAGAAGATTCTTCTAGGTCAGATTCATTTGATAAATTCCGGGCATTTGACCTTCGAATAACTGCCTTTAGTCTTGAAATCAGTTCCCGGGTCCTAAAAGGTTTCCCAATGTAATCATCAGCGCCCATTTCCAAACCCAAAACCGCATCAATCTCTTCATTTTTTGCTGTAAGCATTATAATTGGTATATTGGATTGACTGGATTTGCGAACACGCCTTAAAACGTCTATGCCATCTATGCCAGGCAACATTAAATCTAGTATAATAGCATCAGGGGATTCAGATGTTACTTTTTCAAGTGCAATTTCACCCGTTTCAGCTTCAACCACCTCAAAGCCATTGGCTTCAAGATTGTAGCGCAACAATTCCAGTATGTGAATTTCATCATCAACAATTAAAATTCTCTGTTTAGACATAATATTCTCCTTTTCCCTCTTTGACACCATTCTAATAATTTTTACTTTTATTAACAAGTTAAATTTAAGTTCATTCTATGTTAAGTTTCGTGTATAATAGATTAGCATCACGAAATAATTGGAGGTTTTATGGTTTCCTTAAGTTATAAAAAGAACAAAACTTTCTATAAATTGTTGTTTACAATTATGCTCCCTATTGCCTTTCAAAACTTAATTTCTTCATCTTTGAATCTCGTGGATAATGTTATGATTGGTCAATTGGGCGAAACGCACATCGCCGCAGTGGGTCTTGCAAATCAAGTCTATTTTTTGTTAAATCTGATTCTTTTTGGGGCAAACAGCGGTGCCAGCATTTTCATCGCTCAATATTGGGGAAAAAAAGACATAGAAAACATCAAAAAAGGTGTCGGTATAGGCTTGTCTTTTGGACTGGTCATTGCAACTCTATTTTTTGCAGCCTCTTTTTTCTTCCCAAAATTAATTCTAGGGTTTCTGTCAAAAGATTTTGAAGTTGTGACATTAGGGAGCAGTTACCTAAAAATCGTCAGTCTCAGTTACTTGTTTACAGCACTGTCCTTTTCATTTGGGTTTTCATCCAGAAGTATTGGCAAACCAAAATTACCTATGATTGCAAGCATTATCTCACTTTTAGTGAATACTGTGCTAAATTATATTTTGATATTTGGCTACATTGGCTTTCCAGCTTTAGGCGTGGTTGGTGCCGCTATTGCAACACTCATTGCACGTACCATTGAATTGATTATTATTGTTGTACACGTTTACCGAAACACACCTGAAATTGCCGTAAAATTAAGTGACATTAAAGCAATCACAAAGGACGAAATCATAAAAATCGGGAGAAAGGCTCTTCCAGTCATATTCAATGAAACCTTTTGGGCACTTGGCATGACAACTTATGCTTTGGTCTATGCGCGTATTGGCACAAATGCAGCTGCTTCTGTTATGATTTCAAATACTGTAAACTCTCTGTTTATGGTTATAAGTTTCGGTCTCGGGAATGCTGCGGCAGTTATGCTGGGCAATACTTTGGGCGCTGATGAAATTGAGACCGCTATTGATTACAACTCAAAGTTTATGACACTAAGTTTACTTGGCGGTGCAGTTGTAGGACTTTTGATCTTTCTCTTATCGCCACCCATTGTCTATAGGCTTTATAACCTCACACCAGAAGCTTACGAAATTACCATGTACACCATGCGGATTATGGCACTCTTCATGCCGTTTAAATTCTACAATACAATTTTAGTCATAGGAACCTTAAGAAGTGGCGGAGATACCTTCTTTTCAATGGTTCTTGAAATCGGTTGCGTCTGGCTGATTGGTGTGCCTCTTGCCTTTATTGGCGCTTTTGTTTGGAACCTCCCAGTTTACTGGGTTGTTGCACTGGTTTCTCTTGAAGAAATTGCAAAATTGATTTTGGGCATCCCACGTGTGGTCTCAAAAAAATGGGCCAAAAACATAGTTTCAGCCCATTAGCCTTCATGCCTTGGCTTTAAACGCCAATTCAACACAAATTTCGCCTAATTCATTTTTTATGGTAGTGACCATATGATCTTGGCTAGGGTCTTTAAAGACCGTTGCCACTACTGTTTCATGTGCCATAACTTCTTTTCTATACACAACTGTTACTTCCTTTAGCGTCTCCAAGCCTTGAGCCTTGAGAGACGCTTTTTTATAAGCATCTACTGCCCACCGCACATAAACGACATTGTTCACATGCCTGTTTATGTCCACGTCAGAGTCATAACTTGTAAATGATTGCGAAAACACTTCCGTTAAGCCTGTTGTTGAAATGGGCTCTCTTTTGGGTTTTATTGTAGAATTTTCAACACCAAATAATTTTGAAAACGACTCCGGAATTGTCTTACTCCGTCTGTTTTCAATATCTAGATAAGCCCATTTGCTCACTGCACGTCCAAGTAAAATGCTTTTTTCAGAAAAGAATTCATAGGTCCGATAGGCGATGAATTTTCTAAAATAAATAGGCTCTGTAACAACCTCAATTGCCTCAACTGCTTTAAGTGAATTTTCAAAAGAAACTTGCCATTCCACAATCACCCACAAGCCTGTATTTCTTACATCAGAAGGCCTGATAACTGAATTGAAATGCCGCGTCGATATATCTTGTAGTGCATTCATAACACTTGTTAATCTAATCTCACCTTCTTGATTGTAATCATAAGTTCGCATGGTGTAATGTTCACTATATTTATGTCCCATAAGTCACTCCTTTAACGCATCCTTTGTCAACTCTACGATTTTTAATACGACAGATTCTATTGCTTCATCCGAGACGCCACTATATGAAAAAACAAGAATTCGATTGTCCTTAAACTCCTCAACACCCTCTAATAAAATTTCTTCTTTACGGGCGTTTTCAACAACCTTTTGAAGGTCTACATCTGGATCAAAAGCCAAAACAACATGAATTCCAGATTCTTTGCCTACCAACTTAAAATGCGGTGGTGATGCCTTTTCAAAAGCTTCCACTAGCAGTTGATTTTTGCGACCATATATTTTTTTGATGCGTCTTAAATGCCTTTCAAAAGCACCTTCTGACATAAATTCAGCAAGGGCTAACTGTTCAATTTTTGAAACTGACTGTGAATAACGTGTTTTAATCTGTTGAAAATTAGGCATCAGTTTTTCAGGCAAAATTAGGAAACTAATTCTTAAGGCCGGAATCAAAAGTTTCGAAAAAGAACCTGCATAAACGACACTTTCACCATTGCTAATCCCTTGAAGTGCTGGAACCGGGAATCCTTCATATCTCAAGATGCTGTCGTAATCATCTTCAATGATATAAGCATCCTTTCTACTTGCCCATTCCAAAAGTTGCATGCGCTTTTTTATAGGCATAACACTTCCAGTGGGATACTGATGAGATGGCGATACATACACCAACTTCACATCACTTGATTCAAGAGCAGTAACGTCAAGACCATCTGTTTCAACTGGAATTTTAACAGTCTCATACCCGTGATCTTCGAAGATATACATGCCTTTTGAAAAACCTGGGTACTCAAACCCGATACGCTTAGTGCGTGTCCTTAGTGAAGCTGCTAAAAGACTTAATAAAACCTGAATCCCTGCACCTACAATGATTTGATCAGGCTGACATCTGACACCACGAGACTGAAGCATGAATTTTGCAATCTCATAACGAAGCACATATTCACCCTGTACATCACCAGCGCTAAGCAAATTGCCTGTCTGGTATTCCAGCACATGATTGACTGCCCGTTTCCATTCAGCAAAATTAAAAACACCCTCTTCCACACACTCTTGCCCACCACAAACTTCAACTGCTTTAGGGGGGGGAATTGTATGTCCTTCTTCAGCAATGTGCATAAACCCTTCAATGTTGAAATCCACAATGAAATAGCCGCTTTTGGGCCTACTTTCCACAAACCCTTCCAGCATAAGTTGATTGTAAGCATTCTCAACAGTTGCTTTGCTAATCCCTAGAGATTTACACACTGTCCGTACAGATGGCAACTTATCTCCCTTTGAAAAAGTACCTTCTAGGATATCTTTCTTCACCCGTTCATAAAGTTGCATATACTTAGGTTTTGATGAAAGTTCATCAAAAGACATCAAGTAACCAATCATTTATAATCCTTTCTGACCCTACTAACTAACATACAATTGCACCTATAAACAATGTCAATTGTACCTTATACTGAATTTGAAAACAAGATGAAAGGATGTCTAAGATGAAAAATAATTTAAAAGTTCTAACTTACACCGCGTTAATGACAGCATTTGTCTTCTTAACCACTTCCATAATTAAAATTCCAATTCCCTTCACCAACGGCTACATACATGCAGGTGATACAACGATATTTTTATCTGGAATTTTACTTGGCCCTTTTTACGGTGCAATTGCAGCAGGCGTTGGCTCTGCACTGGCAGATTTTCTTGGTGGTTACGCCCACTGGATTCTACCAACCCTAATCATCAAAAGTGCAATGGGATTCATAATTGGCTATTTTTCCAGTGATTTCCGAAATCAGAAACACGTACTTTGGGGCACAATTGGGATCTGGATTGCTTCTGTTCTTGGTTTTATCTACACAATTCGTCAGACAAGCATTGATGCAATTGTATCACAAGTTGAAGAAGCTTCTACAGTGGAAGTCGCGCTTAAGCTAATTGGCAGTCTAAACTGGCAACTTCTTTCTGTTGCCATTGGTCTTCCGCTCTTGTCGCTGATTCTATTTAAGCTCAAAGACAAATATGGTGTTTCCTTTAATCAACTTGTTGGCATGATTGTTGCTGGTATTTGGATGGTACTAGGGTATTATGTTGCTGCAGGGATAATTTACGGAAACTTTATGGTGCCAATTTTTAGCATTCCATGGAACATTGTTCAATTTGGTGTCGGCGCAATTCTGGCTTTTCTAATTCATTCTGGCCTAGAAAAGGCACATATATCTTACGCAACAATCCACTCAAAATTTTAACAAAATTTAGGTTTTATCTTATCATTCAAAAAATCCCTGAACGCACATATAATATGTGAATTCAGGGATTTGTTTATTTTTTAAATGCCTCTGCAAGTTGCGTCAAAGCAGGAAGAGATCTCTCTATCATATCCATATCAACACAATAAGACATCCTAAAATACCCAGGATATCCAAACCCGCTACCAGGTACCAATAACAAATTGTATTTTTTTGCTTCCATAACAAATGCAACATCATCTTCTATCATGGCCTTTGGGAACAAGTAAAATGCACCGTTTGGTTTTACCATTTCAAACCCGATCTTTTCCATATGCCCAATTAGCAGATCGCGTCGCTTCTGATATTCCATAATATCAACAGTTTCATCTATACTGTCCGCCGTAACCTTTTGCCAGAGAGCAGGTGCATTGACAAAACCAAGTGTTCTATTTGCAAATGCCAACCCATTCATCAAAAGTTCCGCATTTTCGATTTTACTATTAACTGCAATGTATCCAATTCTTTCGCCCGCAAGTCCAAGTGACTTTGAATACGAATTTACAATCATAGAATTTTTAAAAATATTATGAATGTTAGGCACTTTATGACCTTCATAAACCAAAGCCTTATAGGGTTCATCCGATATGACATAAATGGCATGTCCAAATTCTTTTTCCTTTTGAGCCACCACCTCTGCCATACTTTTTAAGAGGGCTTCAGAATAAATAACACCAGTTGGATTGTTGGGTGAATTTATAATGATTGCACGTGTCTTTTCAGTAATACTGGCTGCTAATGTTTCTAAATTGGGTTCAAAAGTATCTGGATTTGATTTTACAATAACTGGCACACCATTATGATTTTTAATATAAAATATATACTCAGCAAAATATGGCGCGATAATGATGACTTCTTGACCTGAATCCAATATGGTCCTAAGCGCGGCATTGATACCACCTGCTGCGCCTACTGTCATCATAACATGTTTGTGGGTGAGTGGCACCTTGATGTCTTTGTTAATGGAATCTGCTACTTTTTGTCGTACTTCTACAAATCCAGCATTATCCATATAGCGGTGTGCACCAGGTTCGTCCGCATTAACCACTGCTTTAAGTTTCTCAATTACAGATTTTGGGGGTTCAAAATATGGATTTCCCAAACTGTAGTCAAATACATTTTCATCGCCAAACATCTCGCGCATTTTAGCACCTTCTACAAACATTTTGCGGATCCAGGATGAATTTTTAAGATTTTCTTGTATTTCTTTTGAAATCATATGACGCCTCCTGATTCTGTTATTTTCTTCACTTACATTATAGCACGAAAAAGAAGGTGTGCATTTTTTTTAGAAGAATTAAAAAAAATTAACAAATCTATATTAAAGGACTTTCCTTAGTTTTATAGAATGATTAATTTAAATATAAAGCATCATTATAGGAGGTTTATCATGACTCAAATATTTGGACACCGGGGCGCTTCAGGGTATTATCCGGAAAATACGCTAATATCATTTGAAAAAGCACTTGAAATGGGTGTTGATGGGTTGGAACTAGATGTTCATTTTACACAAGATGGTGAACTTGTTGTCTTTCATGATTTTGAACTTCATCGCCTTACAGGGGAAAAGGGATTTATCTTTCAAAAGACACTTGCAGAAATCAAAACTCTTAAAGTTCATGCCAAAAACCGCACGGCTTCTATTCCAACACTACAAGAAGTTTTAAGTCTAATCCAGGTTTTTGAGAAAGCAAGTGGCAAAAAAATTATGCTAAATGTGGAATTTAAAGCAGGTAGCGTACACTACCCGGGAATTGAAGAAAAGACTTATGCCCTCTGTTTGACTTATCTTCCCAATCAACAACTTATTTTTTCTTCATTTGACCATTATGCCCTTAAAACACTAAAATCAGCTCATCCTGAAGCACAAATAGGCGTTTTATCTACTGCCGCCCTCATTGATCCATGGAAATATGTCAACACACTTCATGGTGATTTTTATCATCCACACTTTATGACTTTAAATGAAAAAGAGCTTTCCAAGTTGAAAGCTCATGACACAAAAATAAACACATATACTGTTAATTCAACAGATACAGCAAAAAAATTAATACTTGCTGGTGTTGACGGTATTATCACAGATTATCCAGATAAACTGATTGCTTTAAAATCTAAACTTTAGCATCCATCAAGTCACCCTTATCAACTTGACTGCTATATGCGCTGGTGGCTTTAGCCCCCGTAGTGGTTCGGGTAACACCACCCGAGGCATAGTGTTTGCCACACTCTGGACAAACACTGCTAAAAATCTGAACACTTTGAGATATAACTTCCCTATTCTCAGACTGGGCCCTTGCACGTTCATTGGTCACGTGTTCCTGCTCATGAGATGACACCATTGCGAACGAAGCTTCCGGAGATATATGTGCAGGCGACTTAAAGGAAACCCCGGGGTCATTGGAGCCATCAACGTAAGTTCTCGAAGCACATGTGGCACATTCAATCAGCCCCATCTGCTTTAATGCTTTTTCACCATACCGATCTTTTAAAAAATCCAATCGATTATCCTGAGGCATTACATAATCCTTGGCCACTGGATTTGCTTGAGTATCGCTATTTTTGGCAGAATTTTGAGATTTATTTATTGGCAACCCATATGTGCCTTGAATCGTATTAGGATTTATACGCATCATAGACATCACTCCTAGGAATTTTATACCCAAAGTTGTTTTAAAAAAACAAAGAACGCCGGTGCTGGTTTATATCCGCACTGGCGTTCTAATCTTACTTCACTTTGTAGATCCACCCTTCAGGACCTTCAATTTCCCCAAATTGAATGCCCACAAGTGTATCATACAATTTTTTAGTTACAGGACCAACTTCAGTTTCACTATGGAAGACATGAAGCTTTCCATCAACCTCAATTCCGCCGATTGGTGTAATCACCGCAGCAGTACCACATGCGCCGGTCTCCACAAACTCATCAAGTTTTTCAACCAAACAATCACGTTCTTCAACAGTCATTCCTAAATATTTTTCAGCTAAAACCATCAAAGAGTACTTGGTAATACTTGGCAAAATTGATGGCGATGCCGGTGTTACAAACTTATTGTCTTTGGTTATCCCAAAGAAATTCGCTGCACCAACCTCTTCAATTTTAGTGTGTGTTGCTGGATCAAGGTAAATACAATCTGCAAAGCCTCGTTTAACCGCTTCTTCATGAGGCAGAAGGCTACCTGCATAATTGCCACCCACTTTTGCCGCACCAGTACCATGAGGTGCTGCACGATCCATATCGGCAATCGTGAAGTTTACTGGTGCCATTCCACCCTTAAAATAAGGCCCTACAGGCACACAGAATACGCCGAACAAATACTCAGGAGCTGGTTTGACACCAATGTTATGACCAACGCCTATAACGTATGGGCGCAAATACAATGTCGCTCCAGATCCATATGGTGGAACAAAATGTTCATTGGCTTTCACAACCTGCATGCAGGCATCAATAAATTTGTCCACAGGTATTTCTGGCATGAGAACACGTCTGCAACTGCGTTGCATTCTTTTGGCATTTTCATCTGGTCTAAATAGCTGTATTTCTCCGTTTGGCGTTCTATAAGCCTTTAAGCCTTCGAAACACTGCTGACCATAATGTAGTGCAGTAGAGGACTCACTAATGGAAATCATGTTGTCTTCCACAAGCTTACCCGCATCCCATTTTCCATCTTTCCACATGGAAATATACCTGAGGTCTGTTTTTGTGTAGCTAAATCCCAATTTGCTCCAATCGATTGAAACATTTTTACTCATCTTCCAAGCTCCTTTCATTTTTAAACTGATCTTGGAAAAAGGTTACCCAAATGTATTATATATCATACATGATACTTTTGTCACCATCTGTTCTGCGCTTTTAAGATTGATTTTGTGAAATTATTAAACCTTTATAAACGATTTATAGCATCTCTAGAACAACTCTTGATATCGCAAAAAACACCCTATATCATAGAAAATGAATGAATTTTATACAAGAGGAGGCAAAATGAAACTGCCAGAACTTAAAATAGGAGATGTTACTTTTAAAAAACCACTCTTTCTAGGCGCCATGGGCGTTGGTGTCAGTCGATCATCACTTGCATCAGCCGTAACAAATTGTGGTGGCCTTGGTGTGATCTCCGGTGTCAATCTTGGATTCTTAGAACCTGATTTTAAAACAGCACCACTTGAAGCAAACTTAAGAGCGCTAAAAAAAGAAATCCAAAAAGCAAAGGCGATCACTAAAGATGGCTTAATTGGCATTAATTTCATGGTTGCCATGAGTCATTATGCAGAACATGTTAAAACAGCAGTTGCAGAAGGGATAGATTTTATTATTTCAGGTGCAGGGCTCCCAACAGAACTCCCTGGACTCGTGAAAAATTCTTATACCAAACTGGTTCCAATCGTTTCATCCGTAAAAGCGGCTTCACTCATCATACGGTTCTGGGATCGTAACCACCAAACCACACCTGATGCCATAGTTATCGAAGGCATTGAAGCAGGCGGTCATCTTGGATTCAAATACAAAGATCTTGAAAATAATGCGTTTGACGCTAAAGAAACCATTCAGACCATTAAAACAATTCTTCTACCCTATGAAGAAAAGTACAATAAGAAAATACCCGTTATCTTTGCAGGTGGGATATATGACGCAAGGGATATAAAAACAGTCTTCTCATATGGGGCCGATGGTGTTCAGATGGCCACACGCTTTGTTGCCTCAGAGGAATGCGATGCCCATCTTGGGTTTAAAAAGATATATTTGAATGCATCAAAATCCGATGTCAAAATCATTCAAAGTCCTGTAGGTTTACCAGGGCGAGCCTTACAAACGCCTTTACTGAGCAGATTGAACGCAGAAGCCAGAATTAAGCCTCAAAAATGTCTCGGCTGTCTCCAAACATGTGACTCTGCCACGACACCCTTTTGTATCTCTGATGCGCTCATTGCTGCAGTCAATGGTGATTATGAAAATGGCTTGTTTTTTGCAGGGGCCAACGTTTATAAAGTAGATCGGATTACCACAGTACAAGAAATTTTCAATGACCTGTGGGCTGACTTTGAAACTACTCAAGTCCCGTAAATTCGGAAGCCTCATAGTAACCTGAATCAATCAAAGCTGACTTTACGTTCCCTTGATTTACAACGATTACTTCAGTTTGCTTTGCAGCAACATCTTTCACACCATTGTTATAAGAACCTGTTGTTGATGGAGATTGTCCATCCAACACGGCAAGTGCCATTCCAATTGAATCTGTAACTAAAGAGCGGACATCTTTAAATACTGTCATTGATTGAATGCCATCGATGATGTATTGAATAGAAGCTTTTTCTGCATCTTGTCCTGTAATGACATAACTGCTTACATCGCTATCAGAAGCAAATGTATCTGCAATTGAACGGGCTGTTCCATCATTTGGTGCCAAAATAAATACATCGCCCTTGTCTGCAGCACCTACTGCTGTCAAATGAGACTCTGCTTTATTCTTCGCTTCATTGAAATCCCAGTTTGTTGTAACTTGATTTAGAATTTTACCCATTTCTTCACGTGTCAGTACAGCTTTTTCTTGAAGTGCAATGGCTTCTTCTGAATTCTTAATTACAAACGTGCCGTCTGCAATTTTAGGTTGAAGCACATTCCAAGCACCTTCAAAGAATAAGAAAGCATTGTTATCAGAAGCAGCACCTGCATAAAGATAAAGTGGATTCTCTGTTCCTGAAGCTTGATCTACAAGATATTGACCTTGTGCTTCACCAACAGCAACTGAGTCAAATGTTACGTAATAGTCAACTGCATCTGTTCCAGTAATTAATCTGTCATAAGAAATTACTGTAACACCTTCTTTTTTAGCGGCTTCAGCTGCTGCAGCTGCTGCATCACCATCATGTGGACAAATAATTAAAACTTCGATTCCTTTTGTAAGAAGTGACTCTACATTTTGAAGTTCTGTTGCCGATGAACCTTGACTGAATAAGATTTCTACTGAATAATCTGTTCCTTCAAGAGCTTCTTTAAATCGAGTCTCATCTTGAACCCATCTTGGCTCATCCCGTGTTGGAAGTACAATACCAATTTCAGGACCTGCACTGTCACCATTTTCAGATGAACAGCCTACAAAAGCCACAAGAATCATAACCATTGTCATTAAGAGTGCACTCCATTTCTTGTTCATAAATATAATCCCCTTTCAGATTTAACAACTCAATTTAAGTTTTAGTCTATATAAAATGAACATAAAAACCAGAATTAATAATAACTTAATCCATATTTGTCAATTTTATCGCAGCTTCTTCCAAAGTACAGTTTAATCATCTACTGTTTAGAATTTGAAAAATCCATCTTTCTAGTTTTTTGAATCATACGGGCAATATGTGCCTCTTTTCGCGTCTTAAAAATATCCTCAATTGCAAACCATTGAAGGGCATCTGACTCCGAATTGCCAATCAATTTCGCATCCATATCCGCTGTAAACCGGTACCGAATATCATAGTGGAAGTGCATTCGGCCTTCTACTTCCTCTGGTATTTCATGAATATCCACATCAAAAATAGCCTCGGATGCAATTTCGATTGATTCTAGTCCCGTTTCTTCCTTCGCTTCTCTAAGGGCACACTCAAGAGGTGTCTCTTCTGATTCTACATGTCCCCCTGGTTGAAGCCACTTATCCAATTTCACATGGTGCATCAAAAGGACATGTGTGCCTTCAGGGTTTAATATCCAAGCAGAGCCAGTCAAATGACCATTTGGAATTTTAATCTTGGAAAGTTGGAGAATGGTTTTTTTAAAACGACCTTCAAGTGCATCATATGTGCGATATGCTTTTAGTGCTGTTACAAATTCTGGTTTCATAATAAGCCTCCATTAAATAAACCCGACTTTGCATCATCTACAAAATCGGGTCCTCGTGTTGAATCAAATTTCCTTGCTCAAAATTTTACCTAATCTTTCAATACCTTCCACAATTTTAGGTTCAGGCATATTTGAGAAATTAAGCCGCATGTAATTTTCTTTGCCACCATTTGGGAAAAAAGAGCCTCCTGGTACAAAAGCCACTTTATTCGACACTGCCAATTTCATCAATTCTCGTGCGTCCACATGTTCAGGCAACTCCACCCAGGCGAATAACCCGCCTTTCGAAATTTCATATTTTGCATTTTGGGGAAAATGTTTCTTCATCTCTGAGAACATCAAATCTCTTCGTTTATGATACACATTAATTATAGCACGGATATGTGCATCAAAATCATAATTCTCTAAAAAAGCATTCAAAACTCTTTGACTCATAGAGCTCGCCTGTAAATCTGCGCCCTGCTTTACCGTAATATATTTATTTAGAAGCAGCGGCGATGCACACACCCAGCCAATACGTAAGCCAGGTGAAAAAGTTTTCGAAAAAGTTCCCAGATAAACAACTCGACCTTCAGTGTCAAATGCTTTTACCGGTGGAATCGCCTCGCCCTCATATCGTAGCTCTCCATATGGGTTATCTTCAATAATGATGAGATTGTATTGGTTTGCAAGTTCAACCAATTCTTTTCTTCTAGACTCTGACCAGGTTCTCCCAGATGGGTTTTGAAAGTCAGGAATCACATAAATGTATTTGGCTTTTGGATGTTGATCAATTGCTTCCTTAAGCGCGTCCATCACCATGCCTTCAGAATCTGTTTCAACTTCTTTAAATTCACACTCGTAAGCCCTAAAAGCATTGATAGCACCTAGATAACTCGGACTTTCGCACAAAACATAATCCCCTGGATTAATAAAAATTTTACCTGTAAAATCCAAACCTTGTTGAGAGCCATTTGTAATTAGCAGGTCTTCTTTTGATACACGAACACCTGACGCTTGCATACGTTTGGCTATTTTTTCTCTTAGAGGATCGTATCCTTCAGTTGTGCTGTACTGCATTGCTTCACGTCCCATTTCGTCCATAACTTTAATAGACATCGCCTTGTAAGCTTCAACTGGAAACATTTCAGGTGCAGGCAATCCACCTGCAAAGGATATTATTTCCGGACGTTGTGTTAATTTCAATATTTCTCTAATTTCGGATGCCTTTAATTTTTTGACTCGGTCTGAAAAAAGATGCTCCATGATTCGCCCCCTGTTTCGTTAATTGTATGATTTTCCATCAATACCGTACCATGTTCCAAAGGCTTGTTCAATCCTGTTAATCAATGTATACTGTATTCATCTTTTTTGCGAGAAAAACTGATAGGCGCGTTCTACTGAAGCACTTGATCCCACCAAAAACAAACTGTTATTGGCTTCGATTTTTTGATGGCCTCTTGGTACTGTAAGCACTTCATTTTCAGGATCATATATTCCAGCAATAATACAATCTTCCGGGAAACGGATATCTTTTCCGATAGTGGCAATGCTTTTGCCTGTATGAATGCTGTCTTTTGGCAATTCGATAATTGAAATTTCAGCCTTCCCATCACCAAATGATGCAACGCGCCTAATTTCTGGGCGTTCAATATCCAAAATAAATTTATTGACCATCATGCTAACACTTGATGCTATATTGGTTGCACCTGCAAGTTCAAAGGCGGTTTGATACTCAGGATCATTCATTCTTACAAATATATTGGGTACATTGAAGCCTCTACCCATAAGTGCAATTGCCAAATTATCAGAGTCAAAATCTGCAACAGCAACCAGATAATCAGCACTTTCAATTCCGGCTGCTTTTAGGTTTCTAATATCTTTTGGATCTCCATGAATGGCATTGGCTGAATACTTAGTCACGATCTCTTCACAGTTTTTCCGGTCTGTATCCACAACTGTAACGTCGTATTTATGTGACAACTCAGCCACCATATACCTGCCAATAATTTGTCCGCCTGCAATTACCACTTTCATAATCTACCTCCATTTATTTTATAGGTCTGTCCACTTAGCAAGAGTAAAAGTGGCACGATTTCAATTCGGCCCAAAATCATAAGGCCAAGCAAAACTATTTTTCCGCCCCCGCTAATTTCCTGTATTTCTAGCGGACTTAAAGTTGTTATACCACTGTTACCCAAAGCACCAATGGCTAGCACACCTATTTGACCAATATCTAGAGATGTTGTCACCACAAGCAAACTTATGCCAATTAGACCTGTTATAATCCAAAGCATCACGAGGGTCATAATTCTGTTTATAAAGGCGTCATTTAGAGCACGTCTCCCATAACGAACCACCAAAACCATTTGCTTTGGACTCACTATTTTCTTGATCTCAACACCGATATTCTTTACGACTAGAACCAAACGGTCTATCTTAATACCACCACTTAGCCCCCCTATGGCACCACCCACGAGGCCCATAAGTGTTAACACCATTAACATCGCAGGTGTAAAATACTCTAAATTCATGTCCCTTAGTCCAAACCCACTTCCAGAAACCACTGAAACAGCATGGAACAAATGCTTGAAAAAACCAGTTCCCATTTTGAGAGGGTCCAATACAAACAGCAAAACTGCACCTGCTAAAATCCATTTTAGGTAATACCCCAACGAAGTTGTTCCGGAAGATCGACTAAAATCTCTCATTAGGTATTTTGTGTAAACAATATAACTTACACCTGAAAGTCCCATAAAAACCAAGGTCGTATACATAACCCAATTTTCACTGACCCCATTTAAACTTGCCCAATGGGTCCCTGAGCTGTAGAAACCGCCACCTGAAATTGTGCTAACACTATGCATAAATGCTTGTAATAGGGATGCGCCAGAAAGGATTAAAACACCCGTTTGAATCCCTATAAGTCCTATCAAAATAGCTGCAAATCCAAGGATCACTTTATAGACATTTGGCAAATGTTTCGGAAGTCTCAACTTGTTCCAAAGTCCAATTTCACCTTTCCAAAAACGATCCTCATTAATGTAAATAACCCGAATAAAATACACCAAGACAAATATGGCACCAATAATCTGAAGTTGATTGCGCCAAAATTCCAGCGCATTTGGATATAGTTCAAAGTTATACCACGTGCTTAGGCCAGTAGTTGTTAAGCCACTTGCTGATTCCAACAATGCATCAATCCACGGCATGGCCCCTATCTGTACAAATGGAATGGCCCCTAGAACTGTCATGACGCTTATAACAGACAATGCTGTTAAATACCCCAAAGGGTTTACAGCTGACATGTGTTGCTTTTTGCCAACACTTAAAAACACAAGCCCAATTCCAAGCGTCCATCCTATTGTTCCTAAAAATCCATTGGTAACAGTTGACTGTGCTTCTGTTACGATGGCATACAGGAGCATAAAGCACATAAAAAGACCAAATAGCAATAATGCCACGCCTGTATTCCGACTCCATTTCTCAATCATTGTTTTCATGCATTTACCTCTTCGCCACTTGACTCGGGTCCAAACCAAATTTCAATTTCTCGCTTTGCACTTACCGGACCATCTGACCCATGTACGAGATTTTCTGTCAAATCAAAAGCATATTGACCTCGAATGCTTCCATTTTCAGCTTCCAGATAATGCGTTGCACCATTAATATATCTCACCGTTTCTATGGCTTTTTCCCCTGCTAAAACCATAAACACAGCTTCTCCGGATTGCATAAACGTTAAAAGTTTGTCATAAAACGCCTTGCCTTCATGTTCACTGTAATGTCGTTTTAACAGGTTCATTTGCGGAATTCCAAATTTCATCTTTATAATTTTAAGTCCCTTAGACTCATATGCCGTTAAAATTGCCCCTACAAGACCGCGTTTAACTGCATCTGGTTTTATAATAACCAAAGTTTTTTCCAACACTTCCGCCCCCTTCTTCATTATTTATCATAACATATATATCCTATAGTCTATCAAATAATCATATTTTTTGTTTGTAAACCATCTCATTTTAACGGTTGACAACAAGTCTGCTCGGACTTATACTTTTAAGTGTCATATTCACACCAAAACAGGAGGTCCTATGAAACTCATCCATATGATTTATATTGGTCTTTTTGCAGCCTTACTTAGCATTTTGTCTTTACTACCACCTATTCCTTTACCCTTCTCGCCTGTTCCAATTACATTTCAAGTTCTTGGCATCTTTATTGTGTCTGGCTTATTAACACCTAAAATAAGCACTATGACAGTTCTAGTCTATCTCTTACTTGGTGGAATTGGGATTCCTGTTTTTGCGGGAGGAACTGCAGGTGTTGGGGTTTTACTCGGTCCCACTGGTGGGTATTTGCTTGGATTTATCCCTGCAACTTTTCTGTCGAGTTCTGTTTTGAGACATTATAAAACCCCTAAAACCCAGCACTACATTTTTGCCTTTTCTCTTGGACTTATTGGTATCTATTTGCCGGGAACACTTCAACTATCTGCTGTAACAGGTTTGTCGCTAGACAAAGCCCTTACAGTGGGGTCACTTCCTTATATTCCTCTGGATTTTATCAAAATAATTATGGCGACATGGATTACAAAATCTTTAGCCCGTCATCTCAAAACAAATACGTAAAAAAGCTGTTGCCTATACTCTAACACAGGCAACAGCTTTTTAGGTTTATTCATAGTTGAAAATAATTTTTTCCCGCACTTCAATATCTTTAAGAACTTCTGAATAAGGCTGATCGAATTCACTGTACTTCCCGATCAGCGCATTTAACAAGTAATGGGTCTCCATAATTTCCATTCCTTGAAGCATACTTCTTACTGCTGTCATAAGAAAACAATCCATTTTTGGCGAATCTTTCATTAACTTGTGATAGATGTAGTCCGAAATTTCCAGATTATCCAAATCTAACAGTGTTAAATAGAACTTCAAATCTTTATTGTCATACTCTGTGTTAATGATTTTTCTAACCCGGTCCATACCAAACTCATGTCGCGCTTTTAGCATTGCCAGTAGGTCATATTTAAGGGCTCTATATGTGTAGTCTCGGCCTTTGTATTTAATAGAAATCTCGTTTTCAGAATTGATATCCAAGTGATCAATTTCGGAAAGAATCCTGCTAAAGTTGTTTCTAAGGAAGTCATCTCCCAAAAGAATCATCAAGAAGCTAATAATTGAATCTCGATCCACACCATGCTGAATCATTAATGTTCCAGCACCAAGAATAATACACTTTGCATAGTAAATATCACTATTTTCAAAATTTGCACAGTAAAATTCTACAATATCTGAAAGCACATCAGCAGACATTCCAGACGTTAAAAGCGAAATAAAGAGTTGAAAGGTTAAATCCATATTGTAGTATTCACTCTTTTGTATTGCTTTCAAGTCAAAATCTTTGGCAACAACACTTGCAGAACTTACAAGTTTTATATAGTTGATTAACCTAAATTTATCTGTAATGGGCAAAGTTTTAATTCGATTTAGGTCAAAATAGGTTTCGAGATAATCTGTTATCGTTTCAAATTTGTGTATCATAAGTTCCTCCCTGATAAAAGTTTGATATTTTGATTATACCACTTATTAAATAACTTTCATAATCTCTTTTTCCATTTTTAAGATGATTTTACTGAATTTTCGGGTAACTATGTCGTATATATAGAAAGTTTAGGAGGTACTTATGTTGAAAATATATACAAAAACAGGTGATAAAGGTTCCACTAGCTTATATGATGGCACTCGCGTGCCCAAAGATTCCATTCGCGTTGAAAGCTATGGCACCATAGACGAACTCAACTCTTCATTAGGTTTATCCCGCAATTACTGCCAAGATTCTGAAATAAAAGAGATTTTATTTAAAATCCAGCGATCTCTTTTTAATGTTGCTGGTGAATTGGCCACACAAGACTCTGAGGCTTTTCCAGAAAGAGTTTCTGAGACAGATACCCAGTGGCTAGAATGGATCATTGACCATTATCTAGATCAAATGAATCGGGATGAAGTTTTTCAATTTATAATTCCTGGGAGCAATCTTTTTAGTGCTTCCATGCATGTATCACGCACAGTTTGTAGACGTGCTGAAAGGCGCATACTCACCTTAGCTGAAGAAGCCCCAATTAGAAGTGAGCTTATAAAATATGTAAATCGTTTATCTGATGCTATTTATACCATGGCTCGATTTTCTGAAACGGAACTTCACAAAGTTGATTTCAAAAAGTAAGGGGGCACTATGGAACGCTTAAAAGGAATGCTTTACGGTTCATTTATAGGCGATGCATTTGCTTTGGGATCACACTGGATTTACGACACCGAAAAACTCAAAATCGAAGTCGATAATCTATCCGATTTCACAGAACCCATCCACAGTGTATTTCACAGTGGCAAGAAAAAAGGGGCATTTACCCATTATGGGGATCAAAGTTTGCTTTTATTAAAAAGCATCGCCAGCAACAAAGGTTTTGATATTCAAATATTTAAAACACATTGGCTCACATTTGCATCAAAATATGATGGCTATCTAGATCATGCCACCAAGGCGTCACTTCAGGCACTGGATCCTCTAAACAATTTTGGGTCCTCTTCAGATGAACTTGGAGGCGTTTCTAGAATGGCGCCATTACTTTTCTATCATATGGATGACTTAAACCTAAACAAGTTTGTATCTGAACAAACCCAATTGACGCATAACGACCTCGGACTTGTTGAAATTGGATTTTTTATCAAGGATTGGATTCTCGACCTCATTATTGGGAAACCCTTAATGTCGTCTTTTGAAGCTGAGTGTATCAATCATCCCAAAATTATGCCCTACTGGGATATGATAAAACACCGGTTTAACGAAGATACTGTAGACGTTATCAAAGATATAGGACAAAGCTGTTCCTGTCAATTTGCCTTTCCATCGGCACTTTATCTTATTATCAAATATAAAGATAATTTTTTAAAGGCCATGCAAGAAAACATTCTTTCAGGGGGCGATTCAGCAGGCAGAGGTATGCTAATTGGAATGGTTCTCGGCGCATCACTTGGAATTCACCAAATTCCTCAAAATCTGCTTGACCACTTAATTGACAGATCAACTATTGAAAATTTCGCCATGCATAAACAAATATAATTGAGGTGATTTTAGTGTTTACAATGCAACGGTTATCTGGCGCTTATGCCCGCGCACGTCGCTTACCAATCGATTCGGAATCAAAAATTATTTTTTTCAGTGACGTTCATAGAGGCGATAACAGTCTGTCTGACGAATTTGCCCACAATCAAAATGTGTATTATCACGCCCTTCAGTATTATTTCAAAAATGGATTCACCTATATTGAAGTGGGTGATGGGGACGAACTTTGGGAACACAGCAAGTTCGAAGTTATTCGATACGCGCATAGCGATGTCTTTATGCTCTTACGCGCATTTTATCAAGACAACCGTTGCCACATGATTTATGGCAACCATAATGTCGCTTTTGCAAAGCAACATCATATTGAAAATATGCTTTTTTCTTTTTATGATGAATATGAGTCATTCTTCAATGAACTCTTCCCAGATATAGAAGTTCCCGAAGCCATTATTTTAGAAGACCAAGAAACAAACGGCGAAATTTTTGTTGTTCATGGGCATCAAGGCGATTTTATAAACGATCAAATTTGGCCTGTGATGAAATTTTTAAGCCGCTATTTTTGGCGTTTTTTTCATGTCGTTGGCTTCAGAAATCCTGCAAGTCCTGCAAAAAATGTCCATAAACGTCATAAAATTGAACGCAATTTTTCAAAATACATCCAAATGAATAAAAAAATGTTGATTGTGGGCCACACACACCGCCCTAAATATCCAAAAGAAAATGAACTGCCTTACTTCAATACTGGATGTTGCATACATCCTAGAAATATTACCGGTATTGAAATTACAAATCATAAAATTTCCCTTATTGAATGGCGTATTTCTCCAAATGACTCCGGTGTCCTTCAAATAAAAAGACGCGTGATTCGAGGTCCGCGTCCTATAAGTGATTTTATGTTTTTTTAAGCGTATAGCCTGCGCCATAGTCTTTCCATTGGACCAGTTTTAAATTTGTGAATCCACCACGTACTGAAAACCACTTGTCCATAAAAGAAAATTACAGCTGCAGGAAAATAGAATTTTGGTGACACCTCACCAAACCAACCACCACCATAGCCATAAAAAAATAGCGTCCAGAAAATAGTTTGCGTTAAATAGTTTGTCAAAGCCATTTTCCCAGCATTTTCAATCCATCTTATACCTTTTGTTTGAGAAAATCTAATAAGCGTTGTCAGGTAAAAAAAGCTCCCTACATAGGTTGAAAGTTCTTGGAGCAGTGCTTCTATCACGGGTCTGTTTGCTGTGTTAAATATAAAAATCCCGAATATTAGAATCCCGAATAACCCGCCACTCATATAATTCCATTTGACAATTAGGGGTCTCTGGCTTTCGATCGTCTCAAAAAAACCATGCCTTCCAACTAAGACACCTAAATAAAAAAGCAATAAAATCTTTGGCAGTGTAAAAAACAAATTTACAAAAACAATAGGTATCTCATGGGTCAATCTGTAGAGGATTACTTGCCCATAAGTTCCCGTGGATAAAACAACTTCCCCTTGATGGATTTGTTCAACAAACACACTGGACTCTGGGACATCCACAGCAAAAAAACCATACATCATAAGGGATAAAATAAAAAGACCTATGACGCGACGCTTTAATTTTTTATCTGAATAGTGATGGCTTTTAATTAAGATAAAACCTGTTATTGCATACAAATGCAAAATATCCCCATACCAAACCAATACCAGATGTAGAATGCCAAAAATCAAAAGAACCCACAGTCTTCTCTTAAAAGCAAAATTGCCTTTTGAAAAAAAATGAAACCCCAAACCAAATAGAAATGCAAAAATAGTATAGAATTTGCCCTGTGCAAAAAGTTCAATTGCAAAAGGCGTTCTACTATTTCCATATAATGTGGCATCAATCATTGTAAGATTCACCAACAACACACCAAATAGTGCAAAACCTCTTATGATATCTATTTCATGAATCCTATTTTTTTGCACCATAATCCCCTGCTTTCCAATCCAAAAGGAGGTCAAAATGACTTTTGAATTCCCAAAAGATCCAAATATTTTGTTGAGCATAATCAACATGAAGCTTCGCGATGCATACGATTCACTTGAAATCCTATGCGAAGACATGGACATTGATTACGATTTGCTCCAAATGACACTTCAAGATGCAGGTTATGAATACATTGCATCTGTCAATCAATTTCATCAAAAATAATTATAGCAAAGAGAAAGGGGTGGCGCAATGCCACCCCTTAACTTAATACAAATAACCTATTCTATTCCAAATCTAAAACTCTTTCTTCTACAACCGCCCAGTTGATACATTTAAAAAATGCATCAATATAATCTGCACGTCTATTCTGATAGTTTAAATAGTAGGCGTGTTCCCATACATCAATTCCCAGTAGTGGCTCAACAGACTCTACTAAAGGTGTGTCTTGATTTGGTGTGCTGATAATTTTTAGTCTTTTATCCTCTTTTGAGTGTACAAGCCAAGCCCATCCACTTCCAAATCGTTTTAAAGCGGCCTCCTTAAAAGCATCTTTAAAGCCTTCCATACTGTCAAAAGCTTCCTCTATAAGTTTCTTCATAGAATCACTTGCTTCAACACTTTCAGGCGTTAGTGATGCCCAAAATAAGGAATGATTGTAGTGTCCACCACCATTGTTTCTAACGGCAGTTTTAATGTCTTCAGGAAGGTCATCTAGATTTTTCAACAGTTTTTCAAGTGACCAATCTTTTAGATGATCATACTTCGAAACCGCAGCATTTAAATTGTTTACATAACCACCATGATGTTTTTCATAGTGAATTTCCATTGTTTTTGCATCAATATGGGGTTCCAAAGCATCATAGGCATAATTGAGTTTCGGTAATTCAAGTTTCATAAATAAATCCTCCATCTAATATATTGCATCCAATAGGATTGTTTGCTATTAAATAGATATCCATTCAAACTACTGATAATCATTTTCAATTGCATCGTAATACAATTGTAACATTCCATGCCTAAATGCTTTTCCGGACCCGTTTACCAATTAAGACACCATAGTGGCCACCAATCAACCCTAAGACAAAGGCAATACCCATTAAAAGAAACACATATGGCCAGGTAATTTGGTCATAAAATGCGCCTCCAATAAAGTATTTTGAAACTTGGAGCGCTATTCCAGCAACAAATGCAGAATAAATCGAAGCTACTATTTGGGTTTTTAATAAAAAACGGTCTGGAATCAAATTCGAAACCACTTGTGTTGCCAGTCCCGTTGAAAAAATAGCCAAGCCCATATACGGGCTAATAAGGGTCATAATCATTGCAAATACTGAATTTACAACTAAAACAATATTCTTTAATCTAAAAAAAGTAATCACGATTGCCATAACCAGAGACAAGTAAGGCGCCATTGCCGAATATTTTACGCCTGGCAAAGGGACCTGAGAACTCACAATATAGATTGCATAGCCCCCAACAATAATTGCAGCAACCGCCATGGCAATTTGCGTCAAAATAGATGTACTTCTATGTTTCATAAAACACCTACTATGCAAATAGGATTAGACTGGCAGCCATAACAACCATTCCGCCAATCATACCATAAATAGCAACGTGGTGCTCTCCATATTTTTCTGCAGTGGGTAGGAGTTCATCCAAAGAAATATACACCATAATTCCCGCAACACCTGCAAACAAGATGCCAAAGACTAAATCATTGAAAAACTGCATCAAAATAAAATAACCAACGATTGCACCAAGGGGTTCAGACAAGCCGGAAAGGAAGGAAAGCTTAAACGCCTTTAGTTTGTCTCCTGTGGCAAAATAAATAGGCACAGAAACAGCAATTCCTTCTGGAATGTTGTGAATTGCAATTGCCACAGCAATGCTAATGCCCATTGCAGGATCTTGAAGTGCACCTACAAAAGTTGCCAACCCTTCGGGAAAGTTATGAATCGCTATCGCCAGTGCTGAAAACAAGCCCATACGCATAAGAGCATGATTTTCAGACCTTTCTTTTGCTGTCACACCATAGCCTTCACTTTCTTCGAGTTCCTTTAAATCACTAATTTTTGAAAGGTCATGCATTTCATGTGGGTTTTCATAACTTGGAACAAATTTATCAATAAGTGCTATCAGTGCAATCCCGCCAAAAAAAGACACTGTTGTAAGTAGAAATCCCTGTTTGGCCCCTAAAATTGCTTCCAAAGACTCTCTTGCCTTAACAAAAATTTCAACCAAGGAAACATAAATCATGACACCTGCTGAAAACCCAAGGGCTGCAGATAAAAACTTCTTATTTGTTTGTTTGGTATAAAACGCAAGCGCACTTCCGATACCAGTTGATAAGCCTGCAAATATTGTTAATCCAAATGCAAATACTATTTCTTGTGTTGATGGATTCATTTTTGAATCACCTCTCTTTTATGAATTTTATAAAGCATACTGCTGGCGAGCGCTGTCAAAGGAATCGTAAACAAAATCCCAAAACTGCCTGCAAGTGCCTGTAAAATTTCGACGACAACAAACTCACGATTTACAAGCGCTTCAAGTGAAGGGCTATAAACCGTCAAGATTAAAATAATGGATAGAGAACTACCAATATAAGCTAAAATCAAGGTGTTGGACATTGTACCCATGATGTCTCGTCCTATCGTCATACCTGATTTAAAAAGACTAGAAGGTGTTACGTCATGTACTTGATCTTGGAGCTCATATAGTGATGCCGAAATAGACATCGCAACATCCATAACTGCACCCATTGCACCAATCAAGATGGCCCCAAAAATAATGCCTTTTAAGTTGATTGGATTCTCTGGATTCATAAGCATTAAATACATGGATTCATCATCTATCAACCCTGTTAAATGCAGAGTATTTCCCATGATAAGCACAAGAATAGCAGCCACTGAAATGCCACCCAAACATCCAATAATTGCAGAAGTTGTTTTAATATTGGCACCACTCACCACAACCAGTGTCATTAGTGTCATATAAATCATAAGCAAAAAAGTGAGCCCATAAATATTGACGCCTGCCAAAATTCCTGGAATATACACATTGAAAATTGCCAAAACCGTCAAAACAAGGGTTACAAGTGTTTTAACCCCCTTTAATCTACCAAATACAATCAGGAGAACAGCAAACATACCACCCAGCAAAATGAGTTGATTGGTCCTAACATACTCTTCAAACACCCAATCCGTGTTGAAATCAGAGTTGTGAAAATTCACAAGCGTAATGCGATCTCCAACTTCAACCTTCTTTACCTCCCCAAAATTTTGAACATCTAGAGTCTGAATGGCTACTACTTCAGTCCCTTCTAATGGGCCACCCGTCACATTTACTCTAAATGCAATCTCTTGATAAGGTGTGTTGCTGTATTCATTTTCCGCATCATAGACGCCAATAATTTCTGTGACAATTCCTTTTAAACTTTGGCTCTCCAACGTTTCGGTCTCGCCTTGTTTTTGAGGACTGAGTGCGTCTACCCACATACCGCCAAGCCAAATAAATAGAACAGATACTATAATTGTTACAGGGACAACCCACTTGTATTCTCTTTTAAAATTCATTCTGTCTTCCTCCGCTGTTATTATGGATGCTTTCCCTTTTATTATATCAAAATTGAAACCTATTTAAACAAAAAGGTGTGCGCATTTATGCACACACCTAAACCTTAAGAAAAATTTTTACATTCTAAACTTCTTGATGTCTTCTCTCAATCGATTAATATCCGCTAGGAAGTCTTCAATATCATGTTCATGTTCCAATTCATCATTTAGAATCTGAACTGCCATTTGATACGTTGAGTGATCCTTGCCATATGTGAAGTCTGCTATCTCTTCATATCTCTGGATCGCGCAACGCTCACCCTCAAGATTTTGTTTCAAGATTTCTTCAATGTAAGGATCTGTTGGTTCTTCATAAGCACATCTGGCAAATTTTGTCCAATCAGCTGGGTTCAATACAGGTGTGCCACCAAGTTGAATAATTCGATCAACAACCAACTCAGCATGGGCAAGTTCTTCTGTTGCATGCAACAATAATTCAGGTTCCACTTCACTACGCATTGGCCCTTCAATCATGCGTGCACCAATCCAATATTGGTAGTAAGCCAACCACTCTTCAGCCAAGGCTTCATTTAACATCTGAATCAATTTTTCTACTTCTAATTTTGAAATTTCAACTGCTTTTTTTCCCATTTGTAATAGCCTCCTTATACTAAACTAATTTGTTCAAACTATAACATAGTATACCCATTCAACTGTTATTTTAACATTATATTTCGACTTTTTCAAATAATTCATTGTCGATTTTCAAGTGTATAATAAATAAGGGGAACCACAATCAAGGTCAATAATGAGGATGTCATTAGCCCGCCCATCAGCGCCATTGCCATAGGTGTGAAAAAAGAACTTCCAGACAGGGCTAATGGTACAAGACCAATAATGGTCGTCGTTGTGCTAAGCATAATCGGTCTAAATCTCTTTTCCACAGAATCTATACACGCATCGTATAACGTCGCACCAGTGCGCCTATCTCGGTTGATGTATTCAATCAATAAAATCGCATTGTTAACCACAATTCCAATTAAACTGGCCACCCCAAGTCCAACGGTAAACGTAACATTCATATCAAACACCAATAAAATCACCACAGATCCTACAATGGAAAGCGGAACTGTTGATAGAATAATCACAGGTTGTACAAGTGAATTAAATTGAATCAATAGAATGACATAAATGATAACGACTGCAAAAATTGCCGCATCGAGGAGTCCTGAGATATACTTCTCAATCGTTTCTTGATCCCCACCAAAGTCAATGGATACACCACTAAGATCCATTTTATCCAATAACTCTATCTGTATTTTTTTCTGCAAATCAACACTGGAATATCCAGGGCGCACATCACAACTTACTGAAACAGATGGCAAACGGTTAAACCTCTTAATCATACTAAATTCAGGATCCAAACTTACATTTGCAAATTGTTTAAGAGGCACTTTCTGATTTGTAAAACTCGATTTTATGTCCAGATTCAAAACATCTGAAATGGTCTCCACATCATTTTGAACGACAACATCATACGTGTTGCCCTCTTTTTGAAATACTGTTGCCACCATCCCGTTGAGCGCAAGGTTCGTCTGATACTGGATGTCATATTTGGTAAGCCCAAAATTCATTGCAATATCATCTTCAACATTTATTTTATACTGGTATCCCAGTTGTGGCTGATCATTTACAATATTTATAGTTGCATCACTGGCCAGCAAGTATTCATAGATAGCCTTTGAAACGCGATCCACATCTTCGCGATAAGCACCCGAAACTTTAAGATCCACTGCAGGTCCTGGCTGGTTGATTTCAATCAAATAAACGGTTCCATAGCCACCACTCACTTCATTATCCAACTTAGATTGAAGATAAAAAGCAAATGCCTCTCGATCTTCAAAGCGATTGCTCTTTGATAAATCTATATCAAATAACAACTGGGCATAATCATCTGAAGGCGGTTTAACACCAACCGTTAAATAAAACTTTGGAAATCCACCCCCAATTGAAGTGTTAACGGTTCCCACTTCTGGTTCCGCGTCCAATATTTCTTTTAAGGATTGCGCCAAAGCCTCTGTATAGTGTTGATCTCCACTCTTTTCAGAGTATAAATCGATATAAAGCAAATCCTTATCGGCATATGGAAAAAGATCTACGGTAAGGTGAAGGACACCATATGCCGTTCCAGCCAGAATCATAATAATGCTTACAAAAGCTACAAATCTACGCTGAATAGCCCCTTTTAGAACGGCTTCAAATATATGACGTAATCTATTTTGGGGTTTGCGTTTTTCCACTGGTCTCGCTCTAAAGAATAAACTCCCCAGTGCAGGTGTCACAAACATTGCCACAAGATATGAGGCGATGAGGGAAATAATAACAACCTGTGGCAATGATTTTGCAAATTCTCCAGCTTCTCCAGGAAGTGTCATTAAAGGGGCAAATGCTGCAATTGTTGTAAGTGTGGAGGTCAGTACCGGTATAGACGATTCAATCGTTCCAGAATAAGCTGCATCCTGTATGGCCATGCCGTCATTTAACTTAACTTGAATTGCATCGCTAATAACAATAGAATTATCCACAAGAATTCCAAGTGAAATAATAAGGGCCGCTATTGACATTTGTTGAATATCAATTCCCAAAAGATACATTGCACCCATGGTAATGGCTACCGAAAGGGGAATTGTGGCCGAAACAACTGCTGCGTTCCGAATTCCCATCCCAATAAGCACCACAAACACTACAAATCCTACCCCTTGCAAGAGATTCACCATAAATGTTTTGACGGACTGGTCCACTTCTTGTGGTTGATACAGCACTTCATGAATATTTAATTCTTCTGGAAAGGTTTTATTCAAGCGATCAATCGTCTCCCGAACTTCGTTGCCAACGAGTATCACATTTTCATTCTCTTTAAAGTAGGCTGTAATGAGAACGGCGTTTTCATCTTCATGCTTAAACCTATGAAAAGACGGGTTATAGCCAAACTCAATCGTTGCAATATCCTTTAATCGAACCAAACCTCCGGTTTCTTCAGAGCCGTACACAATCATATTCCCAATATCCTGTATGGATTCAAAACCTTTAGGGGATTTTACACCAATTTTACCACTCTCTGTTTGAATATCGCCTGAAGGTATAGACACATTTTGAGCCATAATCAAATCCATGATGTCCTTGTTAGATAACGGCAATTCACTTAACATGGCTGAATTCAAAGTAACTTGAATCTCTTTTTGAGGTCCTCCTTCAATTTCAACTTTTTGAATGCCAGAAACCTGCTGAAGAGATTCTTTGTAATGCGTTGCCATGGATTCCAGTTGCTCATAGGTGTAGCCTTCTCCTGACAAACTCATAATAATACCAGCAGATGTCGTGAGCTCCGTATCAATTTGATAAGGCATCACATTAGCAGGTAGATCGGCTTGAATACCCTCTAAAAGGACACGCATGCGCTCCCATTGCTCTTTATAGTCCACCTCATAGTTTAAAGTAATCAGAACTATAGACACATTTGGATTTGAATAAGATGTAATGTATTCAATACCATCCAAAGTTGCCACTTCATTTTCTATTTTTTTAGTCACCAATTCTTCAACTTCAGAAGCAGTCGCACCAGGATATACTGTTATAATCTGTGCAACAGGGCTTGACGTGTCTGGATTTTCCTGTTTGGGCACAAAATAATAAGCGTATACGCCATAGGCGAGTATGAATAAGGACAACAAAATTGTCACTTTCCTCTCACGAAGCGCCATATGAATCCACTTATTCATTTTCAGCCTCCTTGAATGTAACCTCCTGTCCTTCACGTACAAAAGCGTTTCCAACCACAACAACGCGGTCTCCCACTTCTAGACCATCTACACGCACAAAAGCATCATTAAGTTCATGAAGGACTAAGTTGCGCCGTTCTATCCTGTTCTGATCATTTACAATATATACATAATCCTGTCCATCATTTTGAACATTTAATATGGGAAGCCAGATTCCGCTAACTGTATCTAAGTAAATTTTAACCTCACAAATTTCCCCAATTAAAAAGTTCTTAAGACTAAAAATTTCCACACTTGCTTGATAAGTTCTTGAGCTGGCATCTGGCAGTCGATCTATACCCAAGAGTTCACCTCTGTATACTGCATCACCTGCTAGTATTTCAACTCTGAAGACATTGCTATCATCTACGCGCGAAACATCGGCCTGCGTCATTCCAAATGAGGCGATTTGACCCTCACTTCCAATAATTGCAAAAACAGAATTTGCCTGACCCCAATTGCCCTCACTTACCCCCAATTGAACCACATACCCATCATCTGGCGCTAGCAAATCCACTTGAGTTTGACCTATGGGATCTTCAAAAATACCGATCACCTGACCCATTTCAACAAAATCACCTGGTTTCACGTAGGCAGACCTCACACGTCCATCAGAAGGAAGTATGACTGGTGTCATTTGCTCAGATGTGATATTGCCAATGTAGCGAATCACTTCATCAAATGACGCCATTTCAACAGAACTAACTTCAACATTTCGAATTTTTTCCCCCGAAACGGGCGTCACTTTTTCCGTACACCCCACAAGCATCGTCAAACTCAAAACAAGAACGCTTAAAATTAAATGTTTCCCTTTCGTTTTCATATCTATTCACTCCTAATTTGCATTAAATGTCTTATGTCTCTTTTATCCCCTTTTTCCATAAAATCAAACTTAAAAACGCATCTACAACTCAAAGAATCATAGATGCGTTTCATGTGCTTTAAATAAAAGCTCTATTTGATTTCAATAACATCATAACCTGCATCGTCTATAACTTCAATCAATTGCTGATTGGATAAAGATGAATCACTCTCTACAACGGCCTTGCCTTCTGCAAGAATTACTTCAGCAGAGTGTACACCCGCCACGTTATTCAGCGCATTTTCTACCCTCATTTTACAATGGTTACAGGACATACCCTCAATCATAATTTCACGTTTCATAACGCCTCCTCACTCAGTCATAACTAGCCTTTAACGACAATATTATATATTTTACCTGGCACATAAATCTCTTTAACAACTGTTTTTCCTTCAGTAAATTGTTGAATCTTTTCATCCTTAAATGCCAAGTCATGGGCCATTTCTTTGGTGCCATCAACGGAAATCGTTATTGTACCACGTACTTTTCCATTAATTTGAACTGCCATTTCCACAACAGTGTCAACGACTTTTTCAGAATCAAAAATAGGCCAACTTTGATCCGTTACCATACCACTGTACCCAACACTTTGCCACATTTCTTCTGTAATATGTGGGGCTACTGGATTGAGCAAAATCAAAAACGTCTCTAGGTCTTTTTTTGTAATCTGTGATTGCTTTTTAAAGTCATTCAAAAGACTCATCATCGCCGCTATTGCAGTGTTGAACTTAAGAGATTCAAAAT
This sequence comes from Fusibacter tunisiensis, assembly GCF_016908355.1. Lineage (GTDB taxonomy): Bacteria > Bacillota > Clostridia > Peptostreptococcales > Acidaminobacteraceae > Fusibacter_D > Fusibacter_D tunisiensis. Next base: position 18,534 of record NZ_JAFBDT010000003.1, on the reverse strand, counting down.
CTTCAGATACTTTTTTTATGGTTTTATGGATTGTCGTTTCCAGCGTTTTTGAATACTGGTTGTCTTCAGAGAGATCTTCCATCAAAGACCAAGTTCTGTCTAAAAACCTTCGGCACCCTTTTACACTATTTTCCGACCATGGAACACTTTTCTCAAAATCACCAATAAACATTTCATACAGACGAAGCGTGTCTGCACCAAAAGCTTCAATGATCTCGTCTGGATTTACAACATTTCCTCTGGATTTGGACATCTTCTCGTTGTTTTCTCCCATAATCATGCCATGAGATGTCCGTTTCAAATAAGGTTCTTTGGTATTAACCACACCAATATCAAAGAGGAATTTATGCCAGAATCTAGAGTATAAAAGATGAAGTGTTGTATGTTCCATACCACCATTGTACCAGTCAACAGGCATCCAGTAATTGAGCGCATCCATATCAGCAAACGCCTTGTCATTATGCGGGTCACAATATCTCAGAAAATACCAACTTGACCCAGCCCATTGTGGCATTGTGTCTGTCTCTCGGTGGGCTTTCCCGCCACATTTTGGACAAGTTGTATCAATCCAATCTGTCATTACAGCTAAAGGTGATTCCCCATTATCTGTTGGTTCATAGCTTTCTACTTCTGGAAGTGTCAATGGCAGTTCACTTTCCGGAACCGGTACCCATCCACACGTCTCACAGTGTACCAAAGGTATAGGTTCGCCCCAATACCGTTGACGTGAAAACACCCAATCTCTTAATTTAAAATTAATTTTACGAACCCCAATTTTATTGGATTCAATATAGTCTGCTATTTTTTCCTTTGCCTCTTGAACACGCATACCATTAATCAAAGGCGAATTTACAAGAACACCATCCTCTATATCATCATATGCAGCTTCTGATACATTGCCACCTGCTACAACTTCCACTATCGGTAAATTGAACGCTCTGGCGAATTCCCAGTCTCTAGAATCATGACCCGGAACTGCCATAATTGCACCAGTTCCATAGGACATCAAAACATAATCTGAAATCCAAATTGGGATCTGCTTTTCCGTTAAAGGGTTGATTGCTGAAACACCTTTAATTTCAACACCTGTTTTGTCCTTGTTTATTTCTGTTCTTTCAAAATCTGATTTCAACCTAGCTTCCTCGCGGTATGCCATCAAATCATCAAAATTTGAAATCTGATCTTTATACGTATCCAACATTGGGTGCTCAGGACTAACAACCATATAAGTTGCCCCATAGAGCGTATCTGGCCTGGTTGTAAATACTCTAAGTTTCTCCCCCACTGTTGTGGCAAAATCTATTTCCATTCCTGTAGATCGACCAATCCAATTGATTTGTTGTGTTTTAACACGTTCAATGTAGTCAAGATCACTTAAGTCATCAATTAATCGATCTGCATACGCTGTGATTTTTAGCATCCACTGAGACTTCGCACGTTTCACAACCGCACTGCCGCACCGTTCACATACACCGCCTACAACTTCCTCATTGGCAAGGCCAACCTTGCAAGATGTACACCAGTTTATGTCCATTTCTTTTTTATAAGCAAGACCTTTTTCAAATAATTTAATAAAAATCCACTGTGTCCATTTATAATAATTGGGGTCTGTTGTGTTGATTTCACGAGACCAGTCAAAAGACATACCCAAACTTTTCAATTGTTCTTTGAATCTTTTAATGTTTTCTTCTGTAACACTTGCTGGATGAACCTTATTCTTGATTGCATAATTTTCAGTTGGAAGTCCAAAAGCATCCCAACCCATTGTGTACAGAACATTATAGCCTTCTAATCGTCTTTTTCGAGCGACGATATCAAGCGCTGTATAAGGTCTTGGATGCCCCACATGCAACCCTTGACCAGATGGATACGGAAACTCTACCAGCGGATAATACTTAGGCTTGGTATAGTCATTGAGTGCTTTAAATGACGCCTTTTCATCCCATATATCCTGCCACTTTTTTTCTATTTCCATGTGACGATACTCCATGTTAATCCTCCTCCAATTTTTTTGCAAAAAAATAAGGGTCCTTCGTTAGAGACGAAGAACCCGCGATACCACTCTAATTGATTGCCTTTCATGCAATCCCCTCAAAGCTTTTAACGGGGCTAACCGGCCAAGTTGGACTTGACAGCTCATGGACGAGTTCAGTTATGCCTTCCACTGTTTTTCACCACCCAACAGTTCTCTAAGCGAAAGCTTTACCCTACTACTTCCAATCGTAGCGTTTACATTTATTCAATTATTATATTATAGAACAGTATATTTTTCAACATATTTCATCAATTGTTCTTGTGAAAGTTGTGTTGCATCTAAAACAACAACTTCCCGATCACCAGAGCCATAAAACGAAACAGGTTCAATTTCTTCATATGCGCCATCACCACTTCTGATAATGGACACACGCACCTTCCTTATGGCATCATCCACAGTCACAACATCATAGCCTAAAGCTTCTAATTTCTCCTGTGTCCGGCTCATCCCCTTTTGCACAGCAACTACTTTTGGATTTTCACTGTACTTTTTAACATATTTCAAGATTTCTTCATCGGATAACTTTGATGCATTTAACAAAATCATGGCCTTTTCACCTGTTCCATAAAATGTTACAGGATCAATTTCTTCATAAGCTTCATCCACATCATTTATGACAGTAATGCCAATGCCCTTGCCGCCATCCCCGTATCGAACGGTCTGATATCCTTTTTCTGTCAACAGCGTTTCTATATTTTCCAAACCTCTTTGAATTGCAATTTTCATAATGTCTCCCCCTTCCATCTTTATTATGTTATACCCAACTTTTATAAAAGATTATCTTATAATCAGTTTTTTCTATAGATGTTTTTTTTCTATTGAAAACACCTATGTGTTATAATGAACAAAAAAAGGAGATCTTATGGGAAAAATAGTCTGGAAACCTGGGACCATGGTCTACCCACTCCCTGCTGTTCTTGTGAGCTGCGGGACCATGGAAGCGCCAAACTTAATTACAATTGCATGGACTGGAACCCTATGTACCAATCCTACAATCGTTTATATTTCTGTACGTCCCGAACGGCTGTCTTATGATTTGATAAAAAAAACAGGTAATTTTGCCATCAATCTCACAACAACAGATATGGTACGTGCAACGGATTACTGTGGCGTAAAATCAGGTAGAGACGTTGACAAATTCAAGGAAACTGGACTAACCCCTATTCAAGGCCAATGTTTGGATATCCCTATAATCAAGGAATCACCACTTGCTTTGGAATGTGAACTGATGGAAATTAAACCACTGGGATCCCATGATCTTTTTATAGCAAAGGTTATTGGCGTTACTGTTGAAGACAGTTTCCTCGATGAAAGCGGTAAATTTAGATTAGACCAGGCAGGATTAATTGCTTACAGCCACGGTGCCTACTATGAACTCGGAGAAAAGCTTGGCACTTTTGGGTATTCCATTATGAAGAAAAAAACACGCATTCGAAAACAAAAAAAGTCAGGAGGCCGACGTGTTTAAAAGACCTATTATTTACTTAGACCTTTACACCAGTGCTGAAGATTATGCAAGTTTATTGGACCTTATAGAGGGTTATACCTCAAGATGTGAACCGATTACAAGAATTCTTAAAGACTGGACATTACCCAAAGGATTTTATGACACGTTAATTGTAGACTACGTACATTTGCTTGATCTCAAACAACCGCTTTCAACGCTTTACAAAGTTTATGCGCAAGTTATTGTAATCAATGTCCCAGATGATCCCTCGGTACTTGAAAACTTGTATGAATCCGGCATCCAGTTGTGGGTAAAAGACAGTGCCTCAAAATACGATATGAAGATTCTATTCGATCAGAGTTTAAACACAAAATTGCTTCAGGATGAAAATAAGGCCCTGTATCGTATCATTGACAATGCTCAAAATTCAATTGTCATAACAGACAAAAAAGGAAACATTGAATTTGCCAATCCATATTTTGAAAAAACTACCGGCTACACAACGGAAGAGTTTATTTCAAAGTCTCCCAACGTTATTAAAAGTGGCTTTCATGAGGACCCCTTTTACAAGGACTTATGGGAAACCATAAGCACAGGCAAAGTTTGGGAAGGTATTTTTGTCAACAAAGATAAATATGACAACCGATTCTATGAAGAATCCACCATTACACCGCTCAGGAATGCCCATGGCGAGATAATGAATTTCGTTAAGATTGGTAAAAACATTACCAGAGAACGCCTTCTCCTGGATGAGTTGTCAAAAGAAGTCAAACTCGCAAAAACCGCCATTCAAGGATTGTTTCCAGATGCTTATACAGATGATTTCGTTGATTTCGATTATAATTTAATGCATTACAACGAACTGGGTGGGGATTTTATTTTCTTTGACAAAAACAATTTGGGTAAGTATCATTTTGTTTTGATTGACGTAATGGGGCATGGTTTATCTTCGTCAATGATTGCCATTACCATGTCACAAATATTCAAAGACTATATTAAATTTAAAACACTTGAAGAAAGTGTTGATGCTGTTAACGACCACCTGTGTACTTTAAATGAGGAAGATCCTGAACGCAGCAAATATATGACTGGTATTTTCATGGAAGTGGACCCCAGCCAAGATAGCCTTAAACTAATCAATGCGGGCCACATGGATGCGATATTACTGAAAAAAAACGGGGCATCGGATCCAAAACCATCCAACAATCTCATTATGGGGGTTATGCCTCAAAAACACACTGCTTATACCTTGAAACTTTCAACTTACACACGCTTTCTTTGTTTTACGGACGGTCTATATGAAAGTTCAAACATTGAATACGAAGACGCGCTCGCTCAAATTCAAACTGCCTTTGAGGAGCGTGCCACAGATCGGTTTTTTTCAGTTCTCTATCAAAACTTTAACATAGATAAAACACTTAAAGATGACGTCACAGTGTGTCAAATGGTTTTCAAAGATTTTCCAGCAAGTCTGAGCAAGTCCTGAATGCCTTTGGTTGCATCCATTAAATCACTAATAGACACATCATAATTTAACCGATTAATAATCCTGGAGATATAGAAGGACATATCCACTTCTTTTAACCAGGGTTCTTTTTTTACATCTTCAGGAATATAGGACAGGTTCGTTGTGTATAATTTATGGAAAAGCCCCTGTTCATAATACGCTTTAAACTTTTCTACCCCCTCAGTAAAAAGTGCAAATGTCGTAGCGACATATACTTTCCCTGCCTGTCTCTTTTTGAGTTCCTGCATAATATCAAACACAGATTCCCCTGATGCAATCATGTCGTCAACAATCAGGATATGACTCTCTGAAACATCCCGCCCAATGTATTCATGCTGTACAATGGGATTTTTGCCTTTGACGACCTTACTATGGTCCCGTCTTTTATAAAACAACCCTATATCATATCCAAGAACACTTGAATAGTATATGGCCCGATCCATTGCCCCTGTATCTGGGCTAATAATCAGCATGTCCTCGTGAACCGCTCTTTCAGTATCTAGAAAACTCTTAACAATATCAAAAGTCGGATAAAGATTTTCAAATGAAATCAATGGGATTGCATTTTGTATGGTAGGGTCATGGGCATCAAATGTTAAAATATCATCGACCCCAAGTTTTTCGAGTTCTTGAAGTGCCATGGCGCAATCTAGGGATTCCCGGCCCTTTCTACTATGTTGTCTGGATGCATACAAAAGTGGCATTAAAATAGTAATGCGCCTTGCTTTACCAGCCATGGCAGAAAGGACGCGTTTTAAATCTTGTATGTGATCATCTGGACTTTTTCTATTTTCATGACCATAAAGCATATAGGTCATGCTGTAATTGCCAATATCCGTTAAGATGTAGATGTCTTTTCCACGCACTGTTTCTTCAATAAAAATCTTTCCTTCACCATTGGAAAATCGTATCTCTTTTTTTTGAATTCGATAAGTTTCTGGAACAACAGTTTCAGCCTTTGCTAAATTTTTACGCATTTGTATTAAATACTGATCCACTTTTTCACCCAATTCAGCACAATTGTCCATCACAATAAGCCCTAACTCTCCAAAAGGATCATGTTTTAAATAATCTTCTCTTTGCATAAGTAATCCCCCTATGTACATTCTATTACTATTATTACACAAAACTTTAAAACTTCAATCAAAAAGCCCAGATACACTAAGATGCATCCGGGCCTTTTCATGGTGCGAGATAAGGGACTCGAACCCCTGACTTTTTCCACGTCAAGGAAACACTCTACCATCTGAGTTAATCTCGCGCATTAACTGCTTTTTAATTATGCCACAATTTATACGTGTAATCAATTCTTTTTTATATCTCAAATCTTACAATTTCACCTTCAACAATCCGCTTAAATAAACCTGCTCCACCTTCAGCAACGCGCATTGATTCTTTAACTGCAGGCAGAACTCTCCCAGCTTTTACATGTTCAAATTTAGCCAAAACTCGAAAATTAATGTCCAAGTACAGGACATCAATTTCAAACTTCATATTGAAAGTATGCACTTGATTGCACGGCTCTATCAACAACACTTCCCGACGATTTGGCTTACTTACAAACATATAGCCTTTTAGCCTTTTTATAAATGTATTTGCCCGAACGATCGTGTCAACTTTAATAATTTGCATCCCATCACCTAAAATCCTGTCATAATCTGAATTAAAGCGGGCCCCAAAATCACCACAAATATAGCAGGGAAAATAAAGATAACCAGTGGAAACAGCATTTTAATAGGCGCTTTCATTGCTTTTTCACGAGCAGCTTGTTTTCTTTTTTCCCTTAATTGGTCCCCTTCGATTCTTAAAACTTTTCCAAGACTTACACCCAGTTCATCCGCTTGAATTAAAGCAGACATCAGCGTGCTAATTTCATGTATGCCACACCTGCCTCAACGCTAACTGTGATCAAATCCAACGCATAGGGCAGTTCTCTAACCATCTCCACATTTCGGCTGTCAATAGATTTTTGAGAGGTCAATTGGATCAGGCATAGTTCCTCCTTTTATCTAACAAATACTTTTATAGAATAAATATACCACTTTTTTTTAGTCCTATTCATAAATAAACTTAGGCTAAATGGGTATAGATATTTGAAAGACTGAAAAGGAGAAAGTTAATGGTGGATAATTACTTGAATGAAGAAACTTTAGAGTGGCGAGAATTGCTTATGATTCATAAATTTGCAGTTGATGAAATGCGTACAAGACTGAATAACTTAGATGAAGAATTTCAAACCATGCACGATTACAACCCCATTGAACATATTAGCTACCGCGTTAAAAACCCAGACCGAATCCGAGAGAAACTAGAACGTATTGGTTTTGACCCAACTGTTGAAAATGCTAAAGAACACCTATTCGATGTTGCTGGTATTCGAATTATTTGCGCTTTTACAGCCGATATTTTCGATGTTTTTAAAATGATTGAAGCACAGTCAGATTTAAAAATACTCCAAGTAAAAGATTATATAGCAGCGCCAAAAGAAAATGGTTATAAAAGCCTACACGTCCATGTTCAAATCCCAGTTTATTTAAGCAAAGGTGTCATTGAAACACGTGTGGAAATTCAACTCAGAACAATTGCAATGGATTTTTGGGCCAGTGTAGAACACAAACTCTATTATAAATACAAGGGAAAATCACCAACCACCATACAAGCAGAATTGAAAGAATGTGCAGATTTGATTTCCGAACTTGATAACCGGATGTATACACTCAAAAAATTGATTCTATGTTTAGAGAACAATTCTGAAGAAGTGTGTCTTAACGACTTATATGTCGATGAATATTTCAAGGAGGCCTGATTATGTCCATGCAAAAAATGCACCTTAGGGCAAAACTTGCAAGAGGAGACGCGCCTACTGCACTGGTTTTAAAAAATGCAAAAGTCATAAACGTATTTAACGGAAAGATTACGCAAGATGACATTGCCATTGATGGCGGAAAAATTATAGGCATCGGAAATTATACTGGTGAAAGGGAAATCGATTTAGAAGGAAAATTTGTAGCACCTGGATTGATTGATGCACACATGCATATGGAGTCTACTTTAGTGGCCCCAGATCAAATGGCCCGAATTATTGTCCCCCGGGGAACAACCACTGTCATTGCTGACCCCCACGAAATAGCAAACGTTGCCGGTCTAGCAGGCATTAGATATATGATTGAAGCCAGCGAAAAAACAGCTTTAAATGGTTTTTTTATGATGCCATCGTGCGTTCCTGCAACCCCATTTGAAAATTCAGGCGCTGTGTTAACACGCGATTCATTGGCAGAACTAATTGACCATAAAATGGTTCTTGGTCTTGGTGAAGTGATGAACTATGTGGGTGTTATCAATGGCGATCAAGATATGATTGAAAAAATGGAGTTAGCCAACCATATGATCATCGATGGTCACGGTCCTGAGATTTCCGGAAAATCTTTAAACGCTTATGTCATCAATGGCATTCGAACCGAACACGAGTGTACCACAGTAGCAGAAATGGAGGAACGTATCGGTCTAGGGATGTACATAGCCATTCGGGAAGGATCTGCCGCAAGAAATTTGGACACTTTGATTCAAGGCGTTAATACACATACAAAGCACCTTTGTATGTTTTGCACCGATGACAAACATCCAGAGGACATTCTCCGCGAAGGCCATATTGATTACAATGTCAGACGCGCAATTGAACTTGGTATGGACCCCATTACAGCACTTCAACTCGCTACAATTAACCCTGCAAGATGCTATAATCTAAGAGACATAGGGGCAATTGCACCTGGCTATGACGCTGATCTCATTATTTTAGATGATTTAAACAGCTTCAACATTGTCCAAGTTTATAAAAAAGGCTCTCTTGTGGCGGACCACAAAAAAGCCTTGTTTGATTCTCAAAAAGTAGATCCATCCAGTGTTATGAACACTGTTAAAATCAAATCTGTTACCCCTGAACAATTTAGAATTAAGCTGAATTCAGATTTGGTCAATGTCATCCACATGACACCAGAATCCATTGTCACCAACCGAGCCGTAAGGCGCGTTTACTTAGATTTAGACGGCTATTTTACACCTAATAAATTATTAGATGTTGTCAAGATAGCCGTAATTGAACGCCACGGAAACACACACAACATTGGGCTGGGTCTGATTGAAAACTTTAACCTTAAAAATGGCGCTATTGCCACTACAATCGCCCATGATTCGCACAATATTATCGTTATAGGTGATTCAGACAGTGACATGGCTGTTGCGGTGAACGAACTTATTCGGGTACAAGGTGGCATTACCATCGCACAAAACGGCGCTATAAAAGCAACTCTTGAGCTTCCAATCGCCGGGTTAATGTCCACTGACTCTATGGAAAACGTTTCTGAAAAATTATCAGAATTGAGGAAAATTGCCTATGAGTCTTTACAAATATCAAACAAAGTCGATCCATTTATGACTTTAAGTTTCATGGCGCTTCCCGTTATTCCCGAACTGAAAATCACAGATCAAGGATACTTTGATGTCACAAGCTTTGACTGGATTGGTATCGAAGTTGAAGGTTAATCAATTAAACTTTCATAGCGTGAATATGCTTTCTTCACAGCATCATGCCACGAAAAATAAACTGTATCTGCTGCATGTTCACCAATTCTTTTAAGTTGAAGGCGGTCCTCCGATAACGCCTTCAATTTTTTTGCAATTGCTTCAACGGATTCCTCTACAACAACCCCTGCGTAATCTGGTTCAATGCCTTCAGCAGCACAGCTGCCCTCAACCAACAAACTTGGACAAGCACAAGCCGCAGCTTCGCGTACAACAATCCCATTTGTATCATATGTGGATGGGAACATAAAAAGATCTGCTCGACTATAATAATCACGAAGGGCCTCACGGCTTAAAACTGGACCTGCAAACACGCAACTTGCATCTAGTCCTTGTTCCCTTACATAGGCTTCAATGTCGTGTCGATCTGCGCCATCACCCACAAAAATCATTTTAAAGTCTGTTTCAAGATCTTTTGCCATTTTAAGTGCATCCACAATCAATTTAATATTTTTGTACCACATCATGCGTCCAACAAATAAAAAAACAAGTTGATCTTCTGAAAGTCCAAACTGGTTATTTAGGGCCGCTATTCTATTTTTATCAGACTTACCCTTTTTAAAATCTGTGCCATTTGGCATGATCTCATAAGAACCTGTATATCCTATAGATTTTAAATTTTCACCTGCACCTTCAGATACAACCCACACTTCATTGCTGGCATTGATATTTGCCAAAATAAATTTTATGGATGCCTTACGCATTGTTTTTGTTGCAATGCGTTTTTGTATGTCTATATCAAATTTAGTGTGGTATGTAAAAACAATAGGTGTTTTGGTGTATTTTCTAACAACTCGAGCCAATACCATGGACACAAAAGGGCTATGAACGTGTATGATGTCGAACTTTTTTTTCCGAAGCGCCACTATCAATTTGGGATTAAAAGGATACCCCACACGGTAGCCAATACGATTGCCTATGTATGCACTGGCATAACGTACCACTTGAAACGGATACACATCTTTCACATTTGGATACTTTGGTGTCGCTACAATGGCATTTCCAAAATTTTCATGGATTTCTTTTGCGTAATTGAAAACTGTATTTGCAACACCATCTATTGTTGGTGGAAATGAATCATTAAAAAGACCCACTGTTAATTTTTTCATATAATCCCCCGTTCTTATCTACATTTGATTTTAACAGATGCCACTTAATACTCAAGTAAAAATTTGATTAAAATTATAAATATGGGGTACTAATAAAATAAGCAAAGCAAAGAAAACTTTGCGGCGCAAAGCTATAGGGTCTAAACAAACAGTTCGTCGATTAATTGTTTGCAAGACAGCCAGCTACCAAAAAACTTTTCGGTATTAAAAGCAAATCCTGGGAAACCACGAGGCGCAAAACTAGAAGGGCCTAACTTGAAACTCCGTCGCGCTTTCAGAGGCGTATGCTTTAATAAGCGGATACGATTCAATATGGCAGCCAGTTACCGAGAAAAGTTTTTTTGTGCCATAAATTCGTTAATTCATCAAATCATTGGGTATGTATTCTTTAGAAAAATATATAATAAGGGAGATGTTTATGTTGCTGAATCCATTTAAACAAAAAAGAGAAGAAGAAATGAAACAAATGAAGGCAGATGCTGCGAAGAAAGCCGGCTTTGCATTTGTTGTGGGAAGTGCAATTGGTACAGTTGCTGCCCTTTTCACTGCACCAAAATCTGGCAAAGAGCTCCGCAAAGACGTAAAAGACACCGCAGTAGCCGGTGCCGATAAAGTAAAAGAAGGCGCTGAAGTGCTGGCTGTCAAAACCGCTGAAGCTTTAGAAGAAACAGTAGAATTTGGGAAAAATGTAAAGACGAAATTCCATAACATCAATAAAAAAGAACCTGTAGACAAGGTTAAAGATAAAATTGATGCGGTGGAAGACAGTGCTAAAGATGCAGTAGAAGATGCTGCAGATGTGGCAGAAGATGCCGCTGAAGCTGTTGACGAAAAGATTAATGGATAAAAAGAAAAGTCATTTGTATGTCGATCCATACAAATGACTTTTTTTATTTTTTGCGCTCTATCCAATAAACATAGGGGGCACTCTTCGGTTGATTTGCAAATTGATACTTCGTAACGTGATATGTCCTGGTATCCAGTGTCTCAAAATAGGGGTCAAGGACTGCCTGTTCTTTTTTACCAGATTCATGACCACTATAAATGCTCACTGACATGATTCCACCAACTTTTAGAAGTTGAAGGCCTTGCCGTATGCTCATAAGTGTCGAATCAGGCGCTGTGGATACAGTTTTATTTACACCAGGCATATAACCCAAATTATAGACTATAAAATCAATGGAATCCTTATCAAACATTTCAAGTAAACAGTCATGAGACATGTGAAACAACTTATAATTCCTGTAGCCTAAATGACGCAATTTATCACGTGTCATTACAATTGCATCTTCTTGGACATCAAATCCGAACAACTGACCTGTCTTACCAATGGCCTGAAGGATGCGCTGAGCATCATACCCATTTCCAAGAGTGGCATCAATTGCAACCATTCCTTCGTGCAAAACTTGATTTAGCATCATGCTATTAAAATCAGTTAAGTTTCGAATAACAGACATAAGCCACCTCTAAAATTTAATTTGACAAGTTGACTTCTTGTCCGAACATCCGCTACAACCTGCACATTTCCCTTTTTTAAGGTCTGAAAACGCTCTTTTCCCAGCCAATAAAATAATACCCGCAAATATCAATCCAATAACCAAAGTACCCATTTTTACCTCCTAATCCTCTAGACCAAGTGTGGTTCTTTTACGGTCCGCTTTCTTAATTAAAATAAATAACCCGATTGAAAGTCCAGCTAATAAAACCATCCCCGGTACAAAACCTGTAATTGGTGCGCCGTATATAATTAAGGAGCCTATTTGTGCAATCAAAGTTGCCACTGCAAATCCAACTGCAAACTGAAAACCAAGTCCCTTGAAAAGCCATTTTTTCGAGCCCATTTCACTGTTCATCGCACCTATTGCAGCAAAGCATGGTGGTGTAAATAGATTGAATGCCAAGTACGCATAGGCTGTAACCGGTGTGAAGAATTCAGTTAGTACACCTCCAGGCATGTGCAAGGCATCTTCAGACGCTGCAAGCAGTAGAATTGCAAACGTAGATACGACATTTTCCTTGGCAACAAACCCTGTTATCGCTGCAGCCCCAAGTTGCCAGCCCACAAAACCCATTGGAATAAGCAATGGCCCAATCCAGGTCCCAATAGAGGCCAATATGCTCATGCTTTGATCTTCAACTGGTATAAGAGACCAAGAATAAGCCTGCATAAACCAAACCAAAGTATTCATGACCAAAATAATCGTTGTTGCTTTGTAAACGAATCCTTTTGCTTTATCAAGCATTTGAATGAAAGCATGTTTTAGACTTGGTAGTTTATATTCTGGGAGTTCAAGAATAAAACTCGATTCTGCTTCCCAAACAAAAATACGTTTTAATATAAGGCCACTTATAATAATGACACCAATCGCCAAAATATAGACACTCGGTCCTACCCAACTTGAACCTGGGAAAAAGACGGCTGAAAACAAAGCAATTATAGGCAGCTTTGCGCCACAGGGTACAAATGGGGTTAAGATTACTGTCATTCTTTTTTCGTTCATGTCCTCAATTGTCCGCGTCGCCATAACGCCCGGTATAGAACATCCTGATCCCACTATCATTGGAATAATAGATTTTCCTGAGAGTCCTATTTTTTTGAAATAACGGTCCATAATAACTGCAACTCGAGACATATAACCACTGTCTTCCATTAGCGCCAGCAAAAAAAACAATACCATGATTAGTGGTAAAAACCCAACAACAGCGCCAACACCACCAAGAGCACCTTCAACAATTAAATCTTTAAGGATTGGATTTACATTTATGCTGTCCAGAAAATTTGTTACAACCGTAGGAATAACTTCACCAAATAGGGTGTCGTTAAAATAACCCGACAAGAAGCCTCCCGGCCCTTCAATTGCCAGAGAATAAACAGCCCACATCACCAAAAAGAATATTGGAAGTCCCCAAATTTTATGTGCCACTATACGGTCTACCTTATCCGAAAACCGAACAGTGGTTGCATCTCTTTTTTGAACAAAAGTATGTTTCGCAATTTCTTTGACAATTTTTTGTCTATCCGTATCAGAAGTTTCAACGGTCGTCAGCTGATACGTCAATTTGTTGATTTTACATGCTTCAGCAGCTATTTCAATAAGATTTTTCAATCCCTTTTCCGTAACCGCAACAGTTTGTACAACCGGAACACCCAGCTGACTGGATAACTTTTCAACTGAAATTTCTTCACCGCGTTTGTCTATAACATCCCCTTTGTTTAAAGCAACTACAACAGGGATGCCAATTTCTAAAAGCTGTGTTGTAAAGAATAAACTTCTTTCTAAATTAGCGCCATCAACAATATTAATGATCACATCCGGCGAAGCTTCTACCACAAAATCTCGGGTAATGGCCTCTTCACTGGTAAACGGTGCAATGGAATATGCACCCGGGAGATCAACAACTTTTATGATCTCATGATTTAGTTCATACTTTTTTTTGAGTCTTGCTTCTTTTTTTTCTACTGTTACGCCTGCCCAATTGCCTACATATTCTGTTTTGCCAGTAATGGCATTGAATAAAGTGGTTTTTCCAGAATTGGGATTTCCGGCTAATGCAATCTTCATTTCGACCCCCTAAAGTCTGTTAATGATAATCATTTTCACATAAAAGGCTGAAAAAAAGCCGTTTTCACGGCTAATGCTTCTTTAGTGTTCTGCTAATATGATGTTTTTAGCCATGGCCTCGTCTATGGCATAACGGCTATCTTTAATGTTGACGACATAGTTCCCGGCCAAGATTGAAATCAACGTGATTTCTTCCCCTTCATAACAGCCAAGGCTAAAAAGGAATTTCTTTATCTTTTCTTTTCCTTCAATTCTAGCAACATTTCCCTTATATCCGATTCCTGCTTTTGACAAAACCATAAGCTCACCTTCCTCATATCATTTATGCCTTTTATTGATAAAGATTATCATAATCGACAGAGGGCGTCAATAGTTTTGAATACAATTTAACAATTAATTTTCATTCTCAACTGTAAGATCGGTTTCTTCTTGAGCTTTCCCCAAGTAGCTTGGAATATTAAGTCCCGCCATACCAAAAAGTTCATTAAGTGGTGGTACAGATTTCATCATACCTGAAACGAATTTTGCTGTGTTGGTTGTGCCATCTTCGCCTCCAAGATTATCCCAAACAGTGACTTTATCAATCTTGATGTTTTTAATGGCCTCAACTTGTTTTTCAATGAGTTCTGGTAATTTGTCTACAATCATGAGTTTCATTGCTGCATCTGCATCTCCAGCTGCTTCTACAAGTGCTTTAAAACCTTCAGCCTGTTTCATAAGCATCTCATTAATGCCGCGTGCCTCTGCTTCCAGTTTCATGTAAATCGCATCTGCATCCCCTTTAGCTTGTCTTCTAATGCGTTCAGCTTCTGCTTCTGCCGCAATCTCAATACGTTGTTTGTCAATTTGTGCCTGAACCAGTTGATCGGCTTCAGCTGTGGCTTTTTCAAGTTCAGCTCTTGCAACTTCAGCTTCGCGTTCTGCAACATAAGATTCTTCAAGCGCCTTTGCCTGTTGAATTTTTTCTGCTGCAATGGCTCGCTTGTTGGCTATTGCCTCCATTTCACGTCGAGTTGCATCAGATTCCGCCACTTTAATTTTGGACTGGTTCTCCCCTTCAACTGCAATGGCATTTGCATCTGCAACCTGTACCCTTTGGTCCATTACCGCTTGCGCTTCACCAATTGAACCATCTCTTGTTTTTTGTGCCACAGAAATTTTAGCATCATTTACCGCTTTCGATGCAGCTTCTTTACCCAATGCATCAATATAACCGGACTCATCGCTAATATCCGTCACGTTAACGTTGATAAGTCTTAGACCTATCTTCTTAAGTTCAGACTCCACATTATGTGACACTTCCTCTAGGAACTTATCCCGGTCTGTGTTAATTTCTTCAATATCCATGGTTGCAACAACCAATCTAAGTTGACCAAATATAATATCCTTTGCCAATTCCTGAATCTCAGCTAATTTAAGCCCCAAGAGTCTTTCGGCAGCATTTTGCATCACATCAGGCTCTGTACTAATTCCAACAGTAAACCGTGATGGCACGTCAATTCGAATATTTTGTTTAGACAGTGCATTTTGGAGATTCACTTCAATCGAAATTGGCGTTAAATCCAAATATTCATACGCCTGAATAACTGGCCAAACCAGTGTTGCACCACCATGAATACACTTAGCGCTCTTGATTCCAGTTGCATCTGAACCTACTAAACCATACTTGACCAAAATCTTATCAGACGGACATTTTTTGTAACGCGACAGAAGCGCCACAAGCAATCCAAAGACGAAAATAACCGCCAATGATATGAAAATAAGACCAAAAAAATTACCTTCCATTGTTTTCCCCCTTATGATTTGTTTTTGCTACAATTAACTTCGAAGGTGGTAGTACACCTACAACTTCTACCTCAGTCCCTGTTGACAGAACAGAAACTTCATCTGTAACAGCTTCAAGTTCTCTTAACCCGCCTTGAAGATTAAGTAACACTTTCCCACTTCTTTTTCGTTCCCCAGCAATTGGAATGTAAACTTCACCGACAAGACCAATCGCAAGCTTCAAGTCCATGTTCCCACTGCGCTGCATCTTTGCAATTAAAAAGAACATTCCCATTGAAATCATCACAAACAAAATGCCAACTGCCACTGAGACAATTACAGTTAAAATGATTCCAAATCCGCTGGCATTCATCCACAAACCACTCCAACCAAAAAAAGTGAAAAATGCTACCAGATTACGAACTGAAAAAATGGTAAAATGACTGCCACCTTCTATCTCAACATCACCATCGCCATCATAATCTACATCAATTTCACCACTGGCACCTAAAAAAGTCATAATGGTTTGAATCACTAAAATAATGGATGCCGGAACTGCTACATACAAATAAAACTGTTCCAATAAGTCCACCTCCTTGTAACTAATAGTATCATTAAAGATTGGATCAGGTATTAAAAATCGCTTAAATAACTATTAATTGAAACGCTATAAGCATAAGTGCAATATCGGCAATTGCATGTGCAACCCATGAGTAAATAATTGTTCCACTGGTCCTGTCCAAAAAAGCAAATCCCAATCCACTCATAAATAATCCCACCAATGCCAAAAATGTAATTTGGTCATTAAACCAGGTCTGAAAAATACCAATATGATATAAGGCGAATAATAGGGCAGAAAAAACATATGCCATTTGCTTATATCCTTTTTCATAAAGTTTTAAAAAAACATAGCCTCTAAAAAAAAATTCTTCAATAAAAGAATTTAAGACGATTACATAGACACCAACACTTAAAGCAATTGGAAGTGTCACTGAGTTCTGCGCCTCAATGGTTTTTACAATATACGCCGAGTCAATTAAAGGGAGCAAACTCCAATAAGTCCCTATAATTGTAAAAAAGAAAATCATACCCATGCCTATGCTAATGATCAAGTCCCTTTTTCTAATTTTATATTTTTTGAGTTGAATCAGACGACCCATACCTTCTGCAGCAAGCAATTTATAGTATAGAAACGGAGCCCCCGCAAAGACAGCCCATTTAATGATATTTTTGACCCAATAGACTGGATCTATAACTTGATTTACAATATACAGGATTAAAATTGTTAAAATGGAAGACAAACTAATAAATTTTCTTTCCATAATTTCCTCCGCAGTGGGTATAAGACTTGACACATATATACCCAAACACAAAAGGAGAACACGTATGAATCAAAAATATGAAAAACCATCCCTTGAGACTTTAAAAGAAAAATTAGAGCCATTTCAATTTGAAGTCACTCAAAAAAATGGAACCGAGCCCCCTTTCAAAAACAAATACTGGAATTTCTTTGAAGATGGCCTCTATGTGGATGTTGTTACAGGCGAGCCACTCTTTTCTTCAAAAGACAAATTTGAATCTTCTTGTGGATGGCCAAGTTTTACCAAACCTATACAAAAAGAGCGGGTCCGGTATGTGGAAGATTTTTCCTTTGGCATGCACAGAATCGAAGTGAAAAGTCAGTCTGGCAACTCGCATTTGGGACATGTTTTTAATGACGGTCCAGAAATTCACGGTGGAATGCGTTATTGCATCAACTCTGCCGCTCTAAAATTCATTCCAAAATCTTCTATGCCTGAACAGGGTTACGCCGAATTCTTAAAATTTGTTTAAAGCTTTTCTCTTTCCAATACCGCATATTTCATGATAAAGTAAAAAAAATCTAAATAATACGTGCAATCTACTCATATAACCCTTTAAGCAAGTATTTATAATCGTTAAGCCAAAACCATTCTTTCACCCAATGGGTGAAAGAAAATTGCAGCAAATTAACATCTATTTGTATGTTTTTTGTCTTGTTTGATGGGTAAAAATGTAACAAATAGAGGTGTTGTGAAGGAGATGGCTTATGATAAATAAAATCGAGTTTAAGGCTAAAAATCTTACCTCAAATGCAGGACTTTTTCTGATGCTAGAGAACACTAAAAATAACGGCATTTTTGAGATGATTGAAAATGACCTCACTTTTGAAAGCGCTTCTGTAAACAAGATTAAAATGAATCATGTTAAAACCATGCTCTCTGGTCATTTTATAGGCATAGATAAGCTCGAACGTTTAAAACTTTTAAAGAATGATCCCCTTGTTCGTGAATTCGATATTTCTGTTAAAGAGCCTGAAACCGTGTCGCGTTTTTTAGGCAACTTCAGCTTCAAAACGACGCAAATGTTCAGAGAAATCAACTTCAAAGTCTTTAAAAAGCTGCTTTTTAAAAGTGAATTGACATCCATCACTATTGATATCGATAGCAGTGTCATTAATGTAGAAGGCCACCAAGAAGGCGCTACTAAAGGTTACAATCCTAAAAAGCTGG
>NZ_JAFBDT010000002.1 GCF_016908355.1 Fusibacter tunisiensis | reverse complement strand
GTGTTAGGCACGCCGCCAGCGTTCATCCTGAGCCAGGATCAAACTCTTAATTAAAAGTTTTGACTCATTTTGTTGCTAACTTTGTTTTGGTTTCTCTCGAAACCCGTTATCACTTTTCTTTTGAAGTTTCCCTCAACTGAATTGCGTTTGGTTTTTTTCATTTAAGCTGTTCAATTTTCAAGGTTCTCTCGCCGCCGCTTATCAACGACAGCTTAATCATTATATCATCCAAATTTTTATTTGTCAATAATAAATTGCTGTTTTTTTCAAGCCGCATCTTGGCGACTTGATTAGTTTACTACAGGACAAAGTATAGGTCAACCCCGATTTAACAAAAGATATGTTAAGGATTAGTAATGACTCTTTTCCTATCTATTGACGCAGTAAAATAGAAATAATATAATGTATGAAACATAAATCATATATCGGAGGTTACAATGAAACGAGTATTCTCAGGCGTTCAGCCTACTGGACAAATACATCTTGGTAACTACATTACCATGAAAAACTTCGTAAAACAGCAAAATGATAAAGATTGCTTCTATTGTGTTGTTGATATGCATTCTATAACTGTACCACAAGATCCAGATAGATTAAGAAAAAGCATTGTAGAGCTTGCTGCACTTTATGTTGCCATTGGTTTAGATCCAAGTAAAGTCACACTTTTTATACAGTCCCAAGTCCCTGCACATGCAGAACTTGCTTGGATATTAAATTGTTTTTCTTATATGGGTGAATTAAATCGTATGACTCAATATAAAGATAAATCTGCTGGAAAACAAGTTGTAACAACTGGTCTTTTTACTTACCCTGTTTTAATGGCAGCCGATATTCTACTATATGATACACACTATGTCCCTGTTGGAAACGATCAAAAACAACATATGGAATTAACGCGGGATATAGCCATAAGATTTAACAATAAGTTTGGTGATACATTTATTGTACCAGAACCTTTAATTTCAAAAGTTGAAGATGGGGCACGAATTATGGCGCTTGATGACCCAACTCAAAAAATGAGCAAAAGCAATCCAAATGAACACTCCAAAATTACACTATTAGATACACCATCAAAAATAAAGAAATCTATTATGAAAGCCACTACCGACAGTGATGGTGTTGTCAAATACGATCGCGATCAAAAACCAGGCGTCAGTAACTTACTCACTATTTATGCTCAATTTTCTGGTAAGCCTATTGAAACCTTAGAAAAAGAATATGAAGGTCAAGGTTATGGCACACTCAAAAAAGATCTGGTGAAAGTTGTAACTGAAGAAATTGAAACTGTACAAGCTAGATTTAATGCAATTATGGAAAGTGGTGAAATCTACGATATACTTGAAAAAGGACGTATTAGAGCGACAGAGATTTCAAGTGACGTTTTAAAACGCGTTAAAGAAAAAATTGGATTTATCAATTACTAAAATAGAAAAACGGTATGACATACAATTTTAGTGAAGTGAGCCCTCATAAATAGTATGTCATACCGTTTTTATTATTTATTTGTTTAATATTTTTTTCACTTGACTTTCCCCTACTGGTCTTGAAAAATAATAACCCTGTAGAAAATCAATTCCCATTGCATCTGACCTTTTAAGATAATCGTCGTTTTCAATACCTTCAGCAACAACCTCTATTCCCGCCTTATGTGCGAAAATAACAACTGACTCCAATAATTTAAAAACATTCTCATTAACTATAGAATCTTTCATCACACTTCTATCCAATTTAATATAGGACAATGGGAGCCTAATTAAATTATTAAATGAAGAATAACCTGTACCAAAATCATCCAAAGAAATCCCAATATTTTGATTTTTAAGATAAAAAATTTTGGCTAAAATATTTTCATTTCCTTCCATCATCATACTTTCGGTAATTTCCAAAGTTAAAAGATCTTTAGGCAATTGTGACGCTTCAACGATTTGGAGAACTTGTGATGCAAAATGGTCTTCCATCAATTGTACGACTGAAATGTTCACAGAGACCCCATATTTCATCTCAGATCTGCGGTTTAAATCCGCTATAAAAGAACATGCTTTTTCAAGCACAAATGCACCAATATCAATAATTAACCCTGTCTTTTCAGCAATAGGAATAAACGCATCTGGATAAATGTATCCCAGTTTAGTGGAATTCCAGCGGATTAATGCTTCAAAAGATTCGATTTTTTTAGTTCTATTAGATACAATTGGTTGATAATGTACCTCTAACTCATTGAGTAAGAGAGCTTCCCTCAAGTTGTTTTCAATTTCCAACTCGTTAATGGTTTGCGTTCTTATCTCATCATCGAAAAAATGATAATTCTTTTTTGATACTCTTTTTGCATAATACATAGCGATATCGGCATTTTGAAGCAATTCAACGCGTTCTTTACCATCATTTGGAAAACTGGTTACACCAATACTGGCAGTCACTTTAAATCTTTTTTTAATTCTTTGAATTGGGTTTTCAATGGTCATAGTAAGTTCATTGAGATAATGTACAATTTCTTTTTGATTCGTAATACCTTTCATTAAAATGATGTATTCATCTCCGCTAAATCGAGCAATCATAAACTTTGAAGGGTCACTAAATAAAATTTCAAGTCTTCTCGCCAATTCAACCAACACTTCATCTCCAAACACATGGCCATAAACATCATTAATATATTTGAAATTATTAATGTCAATAAACAAAAGGGTTCCTTCCCCACCAGATGTAATATAAGCATCCAATTGTTCATCAAAATAGCGTCTATTATAGAGTTGTGTTAAATTGTCTTTATAGGCCATATTTTTCATTCGAAGTTCATAGTTCTTTCTCACACTAATATCCGTATGAGATCCTGACATACCTATAAACTCACCATTTTCATCAAATCTGGCTTTGCCTACCACTTCAATCCAAGCTGTTGATCCATCACCACAAATAATTCGATATTCTGTTTGATAAACATCTGTTTCGCCCTTTAAATGTGCGTCTAATTCTTTATCAATCCGGTCACGATCTTCTGGGTGTATCATATTTCGCCATTGACGCATACGGACATCCCAAGCATTAAAACCAAACTTATCATACCAGCTTGGTGTTAAATAAGTTGTATTCCATTTTGAATCAGAATCCCACAAACCTTCTTTGGAAGCCTCAAAAATAAAACGATACCTTTCTTCGCTCTTTCTAATATTTTCTTTATTCTCATATAAAAGATCATATTGCTCTTTAAGTGTTTCTTCAGAAGCATATAATTCCTCATAGAGTGCTTGTGTCTCCATTTTATTTTCATAAATGTTTTCAGTCATTCGGTTAAATCCGTCAATTAAATAACCAATTTCATCATCCGTTTCCAATGCACATTTGACTTCATAATTTCCTTCGGAAAATTTCATCATGACATCTCTTAAATTCAAAATTGGACTCGTTATTTTTTTTGCATATTTAAAAGCAACACGTTCAGATACAATGCTAATTATGATTAGAAATATAATCAAGACTGAATAAAGAAATATTAGATTTTTTTGAACATCTGATTTAAAAACAGTTGCAATGATAAAAAGATTTCCTTTTTCAAAAGACTTAACATAATATATATGGCTAATTCCTTCTGTCACACCTTTATCACTGCTTGAAATTAAATCATCATAAGAGCGTTCAAACAAACTAGAATCATCACTATTTAAAGCCAATTTATCAGCATCCTTGTGGGCAATAATGTCACCATTCGAATTTATTATACTAACATATCCTTTTTCTCCAACAACCACATCTTCAACCGATTTTTTAAGATCATTTAATAGTAAGTCTACGCCAACGACAGCATCCATATTCGTATTGTCCTTAAAAACTTTTGAAGCAGAGACAGTAAATTCTCCAGTACCATGATCTATATAAGGATTACTCCAAACAATATTGGTGTGATTTTCAACCGCATTAATATACCACTCTCTAGATCGTGGATCAAAATCATCAGCAACATATCGATTTGGATATAAGTAAAATTCACCCTTATAATTTCCAATATAAAGTGTATTGGCGCTGTTAATAGTGGTATAAATTGAATTCAAAAAAGACGCATAATCAGATTGATTGATTGCATGATTGGCCACAGCATCAATCCCTCTTTCAGCGTCTTCAAAAATTTCAGTTAACATTAAATGTGTATAATTAACAACACCTAATGCTTCATGTTCGAATTTTGATTCTATTTGATTTTTTGCAAAGAAATAAAATGCTAAAGCAAGCAGTAAAAAAAATGATAAAAGGATTAATATAATTATTTTTCTAAATTTACTTTGAAGTGTGTTTTTTTCACGCATAGAATCACCCTTAATTAAATTTCGTTTAATTTGTGCAATTCCTTTCGAAACTTCTTAATGATTTTCTTTTCCATTCTAGAAACGGTCATCTGAGAGACATTAAGTTCATCTGCCACTTGAATCTGTGTTTTACTGTCAAAAAAGCGGTCATTAACAATTTTAACTTCTATTTCATTCAATTTTTTTAGGCACATATTGATAAAATCTCTATTTTCAATAATATCGAAGTACTTATCATCGCGACCGATTATATCTTGAAGCTGTATTTCTTTATCATCTCCTGATGAATCATATGTGATGTCAAGTGATTTTGGTGTATATACTTGAGAAGCTTCCATTGCTTCAATGACCTCTTCTTCCGAGACATTTAAATAAGCAGCAATATCACTGATTTTTGGTATTCTTTGTAAATCCTGCTGTAATTTTGATTTGGCGAGATTGATTTTTTTTGACAATTCCTGGATACGTCGAGGAACACGAACAGACCACCCCTTATCTCTGAAATACTTTTTGATTTCACCAATAATCGTTGGGGTTGCAAAGCTTGAAAATTCAAAACCACGGTCCACATCAAATCTTTCGATGGCATAAATTAACCCAAGTGAAGCCACTTGATAAATATCTTCATATTCTATACCTTTATTGATGTATTTTTTAGCCAGAATTTCTGTAATATACATATGTCTTTTAATCAGTTCGTTTCGAATTGCAAGGTCCCTGTTATCTCTGTAAAGATAAAAAAGTTCTTTTGTTCCGATAGTCATCCAATCCTTTACAGCTGAAACATCTTTATTACTATTTATTTGATTTTTATTCATGACGATCAGCCCCTACAATAATTTATTCTACATCTTTGCGCATGATAATTTTAGTGCCATTACCTTCCATTGTCTTGATTTCAACTGTATCCATCAACGACTGTATGATAAAAAGTCCCAACCCACTTTCTTGCAATTGATCCAATTCAGGTGCATGATAAGATTCAAATTTAAACCCTTTACCATGATCTAAAACTTCAATTATCATCTGTTTTTCTAATTTACTAAGTGCCAATTCATAAGTTGGATTACATTCTGAATGCAATACCACATTGTTGCATGCCTCACCAACGGCCAATTTTATATCTTCAATGGCCTCAATATCAAAACCCATTTGACTGGCTATACATGAAGCCGTCAAACGTGCAACACTCACATATTCGGGCTTACAAGGCAAGGATATATTTACAGATTCCATCATTTTACTTTCCACCTTTTTTATCAACGTATTGAAAAAATCTTATTGAGTCCTGTTAACGTAAAGAGTTTGATTATACTCGGTTTAAGTTTTTCAAAATGAACAGTTTTATCATTAATTTTTACTTCTTTATAAAAACTAATCAAGACACCCAAACCCGTACTATCGATGTACTCCAAATTTTCACAATTAAATATAAAATCTAATTGTTTTTCAGTGTTCAGCTGAATCAATTCATCCTTAAGTTGTTTTTTTGAACTGATATCAACTTCCCCTTGAAGTGCCACTGTCCAACTGTTCAGTGATTCATCATAATTTGAAACCAACTTCAATGCCATATAATCCTCCTTTATTGAAGAAGCTATTGAATTTATTATACTATACATTCTTATAAAAATCATGCGTCAAATGATTTTTCACTTGACGCATGATTTTTTATTCTTCATCTTCACCATCATCATGAACCTTTGCAATGGATACAAGTTTCGTTTCACTGTCTACCTTCATAACACGAACGCCTGATGTAATTCTGCCACTGACAGATACTTCATCTACTTTGATTCGAATCAATACACCTTGATCATTTATAATCATAAGATCATCGCCGTCATCTACAACCTTTGCACCGATTAAACGTCCTGTTTTTTGACTTGAATTATAAGTCATAATACCTTTTCCACCACGTGTTTGTTTTCTATACTGGCTTAAAAGTGTTCTTTTCCCGTAACCATTTTCTGACACCACTAAAAGTTTGCCAGATTCGGTTATGAGATCCATCTCAATCACTTCATCCCATTCGCTGAGTTTAATAGCTCTTACACCTGCAGCTGTTCGCCCCATAGCCCTTACATCTTCTTCACCAAACCGTATGGATTTGCCATTTCTAGTGACTACAATAATATCATTTTCTCCATAAGTATGTCTTACTGATATTAATTGATCTTCATCTTTTAAATGAATTGCAATAAGTCCAGATTTTCTTGAAGTATCAAATTGTTCAAGCGGTGTTTTTTTAATAACACCATGCTTTGTACAAAATGTCAAATAACCTTCTTCAAAATTTTTAATTGGGACTATTGCATTTACGCTTTCATCTGGTTCAAGTGGTAGTAAATTCACAATGGCTGTACCTTTAGATGTTCTAGACCCATCTGGAATTCTATAAGCTTTTAAACGATACACTTTCCCAAAATTGGTAAAAAACAATAGAAAATCATGTGTAGACGTTGTGAATATATCTTTAACAAAATCTTCTTCTCGAGTTGAAAGACCTGTTTTTCCACGTCCACCTCTTTTTTGAGACGCGTATTCACCCGTTGAGACACGCTTAATATAACCTGCATGCGTTAGGGTAATAACAACTTCGTCTTCTTCAATCATGTCTTCATATTCAATTTCATCTGCACTAAACGTAATGGAAGATCTGCGTTCATCATTATATTGATTTTTTATACGCAATAAATCGTCTTTAATAATCTCCATCAATTTTAGTTCATCTTCTAATAATGAATTCAGATACTCTATCGTTTTTAAGAGTTCTGTATATTCATTTTCAATTTTTTCCCGTTCCAATCCTTGAAGTCTTCTTAACCGCATATCTACTATAGATTTTGCTTGAACATCAGAAAGTCCAAAGCGCTCCATTAACCTTTGTTCTGCATCGTTATAAGCACTTCTTATTATTCTAATGACTTCATCAATATTATCAATGGCAATTCTTAAACCCTCTAAAATATGTGCACGATCTTTGGCTTTTCTTAAATCAAAAATAACACGTCTACGCTCAACTTCTTTTTGATGTGAAATATACGCTTCAAGCATTTGCTTTAAATTCATAACTTTAGGCTCACCATGATCAAGTGCCAGCATGATGATACTAAAAGTTGTCTGAAGTTGAGAGTTTTTAAAGAGTTGATTCAATATAATGTTGGCATTTACATCACGTCTAAGTTCTATAACCACACGAATACCATTGCGATTACTTTCATCCCTTAAATCTGTAATTCCATCAATACGCTTATTTTTAACAAGTTCTGCAATACCTTCAATCATTTTTGCCTTGTTTACCTGATATGGAATTTCAGTTACAACAATTCGACTTTTACCATTTTTCATTTCTTCTATTTCAGTTTTTGAACGTAAAACAGCCTTTCCACGCCCAGTCCTATAGGCACGTTTAATACCTTCAATACCTATAATTTCTGCACCAGTTGGAAAATCTGGGCCTTTTATAAGTTCCATGAGTTCAAAAACATCTGCTTCAGGATCTTCTATCAGCTTAATAGCGCCATCTATTATTTCTCCTAAATTATGAGGTGGAATAGACGTTGCCATACCAACAGCAATTCCGTTAGACCCATTAACCAACAGATTTGGAAAACGACTTGGTAAAACAACAGGTTCTTTTTCTGTTTCATCAAAATTTGGTCTGAAATCTACCGTTTCTTTTTCAATATCCTTTAATAAATCACCAGCCAGTCTTGTCATTCTAGCTTCAGTGTAACGCATTGCTGCAGCGCCATCACCATCAATTGAACCAAAGTTACCATGACCATCTACGAGTAAATAACGCATTGAAAAATCCTGGGCAAATCTAACCATAGCATTATAAATTGACGAGTCACCATGTGGGTGATATTTACCGATTACTTCACCTACGATACGCGCCGATTTACGATGCTGTTTGTCATATGTGAAATTGATTTCATTCATAGCGTATAAAATTCTTCTATGAACGGGTTTAAGACCATCTCTTACATCTGGAAGCGCACGCGATACAATAACACTCATGGCATAATCGAGGTAAGATTTTTTCATTTCATCCATTACATCAACTAGGATGACTGTTTCATTATCATTAAGTGCATTTACTTCTTCCATTGAATCATCTATTTTGTTTTTTTCATCACTCAACGCATCGTCCTCCTAGATATCTAAATTCTGTACATATTTTGCATTTTGTTCAATAAATTCTCTTCTTGGTTCAACTTTTTCACCCATTAGTGTGGAAAAAATTAAATCTGCTTCTACCGCATCATCAATCGTAACTTGCATAATTGTTCGAACAGAAGGATCCATAGTGGTTGACCAAAGTTGTTCTGCATTCATTTCTCCTAGACCTTTGTATCTTTGAATTGAGATACCTTGTCTGCCAATGTCTGCCAATAAACGATTTAATTCTTTATCAGAATATAAATAATAAATACTTTTGCCTTTTTTCACTTTATAGAGTGGCGGAATTGCAATATAAACATGTCCATGTTCAATTAATGGACGCATAAATCTAAATAAAAATGTTAAAATCAACGTACGAATATGTGCACCATCAACATCGGCATCGGTCATCATAAAGATTTTGCCATATCTTAATTTAGATAAATCCATTTCTTCACCGATACCACATCCCAAAGCTGTGATAAAAGACCTGATTTCAGCAGATGCAAAAATTCTTGAAAAGTTTGCTTTCTCAACATTAAGAATTTTACCTCTGAGTGGCAAAATTGCCTGTGTATTTCGGTCACGTCCCATTTTTGCAGAACCACCGGCCGAATCACCCTCTACCAAATAAAGTTCTGTTTTCATTGGATCTCTTTCAGAACAATCCGCCAATTTACCAGGAAGTGTCAACCCATCAAGTGCACCTTTACGTCTTGTTAATTCTCTAGCTTTACGTGCTGCTTCTCTCGCTTTTGCCGAAGTCAAACATTTGTCTATAATGGTTTTGGCTTGAGTTGGATTTTCTTCTAGAAATACTTGTAACATATCAGATACAGATGATTCTACGACACTTCTAATTTCACTATTTCCAAGTTTAGTCTTTGTCTGACCTTCAAATTGAGGTTCTTCAAGTTTAACAGAAATAATAGCTGTTAATCCTTCCCTAACATCTTCTCCAGAAAGATTTTCATCCTTTTCTTTAATGATTCCTTTTTTTCTACCATAATCATTGATAACGCGTGTTAAGGCAGATCTAAAACCTACAAGATGTGTACCACCTTCATGCGTATTAATGTTATTTGCAAATGTAAATATATTTTCTGAATACCCATCTGTATATTGAAGGGCTACTTCTACTGTATTGGTATCTACTTTTTGTTCTGTATAAATTGTGTCTCCATGAATGGCATTTCTGTTTGTATTCAAATAAGTAACAAATTCCTTAATGCCACCTTCATAAAAAAATCTTGAAACTTTAGGGGTTTCTAATCTATTGTCTGAAATTATAATTTCTATTCCTTTATTTAAAAATGCAAGTTCTCTAATTCTAGACTCTATAACTGTAAAATCATAGTCCAATGTTTCAAAAATAAGATGGTCCGCTTTAAAAGTTGTTTTAGTGCCTGTTATATCTGAACTTGGTAAGCTATCAATCACATGTAATGGTTCTACAGTAGCACCACGTTCAAAACCAATTTTATGAATTTTGCCATCTCTTTTAACTTCCACATGAAACCATTCAGATAGAGCATTTACCACAGATGCGCCAACACCATGTAAACCACCAGAAACTTTGTAACCACCACCACCAAATTTTCCACCTGCATGTAATACGGTATGGATGACTTCGACAGCAGGTTTTCCCATTTTTTGATGCATATCAATAGGCATGCCTCTTCCATCATCTTCAACAACTATGATGTTGTCCGGCTCAATTGAAATACTTATTTTCTTACAATAACCAGCTAAAGCTTCATCAATACTGTTGTCTACAATTTCATAAACAATGTGATGCAAACCACGTGCACTAGTGGAACCAATGTACATGCCAGGTCTTTTTCTTACTGCTTCTAAGCCTTCTAAAACCTGTATCTGATCAGCATTGTATGCTTGATTTGACATTTTTTTACCTCCTAATGGCTGATACTTTTGCCATTTTCAACTTGAATTATTTTTGAATCATTGATGTAATCATCTAAAATATGAAGCACATCAGTTGTGGTAATAATTGTTTGAACTTCTTTAAAAGCATATATTAAGTCTCGTTGTCTGTTATGATCCAATTCACTCATGACATCATCCAATAATAGAATAGGTGATTCTCCAATTTCTTTTCGAACAATTTCTATTTCGGAAAGTTTTAAAGATAAGGCTGCAGTTCTTTGCTGACCCTGAGACCCATATGATTTTATATTGATGTCATTAATTAAAATATCTAAATCATCTCTATGTGGCCCAACAGAAGTAAATCCTCTTTTTAGATCAGTTTCTAAATTTTGAGCGAGCTGTTCCAATAATTCCTGTTTAATTGTATCATAATTTTCCCTATTTTTTACAGAAGTCACATAAGTAACTTTTAAGTGTTCTTGATAATCTGTTATATTTGCATGAATTTTACTGGAAATTTCATTTAGTGAATGGGTAAACTCAATACGTTTACCAATAACACGTGCACCTTTTTCGGCCAATTGTACATCCCAAACTTCTACCATGTCTTTAAAACCAGCCTTATGTTGAAACTTTTTTAAAAGTTCATTACGCTGCATCAAAATACGATTGTATTCAATAATATCCAAACAGTAAATGTGACTAATATGTGACAATTCACGATTTAAAAAACGTCTTCTTTCAGCAGGACTCTCTTTTATAAGTTTTAAATCATCTGGATAAAATAAAATTAAATTTAAGCGTCCCAACAATTCAGATATTTTGGTGATATTGACACCATTTACTAAAAATGCTTTTTTGTTTCCAGATTTTATCCGATATTCTATAATTTCTAATGCACCATTTTCCCGTTCACATTCAATTTTAACACTTGCATAAGCAGCACCAAATTTGATTAAATCAGCCTCTTTATTGGTCCTAAATGATTTCCCAAATCCAGACACATAGATTGCTTCAAGTAAATTTGTTTTTCCTTGTGCATTATCTCCAACAATAATATTAAGCAAGGGATCAAAGGATTGTTTCAATTTGTCATAGTTTCTGAAATTTTCCAAAACAACTGACTTGATTTTCAACCTACGACTCCTTTGAGACGATTTTCAAAGAAAAAACAGCTTCAGTATCGTCTTCATATGGTACAATCACATCTACTAAATCGCCTGGCTTTACTTTTTTACCACGCTGTAAACAGACCTCACCATTTACAGAAACCAATCCTTCTGAAATAATCATTTTTGCAATACCGCCGGAATCTATAATGTCGGCAAATTTTAAAAGTTGATCTAACTTAATAAATTCTGTTGAAATTTCAATTTTTTTCATATATGCCTCATTTCGAAATTCTACAAGGTAATACCAAATATATATAGGTATCTGAATCTTCTGGCGTAATAACACATGGACTTACATTATTAATAAATTCAATCTTAATGTGCTCACTGTCAATTACTTTTAAAGCATCCATTAAATATTTAGGATTAAAACCAATATCAAGATCTGGTCCCTCCAATTTAATGGAAACTTTTTCAGCTGAACTTCCCATTTCAGAGTTGGAAGAAATCATAATATAATCATCTTTAACTTCTAATTTGACAGCAATATTTTTATTTTCTCTAGCCATTAAAAAAGATCGATCTATGGCAGTAAGAAATTCATCTGTATCTAGTCTTGCATTGGATTTAAATTCAGAAGGTAGGATTTGATTATAGTTGATAAATTCGCCTGCAAGTAATCTCGAGTATACTTTTAAGGAAGCAAAACTAAACAAAACTTGGTTTTCATCAAAAGAAATTCTCAAGTCACCTTTTTCATCCATTTGAGAAATTATTTTGCCAATTTCACTTAAAGTACGACCTGGTACAACTGCTTTTCGACTTAAATCAGTTTTTACAATTGCTTTTTTTATCGCCATTCTAAAACCATCTATTGCAACCATATTAAAACGTTCTTTGTCAATTTCTAATAAAGCGCCTGTAAGAACAGGTCTTGCTTCATCTTGTGAAATCGCAAAATGTGTTTGACGAATCATATTGCTAAATAAATCCCGATCCATTAAAAAGGAATTTTTATCTTCAATAATTGGGAGTTCTGGATATTCATTTCCAGGAAGACCAACTAATTTGTAATTTGAGTCCATACATTTAATGCTCACACCATTTGTAGATGTAATTTCAAATTCAATTTCAGCGTTTGGCAGTTTGCGAATTAATTCTGAAAATAAACGCGCTGGAATTACAATACTACCTTCTATTTCAACATTTGCTTCAATAAACGTTTCAATGCTTAAATTAAGATCATTCCCAATTAATCTGAGTTTGTTATTTTTAGTTTCTAAATAAATACCAGATAAAATAGGTAAAGTTGATTTAGACGAAATTGCTTTAGTGACGAGATTGATTGCGGTGGAAAGTTCATTTTGTTGACATTTGAATTTCATGTGATGCCTCCTTAAAATAAATAAAAATATATAAAAAAGGTATAGTAATAGTAGTAGGGCCTGTTGATTTGTGGAAAACAGAGAAACCTTTTGTAATGAGAAGCATGTGGCTTTTTTTTACTTGTTGAAAACTTTTCTTGAAAACAAGTCTTATCAACAGTGCGTAAATTTTAAAAAAAGTATAGATTATCCACATCTAAATGTTCCACATACAAACAGTTATTATTCCCCTTTTATTTCTTTAATAATATTGTCTATTTTATTTTTCATTTCATAATCGGATTTAATTTCGTTATTAATCTTTTCACAGGCATGAATGACAGTTGTATGATCTCTTCCGCCGAATTCTTCACCTATTTTAGGTAAAGATAGGTCTGTGAGTTCTCTCGATAGGTACATTGCAATTTGTCTTGGGTATGCAATTTGACGCGTTCTCTTTTTTGAATCAAATTCATCTACCTTCATATTGAAATACTCAGCAACCGTAAGTTTTATTAAGGTTACATCAACTTTTCTAGCTTGTGCTGAAGAAAAAATATCTTTTAAAGCTTCATTAACCAATGTAATATCAACTTCTTTTTTAGTTAGGGTTGCATAGGCTACCACACGATTTAAGGCACCCTCAAGTTCTCTTATATTTGATTTAATTTTTGTTGCAATGAATTCAAAGACTTCGCTTGGAATATCAACTTTATCCCGTTCTGATTTTTTTCTTAAAATAGCAATACGGGTTTCAAAATCTGGTGCCTGTATATCTGTAATTAAACCCATTTCAAATCTTGATCTTAGTCGATCTTCAAGTGTTGGAATTTCTTTTGGAGGCCTATCTGAAGAAACAATAATTTGTTTATTGGCTTCGTATAGCGCATTAAATGTATGGAAAAACTCTTCTTGTGTTCTTTCTTTTCCTGCAATAAATTGTATATCGTCTACTAATAGGACATCTACCGTTCTATATTTGTTTCTAAACTCTTCATTTTTATCATCTTTAATTGAATTAATCAGCTCATTTGTAAATTTTTCACTTGAAACATAGAACACTTTAGAATTCTTGTTTTGTGAGAGAATATAATGGCCTATCGCATGCATCAAGTGCGTTTTTCCAAGACCTACCCCACCATAAATAAACAAAGGGTTATATGCTTTTGCAGGTGCTTCTGAAACGGCTAATGATGCTGCGTGTGCAAATCTGTTGCTGTTACCAACTACGAATTCTTCGAAAACATATCTTGGATTTAGATTTGTATTTTCAAAAAAATCCCCCATTTGTGCTTCATTTTGCTTTTTTTGTTGAATTGAATTTTCTTCAGGAATAATGTATTTAATGATAAATTCTTGATCGGTTACATGCTTGATTGTATTTTTAATAAGATCGTTGTATCTGTTTTCAAGCACATTTCTGTTTAAATTACCTGTTGTTTGTAAAATAAGCGTGTTTCCTTCAATTGCAATTGGGTCTATTGTCTCAATCCACGTGCTAAAACTTACTGTCATAAGTTCGTTGCGCATAATATCGCGTGCCTCATCCCAGATGGCTGTCAACTGGTTGTCCATAGTTTATCCTCCTGATAATTGTATTTACCCACAACAAACTGTTGGTATTGTTGATAAAATTAGGTATAATATTGGTTGAAAATCTAGTTCATAAAAATGTGGATAAAAATATGTTTATTTGAGTTATCAACAGAATATAGGTCGTTTTATCAACATTACTCACAATGAAATGCTCAAAAAGTCAAAAAAAAATGATAAATAATCAACAAATCATACTTATCCACAAAATATAGATTTTTAAATTCTGGATTATGTGCGTTCAAATTATTTTAACAAATTTCGAGACAGTTTTCAAACTTATCCACAAAAAAATGAATGAATAAAAAATCATAAGTTCTGTGGAAAAAAAATAACAACTTGAATTTATAAAAATTTGTGGATAATTTGTCTTAATTGTACACATTTTGATAATATGCGTGTGGGTAACTACTATATATAGACTGTTTTAAAAAAATGTTACTGTTTCTTCAATACATTCTAAATGCTTGACACAATGGATATTAGAAGTTATAATGTTTTAGCGGAGTTATGTGAAAAATAAAGTTCATATATATTTTTTTATTTTTTGACAGGCGTAAGGAGGTGCTGAAATGAAAAGAACTTATCAACCAAAAAAGAGACAAAGAAAAGTAGAACACGGTTTTCGTAAGAGAATGAAGTCGAGTTCAGGCAGAAATGTTCTTAAATCAAGAAGAAGAAAAGGTAGAAAGAAGTTATCTGCTTAGTGTACAAAAAGACCGCAGTCAGTGGTCTTTTTTTGTAAGCAGGGTTCTTCAGGAGGTCACATGACTTACGAAAGCATAAAAAAGACAATAGATTTTTCTAAAGTCTATAGAAAAGGCAAGTCTTATGCAGATCGTCATTTGGTGATGTATGTGTACCCAAATAATTTGGGCTACTCTCGTTTGGGATTGTCCATAAGTAAAAAAGTCGGAAAGAGTGTTGTTCGAAATAAAGTACGTCGTCGTATAAAAGAAGTCTTTAGACACCATTACAAATCGAATGGTCAATATGATATTGTTATTATTGCACGTGTACGTGCCTCAGAGGCTTCTTATCTGGATATAAAAAAATCATTCAGGTACTTGCAAAAAAAAGCTGGTATTTGATTTTTTGAAAGTATGTGATTATATGAAGTATTTTTTGATTTTTGTGATAAAATTATATCGTAAGTTTTTATCACCACTATTGGGAAGTCATTGTCGATTTCAACCAACATGTTCCATGTATTCTATGCAGGCGATTGAAAAATATGGCGCGCTTAAAGGTGGATGGATGAGTGTTAAGCGAATTTCAAAATGTCATCCATTTAATCCAGGCGGATACGATCCATTAGAATAAAATTCAGGAGGAAAATGAATTGTCTATTTTTGCAGATGTTTTTGGCTATTTATTGGGGTTAATTTACGGGCTTGTTAAAGATTATGGGGTTGCAATTATTATATTTACTTTGTTGACTAAGTTGATATTAATGCCATTTACGATTAAACAATTAAGGTCTTCAAAAGAAATGGCTGCAATTCAGCCGAAAATGCAGGAGATTCAAGAAAAATATAAAGATAATAAAGAAGTTCAAAGTCAAAAAATGCTCGAGCTTTATAAAGAGCATAATTATAATCCATTAAGTGGATGCTTACCTTTGTTGATTCAGTTTCCAATTATAATCGGTTTGTTTACGGCGTTGAGAGAACCTGCAACTTATGTATTTGCAAACAATCCGGAATTACTTGAAACAGCTACGCATCAAACATTTTTATGGATGAAGAATTTATCTCAACCAGATTTAATGAGTAATATTTTTTCCAGTGGGCCTGCGTGGCTGATGAAAATGCCTGGATTAATGCCAATTTTATCTGCCGTTTTGACTTATTTTCAAATGTCATCTATGAATGCAGCTCAAGGTGCAGCAGCAACGCAAAACAATTCATTAAAAATGATGCAAACCATTTTCCCGTTGATGATTTTATTTTGGGGAACGTCCCTATCAGCAGGTTTGATTTTGTATTGGACAGTAGGTAGTATCTTCCAAATTGGACAACAGTATTATATGAAGCGACCAGTTAAGGGGGAAAACGTATAATGAAATTTGTTGAAAAATCAGGAAAAAGTGTAGAAGAAGCATTAAGGTTGGCTCTCATTGATTTAGAAGCCTCACGTGAAGAGGTTGACTACGAAGTAATTGATGAAGGCAATAAGGGATTTTTAGGATTTGGCGCTAAGGATTGTCTTATTAAAGTGTTTAAAAAAAATACAACACAGGATGTTGCAAGACACTTTATTGAAAGTATTTTGAAAGAAATGAATATTCAAGCAGAACTTGAAATTAAACTCGAAAATGACGTTTTAAATATTAATATGATTGGTGATGATATGGCAATTCTAATTGGAAAGCGTGGCCAAACATTAGATGCCATTCAGTATTTAATTAGTTTGGTTGTCAATAAGGACCATGACGATTACATTAGAGTTGTACTCGATACAGAAAATTACCGAATGAAGCGTAAGGAAACATTGGAAAACTTAGCAGATCGTTTGGCTTTCAAGGTAAAAAAATCAAGAAAAAATGTGATTTTAGAGCCAATGAATCCTTATGAAAGACGCATCATTCATTCAGCTTTACAAAACAATCCATATGTAAGCACAAAGTCTGAAGGTGATGAGCCTTATCGAAAAGTAGTCATTTATTTTGACTTTAAGAAAAATAAAGCCAACTAATCCTTATAACCCAGTTTCGTGCTGGGTTATATTTTAATTTAAAGGAGTTTGTCATGGAATTTGATACCATTGTGGCAATTTCAACCCCTATTGGTGAAGGCGCCATAGGCATTATAAGAATGAGTGGTCCCGAATCTTTTCAAATTCTAGATCGGGTTTTTAAGAAAATTGGAAATGGTACCTTTGAAGATAAGCAAATGGTATATGGGCAAATCATGGATGAGGATACAATTGTCGATGAAGTTTTAGCTGTAAAAATGTATAAACCGCGCACATATACGAAAGAAGATGTTGTCGAAATTAATTGTCACGGTGGATTGGTCCCAATGAGATCTATTTTAAGTCTCCTACTTGATAAAGGGGCAAGACTTGCCGAAAAGGGAGAGTTTACAAAAAGGGCTTTTTTAAATGGACGTATTGACCTTGCTCAAGCTGAATCCGTAATGGATTTAATTGGATCAAAAACCAAACGGGGATATGATTTGGCTATGAACCAGCTTGAAGGTCATTTGTCAAGACGTGTCAGAGGTATGAGAGACGGTCTTATGACTTTAATGGGCCATATTGAAGTTGGCATTGATTATCCAGAAGAAGATATAGAAGATGTAACTTACCCAGAAATTGTCGATCAACTTGAGGATCTCGAAAAGCAAATAGATAAATTGTTGAAATCTGCAAATAATGGTAAAATAATTCGCGAAGGTTTAAAAACTGTAATTGTTGGTAAGCCCAATGTTGGAAAATCTAGCTTAATGAATGCGCTTTTAAAAGATTCACGTGCAATTGTTACAGATGTACCGGGTACAACAAGAGATGTGATTGAAGAATATATGAATGTTGGTGGCATACCCATTAAACTAATTGATACAGCAGGTATTCGGTCAACAGAGGATGTTGTCGAAAAGATTGGTGTTGAAAAATCAAAGTCATATTTTAATGAAGCAGACCTTATCATTTTTGTTTTAAACGCTTCTGAACCTTTAACAGATGAAGATTTGGACATTATGGAACATGTCAAAAATAAACATGCTATTGTTATCATCAATAAAACAGATCTTGAAATTAGAATTGATGAGTCTCTCATTAATATGCATTTAAATGATAAGTTGATTCTAAAGACTTCTATGGAGAAAGAAATTGGGATTGATCTTGTTGAAAAAGCAATTTCAGATATATTATTGGACCATGATTTGGAGATTAATCAAAATGAAACTGTTTCCAATACGCGGCATATTCATTTGCTGAAAACAGCGCATCAAAATGTAAAAGATGCCCTCGGTGCTGCCAACTCTAAAATGCCTTACGATTTTATTGAAGTTGATATTCAAAATGCAATCGTTAATCTTGGGCAAATTACAGGTGAAAGTGTCGAAAATGATTTATTGGATCATATTTTTAGTAATTTTTGTATAGGAAAGTAGGCTTTAAATGGCAAGAATGTATCATTCAGGAAAATTTGATTGTATTGTAGTTGGTGCAGGCCATGCGGGTTGTGAAGCTGCTTTGGCAAGTGCACGGATGGGTGCCAACACTTTAATTCTTTCTATAAATTTGGATTCTATTGCGATGATGCCTTGTAATCCTTCCATAGGTGGAACGGGCAAAGGACATTTGGTGCGTGAAATTGATGCACTGGGTGGTGAAATGGGTCTTAATATTGACAAATCATTGGTTCAAAGCAAGATGCTAAACCGATCAAAAGGGCCTGCGGTACATTCCCTAAGAGCACAGGCTGATAAAAATAAATATCACGTTGAGATGAAAAAAGTTTTAGAAAATACGGACAATCTCAAAGTTAGACAGGCTGAAGTTGTTGATATTGATGTAAAAGATGGGCAGGTAAAGGGTGTTTTAACTTCTACTGGCGCTTATTTTGAAGCTGAAACTGTGGTTTTAGCAACAGGAACTTATTTGGGAAGTAAAATTTTTATCGGAGATGCAATCTTAAACAGTGGTCCTAATGGTCTTGCAGGGTCTTATGATTTGGTGACTCAATTAAAGACTTTGAACATTGATTTAAGACGCTTCAAAACAGGTACCCCTGCTCGAGTGGATTCACGCACCTTGAATTATGATAAGATGGAAGTTCAGTGGGGTGACACCGATTATGAGCCTTTTTCTTTTATGAATGACACCATTGAATTTAAAGAGTTACCGTGTTGGTTATCTTATACGAACCCCACTACGCATGATATTATTATACAGAATATGGATAAGTCAGGTCTTTATACAGGAACTATTGAAGGTACAGGCCCGCGCTATTGTCCATCAATTGAAACTAAAATTGAACGTTTTCAGGATAAAAATAGGCATCAACTTTTCATTGAACCCGAAGGATATGACACAAATGAGATGTATGTTCAGGGTATGAGTACCAGTATGGCAGAAGATGTTCAAATTAATTTTATGAGAACTATTCCAGGTATGGAGTCTTGTGAAATTATGAGACCAGCATATGCAATTGAATACGATTGTATCAATCCTTTACATTTAAAATTATCTTTGGAATTTCAAGATATTGAAGGCTTGTTTTCTGCTGGGCAGTTTAATGGGTCTTCTGGCTATGAAGAGGCAGCTGCTCAGGGGCTTATTGCTGGTATTAATGCCGTTTTAAAAATTCGCAACAAACCGCCTTTTATTTTAGACCGATCTGAAGCTTATATAGGTGTCTTGATTGATGATCTTGTGACTAAGGGCACAAATGAACCTTATAGAATGATGACTTCAAGAGCAGAATATAGATTGCTTCTAAGGCAGGACAATGCAGATTTGAGATTGACCCAGAAAGGGTATGAAATTGGTCTTGTGACAGAAGTTAGGTATCAGAAGATGTTGACTAAAATGAAGCTGATTGATGCAGAAATGGACCGGGTTACGACGACCAACTTGTTTTTAGATGCATTAAATCCTATTCTTGATCAGTGTGGCACACCTCGTGTAAATCAAAGTACAAAAATTTCAGAAATTCTTAAGCGGTCTGAAGTGTCTTATGAAGCCATTCAATCAATTGACTTAACAAGACCTGACAATTTACCACGTGATGTAATGAAGCAAGTTGAGGTGATGATTAAATATGAAGGCTATATTAAGAAGCAACTTCAACAAGTGGAAAAATATAAATCTTTAGAGTCTAAAAAATTACCAGACTCAATTGATTATTCACAGATTGAGAGTTTACGAATTGAAGCGAGACAGAAATTAAATGAAATTCGGCCAGAGTCTATTGGTCAGGCATCCAGAATTTCTGGTGTCTCCCCTGCTGATGTATCTGTTCTTTTGGTATATCTGGAACACTATAGAAGGAGGGCGACAAAATGATATATGATGATTTTAAAGACTACAATTTAGAGTTATCAGAAGATCAAGTGAGACAGTTTGAACTTTTTTATGAGCATTTGATTAGAGAAAACGAGAAGTATAATTTAACTGCGATTACACAACATGAGGAAGTTATAATCAAACATTTTTTAGACTCAATACTCTGTTTGTCACTGGGGTATGACTTTAAAAAGTCTAAAATTATAGATATTGGTACTGGCGCAGGTTTTCCAGCGATCCCCCTCAAAATTATGGTTCCAGACTGTCATGTGACTTGTTTAGACGCCCTTAATAAACGTGTGAATTTTTTAAAACTCTCTGCTGATGTTTTGAAATTGAGTGATATGACCTATATACATGGTCGTGCTGAAGATTTTGGACAAAATTCTAAATATAGAGAAGTATATGATTTTGCAGTTTCTAGAGCAGTTGCTGAATTAAGACTTTTGCTTGAATATGTTATGCCTTTTGTAAAACCAGGTGGTTTTTTTATTGCTTATAAAAGTCTTAAGTCAGATGACGAACTTAATGATGCGCAAAATTCTATTCGATTGATGCAATGCGAATTGGTAAAAAATGTAAATATTGTATTGCCAAAAGGTTATGGTACAAGAGATTTACTTGTTTTTCGTAAAATTGGTCATATTTCTAATAAGTATCCAAGAAAACCAGGTATTCCAAAAAAAGCACCATTATGAAGCAAAAGAGGACAATTGTTGGATTGTTCTCTTTTTTTATTTTTTTTTTTTTAGTATAATGGGAGTAATGGATATCTAGGAGGGCTTATGGGCAAATCAATTGCAATATTTAATCAAAAAGGTGGTGTCGGTAAAACCACAACAGCTATTAATTTTTCTGCTGCACTTGCTGAAAGTGGTAAACGCGTACTTTTGGTTGACAATGATCCTCAAGGTAATTTAACAAGTGGTGTTGGTGTAGATAAGAGTTTGTTAAAAGCCTCAATTTATCATGTTTTAATTGACGAAGCCGATATAGAAGATGTAATTATAAATACTGACTTTGAACGCTTGGATATTTTACCGGGAAGTGTAGATTTGGCTGGTGCTGAAATTGAATTGGTTGACTTTGATAACAGAGAGTTTTTGTTAAAAAAACAATTGGAACGCATTAAAGCAAATTATGATTATATTATAGTTGATTGTCCCCCATCTTTAGGCCTTTTAACGATTAATGCCTTGGTTGCTGTTGATACAGTTTTAATTCCGATTCAATGTGAGTATTATGCGCTCGAAGGTGTAAGTCATTTGATAAATACCTTTAATTTGGTAAAAAATCGAATTAATCCAGATATAGAAATTCAAGGTGTGCTTCTTAGTATGTTTGATGGTCGTACGAATTTATCAATCCAAGTTGTTGAGGAAGTAAAGAAGCATTTTAAAAAATATGTTTATGGGACAATTATCCCAAGAAATATACGTTTGGCGGAAGCGCCAAGTTATGGATTACCTATTATACATTATGATCGAAAATCTAAAGGTGCTGAAGCTTATTTGGATTTAGCTGAAGAATTTTTAATGTTGGAGGAAGAAGATGACTAAGAAAAGTGGCTTGGGACGAGGGCTAGGTGCTCTAATTTCAGATGATTCAATGCATTCTATAGAAAAAAACATCAATGAACATGGTGAACTGGTGCAAGAGATTGATGTTAACTTAATTATCCCAAATAAAGATCAGCCTCGAAAACATTTTGATTCTGAAAAAATTAGTGCTTTAGGTGATTCAATAGAAGAACATGGTTTACTTCAACCAATTGTATTGAAAAGAAGTGGAAGCTACTATGAAATAATCGCTGGTGAACGAAGATGGCGAGCTACAAAGTCCATTGGCAGAAAAAAAATTCAAGCAATTATAAGAGATGTGGATGAATTTACAATAGCCCAATTAGCACTTATTGAGAATGTCCAGCGTGAAGATCTAAATCCAATTGAGGAAGCACTTGCCTATATGAAATTAATTGAAGAATATAAGATTACTCAAGAAAAATTGAGTAAAATTGTTGGGAAAAGCAGGTCTTATTTAACGAATACTATGAGACTGGTTAAATTAGAGCCAATTATCCAAGAGTCTATTATGAAAGGTACCCTTTCAAACGGGCACGGAAGAGCTTTGTTGTCAATTGAAGATACGAATCATAGGATTATGGCTTTTGAAAAGATAATCAATGAAGGTTTGAGTGTACGTGTTGCAGAGGATATGAGTCGAAATTTTAGTAAGTATTTCAAAACTAAAACACAACAAACTAAAACGACTCAAAAACTAAAAGAAATAACGAGTTTGGAAAATGAGTTGAGCCTCACTTATGGCACTAAAGTTACAATCAATGAAAATAATGGCAAAGGTCGGATTTCCATTGATTTTTATAACATTGATGATTTAAATCGTATTATTGATTTAATTCGATAATGTTTCACGTGAAACATAGCTTTCGGGCTATGTTTTTTGTTTCACGTGAAACAATAGATGTGATAGAATAGAAGAAAATAGATAAAAGAGGGCCAGATGAGAAAAATCGCGTTTATAATAAATCCAGTGGCAGGAAAAGGAAATACGATTGAAGCAGTGGAATTAATAAAAAAATATCTAATAAAACAACAGGATAAAATGAAATATGAAATATATATTTCAAAGTATAAAAATCATATTAGTGAATTGGTAAATGAACTTTCATCTAAAGGATATACCGAATTTGTAGCAGTCGGTGGAGATGGAACGGTATCAGAACTAATCAATGGGTTAGATTTTAAAAGTGATATTAGCTATTCAATTGGCATAATACCTTGGGGAACGGGAAATGATTTGGTTAAAACACTCGGCATCTCAAATAATATAGAAGAAATATTAAACAATGTTGTTCAAAATAACATCAAAAAAATTGATGTGGGCAAAGCAAATAATCACTATTTTATTAATGTAGCATCTCTTGGAATCGATGGGCAAATAATCAGAGATACAGAAAAATTAAAAAGAATTTTTCCAGGTCATCCAGCTTATCTTTTGAGCACATTAAAATCAGGTTTGTTTTTCAAACCAAATCTTGTAAAAGTGAAAATTGATGGTGTTGAATACAAAGGAAATATGAAGCTGATTGCAGTTGGGAATGGCGCTTATTTAGGAGGTGGCATGAAAGTTTGTCCCGATGCAGTGATGGATGATGGAATTTTTGAAGTGTGTTTGGTAAATAACGTATCACGTTTAAAATTTATGAAAGAGATAGGAAAAGTGTATAAAGGTCGTTTAGGCGAAGTGAAAGAGGTCGAATATTATAAAGGTCGAGAAATTATAATTGAAATGGATGATGGTTATTATGATATAAACATAGATGGAAATCTAGTAGGAAAAACACCAGTAAACATATCAATGACACACTATAAGGTAAATATATTTTTGTAAATCCATTTTTTGTAAAAAAATACTTGATATTTTATGAAATGATTTATAACAGTGATGAAGTTGACGGAAAAGACATAAATCTATTTACAGAGTGAATTTGGAGGAATTATGACTACAATGCAAATTAAAGATGCAAAATTATACTATCGTAAAACAGGACGATTGAACCGGAATATAATTCGTGATGAAATTTCAATCTCCTGGTATAAGTGTCGACTGGCTCAAATTGATCACAGTATAAATTTGTCTTCAATTCACTTTAACAAAAAAAATATTTTGGTTTCTGAATTTCAAGGGAATTTTATCACTTTTATAGACGCAATTGTTCCACTCTCTATGGATTATTATTTAATTAATCCAAATTTAGATGTTGTGACTCAGAGAACAAGTGTTTACAAAATTGATTCTATATTATCTTTTGAAGAGCATTTACTTGGTACAAATGCTGCTGCATTATCCTATAAAAGTGGAAAGCA
This sequence comes from Fusibacter tunisiensis, assembly GCF_016908355.1. GTDB lineage: Bacteria > Bacillota > Clostridia > Peptostreptococcales > Acidaminobacteraceae > Fusibacter_D > Fusibacter_D tunisiensis. The sequence continues at coordinate 209,906 of NZ_JAFBDT010000002.1, read as the reverse complement.
GGAGCATGTACTTTTTGAAGAACATTACTTAGATGGGTTATCCAATTTTTGCACGTATGGGATCCCGATCAAACAGGAAGATCGTATAATTGGAATACTAATGTTGCTTAGTGATTTTGAAATAAGTCCATATGAAATCTCAAATGTTAGAAGACGTCTTAATGCCTACTCTGAAAATAAAGCACAAATATCAAAAGAAAATTTTCAAGATTATAGTTTATCAGAATTGTTTCATTATCCACCAAGTTACTTTCGTCTATTTAAGTCATCAATTGAACGTATACAAATTAATCAGAGTAGTGTTTTAATTAAAGGCAGTTGTGGATCTGGTCGAACGACACTAGCGCTTTATTTAGCAACGGGTGTTGATTCAAATGCACTTTATATGGATGCATCAGCTGTTCCTTCAATATACCAATATAGACTTTTAAAATCATATATGTATCAGACTGAAACACTTGTTGTAGATAATATTGAGTTACTTTCTGATAACTGCATCAAGTTGTTAACAGTTTACAACAGAGAAAAAATTATAAATAAAAACAGTAAAAAATTTAGTGATATGAAAGTTTTGAATATAATATTGACAACGGTTAACAAAACAGATTTTAAAGGTCAAATTTTACAATTGACTGAAGACTTGAAATTGATGACAGTTACGCTAAAAAATTTAGATGATTTTGAATCTGATGAGGTACTAAGTATTACTGGGGATCATAGATATGAGACGTTCAAGCATTGGAAAGACAGTGCTAACAGTAAAACTCAAGCTGAGTTGATAGAATCACTTGAAGATCATGAGAGAGCATATATCGTAAAAGTATTAGACTATATGAACTATAATATTACCGCATCAGCAGAAATCTTAAAAATTGGTCGGAGCACTTTATATCGAAAAATGCAGAAGTATCAAATTGATACAAATCCTGAAATCTCAAAATGAAACACATGGTAGGAATGTAATGAATTAAGACATCAGATATATCTTTTTTCTGATGTCTTAATTATATTTAAAAAACAGATAAACAAATGAAAACGCTCAATTTACTTGATTATAAAATATAACAGTAAACGCATTTACAAAAAAATACTTGAATCAATTATTCTGTAAGCATTAACTATATTGTACTTAAACCTCTTAATTAGAACGTTTAAGAGCATATGTTAAATCATATACATAAATAAATAAATAATATTTGATTAGATGATGAAAATTTTGTAAAATAGAGGAAACAGTAGAAACCTGTAAATCATAATGCTGGAGTCATTAACAGTTAATTAACTGTTAACAGTAGGAGGTGATGGTGTGTACAAAGTAAGTGATGTTTCAGAATTGATTGGGGTTGAAAAAACAGAAGTGTTTGAAAAAATGATTACACATCGTGCCCTGCTTGAAAGTCATATACACAAAGAGGATGGCGTTACACATTTTAACGAACGTGGTCTTGAAGTGCTCAAAACTTTATTTGGTATAGAAATTGATCAATATGATAAGTCGGTAGTGAAAGCGTTGGCTAAAAAGGATTTTGCTTCCAATGAAGTACGGCAGGATCGGGATCGGAAAATTTTATTGGATAAAATAAGTATACTCATAAATGAGATGGATAACTTGGATCGTGAGCTTTCTTTAAAGGATAAAATGATTGAACAGTATCAGCAAAAAATTGCTGAGGAACTGGAAAATATGGGAATGTTGCAAAATATAATTGTAAAAAAACTGGAAAGCGTGATGGAGTGATGCTATGTTTAGAGTTATAGAAGTTGCAAGAATGCTTGGGGTTAGTAAAGTTACTGTTTATAAAAAAATTAATCGAAATAAGAAAATATTGAAACCTCATATTCATGTGAGAAGTAATATTACCTACGTGGATGAAGAAGGCGTACAAATCATAAAAGACACTATTGAGAGTGCACCGAACAGTTCCTTTTTTCCTGGTCAAGATGTGATTGATCTAAAAAATCAATCTATTCAAGATTTAACGTATGTCATTGAATTTTTAAATCGGCAAATTCAATCCAAAAAAGAACAAGTATCAAAAAAAGATGATTTTATTGAACAATTGAGAACACTATCTAAAAGCAATAGAGGGCGACATCAATATTTGGAAAACAAAATAAAAGAAATGAATATAGGAGGGTAATGCTGTGGTACCTAAAAAATCGATTTTCGAAAAAATGGGTTTAATAGAACCTAAAAACAAAGATCAAGATCAAGATGTTGAACTGACAGATTCTATGATTCCTGATCCGGAAAATGTACCTGATCTTATGAAGTTAATGGACAAAGAAAAAGAAAAAGAAAATGACAAAGAAACAATCGCAAAAACAACGTTTAAAGAATCAAAGCCAAGTGACGTACCAAAAGAGAAATCTGATAAGCATGGGGATTTAGAAAAGCCATCAGATATTGGGGATAAATTAGACTTGATAATTGGTGCTTATGAAAAGAATAAAATGCTTACAATTGACGAAATCTATCGGAATTCTCAGTTGGAAAGTGATGTTAAAAAAACTATTTTTATGACAGATGTCTATCTGAAAGCTATTCCTGAAAACTTGCCCTTGGATATTAAACGTGAAACAGTATTAAATATCATGAAAGTATCGAACATTGGTTTGGATGAACTGTTGAATGATGCCTATAAGCGTATCGATTCATTAAATACAGTTTTAGAAGAGACGGTGTCTACGACACAGGATATATTTTCAAGAAATGATGCCACCATTCGTGAATTAGAAAAGCGAATTGAAGATTTAAGAGAAATTAATAAAAATCGCAAGAAATTCCAGGAAGATCAAAATACAATGATTGAATATGAAATTCAGAAAATTATTAACCTCGTAGAGTTTGTAAAGCCTAAAAAGTAGTTTATTATGTCAGCATATAGACTTACAACACGGGGAAAGTATGTACTGGTTATTTTTGTGATTGTATTGATTTTTAATTTGGTATATAGTACGTCATTGTTGGTTGATCATTTTGGACATAAAGATGATGGGCGTCAATTGGCGACTCAAAACTCAGATGAAACTGAACCGATTTCAACGGGTGAAACCGATTCTGTTCCAGAATCTGTGGCACCGACAGAAGCACCAACAGAATCGCCAACAGAAGCACCAACAGAAACACCAACAACAGAGGCGTCAATGCAGGAAAGCGACCTATATACACAAGAAATCTTGGAGGATTTACGTGCAACACTTTTTGAATTTAATTTCATCACAAATACAGTTGACCTAAAACCTTCCGATGAGGGTTTATGGCGTGATTTAATTGAAGTTTTAAAGGCATATCCTGATGAAGCGATTATCATAGAAGGACATGTAAATGGGTATCCAGATTTCAAGCAAACAGATGCAGCTTTACAGTTAAGTGAAGATAGAAGTGAAGTTATATTGAATCAGTTATTGGATGCGGGTATTGAAATTGAGCGGATAAACGTGTATAATTTTGGTTCGGAGGTCCCTAAGTTTAGAGAAAGTGCTAAGCAAACTGAAAACGATCGTGTTTTAGTTTATTTTAAAGATCACTATACGTCGGGGATGTTCAAATAAAGGATTGCACTCGTAGCTCAGAGGATAGAGCAACCGCCTCCTAAGCGGTAGGTCGCGCGTTCGACTCGCGCCGGGTGCGCCAAAGCATACTTGCTCCAGTTTTATGATCACATAAAGCTGGAGTTTTCTTAATAGAAGGAGTTGTCATGAGTCCAAATGATTTTATGAGAGAAGCTTTAGTTGAAGCTCAGAAGGCCCTAAAATTTAACGAAGTTCCAATTGGTGCTGTTGTTGTGTATAAAGATTTAATTATAGGGCGGGGCTACAATACGAGAGAAAGTGATGAATATGCCCTTTCACATGCAGAGATAAATGCGATACGAGAAGCTTCCAAAGTTATGGGGGGATGGCGATTGACAGACTGCGATATCTATGTTACAATAGAGCCCTGTCCTATGTGCTGTGGGGCTATTTTTCAGTCAAGAATTAGGTCGATTACCTATGGTGCACCAGACCCAAAAGCGGGTGCTTGTGGGTCGATTTTTAATTTGTTTGAATTGAATGGATTAAATCATTATGCGACAATTCAAGCAGGTGTTTTGGAAGAAGAATGCAAAGCACTGATGCAAAATTTTTTCAAAGAAAGACGTTCATAGTATGGAGAGATGTCCGAGTTGGCTAAGGGGCACGCCTGGAAAGCGTGTAAGGCCGTTAGGCCCCGCGGGTTCGAGTCCCGCTCTCTCCGCCATGATTATCTATGCCGTGCTAGACGGGGAGGTAGCGGCGCCTTGTAACCTGCAATCCGCTATAGCAGGGTTGATGCTTGGTTGAGGGACTACATTGTGAAGTCGGTTCCAGAAAAGTGATGTTGAGAATTGGGTCCTGCGCAATAGATACTTGTGAACCCCGTCAGATCCGGAAGGAAGCAGCGGTAAGCAAGACCATCTATGTGCCGCAGGGGTTCCTGGTTTGAGTTAACTCTCTGGGTTACGTTCATAGTGCATTTTCAAAGCCAAGTGCACGGCTTAAATAAGAAATCATCTTTCCACAAACGGATTGATGATTTTTTATTTTGGAATAAGGTTTCAATTTTGGTCTATTTCGCATATAATTTTAGTATATGGGTCTATGGGGGATTGTTTGAGAAAATATAGCGAATTTTGGGGATACAACAGCATATATGCAGTAGCGATATCACTTGTCGCTTTGTTATTGATTCGAACATCTTTTGACTGGATTGATGTATTTCTTGTATTTACGATTGCCTTTACTGGAATTACAGTGATATCAATTATATTGGTAGAACATCTAAAATATACAGATTTATATATGGGTGCACCAGGAAGTGTTTTTAAAGACGACTATGCAATTAAGGCGCAAGAACGCTATCAAGAAATTGTTTCGCTTCAACAGGAAAAGCAGTTAGAATTTAATGAGTTGCGGAAAAATTTACTTGAAATAGAACAGCAATTTAATCAAAAACATGCAGATTACAAATATTGGAAGGCTGCCGGTAATGAAATCCAATTAAGACATACAGCAGCACGGGCTTACTTTACTAAAATTTCAGATTTACTACCGCATAGAATCTGGGTAACCAATATGAAAGACGAAATTGTTTATGCAAACGATCGCTTTAGAACGTTTTATCCAGAGGCACACTTAATACAGGATGTTCTAGATGATTCCTATTGTGACACCAAGCTATTTAGAATCAGAGATTTTGGGAATCTAGTGTATCCTTTTAAAAGTGGCGAGCATTTAAATGGAAAGTCGGTTAGAATTTTTCACGATGACTCTATTCGGCTGGTTTTTCACATATCCATGTCTAATAATTTTGATAAACGGATGAATGAGAACTATTTAAAAAAGACAAGAGATCTCCATGTCATAAACGAGATAGGCAAAATAATTATTGAACGCAATACCGTTTCGGGAACTTTACAAGAAGCGCTAGATAAAATTGCGTTTTTTAATAATTTAAATTCAATTTCAATACGGTTAATAAATGCAAATAACAAACTTGAAAAAGTCGCTTTAAGTGGTTACAGAAAAAAATATGTGCTCTCTGACGAAATCAGTAATGAAAAATTGCATATGCGATATGCAATCAGTGAAAACAGAATGATATTTCTAAATAAGATAAACGATTTGATGTTTCCAGAGCCAGATTTAGAAAAATTTATTGCAGAAGGTGGGAAAATTGCTTATATTCCATTGGCCAACTATAATGCAACTTTTGGCGTACTGTCTATTGGAAGCGACTATGAATTTACCACAGAAAATCTCACATTGTATGAATCTATAGCAATTAATCTTACAATTGCACTTGAAAAAATACTGCTTTATGACCAATTGAAAACAAATTATTTTAAAACGGTTGAAGCATTTGTCACTGCTACAGAAATTAATTCGACTTGGTTCAGTGGTCACTCTAGACGTGTAGCGGAAATCTCAAAACGTATTGCGCAAGAGTTATATTTAAGTTCAAATGAAATGGATGAGATTTACATGACTGGATTGTTGCACGATGTTGGAAAAATGTCAGAAGTATTCACAGGGGAAGCGTATAGAAATGATGAAGATCATAGCATTCGTGGAAGGAAGATGATAGAAAAAGTTGGCTTAAGTGAAAACGTACTCGCAGGTGTTGAATTTCATCATATGGATTTTGACATGTCTAATGGCAAAGAAACCGGTTTCACTGAACAGCCTTATTATGCTCAAATGATTCGAATTGCAAATGATTTGGATTGGATGGCAAGCGACAACCCAGAGTTTACCATATCCGCGTGTATTCTCCAGTTGAAAAAACATGCTGGAAAGCGGTATTCTCCACAGTTTATTCGAATTTTAGAAGCCTTGGCAAATCAACCTGATTCCGATCTTTCAAGAATCTATGAAACAAGAGGTACCCAATGAAGATTAGACTCAGAACCAAGTTAATAGTTAGCAGTATTGTGATGAATCTACTTCTATTAACGGTTATCTGGATAAAAACTAAAAATATGGCGACGGTTTTAATTTCTCTTGTTTTACTAGGGGGATTTACAATCTTTTGGTTGCGGCTTATTCAAGTAAAAATCAAAAAATCTAATTTTTCAATTTGGTGGAATGGTAATCTTGATATAAATTTGGAACACATTTCACTTGTAAGCAATAGTGAAAAAAGATTGGCAAATTTGATTCGAAATCTAAAGGCAAGAAATCAGTCAAATCAACAAATTGTCAAGGATATGGACTATCTTAAATCTCAAATAGAAAATTATGACCACGAAATGGATCAAATTCAAGTTAATATTCAAAGGCTCAATTATGAATTAGAGTTGAATCAAAAAGCAAATCAATACCTATCTGAGCACACGGATCATTTTATAATTGAACTTGATGGAAATGGTATTATTCAAAAAATGAATACCCTATTTGAGACAAGACTAGGGTATTCAAGTATAGACTCTAAGGGGTTACTTTTTGATTCTTTTGTCCAACAGACAGAGTATGATCAAAGTTTTTCAATAAAAGCATTATTAAATGCCACAGAAGAGCCTATTTTTATAAATGTGCTCTATGCCAACCGCCAAAATAACGCTTCAGAATATATAAGTTTTAGAACCATTAAAATGGATTCAAACACATTCCTTTGTCTTGGCAAGTCAATAAGTGATGAAATCGCTATTCAAAGTCGAATTATACGTAAGAAAAAAGAACTGGATTATATTAATCAGATAAACTCAGCCCTAATTAGCAACCGTAGTGTTGAAGAATTATTGGAAAATATACTGAAAAAGTTAGAGGGTTTGTTCAACATGTCTTTTGGATGTGTTTATATGCGAAATACAGAGAATGAATGGGATTTAAAAAGTTTTCTTTCCAAAAAAATTGATCAGAGTACCTTTAACCAAACTGAGTTGGAAATCCTTTTTGACGCAGACTGGCTTTCTAACCCCGATGTACGTGTTGTGGCTATTGGCGACTCTTTTCCAATGATTTCAGACTATGCACAGTACATTGCCATGGCACCTTTACAAGTCGATGGACGTGTTATTGCGATTTTATGTTCAGGTTTGGGTTCAAAAATGAACTTGAACGATTATAACATTTTGAAAATGTTTAATAATCAAGCATCCATCGTGGTTCAAAGGGCAATTATATATGAAAAGTTGAGAGTGCAATACTTTAATACAATTGAAGCTTTGGTAAGTGTAATAGAAGCTAAAGACAAGTACACTGAAGGACATTCTAGACGCGTTTCTAGGTTTGCAGTTGAAATTGCAAAAGAAATGGGCTATAGTAGTGAAGAAATTGAAAACGTTGAAATATCAGGGTTGTTGCATGATGTCGGAAAGATTGGTATTAATCAGGAAATTTTAGTTAAACGCGGAAAATTAACCGTGGAAGAGTATGAAGAAATGAAGCAACACCCTGAAAAAGGTATACAGATATTGGACTCAATCAACTTAAGAAAAGAGATTAAAGAGGGTATTTTGTACCATCACTTGCGGTATGATCTTTCTGGTTATCCTAAATCAAATTTAAACCACCTGCCACCATTTGCAGCTATTATTGGTGCAGCTGATGCGTTTGATGCAATGACTTCAGCCAGATCTTATTCACAGGCACGAACGATGGAAGATTCTATGACTGAAATCATCCGCTACAAAGGACGACAATTTGATCCAGAAGTGGTGTCTGTTTTAGAACAGTTGATTCGTGAAAAACGCCATATCATACAGAAAATCATAGACGATGAACAAGGAGAAAGCTATGTCATATCAAGCACTTTACAGACAGTGGCGACCACTGGACTTTGATGAAGTAATTGGACAAGATCATATAACAACACCATTAAAAAATCAGATTATTTCTGGAACATATGGACATGCATATTTGTTTTCTGGAACACGCGGAACTGGAAAAACATCAACAGCAAAGATATTTTCAAGAGCTGTTAACTGTTTAAACAATCAAGATGGAAACCCTTGTAATACATGTGAGAATTGCAAAAGTATTCTAGATGAACAATTTATAGATGTTGTAGAAATGGATGCAGCAAGCAACAACAGTGTCGATGATGTGAGAGAGTTACGCGAGCATATTAAGTTCGCACCCTCAAGGGGAAAACATAAAGTTTACATTATAGACGAGGTCCATATGCTTTCACAAGGGGCTTTTAATGCACTTCTTAAAACATTAGAAGAACCACCTGAGTATGTTGTTTTCATTTTGGCCACAACTGAACCTCAAAAGATACCTGCAACAATACTATCAAGATGTCAGAGATATGATTTTAAGCGCATTTCTTATGAACATATCCTTAAAAGACTGGAATATATTTGCAATAAAATAGGCGTGACGTATGAAGTCGAGGCTTTAAAATTAATCATTCAGAAAAGTGATGGCGCAGTAAGGGATTCACTGAGTGCTTTAGATCAATGTTTGAGCATTAAAAGCGGTGGGCTTACAATAGAAAATGTCGTTGATGTTCTTGGGGTTGTTGAAAAAACACAAGTGGTTTTATTGATACAATTTTTAGCGACTAAACAAGGTGGAGAAGTCTTGCTAACTGTGGATCATATTATGCGTCATGGGAAAGACTTAAATCAATTTCTAAACAGTTTAATTGAAGTCTATAGAGATTTGCTAATTGTGAAAATGGTGGATGAAAATCGGAAAGCCTTGATTAATGCCTCTGATGAATACATTGAGTCACTTTCTGATGTGTCGAATCAAGTAACTTCTGGACAAATCTCTAGGGCATTGGATTTGCTAATAGATTTATCAAAGTATTTGAAGTACTCCCAAAACAAAAGGATTGTTTTTGAAGCGACGTTAATGAAACTCATGCATCCAGAAGTGGAGCATTCTATTGAGGCTCTTTTGGAGCGTGTTGAAAGCTTGGAAAAAATGATTTCAAGTGGTGTGGTTGCCATTAAATCGGAAGAACCCGTAAAAAGTGCAGACGCAAGTCAGGTGCATCCACAAAAAGTCGATGAAGTTGAAGCTTTTATAGAATTTACAGATCAAGAGATAACACTAGAGGATATTGTATCAAAGTGGCCTGATGTTCTAAAAGAGGTGTCCAAAGAGAGAAAAGCTATTTATCCGTTTTTAATGGACGCTTTACCAATTGGCTTAAAAGGAAATAAATGTATCATTCAAGTAAAATCTGAAAATAAAATGTTTGTATCTTTATTGATGAATGCTCAAAATTTACCTTATTTGAATGAAAAGTTGAGTTCGACGCTTAAGAAGAAATTGATTTTAGAATTTTTGGCTGAAACAGGAACTGAAAGAAAACAGGAAAGTGAAGAAGCACAGATTATGGATTTTTTTAAAGATTATAAAGATGTGCTCGAAATAAAATAATAGGAGGCGTATTATGGCTAAGGGAAAAGGACCAATGATACCTGGAAACATGAATAATATGATGAAACAGATTCAAAAAATGCAAAAGGAAATGCAGGAAACACAAAGTGAAATTGAAGAGCAGGAGTTTGAAGCGTCAGCAGGTGGGGGCGCGATTCGTGCTGTGGTGAATGGCAGAAAAGAACTTGTTGCTATTGATCTTAAGCCTGAAATTGTAGACCCTGATGACATTGAAATGTTGGAAGATTTAATCATAGCTGCAGTGAATGAGGCATTAAAGAATGCAGATGAAACCATGTCAAAAAGCATGGGTAAATTTACAGCCGGTATGAACGTTCCTGGCTTATTTTAGGAGCTGATGATGCGATATATACCGGCAATTAGCAGGTTGATAGATGAATTTTCCAAATTACCAGGTATTGGACGCAAAACAGCTCAAAGATTGGCATTTTACGTGGTGGATGCTTCTCCAGACGATGCTGTCGGGTTTGCAGAGGCCATACTGGATGCAAAAAGGAAAGTCCATTACTGTGAACGGTGTTTTAATTTAACTGAAGAAACCTTGTGTGACATCTGCAATGATGTCAAACGTGACCCGCGTGTCATGTGTGTTGTGGAATCTCCAAGGGATTTGTTGGCCATTGAAAACACCAAAGAATTTAATGGCACTTATCACGTATTGCATGGGGCTATTTCACCCATGGAAGGCATAGGTCCGAATGAAATTAAAATTAGAGAACTGATTCTCAGACTTCAAAATGATCAAACCAGTGAATTAATTATTGCAACCAATCCTTCAATTGAAGGTGAAGCAACTGCAATGTATATTTCAAAACTGTTGAAGGGAACTGACATAAAAGTATCAAGACTTGCACATGGTATCCCTGTCGGTGGTGATTTAGAATATGCGGACGAGGTTACTTTAGCAAGAGCATTAGAAGGAAGACGTATTTTGTAAACTGTTTACAATAGAACTTACCAAGAGGTAGGTTCTTTTTTTTACACCAACTGTTTACAAATTTTTCCATATATGATATAGTATTTCCATATTATGGAATTCAGGAGGTTTGTGTGTCAACTTTTTTATATTTTAAAGATCCTCAAAATGAAGCAGCAAAAGAACTCATATCAAAGAAACCAAATTTGAAACGGATTGAACATAATTTGAAGCATCCAGACCTTAAAAGTGACCAAGTTTTAGTAGTCTTATCACAGCCTTCAGAACTTTTTATTCAGCGTGTACAAGAGATTGGATTTAGCCGCATCCTTACATTAAAAGGGGTAGGCATAGTGGGTAAAAATGTGCAAGTATGTGACAGCATGATACATATTTGCAAGAGTCTTGAAGAATTAGACCTTATTAAAGAGGCGCGAGAAAAAAGGCAATATGCCCAAAATTTAGAACAAACCCTTCATTTAACTGATACAGATAAAACATTTCTGAAGGTCCTAGGTGGCCAGGTTCATAAAAAAGGGTCAAAGACCAGAGTCAAAATGAGGCAAAGAAAAAACTATCAATTTCCACATGGTGTCATTACAGTGATTGGTGAGTCAAAAGTGTGTTCAGAATTGGCCAAATCACTTGCCCGCGATAAAAATGGAAGGATTTTGCTCATTGATGGAAATTTATTAAAGCCAAGCATGGATGTCCATTTTAACATCAAAAATATTCAGACGCCAATTAAGAGCCACTTAGTAGGAATTGATAACTCAGGCTTAAATATAGCTTTAGACGCTATTGGGAAAGGAATTTCCTTTGTTGAAATGTTGCCTTTGATTACAAAAAAAGTGACACCTCATTTAGAGTTATTGCTGGGCAATTACAATTTTTACAATTATGAACATTACCAAATAGACCGTTTTAAAGACTTAATGGAAGTTTTGAAAACAAGGTATACCATAATATTAATTTATGTGGCCGCCACACCTTATGATGAATTGGCTCTGGCCAGTTTACACTTAAGCCATGTAAATTTGTGGATCTGCAAAGACGAGCAAGAAGACTTAAGGTATGCGCATAGCGTTATGGAAGTTCTTAAAAACAAACAACAAATTCCTTCTGATAAATTTAAGATGGTTTTATGCCAAGATCAGAAAAGAAATCCTTTAATTGGTCCTGATCTCATGAATCGTATTTTTAAAAATCAATATTTGGGCAATATAGGTGGCCACAAATGGTCAAGAAAACGTAAATTGAAACGCCTTGGAAGCGTGTTAGTTGAAAGGGGATTGCAATGGGAATGATTCAATCAATCCACGAACCACTCATCGATTACAAGATCGAATCTACAGGTTCATTGATGTCTCAATTACTGGATGAAATTGTAATGGCGTATGAAGATTTGATTGCAGATGTTGAAGAAGGTAAAGTGAATGCCGGCATACTGCACAGGGAAATTGAGAAAAAAGTAGATGCCTGTAAAGGGGTATTCAATGCAGAAACCTTAAAGAAAGAGATTTTTGACACAATTTATGGATATGGCTTATTACAGCCCTATATTGAAGATCCGGAAATTAGCGATATTGATGTCCCCAGGTATGATTATATTTTGATTCGAAAAAAAGGCGTGCTTCAAGAATTAAACTTATCATTTGAAAGTGAAGTTGTTTTTGAACGTTTTTGTAGAGTACTTGTTATTCGGCATGGTGGGGTGATTAACTTAATGGAAGCACATTGCCGGGTGAGTGATCGGGTTAACAAGCTTCGAATTAATGTAAGTATGCCGCCGAGAAATACGACGGGTGCTTCATTGACCATTCGAAAGCACAAAGCAGATGCCTACACCTATCAAGAGTTGATTCAGCTTGGTATGCTTGACAATCAGAGCAAAACAGTTCTTGAAACAGTTGATATTCAGAAAAAAAATATATTAATTTGTGGAAAAGGGGCTTCAGGCAAAACGACTTTGTTAAGAACGCTTATAGATTTTGGGGATAAAATGGAGCGTTTGTTGATTTGTGAATCAGATACAGAAATTTATCCACAGAAGAAAAATGTAATTGTTCAACGGGTTCAAAAAAACAAAAATAGCATTACAGATCAAGCACTTGAAACATTACTAAAAGAAGGGTTAACCATGTCACTGGATACGTATTGCATTGGAGAAATAACAGGTGCAGAGGCGTGGTCATTTGTAAAGGCTGGTTATACAGACCACCGAATTATGGGCACCATTCATTCAAAATCATGTCAAGATGCTTTAAACAGGTTGCTTATGCTTGTTGAAAATGAAACACGTATGGATGAGAAAACTATAAGAGAAATGGTTTTGGGCAGTATGAATGTTGTTATTTATATGAAAAACTTTCAAGTTAACGAAATATTTGATGCATCTAATCATAGAATACTCTACCAGAAAGGAGTTAATGTAGGTGATTGGGATTATAGTGGGATTGAACCTTTTGGGGGGATTATTGCTCTTTAAAAAAATTGCTTATGCGGTAAGCTTCTCAGTGCCAGCTTATAACACGTCAGTTTATGCGGTCAAAAGTTTTCAAAAACCTTTAAGCATTTGGCAGCAAATTGTAAAACGATATCGACATCAAGCCCATTTACCGGTTTATTTAACAGAAATGGATTGGATTGCCATTGGTGTGATTTATTGTGTGAGTGTCTGTTTAATAACGCTCTGGATGCCGATATTTTGGGTGCTTAAAGTGGGGATAAGCTTCTTGTTATTCAGTGTTCCGATTTTAGCTTTAGAGTTTCGAATTGAGTTTATAGAGCATACCATTGATAAAAGTTTATTTTCATTTTTATCCCATATGAATGCCTGCCTAGCACATCGAGCGTCACTGACAGACGTCCTTCTTGATGTGGAAATGAAATTGGATAATTTATACATTAAAGAGGGTCTTAGACGGTTTAACAGAAGTGTGCGTTCAGGCATGCAACCAGAAAGGGCATTTCAGATCTTAAATGAAAGCACCACACATGCTTATTTGCGTTATATTTATTTAAACATGGAACAGATCCACCAAAAGAATGGTGACATGCAAGCTTTGATGCATGCTCTAGAGTGTGAGCATGCAGACATTCAAGTTGCCTTTAATAAGCGAAAAATCGAACTCAAACATGATCGAAATATGACACTCTTTAGCTTTCTTTTGGTTCTTTTAACGGTTTTAAAGATAGGCAGTGCGAATGACTATATTAAAATGTTTTACACAAGTACCATGCTTGGCAAACAAGTATCCGTGATTCTTATGATTGGACTCTTGGCTGGACTTGGAATTATACTTTCAGCATCTAGAATAAAGCTTTAAAGGAGAACCCTGTGATTCAGATGATTTTAAATTGCATAGCTGTTGCCTTAAGCATCTATTTTATAGAAGTATGCCAATTTCAACAACGAATTGTTATTAGACCTTCAGAAGTGAAGCCACGTCGATTTTATATCAAAAAGTTTAATAAAAAAAGTTTGTCTAAGAACTTTTATAGAATTTATAAATTCATTGCAGTTCAATCTGTTGGCGGTGCACATATTGAAGACATTTATAAAAATCTCCACAAGGTTATACATGATAAGGGGCTCAAAAAAGAGTTTCAAACTTTTTCTATACTTCTGTCTCAAAGACATGACGTTGATGTGGGCCTCGATTATTTAAAGGAAAAATTAGACTTCGAAGAAGGTCATATTTTTGTAGACATTCTCATCAGTATGACAGAATCAGGTTTGTCATCAATGACATTTCAAAAATTAGACCACATGATGTTTCAAAAATACTTGTCAGAAATTAGATTACAAACTGAGCGTGTGAAACAAAGTTATTTTTATGCAGTTGTGGTATTTACACTTGTGGTGGTGGGAATGCTTTTGATTCCATTAATTCACCAGATGGTGTTTTCAACAAATAAAATATTTATATAAGGAGCGTATTATGCGGAAAATTTGTAGAAAGTGGTTCTTAAGAGTAAGAGAAGAAAGAGGGGATTTTGGAATGAATGCAGTTATTGGGATTGCCATTGGCCTTATCGTAGCTGCCTTTGTATTGCTTCCTGGGATTAGAGGGTTTGCAGATACAATTGTGAAAGATTTGCAGAATTGGTGGGACACAGGAATTGCCTCCAATTTATTTCCAAGTAATTAGATGGCAGTAGATCAAGCCGTTGTCACTGGCGTAGTGATTGTGATAATCGTTGTCCTCTTTATGATGTTTCTGGATTTGCTTTCGCCCTTAATCTTGCAGCATGAATTTAAGGCATGTTGTCGGCCATATGTGTT
Source organism: Fusibacter tunisiensis (assembly GCF_016908355.1). Classification (GTDB taxonomy): domain Bacteria; phylum Bacillota; class Clostridia; order Peptostreptococcales; family Acidaminobacteraceae; genus Fusibacter_D; species Fusibacter_D tunisiensis. The sequence goes on along the minus strand of NZ_JAFBDT010000002.1, from coordinate 194,820 downwards.
TATGGCAGAATCTGAAAATGGCCTGTCATTAAATGATCAAAAACGTTTAAAAGAGGCATTAACACAACTTGGTATAAAAAATATTGAATTGTCAATTGCGGAAAAGGGGACATCAAAACGGATGACGGTGATTCCTTTTTCAGTGAAAGGAGAAATCCATATTGATGGCTTTAAGAGTCTTTTTGAAAGAGAACAACGGGTTTTGGAAATTCAATTTGAAGCCACTCAAATTGCCAGACGCATTAAAGTATTTGAATAACGATGGAATGGCCTCTATAGGGATGGTCATGATCTTATTTTCAATGGCCTTGCTTGTTCTATACCCTTTAATTCTAGGAATAATGGCAGGTACTGTGATCGAAACAGTCAAACAAGAAGTTACTCTGGCATCTGAAATAGCAGCAGTTGACTTGTTGACAGATCTTTCAACGGAAGCACTTGGTGAAAGGCGGTTTGAGTTTGATGTAGATCTTAAAAGTGCTTATAGAACACTTTTGATTGAACGGTTAAAGGAAGTTTCAGTTCCTGTTAAACCAGACAACTTAGTGGTTAACTGGCATGTTGAAAGAGAAGGTGGCGTTATTGAAGTGGCATACACATTTTTATATGGGGGAATTTTACAATTTGAAGCTAAGGAAATGAATGTTTCATTTTCGGTTCAGGTCCCCATTGATGATTAGGGAGAAGGCATGAGAAAATTTATTGTTGCAGGAATTTTAATTGTGTTGGGTCTATTACTTACAGCGGCTGAAGTTTCTTGGGTTAAGGAAAGCCAAACATCATCAAAGGTTAGGGTTGTTGCGATAGCAAAGGCTATAACAGCAGGTGATAAAATTAGGCCTTCAGATTTGAAGTATGTTGAACTTGATGAGGCTTTGTATTACAACGGGTATATTGATGACCAAGAAATTGCCATAGGTCAAACGGTCCGCTTCAATATGCAAGAAAAGACACTTGTTACACGACAGCATTTGGAAGAACAAGCCTTTAATAAACCTGGTGAAGGAAACAGTATGACTGCTTTGAAGTTAGAGCCTGAACTCGCACTTTGTTGGGCGTTTGAAATTGGTGAATCTGTCTGTGTGACTTTTACAGATGTTGGCGGAAGTTATACAGATTTAGGACAAGTAAAAATTAAGGCGGTGTATGACAGTTATATGGAAGCTGGCGGTATGTCAGAATATGTCTTATTGGAAGGTGATTCTTTTGTTATTTCCAATATTGTAAAGCATAGGAAGTTGGGAAGACTTGAACTTGTAAAACAGGATGTCAGCGCGTCTATAAAATGATATAATAATTCCAAATAGATTTTGGGTGGGCATTATGGATTATAATAAACTATCAAAAGAATCATTGATTCACGAAATTGAGCAGTTAACTCAAATGGTGGATCATTTAAAAATGGATATTAGTGGATACACGCGTAATGTACAGCATGTCCTAAACACAGTGAGTGTTCAAACGTGTTGGATTGGGACGGATTATTCTGTATTTTGGCATAATGGACATTCTGTTGTTAAGCGTGGTGAACTAAAATGCTATCAGATGTTTTTTGGTTTGCCCGATGTTTGTGAAGGCTGCCAAATGCTTCAAGTACAAAATTCAAAAATAGGCATGAGTTTTATGCACCCTTCTGGAAAGAATATTTTTCAAATTCCATCTGGGGATTCAGGTATTTTGGAGTTTCATATGGATTCACCAAATGAATACATTGAAAAATCATCGGATCAGAAAATTATTGAACAGTATAGGTCTGAAAATGAGGCGTTATTGACTCGAAACGAAACGCTCCTAAGTACTTTTCAGATGTTTTCAAAAGCATTGAAAACGCCACTTAGAGCACTTAATGGCTATTTTTTAACGCAAACAGATGCTTTAAAAGGCTCATATTTTGAAGCGTTGAAAAACAGTTCAGAGCAAGTGATGGAGACTTTAAATAAGTTTATGGTGCTTGGTAAATTTGAAGCGGGAAGAACCTTGTTTCGTAAAGAAGAATTTAAGCTTCTTAATATAATATCAGATGCCACAGCTCAAGCACGATTGGCTGGGAAAAGTGGTGACATTCACTTGGTATGTGCACCAACGATTCCAGAAGTTGTTAAAGGTGACGCGCTTAATTTTAGACTGATGCTTGATTTTCTATTTGAAGCGATGTTGTTTGTTTGTAAATCAGGAACGCTTGAGATTTCAGTCACAGAAGTTTCTCAAACCCAGAGTCGACTTTTTTTGAAAATAGCAATGCGAGGCGAAAAGGCACCAAGCCGAAGTATAAATGAAATCCTTATAGAAACAGAAGCGTTTAATACGTTCACTGATTTTGAAACTTATTCTGCCGCTTTAGGTTTGCAACTTGCAACTAAGATAATTGCCATGCAAAATGGAACTTTAGAGGTTTTTGAAGGCTTGGATGAAGAAGTGTATATTGACGTTATGGTTAAATTGGACAAACTTTTCCCCAAGGGATGGTTAGACCCTCAATATGACAGGCATGAAAAAAAACGTATCCTCATTGCCGATCATGATAAACCAGAAGTTCCATTTGAAGTGTTTTCCGATTATGAGGTTTATTTCGCTGAAACTGGACAAGAAGCACTGGAACTCTATTTTGATGTAAATCCAGATATGGTTTTGGTTCATGTTGCCATTGAAGCGTGTGATGGATTTGAAGTCTACGATGAAATTGAGAGAAGACGTAAAGAACCCGTTCCAATTATTGCCATGAGTCATAAGCTCATTGATAATGAACGGATCTTCATGCAGGACTATGGTTTTGACGATTACATTTCAAAACCATTGACAGAAGACAAAATACGCATGTTGGTATCTAAATTTTTGTAAACATTAATGTTTGATTAAAAAGGGCGCTGAGGCGCCCTTTTGTGATATAATCAGTTTAGAAAAAAAAGGATTGGAGTATTTATGAAACTTAGGTTAATTGCTACAGCAGTATTTGGACTTGAAGCTATTGTAGCACAGGAAATTAAAGACTTGGGATTTGAAAATGTCATCACTGAAAATGGTCGTGTGCTTTTTGATAGTGACGCAGCTGGCCTCGTCAAGGCGAATTTATGGATTCGAACAGCGGAGCGAATTTTTTTGTGTGTGGGTCAGTTTAAAGCAAAAACTTTTGAGCAATTATTTCAAGGCGTAACAGCGTTACCTTGGGAAGCCTATATACCAAAAGATGCAGCTTTTCCTGTGGATGCGAATTCTGTAAAATCTACCCTGTTTAGTCTTTCGGATATACAGAGTATTAGCAAGAAAGCAATTGTTAAGCGGCTTGTTAAACTCCATAAAACAGAGTGGTTTGAAGAGACCGGTGAAACTTACCGGATTCGGGTTTCCATTTTAAAAGATGAAGTAACCGTTGCGATTGACACATCGGGAACAGGTCTTCATAGACGTGGTTATCGTGAAAAAGCCAATGAAGCGCCTCTTAAAGAAACCCTTGCCGCTGGTCTTATAGCAGTGAGCAAATGGACACCAGACCGCCCCTTTATTGATCCATTTTGTGGGTCTGGGACTTTGGTAATTGAAGCGGCAATGAAAGCAAAAAATATAGCGCCAGGTTTGAACCGCCAGTTCGATTGTGAAAAATGGCGTTGGATTCCAAGTGAATTATGGAAGGCAAGTCGGAAAGAAGCTTATGAAGCCATTGAGCAAACACTAGACATTCAACTGGAAGGTTATGATATTGATCCTAAAGCTGTTGAAATTGCGCGTGAAAATGCTGAATTAGCGGGTGTGGATGATATCATTCATTTTCAAGTTAGAGATATTCGAGACTTTAGTACAAAAAAACAATACGGTACAATTCTATGCAACCCACCTTATGGGGAACGGTTAAATGATATAAAAGAAGTAGAAAAATTAGTTTTTACAATGGGACAAGTTTTTGATAAATACCCAACTTGGTCTAAATATATTCTTACAGCTTTTGAAGCGTTTGAGACATTTTATGGTCAAAAGGCAACGAAAAACAGGAAACTCTATAACGGACGCATTAAAACACATTTTTATATGTATTTTGGGGCGCGACCACCGCGAAAAAATGTGACTTCAGAAGAGGCTAGATAGATGAAGAAAGGCCGTATTTTTTCAAGTATTGTATTGATTGGGTGCCTTTTGTTAGTCTTTCAATTTGACCATCTTGTGGGATTTGCACTAAAGTGGATGGGTGAAGATTTTGCCATTGCACAAACTTATATTTTTAATCAAAATGACGATTTTGTGTATCGAGGTGAGATTATTACTTTAGAAGATGCATATGTTATTGTAGACCCAACTGAGATGACGTATGTAAACGCTGATGGAAGAGCACTGTGGACCAAAAAATTAGCATCGAGGAACTTTGCGGTCTCAGGTGGGAAGCAAGTAACTGCGATAGCTGAAAAAAAAGCTGGAGACATTTTTCTGATTGATTCAGAAGGCGATATATTAGCTTCAGTTTTAGGCCTTGGAAAGATTGATTCGATAACCTTATATGATGACCTCTATGTAAGTGCTTTAAAAACAGATGGTGAAATTGTTCTTTTGGATAACAAACTTAAATTGATCAGCAATCTCAAGCTTCCCAAAGGATTTTTGTTGGATTATGATGTTAATGTAGACCGTCAAGATATAGTGGCCTCAGTTTTGGATTTAAGTCGAACACCAATTAACAGCAAGTTATTTTTGGCCTCTATTGATGGCACCATTACCAGTGGAAGTAATTTAAATGATGAAATTGGATTTGAGATGTATTTAATTGAGAATGGTGTCGGTTTAATTTCGGATTCTGCTTTCCATATTTTTGACTATAAGGGAGCAGAAATCAATACGGTGTATTTTGATCGCACCGTTCAACAGTTTTGTTTTCATAAACATGCCGAAACCTTATGGGTTAACTTGGTGGATTCAAATTCGGATTTAACGGTTCCTAAAGCTAAAAGTGAAGTGATTGTTTATGATTTTAACGGCGACACTTTAGGACTTTTTAAACCTGAGCTAATGGCTATAAAAGGGATGACCCCAATAGGCGAAAACATGATACTCTATAACGATACCGAGGTAGTGCTTGTAAATTCTGCCGGTGAAGTCTTAGACGTTTACTCTGGAAAAGAAACAATTGAAAAGGTACATTCAGTTTCTGATAAAGGGTTTGCAATAGAATATTTAAATGAACTAGAAGTTTATGTAAGGAAGTGATGGTTATGAATGGTTTTAATTGGGCAGATGTTCTAGCAGCATTTATTTTAGTATTTAGTATGTATTATGGCTGGAAAAAAGGGTTTATAGTGGCTGCTATTGATTTTATCAAGTGGATTGCCGCAATTATCCTTGCAAGGCTATTTCACCTACAATTTACGACATTTATCAAGAATACACTTTGGGATCCAACAGAAGCCGTCGGAGGCCATGTACGGAATTTTTTAACGGACTTACTGGGCTATGATAAACTTACAGAGGCGTCTCTTACTCAGAATCAAATTACTGAAGCGCTAGAAACCCTTAATTTGCCCGAACAATTGGAAACCGTTATTTCCAATGGCCTAAATGAAAATATGGTGGCAACCTCCATTGGATTTGTGGAAGAGGTAACCGTTCATTTGACGCAAATGATTGTAAATGGATTGGGCTTTTTAGTCCTTGTTGTACTCCTCTTAATGGCTTTTGGAATTGTACAAGTTTTGGGTAACTTTATAGCAAAACTCCCAATATTAAAAGAACTCAACCAAGGGGCAGGCCTAATTATGGGTGGCATTATCGGGTTAATTACGGTTTATTTTATAATGGCTATTTTAACTTACATTCCAACATTTTCTTGGTCAAGAGAAGCCATTGTTGCAGTGGAAGACTCTAAGTTTGCCATATATTTTTATAAGTACAATATTTTGCAGTATGTGTTCAATACAATTATTATACAAGGCAGTCTGAAATTATGATGGAGGTGCTAGCGATGGAAATTAAAATAGATGCGAGAGGTCTTGCGTGTCCCAAACCTGTAATAGAAACAAAGAAAGCTTTAGACGGAATTGGAGAGGGCAATATCATTACAGTTGTAGACAATGAAGTTGCGCGCGATAACGTTTCAAAATTTGCGAAAAGTAGAAATTTGCATTTCAGTGTTTCTGAAACAAATGGCGCCTATGAAATCAGTATATTTAAAGGGTCTTATGCACAAGGGTTGGAAGATATGGTCCAAAAAAGACCTGACTTAGCCAATTCAGTTGTTGTAATTGGGAGTGAGTTCATGGGCCAAGGTTCAGAGGAGTTGGGGCGCATTTTAATGAAAGGCTATCTTTACGCACTTACAGAATATGAACCCTATCCAAAATCAGTGATATTATTGAACTCGGGTGTAAAACTCAGTACAGTTAACACTGCAGCGATTGAGTCTTTAAAGAAACTTTCGGATTTAGGAACTGAAATTATAAGTTGCGGGACATGTCTGGATTATTATCATCTAAAAGAGATGGTTATGGTGGGTGAAATCTCGAATATGTATACAATCGTGGAGAAAATTAGCGAAGCGAACAATACCATCACGTTTTAACGGAGGCAAGCATTGAGAGATACAATTTTTATGTTTTTAGCTTTTGAATCTACACATCAGGCCATTCATTTTGAACACCTCTTGTTGCCACATTTTGCAATAGAAATGATTCCAACACCTAGAGAAGTAACCGCAAGTTGTGGACTGAGTTTAAAGTTTGAAGTGGATGATTTTCAGATGATTCAAAAGGAATTGGCGTCAGAAAATTTAAGCCGGCTCAGGGTGTTTTTATACACCCGTGATGGAAATGGAAGCAAAGCAGTAGAAGTGAATTGGGGGTGAGGTCGTGCCATTGAAATTAGAAATTGGAGATGTAATCACGACAAAAAAAGAACATCCTTGTGGCTCAAATGCTTTTGAGATTACGCGCGTTGGCGTGGATTTTAGAATCAAATGTCAAAAATGTCATAAAGAAATATGGATCCCTAGAGTAAAGCTAGAGAAACGGATTCGCACCATAACCAGAGATGGTGTTCAAGTACCAAAATAAAAAAATCCTTGTCAGATACAGGGACTAGTGATATAATCCATATGTTGTAAGTGTGGCAAATTGCCATAACTTCTCTGCTCTCACAAAATTAGAGGGCCATTATGACCATAGGGAGGTGTAAAAGATGAGAAAATATGAAACGCTTTTTATTTTGAGACCATCGCTTGAAGAAGAAAAGCGCAATGAAGTCATTGAAAAATTCAAAGGCATTATTGCTGCTGACGGCGAAGTTGAAAAAGTGGAAGAGTGGGGAAACAGAAGACTCGCTTATGAAATCGAAAAGATTCGAGAAGGTTACTATGTACTTGTAAACTTCAAAGCGAACCCATCACTTCCAAAAGAACTCGAAAGAAATTTCAGAATTTCTGACGACGTAATGCGTTACATCGTCGTAAATTTAGAAGAAAAGTAGATTGAAAGCGGGGGCTCAACATGAATAGTGTAGTTTTAATAGGACGTTTGGTAAGAGACCCGGAATTAAGATTCGTACCCGGAAGCGGGATGGCTGTTGCCAATTTCACTATGGCAATTGACAAAGGCCTAACGCGTGAAAAAAAACAAGAATTTGAAAGCCAAGGCAAACCCACTGCAGATTTTGTGAGAATCGTTGTTTGGGGAAAACAGGCAGAAAATTGTTCTCAATATTTGGCAAAAGGCAAACTGGTTGCGATCCAAGGATCGATTCAATCCGGAAGTTATAAAACAAATACCGGAGAGACGAGATATACAACAGATGTCCTAGCCAACCGAGTTGAATTCCTCGAATGGGGAGACAAATCGCAGTCATCACCGAAAAATGATGATTTCAGCTTTGGGAGTGGGAATTTTGACGATTTCCAATCCATTGAAGACGATGATGACGTTCCATTCTAATAGAAGGAGGGAAAATCAATGATCAAAAGACGTAGAAAAAGAAAAGGTTGTTCTTTTTGTCAAGATAAAATCGATTCAATCGATTACAAAGATACAAAAAAATTGCAGAAATATCTTACTGAAAGAGGCAAAATTCTTCCAAGAAGAGTAACTGGAAACTGCGCCAAGCATCAAAGAATGGTTACAAGTGCCGTTAAACGCGCTAGAATCGTAGCACTTTTACCATTTGTAAACGATTAATTAAAGAACGCCCGGGTCAATTTTATTACCTGAGGCGTTTTTATTTTTTTTGTAACATCTGCTTAAAAGAGTCGCTAAATAGTGTATAATCGTTAATAAGACTAGAAAAATAAACGGAGGCATATCCCATTGAATCGTACAAATAAAATTACTGAAGCAGGATTATTTTCGGCAATACTCGTTATTTTCATAGTGGGTGCTTTTTACATTCCAATATTAGGTGGTCTTATGACCTTGTTTTTGCCACTTTCTACACTTGTGCTTACAACGCGGAATAAAGTTTCTTATGTTGTTGTTTCAGCACTTGTCGCTGGTCTGATTTCAAGTGCTTTGGTGACCCTTGTATATGGTGTTGGTATGGCCCTTATTGCCCTTGCTGTCGGCCTTCCCATTGGACTTATGGTCAAACGGGGGCAAAAACCTTTACATGCTGTTTTCGCAGGTGGAATTGGTGCTGTAATTGCTTTTTTTCTTTTGTTTTTTCTGCTGGAATGGACAACTGGCATTTCGTTGATGGAAGAAATTGAGCACAGTTTTACTATGTCCATGGATTTTCAAGACACAATGCGTGAGACCTTAACGGGTTTTGGAATGGATGGTGCTGAAGAGACCTTTGAAGAATCACAGCAGATTTTGGAAGATATGTTGTATCTAATGGGCTTAATCCTACCCTCTATTTTAATTATTTTTTCCATGTTTTACGCACTTGTGAATTTGGCTATGGCACAGCAGATTTTTAAACGCATTAAGATTAATTACCACCCAATGGGGCGTTTTTCTGAGTTTTCTTATCCAAGACACCTGGCATACGGTAGTGCAGGTATGGTGGCTCTGGCGTATTTTATTGGGAATATGGGATGGATTGACGCAGAACTTTTGGTTTCCAATTTTATGTATCTTTTTTTGATGATCTTTGGATTTCAAGGCTTTGCAGTTTTATATTTTTACTTGCTTAAATTTTTCGGGAAAATTCCTTCGCGCATACTGTTGGCTGCTTTTTTCTTGATGGGTGGCTTTCAATATGTCGCTTTGTTTGGATTTATGGACGTGCTGTTTAACTTTAGAAAAATCGGCGTATCAAAGGAGTAACTTATGGGAAACAACAAAATGGGAAACCCGTTTAAGGAACCATTGAACATCTATTTAATCATCATGGGAATTTTGGTAGGTGTTGTGGCTTATTATGACGCTTTGCTTGGTTTTGCTGGTGTGGTCCTACTTATGGGGCTTGTATTCTTTAATTGGTATTCCAATCGGTCTCGCTCAAAAAAATGGCGCAAATACATTGAAAAATATTCCATGCACATTGACAATGCAGCGCGATATGCAGTATTTAACTTACCTGTGCCACTTGTAGTTGTTGACATTGAAGGTAAAATCAACTGGTATAACTCCAAGTTTACAGACTTATTGGAAGAAAAAAGCATTATGGGTAAAAGCCTTGGCGCTGTTGTGGGTGGCATTCAGCTGGATCAATTGCAGAATCAAGAAAGACAATCGGGGATTAAAGTCGGCGATCGAATCTACGACATCTATCCGAACATGGTTGCGCTTGACGAGGCTTCAGATTCAGAGCTTTTAATTATGCTGTATTGGTTTGATACAACGGACTATTCCACCCTAAAGACCAAGTATGAAGATGAAAAGCCAGTGGTTGCCATGATTAATGTGGACAATTATGAAGATGTTATGAACGAAACGAAAGAAGACAAAATTCCATTTGTGACCTCTGAAATTGAAAAGAAAATTAATTTATGGGCAACCCGCATGAATGGTATGATCAAGAAATATCAAAATGACAAATACCTTGTTATTTTTGAGCATAAGTACTTGGAACACTTGGAAGCGAAACGGTTTTCCATTGTAGATGAAGTGCGCGAAATTGATGCGGGCAATAAAATTCCAGTGACTTTAAGTATTGGAATTGGTATTAATGGCACCACCCCTGCACAACTTGAAGAAGATGCGTATGCCTCATTAGAACTGGCGCTTGGACGTGGTGGCGATCAAGCGGTTCTTAGAAAAAAGAATGCTTTTGAATTCTATGGGGGCAAAACTAAAGCCGTTGAAAAAAGAAATCGGGTCAAAGCCCGTGTTATTGCGCATGGTTTTAGGACGTTAGTAGATGAAAGTGCCCGCGTTATTGTTATGGGCCACCGAATGCCAGATATGGATTCCTTTGGAGCCGCTGTAGGTGTTTACCGTAGTGTCATTAATCGCGGAAAAGAAGCTTATATTGTACTTAACACAGTGACAGATGCGATACTAAATGTGCATGAGAATTTTAAAGATAACTCACTCTATCGTTTTATTGATTCTGATAAAGCCCTTGAACTTTTAGATGACGACACCTTGGTTGTTGTGGTTGATACCCATAAACCGTCTCTTACAGAGTGTCCAGAACTTGTGGAACAATCAGACAATGTTGTTGTAATTGACCACCATAGACGGAGTACAGAGTTTATTGAAAAAGCAGTTCTTAAATATCTGGAGCCATATGCATCCAGCACCTCTGAGTTAATCGCTGAGTTGATTCAATACATGGAAAACAAGCCTAAAATTGAAAAAGAAGAGGCAGATGCTTTGCTTGCAGGGATTACAGTGGATACTAAAAATTTCAGTCTTAAAACGGGTGTCCGAACATTTGATGCAGCTGCCTATTTAAGACGTCAAGGAGCGGATACAATTCGTGTACGCCAACTGTTTCAGGATGATTTGGAAACCTTTATCGACAAGGCCACAATTGTAGGAACCGCAATTCGATATAGAGAGAGTATTGCCATATCTACTTCTGATATATCCAGCGAAAGCATTCAACTTATTGCAGCCCAAGCAGCGGATGATTTGCTGAACATAAGAGGCATTAATGCATCTTTTGTAATTGCACAAAAGACAGATGGCATGGTTATTATATCGGGCCGTTCTCTAGGTGAAGTCAATGTTCAAGTGATTTTAGAATCTCTTGGTGGCGGCGGGCATCTTGAAGTAGCGGGTGCACAATTTGAAGAAACGGATGTGATGACTGTTAAAGAACAGTTGATTCACGCCATTGATGAATATTTTGAGGAAGGAGTCGTAAAATGAAGGTCATACTATTAAAAGACGTAAAAGGAACAGGAAAAAAAGGGGATATTCTTAATGCCAGTGATGGACATGCCCGAAATTTCTTAATTCCAAGAGGTCTTGCAAAAGAAGCAACAGATGGCAATGTAAAAGAAATGGAACATCATAATGCAACCCAAAAAAAACGTCAGCAAGAAGCTTTGGACGAAGCGAAAGCACTTGCTGAACGGTTGAATCAGATTTCTGTTCAGTTTAAGACAAAGGCAGGAGAAGGGGGCCGACTTTTTGGCTCTATAACAAGTAAAGACATTGCTGAAGCATTAAAGAAAGAGCACAATTTGGATATTGATAAAAAGAAAATCGGTTTAGATCAACCCATCCGGTCTTTAGGAACGACAAAAGTACAAATAAAAGTTTATCCTAAAGTGAGTGCGACCATTAGTGTACAAGTTCATGAAGCATAAAAGAACAAAGAAGATTATATTCTAGAGGATTCTAGTTTTAATCTTCTTTTATTCAAAGAAAAAGAGTCAGAATAATCAGACGAGGAGATAGGGTATGTTAAATTCAATAAAAACAGAAATTAAGAAAACAGTTGTGGGCAAAACACATGCAATTGAATCCATTATGATTGCACTACTTTCTGAAGGACATGTTTTAATAGAAGACCTCCCAGGGTTAGGCAAAACAACGCTTGCGAAATCTTTTGCAAAAGCCTTAAACTGTACTTTTACAAGAATCCAATTTACACCAGATTTAATGCCATCGGACTTAATCGGTGTGTCTATATATGATAAAAATGCGCAGAAATTTGTTTTTCAAAAAGGGCCACTTTTTACCAACATTCTACTTGCAGACGAAATCAACAGAACGTCTCCTAAGACGCAATCCAGTTTGTTGGAGGCAATGGAAGAACTACAAGTGACCATTGATGGCACCACTTATGGCTTGACCCCGCCCTTTTTAGTGATTGCAACTGAAAATCCCATTGAGCTTCAAGGCACATTTCCACTTCCGGAGGCTCAACTTGACCGGTTTATGATGCGGGTCAATCTTGGATATCCAACAGAGTCTGAAGAGTTAGAAATTCTATCCCAAAAAGACAAGCCAATGGAAATAAGTCCCGTTGTAACATTGGCGGATTTTTTAGAGTTGAAATCAAAAATGAATGATGTTTTCGTAGACCCCGCCTTAAAAGCCTATATTGTTTCTCTTATGAAAGCGACTCGCGAGCATGTGGACATCAGGCTTGGTGGAAGCCCTAGAGCTTCTGTACACCTTTACAAGGGCGCAAAAGCCAAGGCACTTCTAAATCAAAGAGCGTATGTGATACCAAGTGATATCTCTACCTTGTTTGAAACCGTTGTGGGCCATCGGATCATTTTAAAAGGGGAAGCTCAATACAGGGGCACTTATGTTAGGGAAATCTTGGAATCCATATTAAATTCAGTGGAAGTTCCAAAGGTAACCCGGTGAAAGCGAGTGGACCTATGACGAAATTATACAAACTAGCATTTCATATTTTACTGTCAGGGGTTAGTGTAATTGCCATTTTGTCGGGTGCAAAAACCATCTATTATTTTGCACTTGTACTCATTACAGTTCGAGTGGGCGCCTATTTAATGGTGAAACACCATCAAAAGAATATTTTTGTTCTGTATTATACCAGCGAGAAAAATATAGAAACTGGTGATCGTCTGGAAGTGGAATATAAGGTTTCCAATACCAGTATGATTCCCATTGCTCATAGTTTAATTGAGTTTAAATTGGACAATAAAATGAACGTTACTGGAAAATTAAAAGAAATGGCCTTTTTTGGAAGTCAAGCGCAAGTCAACTTTACCAAACACATTTTATGCAAACGCAGGGGGTATTATAAGGTAGGTCAAGTTTCTGTATCTGTGTTTGATCCACTTTTACTGGAGCAAAGATCTGTTTTTTTTGACAAAGAAATTGATGTTGTCGTACACCCTAGAGTGGTTTCGATTAATGGGACCGCCTTTCATCCAAAAGATTTGTACGGCACTTTGAAATCCAATCGCAAGACACTTGAAGACAGAACAAACCTTGTGAACATTCGGCCCTATACTCAAGGCGACCAAATGAAGAACATTCACTGGAAACTCAGTGCTAAAAAAGACACCCTGTTGACCAAAGAATTTGAACAAACGGTGAGCAGTAAACTTGTCTTATTAGTGGATGGAAGCGTGGGACACTTTGAGAATGGCTATTCTTATGATCAAGAAGAGCTCTTGGTTTCATTTGCCGCGTCACTGGTAAAAGCAATACTGGATGAAGGCATGCAAATTCGAATGGTATTAAATGATGGGGAACAAACACAAGTGGAAACAGCTTCTAAAAATGATTTTTCAAAAGTACTCGAAAGTTTGACGCAATTTCAGTCCGTAAGTGAGGTGCCTTTTGACGTGTTCACGTCTCAGTTTAAGTTGCCTACATCTGAAGATGAAAATCTAGTGATGCTTACCCCTTTTGTAACCCCTCAACTAAGAGCCCAAATCGATCGGCCTGGCGCCACAACTATGGTGTTTACGTTTTCTGGGAATACAGCACCCATGCGCTACATTAAGGCTCAGTATATAGATCAAATATTGGGGGTGACTGCTTATGAGTCGTAATGTTTATAAGTGGCTCCCGGGATTGCTTATTGTACAGGCTCTTTTTTGGGTTGCTGTAGATTTTATTCCCTTTGGTTTAACGGGACTGAACTTGTTAAGTGTTTCTATCTGTACTTATCTCGGACTCCTTGTTTTGATACGGTATAGAAAACACGCCTTGTATTTATTTGCAGGACTTGCTGGAATTGTTGTGTTAACATACCTTGCAGATGCAGGGGCATCTTTTTACGCCGACTGGCGGGAGGTGGCCTACCCTTTTAATTGGCTGATAGACTTTAGGGCACAACTGGATTATGGGCATCTTCTTCGGTATATAGAATGGCTTATGAATCGAACAGACTTGCCTGGAAACACACCTTATGAACTTATTTTTGCAGGAGCGGTTTCTGCTGGCATTACCTTAGCGTTTATGGTAACGGTTCGGTTTAAACCCTTAAAAATTCTATGGATTGGACCACTATTCTTCTTTATTGTGATGTGGTATCGCTATGTGTCCTTTTCATGGGGCATTTACCTGACCTATTTTTCAGGTCTATTTGCGATGTTGATTATGGAAGTACATGAGTATTTTGTCAAATCCCATTCAACCTATGATGGGACCCACCATCCCACTTGGAAAGTTTATGTTTATGGATTAAGTCTGAGTGTTCTTTTGATTTTTTTCACCAATGCACTGTATATAATGACACCTCATAATGCAATTCGAAGTGGTTTTGATGCTGTGATTCCAAATGTTTGGGGGGCTAGAACAGATTATAACACAGACAACATGCGGATTTACGCCCTTTGGAATACACCCTATCAAAATGACCCCAATGCGCTTGGGGGACCAGTTGGTCCAATGAATAGAGAAGATCCACTTTTCTGGGTGACAATGGCTGACAATGCGCCGCTGACCCTATATCTAAAGACCAATGTTAAATCCATCTATACAGGGAAAAATTGGCAAAATCCGAAACAGGTCTTTAAAAATCGATTTGCAAACTACAGGGCCACTCCTGAAAACATAAAACTGTTGGAAACAGGTGACCACAAGACATTAAATGGAACTTTGGAAATGGATTTGCTAAAAACAACAACCTTGATTGCGCCAATGGGCACCTATGAAACGTCGCTTGATCCAGAGAAAATTTTTACATCTACAGAAAATGAAGGCTTCTTTAAAGCTGGATTATTGGCACGGAACTTAAAGTCGTATACTTTCGCGGCTACTGGAATGGATTTTGGATTTCCAGAGGATGCTGACTACTTGCAATTGCCTGAAGGTATAGATTCAAGAACCTTTGAACTGGCTGAAAGTTTAGGGCGGCTTGGGAAAACGGACTATGAAAAAGCGGTGGCAATGACACGTTTTTTAATTGACAATTACACCTATGAACTGGCAGTCCCAACGTTTAGGACGAACGAAGATTTTGTCAGTGCTTTTTTATTTGAGACCCAGGAAGGCTACTGCACCTATTTTGCATCTGCTCTAACTGTAATGGCCCGGATCAACAGGATTCCTGCCAGGTATGTAGAAGGTTTTAGAGTGGATACAGAAGCTTTTGTTAAGGGAAGTGGTCGGGCAAAAGTCACTGAAGCAGATGCCCATGCTTGGACGGAACTTTATTTAGACGGGTATGGCTGGGTTATTTTTGAAAGTACACCCCCTTACAGTGGGCCGCTTGAGACAGATTATTCTCCTGGGCTATCTGACCTGCTTGAGCCTAGTTACACTGAAGGGGATCCTGAAAATGATTTACCAGGCAGTACAGAAGCAGTTGATGAGAGCCAATTTTTAATTGAAAGGGATGGGGGGAGACCGGATATAGAAACGGTTTATGCAGGACCTGGTGAAACAGCAAGCATGCCTTTGCCCGTAAAAATTAGTTTAGCGGTTTTGGCCGCTCTGATGCTGGCTGCTTCAGTATATCTTATAAAAGTGCCTTATACCTTCTACAAAGGTGGCAGTAAACATACACTTGCAGCGCGACGACTCCACACCCTCCTTTATTTGATTCGGTTAAATCGAGACAATTCTGTCGGTAGAGCACCTGAACACTTGTTTAGACTTTCAGACGTTTTTCCAGAAGTTATTGAAAATTGGCTCAAAGTCCTTTATGATCGAAAAGACCGGGTTAAGCCTGAAATGCTTGATGAGACACTTGATTCCGTGAAGCCTCATCTAAAAACGCAACTTTTTATGTTTAAAAAACGTAAAGGCATATTTAAGTATTGGTTCTTGATTCTCTATAAGATTCCACATGAAAATCATGATATAATAAGATAAATTGTACGAGAAAGGGAAAGTAATAATGATGCTGAAGACCATGCCACATGATATCAATGCTGAACAGAACGTTTTAGGGTCACTTCTTTTGGATGGAGACCTAATTGGTGATGTGATGGATATCATACATTATGATGAAGAATTTTACAATGAAGCCCATAGAGAAATATTTAGAACTATAAAACGGCTGTTTTCAGAAGGGAAAACAGTGGATTTAATCACTGTCTCAGATGATTTGGTAAAAAATCAGTTGCTCGACGCTGTCGGAGGTTTTGAATATCTAACAGAACTTTCAGATGTTGGCACACTGATTGCAAATGTCTCCAATCATGCGAAAATCATCCACGAAAAATTCATCTTAAGAAGATTGATAAAAACATCAAGTGAGATTGCTGAAAAGGGGTATGAGTCCGTTGATGCTGAACATCTGATTGAAGAAGCAGAGTCTGGCATTTTTGAAATCTCTCAAAATCGGAATAAAAAAGGATTTCAGGCGATTTCTGATGTGCTTCAAACCACATATGATAGAATCGTGCTCTTGCATGACGACCCATCTGCCTTAACAGGTATTCCAACAGGTTTTGATGCTCTGGATGAAAAAACAAATGGTCTCCAGCGGTCTGATCTTGTTCTAGTGGCAGCAAGACCCTCCATGGGAAAGACAGCCTTTGCCCTTAACCTCTGCCAACATGCAGCTGTAAAAGAAAATAAAAGTGTTGCCATCTTCAGTCTTGAGATGGCGGCAGACCAGTTGGCACAAAGACTTTTAGCAGCACAATCTTTGGTTTCAATTGGGGATATTCGAACGGGAAATATCAGTGATGACGATTGGATAAAATTGGCTAGGAGCAGTTCGCAACTGGCAGAAGCAAAAATATTTATAGACGATACACCGGGTATAACCGTTGCTGAAATCAGAAGTAAATGTAGACGGCTCAAAATGAATCAAGGACTTGATGTCATTATGATTGACTACCTTCAATTGATGTCAGGTGGCGGAAAAGTAGAGAACAGACAACAAGAAATATCCACCATTTCAAGGTCTTTAAAAGAAATTGCAAGAGAACTAAATTGTCCTGTAATTGCCCTTTCCCAGCTTTCGCGGGCTTCTGAACTTAGGGCTGACCACAGACCCATTTTGTCTGACCTTAGAGAATCGGGCGCAATTGAGCAGGATGCGGATATTGTTATGTTCCTTTACAGGGACGAGTATTATAATCCAGATACGGTAGATGAATCCTTAAAAGGCATTGGAGAGGTTATAATTGCCAAGCAAAGAAACGGTGAGACCGGCAAAATTTATCTTGCTTGGCTTGGAAAATACACAAAATTTGCAAATACATCGCAAATGAGGTGATCTTGGTGACACCTGTTTTTAGAAAAATCAACCGCTTAGATGTTTACGGCTTTTCAAAATGGGGAAAGCACACAGATCCCCGTTATTTTCAGTATAATATGGACTTTGACCACACGCGTGAATACGATGCTTGGTATTATATGAAGCAACGACTCCTCTTTAGAAAAGTGTATGGTTTGTTTGAAGGGAATGTCATTATTGGATTTGTAACTTTAAAGCATATTAGGTGGCTAAAAGGCATTGCAGAACTTGGCATCGCCATTGACCCATCAAAAACCGGCAAAGGGTATGGCACCCTTCTTTTGGAATCCTATTTGAGGTATGTTTTCAAAACCTATCCCATTCACCAAATGTCGCTAAAAGTTGCTCATTTCAATTTGAGAGCTCAAAAATCTTATGAAAAAGTGGGGTTTATAAAAGTAGGAGAAGTCTATGCCCCGTATGAAGAACAAGGGTATAAGGACATCATCATGACGCAATTTTCAGATCAATTTGACCTAATTGATGGCATTTTATATACCCGATTTTTTCACATGAAAATTGACCGTCAGAAATTTATAGACTAAAACCCGACTCTTCCATACGACAAAGAGACGGGTTTTTATTTTGACATAATGACTGGATAAATCCAATGAAATAGAATATAATAAGGATGTATTTATTATGTATTTTGTATTCATGAAATAACAGTGGAAACGGGGGCGACATGAAGAGTCTTACGCTAAAAGCGCGTGCTAAAATTAACCTGACTTTAGACGTTGTGGGCAAACGAGATAATGGTTACCATGATGTAGAGATGGTTATGCAGCAAATTGATTTATACGATGTTGTAACGGTGACACAGTTAGATCGTCCTGATATTGAGTTGTCCTGTACAGATGATTTTATTCCCACAGATCAACG
The DNA here is from genome assembly GCF_016908355.1 of Fusibacter tunisiensis. Taxonomy (GTDB): domain Bacteria; phylum Bacillota; class Clostridia; order Peptostreptococcales; family Acidaminobacteraceae; genus Fusibacter_D; species Fusibacter_D tunisiensis. Next base: position 176,454 of record NZ_JAFBDT010000002.1, on the reverse strand, counting down.
CAATATTGCGTATAAAGCAGCGCTTCTTATGAAAAAAAGATACAATTTAGAGGCTGGTTTTCAAATAGCCATTGAAAAAAACATACCAGTTGCAGCAGGTCTTGCAGGTGGTAGCACGGATGCGGCAGCTGTCATAAAAGCCATTAACGTACTCTGTCAGCTGAATCTAGAGCTTTCAGATCTCATGGCGCTTGGACTTGAAATTGGCGCAGATGTTCCTTTTTGTATACTGGAAAAATGTGCACTTGCTGAGGGTTTAGGGGAACGGCTTACGCCGATTAGAGGCTTTGAACATGCCTGGATGATTTTGATAAAGCCGGGATTTGGTGTTTCCACAAAAGAAGTCTATAAAGCTTTAAAGTGGGATACCATTGAAAACCACCCAAACACAGAGGCTATGTTAAAAGCACTTAATCAACAGAACAGGCACGATATTCTTTTGAATTTCAGAAATGTTCTTGAGGATGTTACCCTTGACTTGTTCCCGCAAGTGGCAGATATTAAGGCTTTTTTAGTAGGACATAGTGCAGAAGGTGTAATGATGAGCGGGTCTGGCCCAACTGTTTTTGGATTTTATAAGTCTTACGATCGCGCAAAAAGTGCGCATAAGAAAATAAAAAAACACTATCCACACAGTTTTGTGGTTTCAACCTATAACGGTTAATTTGGAGGGGTTATGAGCATTAATTTTGACAAACTGGAAATTAGAAATTACAAGCCACTTGGGGAAGTGGTGTTTGAGTATTTAAGAAATGCCATTTTAAGTGGTGAATTAAAACCTGGTGAACGGTTAATGGAAGTGACCATTGCGGATCAACTTGGTGTGAGTCGGACACCTGTGCGAGAGGCCATTCGAAAATTGGAAAAAGAGAGTTTTGTAATAATGGTGCCTCGAAAAGGGGCTTACGTGGCAGATCTAACTAAAAACGATATCATGGAAGTTTTAGAAATCCGAAAAGAGCTAGAGGGTTTTGCCGCTTCATTATCCGCTGTACGTATGAAAGATTCAGAAAAAGAAGCCATGGGAAAAGTTGTTGAAGACTTTAACATTTCACTCATTAGCAACGATAAAAAAGCAATGATAGAAAGTGATAACGAGTTCCATTCCCTAATCTTTAAGGGGACAAAAAATCAAAGACTGATTGATATCATATATGATTTACATGATCAGTTCCAAAGGTTTAGACTCATATATTTTAATGAATTTACCAATTACAAAGAAATTCAACAGTCACATGGCAGAATTTTTGAAGCCATTATGAATGGAGATGCTAAAACGGCGAAAGTTGAAGCTGAAAACCACATTGAAAACATTCGGGAGCTGGTGAATCAATGGATGCACGATTGAAAATAAAAGTAACTTCTAAAATTACAGATGCCCAAGGTGCCACAGCGGAAATGGTGATTTTTTCTGACGCCACTTATAAAGCCATAGGTGACAAAAGGTACTTGATGTATGAGGAAACCGAAGGCAGTGGGCTCGAGGGTACAAAAACACTCTTGTCCTATGAGAGTGGTCTGGTTAGAATTAAACGGTATGGTGACGTTAACAGCGATCTTGTTATTCAACTGGACGCGACACATGAAAACTTTTACCGGACCCCCTATGGTATTTTTGAAATGCAAACAAGTGGGAAATCTGTTCATTGGGATGACAACGGCCGTTTAGAAATTTTAATGGACTATCAGTTGTGTCTAACAAGTGATGGCACGTGTTCACATGTATTCATTGAGATTGAGGAGCTATAAAAATGAAGCAAAAAAAAGGGATACTGATTAAATTGATTCTGGCAGCAATTTTCACAAGTTTGCTACCCACATATCTGTACCACCTGATTCAGAGGGAAAATCTGTATACCCTTTACATTATTATTTCGCTCTATACTTTTTTTATAATTGCCACTTGCTATCAATTAATGACCCATGAACATGACAAAAGAGAAAAAGAACTGAAGGCTCTTGTTCATAAAGAAGACTTAATAAACAACGAATTGATTCTCATCAATACAGAAGAAAAACTCAAAAGTGTTTTGTCCCTTGAAATTGAACGCATTTTGCATTCGGGTGGTAAAGCTGCTTTGCTCTGTTTTGATATAAATGATCTGGGACGGTATAACAAAAATTATGGGTTTGATGTCGGAGACCAGATTATTATTGAATTGATTTTATGCACGAAGAGCATGCTTGATGACCAATTTAAATTGGCCCGAATTAAAGGCGATACTTTTGCAGTGGTTTTTCCGGATTATGATGGAAACCAGACCTTTGAATTTGCAAAAAAATTGAGAGATAAAATCGATGCCATTCAGTTTGATGTTAAAGAGGGCATCAGTTGTAGATTTGCAGTTATTGAAATTGACCGATGGATGACCGAAGACAAATTGCTTAAATTGGCTTATGAAAAATTAACCTTGGCTAAGGATTATGGTAAATGGGCTATTTTATAACCGCCGAAAAATCAGCACAAGCCTAAAATTCGGCATCCTCGCTGACGGAGAGATAAAGGAGATTTTATGCACCCATTATTGACTCTTGAACACGTGAAATTCATGCTTGAATACATAAGTGATGGCGTCCAAATTGTGGATGCTGACGGGAATCTCGTCTACTGCAATCACAATTCTGCAGTCCTAGATGACATCAATATCTCAGAATCCATTGGCAAGCACATCACGGAGATTTATCCATCTCTTAAAGAAGAAGAGAGCACCCTTCTTAAAGTCCTAATCACAAAAAACCCCATTTTCAATAAAGAGCAAACATACAGAACCTATAAGGGGAAAATAATTGCGACCGTTAACCACACACTCCCAATTATCAACAAGGGGCAAATTGAAGGTGCAATTGAGATCTCAAGAAATGTCACCCCCTACAAAGAGCTCTCTGAACGCTATCTAGACCTTCAATCAAAAGTCAACGCGCCCAGTGTTTCTTCTGGGAAAAGGCGGGCTATGCCCGCAATCTATACTTTCGAAGACATCAAGACGATACATTCTGAATTTAACCGAATTAAATCTGTCGCCATGAAAGCTGCACCAACGGAAATTCCAGTTTTAATTTACGGCGAAACTGGAACCGGAAAAGAATTGCTTACACAGGCAATACATAACAGCAGCAAACGGAAACACAACCCTTTTATTGCCCAAAACTGTGCTGCACTTCCAGCATCCCTTTTAGAGGGAATTCTATTTGGAACTGTAAAGGGTGGGTTTACAGGTGCTGTGGATCGACGTGGCCTTTTTGAACTGGCTGATACAGGGACCCTCTTTCTGGATGAAATCAATTCCATGCCTCAAGAGCTTCAGGCTAAACTCCTACGTGTCCTTCAAGATGGTCGAATCAGACGGGTTGGCGATACAAAAGAAACCCAAGTAGATGTTCGCATTATTGCTGCAACCAACGTCGATCCCAATATCGCCCTTGAAGACGGCATGATCAGACGGGACCTCTATTACCGGTTGAATACGGTTACCCTTTGGATTCCCAAGTTATCTGATCGTAAAGAGGACATTCCACTATTGACCCAATATTTTATCGATAAATACAATAACCAGCTCTATCGTAACTTTAAAGGTGTGACGGAAGCTGTTATGACACTCTTTCACAATTACAACTGGCCGGGCAATGTCCGTGAACTGGAACACGTCATAGAAGGTGCCGTCAATTTTGCAGAAGGCAATTCTATTGATTTGGACGACTTGCCCCCTAACTTAAGACGCCACTACGACACCCATTTCAAGACCTTCAAAACGCACACCTTACAACAGACGGAACTGTTGGAACAAGCTGATTTGAATACCATACTGAAAACTGCTGAAACAACTGCCATAGATGCAGCAATGGACGCAACAGGTGGCAACATTACACAAGCCGCAAAAATACTTGGCATCCCAAGACAGACCCTCCAGTATAAGTTGAAAGTGAATTATAGGGGGTAGGGGGTAGTTGGTTAGTTGGTTAGGGGTTAGGGGATAGTTGGTTGGGGGATAGTTGGTTAGGGGATAGTTGGTTAGGGGATAGGGGTTAGTAGCAGCGGAGCTGCTGCTGAGTACGGCTGATGCCGTGTCCAGTGCACCTTCGGTGCGTTAGGTGCGTTAGGTGCGTTAGGTGCGTTAGGTGCGGTTAAGTGCGTTGATTATGGCTAGGCCATGGTGAGTGCACCTTCGGTGCGTTATGTGCAACTGCGTTGGGTCGAGGGGCACATCTAATGCCGCGTTAAGTGCAATTGCGTTGCGTTGAGGGGCACCTTTAATGCTGTGGAAAAAGATACGAACACTTTGTGAAATTTAGGGGTTTAATCCTTAGCTTTCATAGGGTGTTTTTTTTATTAGGGGATAGTTGGTTAGTTGGTTAGGGGATAGGGGATAGGCAGCGGAGCTGCTGTTGAGTACGGCTGACGCCGTGTCCAGTGCACCTTCGGTGCGTTAAGTGCGTTAGGTGCGTTAGGTGCGGTTAAGTGCGTTGATTATGGCTACGCTATGGTGAGTGCACCTTCGGTGCGTTAAGTGCGTTAAGTTCAACTGCGTTGTGTCGAGATGCACATTCAAAATGGCGTTGGGTTGTAGTGCCGAATTTTCAGCATCTGTCTTGTTGTTTTTCTATTGAGTGCCCCAAGATGTTGTGGTTTGGCCTGTTAAATTATTGGCATAGAATTTGCGTATATAAGATAATGTGAGAAAAATTAATCCATTTTGGGGAGGCAAGCACATGAAAAAAGGATGTAAGTTCGGAACGCATCGCGTCATTGAGCCGAAGGGTATTTTACCTCAGCCGGCAAAAGTTATTTCAAATGACATGGCGATTTATGACAATGAGATTTTAATTGACGTTAAAACACTGAATATTGACTCGGCATCGTTTACGCAGATTAAAGAAGAAGCAGGTGGCGATGAAGCTAAGATCAAGGAAATTATGATGGGCATCGTTAAGGATGCTGGCAAGCACAAAAATCCTGTTACGGGTTCAGGCGGCATGTTGATTGGAACCGTAGCACAAATTGGGCCAGCACTGGAAGGGACAACGGATCTTAAAGTAGGCGATAAAATTGCAACGCTAGTATCCCTTTCATTGACACCACTTGTAATTGATGAAATTCTTGAAATTCGTATGAACATTGATCAGGTGGATATTAAGGGCAAGGCGATTTTGTTTGAAAGTGGTATTTATGCCAAATTGCCAGATGATATCCCTGAAAATCTTGCATTATCTGTTTTGGACGTTGCAGGTGCACCAGCTCAAACAGCTAAACTGGTTAAGCCGGGTCAAACGGTATTGGTAATTGGTGGCGCTGGTAAGTCCGGTATGCTTTGCTTGTATGAAGCTAAAAAGCGGGCTGGTGTAACAGGACAAGTTATTTGCCTTCAGCATAGTGATAAGGCGAAAGATCGTGTTATGGATGCGGGTCTTGCAGATGATTTTATTGTGGCAGATGCAACAGATGCGGTGGATGTTCTTCGCAAAGTTGAAGAAGTGACCGGTGGCAACATGTGCGACCTGGTGATTAACTGTGTTAACATACCAAATACGGAAATGGCTTCAATTCTTGCAACGAAAGACGATGGTACTGTTTATTTCTTCAGCATGGCAACAAGCTTTACAAAAGCAGCACTTGGGGCTGAAGGCGTTGGTAAAGATGTGACCATGATTGTTGGGAATGGCTATACTAAAGGACATGCTGAAATTACACTTCAAATTATGAGAGAAAGTCAAACACTGCGTGACATTTACGAATCACTCTACGCGTAGGACACTTTAAATCTGAAAGGAGTTTCAAATGAGACATTATACTGAAATCGAAATGTGGAAAGACGTTTCACAAGAACAATGGGATTCATGGACTTGGCAGGTACAGAACCGTATCACAACTGTTGAAAGACTGAAAGAAGTCATTAATTTGACAGAAAAAGAAGAAGAAGGCATCAAAAAATCACTTGAGATTTTGAGAATGGGCATTACACCTTATTATGCCCTTTTGATGGACAAAGATGATCCAAAGTGCCCAGTGAGAATGCAAGCTGTGCCAACAATTCTTGAAACGCATATTAGCAGTGCTGATATGGATGACCCTTTGCATGAAGATGGGGATTCACCTGTTCCAGGGATTACACATAGATATCCTGACCGTGTTCTTTTCTTGATTACAGATATGTGTTCTATGTATTGCCGTCACTGTACAAGAAGAAGATTTGCAGGCCATAATGATGCCGGTGTACCAAGAGAAAAAATTGATGCGGCGATTGAATACATTCGCAAGACACCAGTTGTAAGAGATGTATTGCTTTCAGGCGGAGACGCACTTCTTGTTTCAGATGAACTTTTAGAGTACATCATTAGCAAACTAAGAGAAATCCCACACGTGGAAATTATTAGAATTGGATCTAGAACACCAGTTGTATTGCCACAGCGGATTACACCTGAACTTGTGAACATGCTTAAGAAATACCATCCAGTTTGGCTCAATACACATTTTAACCATTCGAAGGAAGTTACACCAGAAACTAAAAAGGCCTGTGCGCTTTTAGCAGACGCTGGTGTACCACTTGGTAACCAATCGGTTCTTTTAAAAGGCATCAATGACAGCGTTCATATTATGAGAGACTTGGTTCATGAACTGGTTATGATGCGTGTTAGACCTTATTATATCTATCAATGTGACCTTTCTACAGGTATTGAGCACTTTAGAACACCTGTTTCAAAAGGCATTGAAATTATTGAAGGTTTGAGAGGCCATACTTCAGGCTACTGTGTACCAACCTTTGTTGTAGATGCACCAGGTGGTGGCGGTAAAATTCCAGTAATGCCACAATACATGATTTCACAATCTCCTGAAAAAGTTATTTTGAGAAATTATGAAGGCGTTATTACAACTTATACCCAGCCAGCTTCATATGATTTTGAAACTGAAGGTGCTGTGGAAACGGAAGCACAGAAAGATCATAAAATTTTTGGTGTTGGTGGCCTTTTACAAGGAAATCGCGTCAATATAGAACTTAAGGAACTTGAAAGAACATTGCGTTCACATAAAGACGAAGAATAAGAAAACGATTTGTATAAGGAATGATTCACAGACTTGGAGGACTAAATGGGGCTTTATCAATTGTTTGAAAACACATATAAGATTATTTCAATTGTTGGTATGGCCAAAAATGCCGGGAAAACAGTTACATTGAATGCTTTGATTGAATCTTTGGATCAAAATGGGGCATCCGTTGGACTGACGTCCATTGGGAGGGACGGTGAGCGGCAAGACATTGTTACAAAAACCGATAAGCCGATGATTTATGTAAAAAAGGGCACACTCATTGCAACAGCAGAACTTCTATTTGGACTTTCTGAAGTTAAAATGGCAGTGGTGGAGGTTACAGATCATCAAACCGCTATGGGACGTGTGATTATTGGTCGTACGCTTGCAGATGGTTATGTGCAGATTGGTGGTCCTTCAAGTAACTCGGCGGTTAATGCAGTTGCAGAACGTATGCTTGGCCATGGGGCAGACTACGTTCTTGTGGATGGTGCGCTGGACCGTGCGTCATCTGCGTCGCCGCTTATTACAGAAGCATGTGTCCTTGCAACAGGTGCAGTACTTAGTAGGGACATGACGAAAGCAATTTCTAAAACAGTTCACAAGGCCTCTTTGTTTAATTTGCCGGAGGCAAGTGAAGCCAGCGTGCTTGAGTATTGGGGCTTGGCAGAGGAATCGAGACAAGTTATTTCTATAGACTCAGAAAACCAAGCAAGGGCACTTGGCACAAGCAAAACGGCTTTAAGTGCTGGCAGAAACATTGGGGAGTGGGTAGATGAACAGACGAAAATTTTATTGTTTCCAGGGGCATTGACGACCAAGACCCTTATGGAAATTGTACATGGCACCCAGCATTATAAATCCATTCAATTTGTTGTGGCAGATGCAACAAAACTGTTTATTGAACACAAGGACTGGCAATATTTTAAACGGATTGGCGTAGACATTCGCGTTAGATACGGCATTAAACTTTTGGCCATTACCGTTAATCCTTACGCCCCTCAAGGGTATTTCTATGATGGCGCTTTGTTCAAGCAATCCCTAAATGAGCGCCTACCTGAAATTCCGATTGTGGATGTTATGGAAGGAGACGGGCTATGAATTCGGATTTCATAAGCAGAAAAAATTTTTCGGACTTGGACTTGGAATTTGTATTTGATCGGCTTCAAGTGGTAACCCCCTATGGTGAGACCGCTAAAAAGAACATTCAGGCATTTTTGCCGGATGAACTTCAGGCGCTGAAACATGAACTGGATCTTACAGAGCGGGTTATGGAACGTTTAGAGACAAAACGCCATGAAATTTTAGAACTCAAATCTCTTTTTAAAGAAATTAAACAGTTGGGACGTACATTTGACCGGATTGAGGCAGGTGAGACGTTATCTGTGACAGAGCTCTTTGAAATTAAGCACTTGTCCCTTTATATGGAAAAGATTCGGGCGCTTTTAGTCCGCGTCCAGTGGGAAAAAACGGTTGGCGATTATATGCTCGCACCCATTACTGAAGTCGTAGCCCTTTTGGACCCAGAAAAAACAGGTGTCTCGACTTTTTATGTCTATAATTCCTACTCCAAACGTTTGTCTGAAATTAGGCAAACTTTGCTGGAAACAGAACTTGCGATTAAAAAACAATCTACTGAGATTGCAAAAGAATTGGAAGGTGAGGGGTTTAAAGTCAGTACAAATGGGGAAGTGAAAATTAGGCAAATGGATGCCCAGCGAATCCAAGAAGCGAAACAGCATCCGCTTTTAAGCTATCGCATGGACATTCCACTTTATAGCATTTTCCGTGTACGGCCTGACGAAGGGTTACAAAAGCGTTATGATCAGCTGCTCATTGATCAGGAAAATGAAGAATATGTGGTGCGAACACAGCTTACAGAAAAGTTATTGGACCATATTTTACAGCTCCGGACCAATGTCAACTGTATTGGTAACATTGATTTAAGTATTGCAAAAGCCCAATTTTCAGTGGCCTTTAAGTGTACGAGACCTGTGTTTTTAGAGGCTGTCCATGAGGCTGGACAGTGTATTGAGATTCAAGGCGGTCGGCATTTAAAGGTTGCTTACGGATTGGAGCGTGAGGGTAAGGCGTTTACCCCCCTTGACATACGGATTCACAACTCTGTGACCCTTATTACCGGGGCCAATATGGGGGGGAAAACAGTGTCTCTACGCATGATTGGACAACTTGTGGCACTGGCCCATATGGGATTCCACGTCCCTTGTAAAGCGATTTTGCTTTATCCCATGTCGTATTTGTTTATTTCAGTAGGCGATTCCCAGTCCATTGATATGGGCCTTAGTACGTTTGGCGCAGAGATTGTTGACATTGGCAGGGTGATTTCAAGGAAAGATGAGACAGGGCTTGTTTTAATTGATGAACTGGCACGTGGCACCAACCCGAAAGAGGGGTTTGCCATATCAAAAGCCCTTATTGAGCATATGAATACAGGTGTTGCACAGACGGTAATAACGACCCATTATGATGGGCTGACACAAACGAAAGGGGTTTCCCATTATCAAGTTAATGGCCTTTCAAGTGTGGATTTTGAAACCATTCGCAAAGAAATTAAGGCAAAAGGCATGGGGCTTTTGCATGAACATATGGATTACCGTTTGACGGAAGTTAGCGGCGATACGGAAATTCCCAAAGAAGCGCTTCGGATTTCGGAGATGATGGGGCTGGATTTGGGCATTATCCATAGAGCCAAGGAAATTTTAGGAGGATCAAATGACGAGTAAACTGAATTTGGATTTCAACGTTGTGGAAAAGGCAAGACAATCGGCACGTGTCATTGCTGAAGACACTCAGAAATTCATCGAGCGTCACACCACGGTTACAGTTGAACGCACCATTGTGAGACTGCTTGGTGTGGATGGCATTGACGAGATTGAGAGACCGCTTCCCAATGTTGTTGTGGACAATATTAAAAAAGGTGGCGGCCTTGCGGAAGGTGCAGCTTTTTGGATGGGAAATGCCATGGTGGCAACAGGTAAGTCAGCCCAAGAAATTGCAGAGGCGATTTCTAGAAACGAACTTGACTTAACCACTTTGGAAATTCAAGACGAAGCCAAGATTAAAGCGATTATTGAAACGGAAGCTGGAAAAATGGTAGACCAGATTCGGAGCAATAGGGCTCAGCGCGACACCTATTTGGAAACACTGGGAGAAGGACCGAAACCTTATCTTTATGTTATTGTAGCAACTGGTAATATTTACGAAGATGTGCTTCAGGCACAGGCAGCAGCACGTCAAGGTGCTGATATTATTGCGGTGATTCGGACAACTGCACAAAGTCTTTTGGATTATGTGCCTTATGGACCAACCACAGAAGGTTTTGGCGGTACTTACGCAACTCAGGAAAACTTTAGAATCATGCGTAAGGCCCTAGATGAAGTGGGTGAGGAAGTTGGCCGTTACATTAGACTTTGTAATTACGCATCTGGACTGTGTATGCCTGAAATAGCTGCAATGGGCGCACTTGAGCGTCTTGATGTAATGCTGAACGACGCCCTTTATGGCATTTTGTTCAGAGACATCAACATGCAGCGGACACTGATTGATCAATTCTTCTCGCGTGTTATCAACGGATTTGCAGGCATTATCATCAATACTGGTGAGGACAACTACTTAACAACTTCAGATGCCATTGAAGAAGCCCACACGGTTTTGGCGTCTCAACTGATTAACGAACAGTTTGCTTTATTGGCAGGCTTACCAGAGTCTCAAATGGGTCTTGGTCACGCTTTTGAGATGGATCCAAATACGGAAGATGGTTTCCTTATGGAGTTGGCACAGGCCCAAATGGCACGTGAAATTTTCCCAAATGCGCCCCTAAAATATATGCCGCCGACTAAGTTCAAAACAGGCGATATTTTTAAAGGTCATGTTCAGGATACCCTTTTCAATTCTGTGGCGATTATGACGGGCCAAGGTCTTCAACTTTTGGGCATGCTTACTGAAGCAATCCACACCCCACTTTTACAAGACCGTGCGCTTTCTATTGAAAATGCAAAATACGTGTTTAATAATATGAGACATCTTGGTGATGAGATTGAGTTTAAGCAAGATGGCATCATTCAAAAACGTGCGCAAGGTGTTCTTAAAGAAGCTGCCGACATGCTTGAAGAGATTGAAAACACTGGCATTATGGCAACAATTGAACAAGGTAAATTTGCAGGCGTCACACGTAAACTGGATGGCGGTAAAGGCCTAGATGGCGTCACTCAAATTGGGGATAAGTACTTTAACCCATTTATTCCAATGATGCTAGGAGGTGGGCGCTAATGTCAGTGAATAATGGATTGGATTTAACTAAAATTAAGCCTTATGGCGATACCATGAACGATGGTATGATGCAGTTTTCATTTACACTTCCTGTGCCGTGTTGTGATGAGAGCAAAGAAGCCGCACGCCAATTGCTTCTTAAGATGGGCATAGAAGAGCCACAAGTTGTGGATGCAAAAGATTTAGGCGTTGGCTATACCATGTTTACCATGTATGGCAAATCATCTCATACGGTGGATTATTCTGCTATAGAGGTGCCAAAGGTGGATACAGATGTTATGGACAAGTATGAAATTGAAGCGTATCTTGCTGAAAATTTTGACCGTGACATTGTTATTGTTGGTGCTTGTACTGGAACCGATGCCCATACAGTTGGGATTGATGCGATTATGAACATGAAGGGTTTTGATGGCCATTATGGTCTTGAGCGTTACAAGGGCATTAAGGCTTATAATTTAGGGGCTCAAGTACCAAATGAGGAACTTGTGGCAAAAGCGATTGAGCTAAATGCGGATGCCATTATTATTTCACAAATTGTAACCCAAAAGGACGTTCATATTCCAAATATGACAGAACTCATTGAACTTTTGGAATCTGAAGGCATTCGCGACAAAGTAATCGTTTGTGCAGGTGGCCCGAGAATCTCCTATGAACTTGCAAAAGAACTAGGCTTCGATGCGGGATTTGGAACAGGAACCTTTGCTGAACATGTCGCTTCGTTTATCGTTCAAAGACTGGGTACCGCTTTTAGTGGCTCCGAAGGGGACAGTTAGACAAACAATTCTGACAATTACACCCCTTAATATAGCTACATTCTAGCAATTTGGAAAACAAATTGTGTCCCGCACAAAAACACAAGTGGTTTTTTCACATAAAAAAGATCTGCGATATTCTCGCAGATCTTTTTTTTATCGGCCACTAAAAGCGGCGTTTTCTACCAAACTTAATCAAAGCACCCAGTGATGAAATTGCCGCGCCCATTCCGTAGAACAGACTTGCTGGAAGTTCACCAGTCTGAGGCAAACCGTCACCCAGTGGAATCGCTTCGTCAATGATAATCTCTTCATCAACTTCAGGTTCCGCTTCGGTTACTGGCTCAGTTTCAGGTTCTGAAACAGGCTCTGTTTCGGGCTCAGTTGCTGGTTCTGTTGGCACAACAGGCGGTCCAAGTGGAACCGGTTCTGTTTCAACAATTTCACCATCTGAATACACATAAACCACATCAATATTGCCATCAATAAAAGAACCAGATGCATTTGATGGTGTTTCAATTAAATCATAGCCACTTACCGAAACCGGTGAAGTAATGTAGTTGCTGCCAATATCCCCACTAAAAGAGAAAGAGGAGGCCACTTCATTGCCTTCAGGATCTTCATAGTATACGGTTACAGTCCCATCCGGTAAATCAATAGGTGGGCTTGTAGGTGGTTCAGTAGGTGGGTTGGTAGGTGGATTGGTTGGTGGATTGGTCGGTGGTGATGTTGGTTCTGTAGGCTCTGTAGGTTCAGTAGGTTCTGGAATGTTGTCTACATAAACCACAGTTTGTTCGCCTTCATCAACTTCAACTTTTACACTCTGACCTTGAACAATAATTTCAACAAGAGCTGAAGTGGTAAAAATAGCATCATAGCCACTTGGTACAACTTCTGAAAGTGTATAGAAACCAGGCATTAAGTCACCAAATTCAGCAATTAAGCCGTCAGTTTCTTCTGAAAGACTCATTTCGCCACCAGAAAGATTGAAAGTCACTTCAGGTCCATTCACTTCATTTTGACTGTAGGACTTAATCACCTTAATGCTTCCCAGTTGTGATGGAATTTCAGAGAAAGTTGCAACGACAGTTTTATCAGAATCCATAGTCACAGAACTTGAATTGCTTGAATCTGTAATAGCGCCTGTCCAACCATCGAATTGGTAACCAGTGGCAGGTGTTGCAGTTAATGGTACCACAGTACCATCTATATAGTCATGATCACCTTCGGTAGGAGAAATAGTACCAGACCCAACAACTTGAACGGTTAATGTGTAGTATTTTGATTCAGGAATAGGCTTATTGTCCACATTAACTAAAGTTTGTTCGCCCTCTTCAACAGTAATGGTTACACTTGAAGGATTATCTTCAATTGGTGCAACCAGACTAGAAGATTCAAAATGAGGGGTATAACCATTTGGAACAACCTCTGACAGTGTATAGGTACCAGGCATTAAGTCGCCAAATTCAGCAATTAAGCCGTCAGTTTCTTCTGAAAGACTCATTTCGCCACCAGAAAGATTGAAAGTCACTTCAGGTCCATTCACTTCATTTTGACTGTAGGACTTAATCACCTTAATGCTTCCCAGTTGTGATGGAATTTCAGAGAAAGTTGCAACGACAGTTTTATCAGAATCCATAGTCACAGAACTTGAATTGCTTGAATCTGTAATAGCGCCTGTCCAACCGTCGAATTGGTAACCAGTGGCAGGTGTTGCAGTTAATGGAACCACAGTACCATCTACATAGTCATGATCGCCTTCAGTAGGAGAAACAGTACCAGACCCAACAACTTGAACGGTTAATGTGTACATAGGAATAACTTTAACGTCTACAGTTGTTAAATCACTTTTGTAAACACCAGCCAATGGACCGGACCCAGTCAGTGTCAAAACAGTCTTGTAGGTAAATGTTACATTGCCAGCCACGCTGTGGTTGAATAAAAATGACCCATCTGGATTTAAAGTGAAGCCAGGATAAGGGGCATCCACCAACTCATAGGTAAGTGTTTGTGTATAACCGGCATCCATAATTAAAGTGTTCACATCATTTGTTGCAACAGTTTCGGATAAATCTTCATCTACAAGCACTTCGAAAGCATCATCCACTGCGTATGGCCTTACAGGCACATGTGGCATTGGGAAAGGAAGTGTGCTTGTACCAGAACCGCCAAGTGGGGTGTAAACAAGGGTTGCGGATTCATTGGTGTCTAAAACGCCATAGTAATTTGGTTTTGCAGTGAGTGTGTAGGTTAACACTTCGTTGATATCATTAATTATTCCTTTGTTCCATGTAATGGTCCTTGTCCCGGCATCATACACAACAAGTGGTGCAGTGACGGAAACGCCGTTGACTTCAAAGGAAGTTACATCAAGATCAAATTCAGGAGGCACCACATCTGTCACAACAGCCCCGCTGCCAACATCTGCAATTATTACACGAATGCTTTGGTAAATGTTACTGAGTGTACTTGAATCCGAAGTCTCAAAATAAGCTTCTTGATATTTGTTTGACCCAGAAGGATTTAGAGTAGCTCGGGCTTGAGTTTTAGCAGTGCTATTTAAGCCTTCAAGCAAACCAATGGTAAAAATTTTAATGCCTTTTGATTTTAAACCCAGTCCAACAGTAATGGTTTTATCATTTCCAGTTGATGTATAACTGCTTCCTGAACCACCAAAGGCCAAATAGGTATGATCTGGATTATAATCTTCCCAGTTCCATGAACCAGACAATTTGTTGTACTGAATTTTTAACTTATTTGAGCCATCTGCAACGATTCTATAGAGATTGGTATCTTGCGAAGTTTTGTTCAGATAATATGTTGGTACCCCATCTGACATAAAGACAATGGCCTGTGTTCTACCTGAATTTGAAAATTCATCAAGCATCTCTCTTGCTAGCATCTCTCCTGCTAGCAGCATGCCTGCATGGGTATTGGTTCCGCCGGAAGAATTACCTGAACTGCCAACGGACAAAGTGTTAACGGCGCTTACGGCAGTTCCTTGTGTGCTGGTAAAACCAGTTTCTACACGGGCATGGCCCCCATAGGACACAACAGAAACGCGGTTCTGGGTATAGCCTACCGGCAAGACCATTTTCACAAAATCACTTGCGGCTTTTTTCATGTCGGAGAATTTCTTGCCACTCATACTGGCGGATGTATCGAGAACAACCACCACATCCATTGGTGTGTCCTGAGGATTGCCATCCACTTCAAGGGCCACTTCATAAGTCCTATCATCTAAGCTTATGGTACTTGCTGTTTTATCCACAGAAACAAGTTGTGGCGCTAATATTGCATAGGTTGGTATTAAACCAATCAGTAAGAGTGTAGATAACATCAAAGATAGAAGTTTCTTTGTTTTCTTTTTCATTTTTTATCACTCCTTTTGCCAAAATAGTTGATTAGGCAGTCGGACGATCATAGTAACTTTTACTTTAGACTCCTGACTTTGCGTCCCAGATTTTCATCTGGTTTGCCAAGATACGAGCCACTTTACCTCCTTTCAATTAACCAGTGGCGCTTAAAAAATATGCACAGTATTTCCATCGCTATGCCAGCTTCGAGCGGCTTTATAGTGGTGTTGAGGTAGGGTTTGGTCGGTGGCGTCCTTAAGCAGCACAATCATTTCGATTGTACTTCTAAAATGAATCTTTTCACCTGTATCCAACCATTCAATAATCCCCTGCCACGTGTTGTTTTGTGTGCTGCGAATGGAAATTAAAAAATTTGTCCCTCCAAGAGGTCCTTTGTTTGTGGAATCGCTTGGTTTTTTTTTCATGACGACCCCCATTGAATTCAAAAACGATGATGTGTGTTTGTTGTCACACTTAATTGTACAGAAAAGATGTGACACTTCTGGTCACAATACGTGACACATAAGTGTCAGATGAGTGACATCTGGGTGACAGTTTGGCATAATGGAATTAAGCGTATAAATTGTTTGGCTTTGGGGTATGAGTTTGTTAGAATAAAAAAAGCCAGACACAAAATAAGGAGCCTAATATGTTAAAAAAACACAAATACACATACATAACACTGGGACTTGCCTATTTAATCATGGGCATTGCCTTTGCCGTTAGAGGGGTATACCCTTTTGGCGACCGGCAGATTATGATCATCGACAATTGGCATCAATATTACCCCTTCATGACCGTATTACAAGACAAACTTAAAAGTGGGGGGTCTCTTTTTTACAGCTGGGAAATAGGCATGGGAAGCAATTTCTGGTTTCTAATGGCCTATTATGCCATGAGTCCTCTCTACTTATTAAGCATATTGGTTCCCGCGAAATTTTTGCCTGAATTTATGGCCTTTGCAACCATGACTAAAATTGCACTGGCGGGGGCAATGTTTACCGTATACCTAAAAAAAGTTCATGACAAAGATGACATTAGCCTTGTGATTTTTGGCCTATTATACAGTTTTAGCGGTTATCTTATGGGCTACTATTGGAACGTTATGTGGTTGGACAGTGTGTACCTGCTCCCGATTCTAATGTTGGGCCTTTACAAATTAATCCATGAATCTAAGCCAATTCTTTACACCGTAACTTTGGGCGTGACACTTGTTGTCAATTTTTATATTGGCTATATGGTGGCCATATTTACGGCAATTTACTTTTTTAAAATTTATTTTGACAGTTACAAGTGGCGATTTAAACATTTTGCTAAAACCCTTTTGAAAGTGGGAATTTGGAGCCTTATAGGTGTTGGGCTTGCAGCCGTTGTCCTTTTACCAGCCTACAAGGGCCTCAATATGGCCTACGGAACTGCATCTGCCAATCCTCAGTCCTTTGAGACATATCATTCATTTTTGGACCTTTTCAACAACTTGTTTCTAGGCGTTAAACCCACCGTTCGATCCGGTCTACCAAATGTTTTCAGCGGGCTTATTGGGCTAATTTTAATCATAACCTACTTTGTTTCTCCCAATATCTCAGGGCGGTCTAAAATTACAACTGGCGGTGTACTTGCCCTGCTGGCGGTAAGTTTTAACATCAATTACTTGAATTTTTTCTGGCATGGGTTTCATTTTCCAAATGAAGTTCCGTATCGCTTCTCATTTGTGGTCACGTTTGTAATTCTGTCAGCAGTTTACGACCTTTTTATCAACCTTGAAAAAGAGAAAATTGCCCGTGTCGGTGGGGGGTTGATTGTTTATTTAATTCTTGCTGAAAAATTAATGGATGACAGCCAAGTCTTAACAGACCTTATCCTATATTTAAACATTGGCTTCATCCTTGGTTATGTGGCCTTATTTTACGTATGGCAATCGAACAAAATTCATAAAACAGCATTTTTGTCTGCCATTATAGTTGTCGTTATAGTGGAGGCCAGTATCGGGGCAAACATAGCTGTAGATGAGGCGGGGACAACAACGAAAACAAGTTATCCACCTGCACAGAGCCAAATAGAGGAAGCCCTTTTCAAGCTGAATACGCTGGATTCCGATTTTTACCGTATGGATCAAGTAAAGTGGTATTCCACCAATGATCCAGCCTTTTATAAATACAATGGGGTGTCGGGCTTTACCTCCACGATCAATGCCCATACAACTGAACTTGCGGAAACACTTGGCCTAGCAGCATCACCAAGAGCCAATCGTCTCTTGTATGCATCCAACACACCGATTCTCAACGCTTTTTACAATGTCCGCTATCTGATAGACCGTAACCAAACAGCAAATGTCCCAAATGATGGATTTTATCCATTACTGGAAGCAGGAACCACTGATGTATATGCTTCCACCTATCCTCTTGGACTGGCCTTTAGAGTTGACAGAGGCATTTTAAACTGGATCGGTACAACCAGTAACCCCTTCAAATCACAAGAAGAACTTTTGGAATTAGCCACAGGACTGACATTTGGTGGGCCAGGAGAGCCACAACTGTTTACCCCACTTACACCTGTAGCTGAAGTCTTCACAGGGGCTAAAAAAGCAGGTGAACATGTGCGTTATGTCAAATACGAACTGGAGGATAAAGAAGTCGAGGGCAGTGCCAAAACGACTTTTGTCGCACAAAAAAAAGGCCAGACCTATGTCTATCTGAACCCAAGTTGGAGCGACGATGCGACAATCACACTGGGTGATCAAACCATCACATACGATATGAAGCGGAGCCTAGTTGTAGATTTAGGTGTTCTTGAACCTGGAACCGAATTTTCAGTGACCTATGACCTCAACACCGGTTACAATACTTTTTATTATCTTGAAGTCATGCAATTCAATACTGAAGCGTTTGCCTCGGCCTACGACATACTCAAATCCAATATTATGGCGGTTGAAACCTATTCGGATACAAAAATTATAGGTAAAGTCACCTTTAAAGAACCTGGCATTCTTTATACGTCAATCCCATATGATGATGGCTGGACTATTACTGTAGATAACAAAAAAATCAAGCCAGTCAAATTACTCGATGGCTTCATCGGCCTTGAACTTGACACAGGTATCCATGATCTTGAATTCAAATACACTCCAGAAGGCTTTGTCCAAGGTGGAATTATAAGTTTACTTTCCTTGGTTGGACTTGTAATGGGCGTAAAGTTGCGGGGGACGGCGCTAAAGCGCGGTGAGTGTGCCTGACGGCACGGGGGAGTGTGCCTTTGGCACGGGGGAGAGCACCTTCGGTGCGTTGAGGATGGCTGCGCCATGATGAGTGTGCCTAACGGTACGTTTGTGGCATTGCCTCTACATAATCCACAGATAAGTACTCTGGTTGTTCATAGTTTTGGATGACCCTGTCCATCATGGCATGGAGTCCTGATTCGCTTGCCCCATGGATGAGGATTAGAAATTGGTATTGATTCCAAAGCGTGAAACTGTCTCCTTTGCGTAGGTGCGTCATTAAATGACTGGTGAAGTGTTTGATCCTGTATTGTTCTCGTGCTAAAGAGTGCTGTTTTGCAAGCGGGGTTAATCTTAGTACAGCTACGATAAAGGTTTTGCCATCGCGTTCATTTCGCCGTTTTTCCAGTTCACAAATAGATTTGAAAATGTCTGGCTCTACATAAAAAGCGTTTTCAAAGGTTTCAGGCGCTGTGAGTGAAGCGATGAAATCTTCTGTATCACGTTGTGGAACGGTAGACACCAGCAATTTGTAGAGGTTCTTAAAATCCTCTGAAGGTTTGAGCCCCATCTCACGGTAGTAAAACGACGTGATTTCATCATAATGGGCTAAAGCATCTTTTTTTCGGTTGATGGCTGTCAATGCTTTCATGTATTCAATGTGAAACCGTTCTTCATATGTATCAATCTGGATGGCCTGTTGACAAAGGTCCAAAATCCGAGAATAATCCCCAAGGCCATAGAGGGTATCCACAGCGTCATTGAGGGCATTCAAAAATAAGCGTCTGTAATAGTTACGCACGCTAAAAACCCAGTGCTGTTCATATAAATCTGGAAGATAATCGCCCTTATAAATGGAAATTGCCTTCAGGCAGTTAGACAGAACATCTGGATCATTACAATTTTCTGCTGTTAAAAAAGATTCGAAATCAGCAGAATCAATTTGAACCTTTAAATTGGGATTCCAAAAATAATACCCATTTTCAAACCGGATGGTCCATTCTGTTTCTGGCAGGTGATCTTCTTTAAGAAGTTGCCGCATCCGGTGCATTTGACGTCTAAGTGTGACTCTGGGATCACTGTAACTTTCTGAAATCCAAACTTGATCGTTTAAGGTCTCTGGTGTAAATTTACGCGTCCGATTGGTCAGCATAAATTTGTAGAGTTCCCATATCTTTTTAGATGAGGCTGCAGTCCCAGTTAATGAGTCTTCGTCCTTAATAACTTCAAACTCTCCTAGGGTGTAAATCCTATAAGCCCCATTTTTCAATGCTTTCATAAAGTCATCCTTTCTATGTCATAAAGCTCACTAAAGCATTTACCCTAAATTTGAAAAATAAATCAAGATAAATAAATTGTAACTTTTTACAACTTAACAGTTTATTCACAAAGGGGTCATACCCTATACATAACTGATTTTTATAATGAATACAAGTTAAGGATTTACCTTAACAATCACAATAACCCCCCAAATATTTACCCCAAATGAAACAACGAAATCCGAGTGGGTTTCCCCCAAAAAAAAGCCCACTCGTGATATTCCCCCCCTTCTTAACAAATTATTAGGTTGTAGACTTACTTATTTATAAGTAAGTCTTTTTTTTTACCTAAAATCATATTTCAGGAGAGAATCATTTTAACAAAGGCATCCACAAGCCGTTTGTCGTAGAGAATGCCTGAAAGCTCTATCAATTCTTGGAGGGCTTGTTCTTCGGTTTTTCCTTTTTTATAAACGCGATCGGTGATCATGGCATCGTAACTGTCACAGACTGCTATAATTCTCGCCTCTTCACGTATATTTAAGCCACTAAGCCCCTTTGGATAGCCCTTTCCATTCCACCGTTCATGGTGCTGGGAAATAATATCATAAACATCCGCATTAAAATGGGTTTTAATGAGAGACTCTGAAAGCGTCGCGTGGAGCTTAATCGCCTCGAACTCTTCATCCGACAACCGATCGGGCTTGTTAAGAATTTCATCTTCAACAAAGATTTTTCCGAGATCGTGATAATAAGCGGCTTTTGTCAAATTGTTTAGTCGGATGGCCTTATAGCCCAACTGCATCCCCAGTTTTTTAACCAGTTCGTAAACCCTTAAACTGTGTTCGCCCGTATAGTGGTCTTTTTCTTGAATGCTTTTTAGGAGCATCGTAATTTTATCTTGACTGTCTTGAATGGTTTTATAAGTATCATAGGCAGCAGCGTGCACTATAATTACAGTGGGTTCAAGCGTTTTAAGCGTTAGAACTTCCTCTGATCCGTTGCATATGAGAAAATCACCTGAAGACATTTCCGCGTTCGTTTCCAGGATTAAGCACTTGCCACTTTGAACATAATAAGTTTTGTAACTGCCTTCACCATCAACTGGCTCTACATATAAGATGCGGTCTTCAGAAAGTTCATAAAGCGTAATTTGAATCTGTTGATCGTGGTGCTTTTTGATTATGCGCGATTGCTTGCCACTAATTTCATAGACGGACTCAGCGTCAAGTGCTGGAATATGCTTATAAACCATACGAACCTCCTAAAATAAACTTATTATACACATATTTATAGCCAAATAAAACAGTTTGTAATCATTTCGCAATAAAGTTCAGTCCAAAGAGTGCCGATAAATTATTGAAACTGTAGATATTTTAGACTTATAAATTTCCTCGAGAGGTGACCATATGAAACGTAAATTAAGTTTACTCCTAATCATTATACTTCTTTTATCCGCCGTCCCCAATCAGACATTTGCATATGTTATAGAGGGGCCGGGCGATGAAGACCCTGTTGTGAACCGAATCAATTTTCAAGTGAATAACCTTGGATTTGGTGCAACGGGTGGATTTGTTCAAATATCTGGTCAAAATCTCGAAGATGTTGAAATTAGATTTGATATGCAACCGGAGTATATTCCTGGTGATGCAGGGGGATACAAACAAATTGGAACCCGGACAGATAACGCTTTTTCATTCGTAAGAATTGAACTCAGCGCCAGAGAAGCGGTTTATTTTACAGGCAACATCATGATCAATGGTGAAGTGATTCCCCTACCTCTTTCCAGTTTTCCTGTGATTAGTGGTTCTGATAAGCGGGTCGTCAACATTGACACACCAAATGAAACCATTGTATTTCAGGGCAACAACCTCAATCAAATATTTGCCATGCCAACAGACATCACAGCGACCTATGGTGCCTCAAAAGCTCAGGCAACGCCGTTTGAAGGAACCGCAACACAGGACACCTTAACACTTGAAAACATTACCACTTCCAATTTAGGTTACCAGTCTGTCTTTCTCTCAAGAAATACCCAACTCGCAGCCTTTGACAACTTAGAAGTGGCGATTGATTACGTTTATACAGATCTCTTTAGAGTGATTCGGGACATTAACCTAACAGAAGTCGGTATGTACCCAAACACAGGTGCTAAAGGGGATGACCTCTACATTACAGGCAAGAATTTTGAAAATAAAAATTATCAAGTCTATTTTGTCAAACGAACCGATGGAACGGACCAATTGACCGCACTTAATAGGGCCACATTTGTGTCCCTAAGTGAAGCGGATGATGATGGGGTGTCAACGTTGACAGTCCGCGTACCAAATGCACCAGGGTTTGACCTTGGAAACTATTTTGTTTTAGTGACTGAAGTTGAAAACATTGCTGAGCGAGAGCAAGTGGTGGCCGAACATTATGTGATGGACGGGCCAGAATTTGAAGAATTTACAGTGATTCAGACAACCTATAAACCGAGAATTACCAGCATATATCCTGTAAAAGGACCGGATACTGGCGGCAACGTGGAAATTAACGGTACCAATCTGGTGACCTTAAATATTCCCGATTTAGATGTGCCAAATGCCACTGCAACCTACACCACAGATACAAATGATGAAAGATTGATCATTGATTACACCAGCACAGGGGCAACCTATAAAGAAGAAAATGTCACCATTCAAAGGACCATAAACATTCAAATTGGTGGAAAAGTTAAATTCCAAAAAGATGGGGCAGGTGTTCCCAGTGTGGTGATGGCAGCAACCGATAAAATCAATGTATTAACAGGCCGGATTACAGACGCTCAAGAAGACCCCTTTAAGGACGTTATAATTGAGATGCAAACTGTTATAACCAGTGACTCGGGTAAGGTCTATACCTTTAATCAAATTGTCACTCTGCCAAATGGGTATGAGTTTGTGCCAAGTACCTACACACCTGAAATTGACACCATTTTACCGGATAAAATCCAGGTGGAGGCAGCAGATGCCAATTACAACAAATTGAAAGAGGACCTTTTAATCTCCATTTCTGGAAATCAGTTTATGGTTGACCGGTTTGTGGATGACACAGGTACTGTAATTGTAAGAATGCCAACCGTTTTAATTAAGAAAAATGACAACAATACCGCCAATAACCGCTACCAACTGGCCTTTTTTCCAAATGAAGAGGTAGATGGCGTTAGGGGCATTATTCGATATAAACTGAACGAAGACGATGCCACATCAACTGTGTTAAGAGACTCAGAAGGCCGAATCATTCCGCTTGAAATGACGGTCTTGGATGCAGATGGCAACGTGGTCACAGGGGTTGAAGGCAATCAGCTGGGCACACGGATTTTAGTTCGAATTCCAAATCAGGCCTTAATTTCAGACGCAGGAATTAAACATGTTCAAGTGACCAATCCTGTGAGAAAATCGGATGACTTTGGCGATGCAGCCATTAAGTCCAATAGTGTTGAATTTATTAGCACAACGGATATCCCTGTAATTGAAAGTGTTGACCCTAATATCATAACAGTAGAAGGGGGCGACACCATTACCATAACAGGGTCTAACCTTCAAAATGGCATGCGCCTATTTTTGGATGGTGTGGAACTCACAGATTTTACAAGAGAACTGGATACAGCAGGCAACAAGATTATTGTCACTTTTACAGCGCCACCAGGCCGGGAAGGGACAACTCAGCTTTCTGTTATGAACCCAAGTGGGGGCATAGCCGTTAGTTCTTTTAGTTATGTGAAAACATTTCAACAGAATCCAATTCTTGAAACGTTTACACCACAGCAAGGCACCGCAGATACACTTGTGGTTGTCAATGGCGAGAACTTTTTAACCCCAGACCCAAGTGCGGTTTTGGAATCTGGCGTGGACGGCTATAGACTCATAGGGTCCAGAATTCTTTTAGATGGAAAAGATGTAAACACCTATAATCTAAGCCCATCAGGCGATATTATTTTTAACCAATACGCCGTGCCAAATGCCAATGCGCTTATTGGGAAAGATGGCGTTAAAGCGGTTTACTCACAGTTCAAGGACAATACGACAGTGACTTCTAATGTGGACGGCAACACAGTTTACGCCACTTTAACCAATGATGACGCCAACAATCCAGCCTTTAAACTGGAAAATGACATCTACGCCATTAAAGGGACAACAAGTGGCTACGAGGCTTATGATGGGGATGGCGACTTAATCGGATCAGCCACCATAACCTATACAGGTGGGGTCAACCAAGGCGTTGGCACCACAACAATTGCCATAGAAAACGGGCCGGTCTTTACAGCTAAAATGGACAACCGATTGGCCAGAATTGGCGTGGACAGTGAAGGGCTAGAAACAGTGTACCTTTCAAACTATGTAAATTCCATCACCCTTAGATCTGGAGAACTGATACAACCGGAACGGTTTACACTCAGTTACAATTTTGCAGGTGACCCCATCCTCACAAATGGTCGGGAAAAAACTTATAGGTTGGTTGTGAAAAATAGTGCCATTATTGCACGGGATAACATTGGCAATGAAACGGCTTTAGACTTTAATGCAGATGGCCTTTCCATTGGTGGGCCAGGGGTTTACCAACTGGATATGATTACCCCTTATATGAAAGATGATGTAACGGGTGCAATTACTGGCAATAACACAACTGTTTTTTCAAAAAATCAAATTATCTTTAAAGTGCCACCCCTTTCAACCGGTAGGGGCTATAAGGATGTTACCGTTATAAATCCGGACACAAAAAGTGATTCCAAAACAGGTGAAGAAGGCTTTTACTATATTTCTCAGGCCACTTCAAAGCCTGTTATTACAACCATTACGCCTACAAAAGGGTCTGTTGATGGTGGGTATTACGTTACCATTAGAGGCAGTGACTTTGAAGATGACATCAAGGTCTATGTGGATTCCGTAGAAGTGCCAAAGACAGATACTTACGTGGACATAAATGGCAAGTATATCATTATCAAAATGCCGCCGTCCATAAAGGACCTCAATGCAGATTATGGCGTGGACAGGATGGATGTACCAGTGGTTGTGGTAAATCCAGATGGTGGAAACGCCTGGAAAGAAAAAGGTTTTACCTATATTATTCCAACATCGACCCCAACTATAGACCGGATTATTCCCACAGGTGGGTCTGCAAACGGTGGACAAATCGTGGAAATTATTGGCTATGAATTTAGATTTTATGAGCCTTATGAAAACTCAGTTGGCAGTGACCGATATGACCTTGGCGATAAATTTGAAGACCTTTATATTAATGGGAAATGGGATGATATTTTAGCGGATGACGTTGATCCTGAAGCCGTTAAGACCTTCCCAGAACTTACAAACCCCTACTACGACGTTTATTATGAATCGCCTATTTTACCTAAAATATACTTTGGAGAAAATGAAGCGAAAATCGTGGAGTATTCGAGAGGGTACTTGAAAGTCATAACCCCACAGCATGCACCGGGAAAAGTAGAAGTATATGTGATTAACAACGACTCTGGTGTGAGCAATAAAGTGGATTACACCTATACCTCCACAAATCCTGTTATCAGCTCCATGGTGCCAAACTTCGGCAGACGGCAGGGACAGGAACCTAAAGACATCTACGGATCAAAGTTCTTTAGGTCACAGCTTTACGGCTATGCCAACGATGACCCAACTGAAATTGTCCTGCTTGAAGAGGTGGACGCCAGAATTCGCTTTGGCGAAATAACCAATAGGAACATCAACCGGGTAGAGCCTAACTCAGGCTTAATCAACAATCAGAGGGCCTCCGTAGAACTGGAAGGTGGCCTAGATGTAATTTATAGAGGGGACACAGAATCCGTACAAGTTACCGTTACAGAAAACAACATCATTTACTCGCGGACCTTTGATTATGATGGCGAAACCGTCTACGTGCCACTGGGGATGCTCAAATCATCAGCTGACAATTACTACGTGCCTCAAAATCTCAAAGACGTTGACCCAGAAGTGTATTCCGGCAATGCCTATGAGTACATCCGGCTTGAAATCACCGACAGGCGCCTTATTGTAGAGCGTGGCTACGCACCAGAAGTACAGTATGACAACGAATACCACGTGGCAGTGTACACACCTTCTTACTACAGCATTGGCACTGTACAAATGACCTATTTTAATGCGGATGGTGGAAGCGCTTCGCGTGCATTTACCTACACAAACCCAGACAGTGAGCCAAGAATTCTCACAGTAGAGCCTAAAATCGTTTCATATGACGAAGAGGAGTGGTTTGTGGAAGCGTCCGTACAAGGCGGCGTTGACATTGAAATTATTGGTAACGACTTTAGAGAAGGCGTAAAAGTATTCATAGGCCCTTACGAAGCCACTGTCAAAGAACTCACCACAAAAGTCGTGGATGGGCAGGAATACGACCTCATTGTAGCCAATGTGCCACAAGGGAGTGAAAATGACATTAATGCCCACTATCCGATTATGATTCAAAATGAGGACCAAGGTTTGGCCTCTTCAGCAAATCTTTCGGATTTACTGGGTGAAACCAATTATCAAGAAAAAAAATTGCCCATTTACTTTGTGTATAAAAAGCCACTTTCAGGGCCGAGAATTGACACCGTTACCCCAGAAAAAACATCTATTGCAGGGGGCAACACCATTACCCTTAGAGGGGCTGACTTTAGAGAAGACGCATATGTAATCATAGGCACACGTGCTGGTATCCCAATTACCAATGTTGAAATTTCAGAACGGGGTACAAAACTGACCTTTAAAACGCCACAAAATATGACCCTGGGATCCAAAACCATTCAAGTGCTCAATAACGATTATGGGATTGCCGTTCGTGAAAATGCCATTACAGTGGTATCGGCACCAACACTAGATCCTGTCGTAACAGACCTTGATGGCAATAGACTTAGCAGGATTCACGTGACAGGTGGCCAAGAAATTATACTAAAGGGGACCGGATTTGCTGAAAATGCACGTGTTTACTTTGGTGGCGAATGGCTTACTGTCAGACCGGGAGAAGATGTTCCAGAATCAGAACACGGCATTTATAGGGACGACAGCATTCACTACGTCAAGCAAGGGACCATGGCTCAGTCCGTTGAGTTTATTGATTCAACCACACTGAAAGTGACAACGCCTGAAGTTTTGTTTGAGGGTGAAATTGCCATAGTGGTCAGAAATGAAGATGGCGGTACAACGGACGATTCTGTTAAACTGGCGTACACTGTACCAATTCCAGCTGACCCAAAAGGCTTAAAAGTCACTGTGGTGGATGACCAGTACATCAAGCTCTACGACTACATCGCAGAAAATGCCCAGTACTTTGAAATCTATGTGTACATGGGGATTAAAACAGATTCTGAACTGGTAAACGCAGGGTATAGGGACTTCCAGTACCTGGGCATTACCGACATTGAACCTTATAAAATCACGGAGCTCCCAGGTCTTGAAAACAGAGAAACCGGCGAGCGCATTGTATTTGTCCTTAAAGCCGTTAATAAATTCGGACCATCTAATTTTTCAAACCTCGCAGCCTTGACACATGACCAACTTAAGGATGTAGATGAAATTGGCCCAACGGATTCAGATGGCGATATAGGGGTTCCTGAAGGGGAAACACATTTGGTGACAACAAGTGGTGACCGCATACAAGTGGACTTTGCGCCGAAACTCACACAGACGTCATTAAACCTAGACTTAAAAGACCAAGTGACAAGCGGGACAACCCTCAAACAAATTGTCATGCCGGAATCCTTGGTTAAATCGGGCCGGACCAGCATCACGCTAGATTTTGGTCAAACCCTGTACCGGTTTACGCCGGTGAGTTTTGGAACCCAGACCTTCCATCAGATGGCGGTTTATTATGACACCTATGCAAGGCTTACAGAAAATACCCAGATGAATGGTGCAAGGGCCTACCTCACACCGAGCATTCGAGGCAAGAGACAAATTTCCAAAGTCTATAGCATTGGCTTTGATGCCAGTGCCAATGAAGGCGCTTCTGCTTTTGATACCCTATCGGGGACCATGGATGTGACATTTAACTACAACCCACAGGGCTTATCCTTAGCAGACGAACTTCAAATCAGACTCTATAAATACGACTCAAGAACTGGAACTTACAGTCCAGTGGAAGCCACAATTGATACCGGACTGAACCGAATTACAACCCGAATCAATCAGGCAGGACATTTTGTAATTCTCACAAACTACTAGGCAAAGGAGGCCAGACACATGAAAAAAATCACCATCCTACTACTTATTTTAAGCATGATTATGCCAACTGCCAGCTTTGCCTATTCACCCTTTGACACCTTGGTGCCACAGTTTACAGCCATCCCTACTGACACAGAAAACGCAGAAGAAATTAGGGGGTCGGCCAAGGGCTTAGACATTTTGGTAAATGCCAGCTATGTTGACATCAGTGACCTTTACAACAAAGAGGAAATCATTCGTTTGTCGGCACTTGGAATTGTTAGAACTTATGGGGCAAGACGCTACTACCCATCTGAGCCAGCCACAGGCTATGACGCCATTTACCAATTGGTCCGTCTATCGGGTGGGGAAGAAGCCGTAATGGCCCGTGTGGATGCCCTTATGGGCTCAGCCACTTCTGAAGATCAGTTTACAAGGCTTTTAAATCAAGAAATGCTTGTTGAAGCACAAAATACTGGCATTGTGTTAGACACAGAAGTTGTCGGCCTACTTGAACCGGTTAGCCGGGAGCAACTTGCTGTCTGGGTCGCCCGAACAGCTGGTGTGCCCAACAATTTTGACCAGCAGACTTCCTTTGCTTTTTCAGATTGGCAGTCTGTGAATCCCACCTACAGGGCGATTATTGAAGACCTTGTTTCTCAGGGCCTTATGCCCCTAAAAAACGATGGGACTTTTGACCCGAAAGGCACTTTAACGCGGAGTGAACTGGGGGAAATCTCAAATGCCCTACTGGACGTCCAAGCAGATGGACTGGGCATGGCTTCAAATTTTGGCCTTGTTGTTGGCATAAAACCTGAAACCCTCTATGAAGATGGCAATACCATAGACCGCCGGACCATCACTGTTAAAAATGTGGACGGCACCGTAACCAATCTTATCAGCGAAACCCACACAAAGGGAAACGTTCGTGTGGATTATAGCGTGTTTAAGGACAACTTATCCACAAGCAGCAAGTCCATTGACCTTGGGGATGAACTGGAATACATTACAGTAGAGGGTGTCCTCCACTATGCGGAGGTTCTCGATGACAATAAGGTGCTTGAACGGATGGGGGCAGCTGCAGAAGCAGACCTTTACAGCATTTATCACTATGGCACCGTCTCTGACCTCCGAACAGAAACCCGAGTGGTCAATGGCCAAAGCGTTATTACAGAAATTTATCGCATCACAGATGTCACTGGCAATGTCTTTGACATTTTAGTCAATGAAGACACCTACACCGGCAGAAGGGATGACATCATCACCTATAAAGATGGTGGCATTGGCGGGGTACAGCTTCTGGAAAACGGAGACGCTGTCCAATACCTCGTCAACGCCGACAACCAAGTGGTCTATATAAAAGTAGCCCCCCATCAAAATCAGCAAATTTCAGGAACCATTCGTACCGTAAGTCCAATTGCTGAAGATGGGCCGGCCACCATGACTATTTTTGGCTATGACGATAGGGTATACACCTTCCCACTGGCCCCTTATGCCATTTTAACCATTAATGACAGAGTCACTGGCATTGACAATTATGTCTATGGGATGCCCGTTACAGTGGACATTACAAATGGCTATCTGGTGAGCGCACGCGGGGAATCCTACAGTGGCGAACCAGGCTACATTCCGCCTTTTGGGAAAATGCGCATGGGCAAGGTAGACCAAATCTATCAAACCAGCTTCTGGGTCAACCTTTCAGACGATCAAAGAGAGCTTTACAGAGTTGGCCCCAATACAGTCTTTACAAAAGATGGCAACATCGTTACAGCAGATGCCTTAAAAACAGGTGCTTCTGTTAAACTCTATTTTGACAATATTGCAACCGATGAAATTTCCAAAGTGGAAATCGAAGCCCCTGAAATCCTTTTTGAAATCATTTACAAGGGGCAACTGAAAAATGTCAATTCCGGTAGACGGGAGATTCAACTGGTTGGCGGAGATGGGTTCTCAAAACCTGAATTTATTGCCAACAACGACTGGACACCAGCAGAGGCTTATACCCTTAACCTTAAGATTAACGATCAAACTGAATTCTATGCTGGAGACCAAAAACTCACCCAAACAGAGCTTTCCCGCAAGTATCAAAACTACAACGTTTATGCAGTGGTGAAAAGTGTCTACGGTCAGCCAACAGTGGTTAAACTTTCTGTTCGAACAGGTGGAGAAAGCACTTTCTCAAGTCGAATTCGAACAGTTGACCACACCCTTGGCAGGTTTGACATTAACACCAAAGAAAACTTTAACCTTACAGAAGGGACCATTGTCATCAAGGATGGCCTTGTGGTGCCAAACAGCCACATAAGTCCAAGAGACACCGTCTATGTGGTTTCAGAAAGCCCAACGGGCACCTACAACAAAAATGCCATGGTGGTGAAAGTGGTTACCCCGTTTGATGACATCTTTGACCGGATTCGAATTGGTGCTGTTGAAAACGTCAATACATCCAGCTTTACGCTGGCCAATTATACCAGCTACACCAATAATTTTTTAAATGCAGTGAATCCAAACATTTCAGGAGACTACAAATTCTACACCAACTCCAGAATAGTGGATGTCACAGATCCTGAAGAAGACCTTGTCCTTAAAGCCAGTGACTTCTGGCATGATGCGTATGCCAAAAGTGAAAATGTCACTGAAGGTTACCACCCTCAAACACAAGGGCTTCAGTTCCAGCGCTACTATGCTTTTATGGTGGTAAACCCAGCAGATAACTCGGTTATTGCCATGCACATGCGCCACAAGGGCCTGCTTCCGGGACAAAACATTGACGACAGCCTTTACAAAGAAGCGGACATCGCCAAAGAACTTGAAAAAACATACCAAAATGCCGTTCTTTCCAGAGGGATTGTCACAGGCTTTGACCACAACTGGGATCGAATTGAACTAACAGATTCCCACGACTGGACAGCCTATACAGGCCAATGGACTGCAAACCGTACCAATATCTTTGTTCGCTACACCGATACCATTGTTATCAAAAACAATGCCATCAAAACTGTAGACGACATTCAACCCGGCGACTATCTTTACATTATGCGCATCAAGGACAATGCACTTGTAATCTTTATCGAAAGCTAAAAGGAGTTCATCATGAAACACTGGATTATAAAAGTGGCCCTATCCCTACTGGTCATCCTATTAACTGGCACAATTTCACATGCAGGCATCATCTGGATGGATGGTGGCGTGGTTGGCGATCTTCAGATTTCCGGCGCCAATGAATACAGAGAAGTGACTTTTGTTACGGGTAAACCCGTTGTACTGAGAGGGCTGGTACAAATTCCAGATGTTCCTGAGGCATCGGATACCTACAGACTCAATTACGATTTTGAACTCACCAGTGCAGATGGTACCATTACCCTTGAACGGTCGCTCACTTATGATGTTGTTAAAACTGAAAACGCAAACATTGGACAAACCACATATGAAAAAACCCTAACGGGGTATGAAGAAACCATCAATACCCCAAATGGGATTTTCACCCTTGGAAAATACACCTTCCTTGAAGGGCGCATTATTGACAACACACCTGCTGTAGACTACTATTCAGGTAATTTCCTAGCAGAACGCACCTATTACATCGATGGTGCTTTTGGCCAAAATAATGGCGAATTTCATGTTGTTACAGACGCAAGGCCCATTGTAGGCTACAGCCATTACTGGGGTGCCAATGAAACCCAAGTAATCAAGCACAGCTTCACACAATACGGGCCTGGTGAACCGGGTGAAGCCGAAGTGATTTGGAGTGGTACTGCAGATGTGGGCATGGCCACGACCCGAAAAACCGACTTCTCTTACCAGCATACAGACCCTCAAAACATCAGTTTTAGAGGCAATTATTTTAAAATTATCCGTGAAGAAAATGTCCTCACTTACGATTACAATATGCCCTATGCCAATGAAGGTGCTGTAGACCTCGAGTCCATACGCCGGTCCACTGGAGAAGACCACATAAGCGATGAAGTTATCTTGGAATCCAAATCCCTTGTGATCCCACGCTTAAGAGACATAGGCGGCCACTGGGCAGAGGACAACATCTTCCTCCTCACTTCCCTAGAGATTTTTGAAGTGGAAAACGATTATTTCGTCCCAGGCTCTGTGATTTCCAGACTGGAATTCGGCAAGGCCGTTGTAAACGTCATCAACGGCAAGCTGCCAGAGCCCACACGGACTGAAATCATACAAAGGCAAAGACCCGGTGTAGACAAACTCTACAATGACATCTCAAGTGATCACCCAGATTACCACTACCTAGAATACATCAAGGAAAACGGCATCATGAACGGACGCAGCTACGACTTTAAAGGCAATGAGCCCTTAACCCGAGCCGAAGCCATTACCATCCTTGTCCGTGCACTTGGCATAGAATACATGGCACCGGCACCACCCTATGACACCCACTATGCCGACAATGCAGCTATCCCAGAATGGGCAAAAGACGCCATCTATATGGCATCAGAAGTGGGCCTTGTAACCGGCACACCAGAAGGCTACATCAACCCTAACGCATGGGTCAAAAAAGATGAAGCCTCTCAAATGCTCATTAACTTCATCAACCACCTCAAAGACGACATCAGCTACGACTACAGGGAGAAGATACTCAATAGATAGTGCGACTGTCGTCGCGGTGAGGGCACCTTTGGTGCGTTGAGTGCGTTAGGTGCGTCAGGTGCGTTAGGTGCGTCAGGTGCGTTGAATGGCAGCAGAGCTGCCGTTGAGTATGGCTACGCCATGGTGAGTGCACCTTCGGTGCGTTAGGTGCGTTAGGTGCGTTGAATGGCAGCAGAGCTGCCGTTGAGTATGGCTGCGCCATGGTGAATGCACCTTCGGTGCGTTAAGTACGTTAGGTGCGTTGAATGGCAGCAGAGCTGCGGTTGAGTATGGCTACGCCATGGTGAGTGCACCTTCGGTGCGTTAAGTGCGTTAGGTGCAACTGCGTTGAAAAGATAAAAATGCTTTGTGAAGATTTGGAGGTGTTAAGCTTTCGGTTTTCATGGAGTGTTTTTTTTTGGGGGATAGGGGATAGTTGGTTAGGGGATAGTTGGTTAGGGGATAGTTGGTTAGGGGATAGTTGGTTAGGGGATAGTTGGTTAGGGGATAGGGGATTGGCAGCAGAGCTGCCGTTGAGTGCACCTTCGGTGCGTTAAGGACGGATTTATTCGACACAATAGTTCCGGCAACGAAGTAGCTAATGTCACGAGATGTTTTTATTCTATCAGTACATTAGAGTCAACAAAACATATTTAACAAAACATTGTTTTGGCAATAAAGTTTTGGTATAATCAAAACATATAAAGCAAAATTATGTTTTGTCATAAAAAATTTGGAGGCGAAAACATGAAAGAAGAAAGCATGAAAGAAAAAAACATTACTGTAGAGGAAAGATTTTTTCAAGTAATATCTAATTATTTTAAACCTAATAATGAAATGAGAATACAAGATATTTATGGTTTATTTCCTGATGTAAACAAAAAGACAATATCGTGGAGATTATATTCACTTGTACAAAAGGGAAAACTTGAAAAGACTGGACATGGAATATATGGATTTAAAGATGAAAAAAATATGGCTGCAGGTTATCAGTATCTTCAAAATAAATCAAAAAAAATCTTTGATGTACTGTCAGAATACGGTTATGATTTTTATATAACAGGCCTAGATGTGCTTGTAGGAGAAGTTTTACATATACCTGAGCAATACCCTGTTTTGGTTGTTGTTGAAGAAAATGAAACGAAGGCTGTGAAAAAGTTATTAGATGAGCAAGGATGGTTTGCACTAACAGAAAAGGATAAAAATCACATAATAGACCCAGTGATTAAGTCGAAAATTGATGTAATAATATTAAGTGGAAAAAACTTTGATTTAGCATACGAAAACTTGGCATTAAAGGAAAAGGGGTTTATAGATCTCTACTTTGCTGTAACAAAACTAGATTATTTATTATCAATAAATGAGCTATCGAGAATATATGAGAGTCTTATAAGAAACAATTCTATAGTCATGTCAAAAATGAATGTATCTGCTAAAGATAGAAAGATTGATATAGAGATCAAATGGCTACTAGAACTAACTAAATATTCTCAATCAACTTTAGAATTTATGGAAAATCAAATCATGGAGGCTAAGAAATGGAAATAGAGTTGGTTGGGAATTTTATTCTAGGTAAAAAGGCTTTTGATAGAAGTGCTATTGAAAAGAGGATGCGTGCAGGTGAATTTAATTCATTGTCAAAATTTGAACTCTATATATGGGATTTAGAAATGTTCTTACAATTACAGTCTAGGCTTGGTGATAAAATTATTCTAAAGGGTGGTGCAGCAACTCAGTTCTATTTGCCGATATCATCACAGCGAACAAGTATAGATATTGACATGGTATGTTTAGCGAGTAAAGATGAAGTTTTAGAGGTCATAAGAGATATTGAAAAAACACTGGTCACGGTGGGAGAAAACTTCAAATTTAGATTGTACAAACCCCAAAATCCAAGAGTGGGCTTAGATATGCTAGATACTTATTTTCAGACAGTTCCAAGTATATGCACGGATAAAGAACTTTTTACAACGAGAGGCAAACAAGAAGTAAAAATAGAATTTATGTATTTAAAAGGTGATTACTCCATAAACAAAATGTCAAAACCTAAGCTGTTTGCACTAGAAACGGATCAGGAGTTTAATCTTTTATCATTTGAAAATTTATTTGCAGATAAGCTAACTACATTAGGTCCTAATACGATTGGTATACACGATGATCGATCAGATGAACAAGTTAAGCAAATTTATGATGTTATTGAGTTGATGACTGCAAATATTAGCGAAGTAATTGAAAAGAAAGAGGCAATAAAAGCAAATTATTTGAAAGTAGCAAGAGAAGAATGCGTGATTCATTCTATTGAGTTTGATGAGAAAGTATTATTGGCAGATATGGAATTGCTAATTAATAGGCTCAAAAATATTGAGAATGATTCAGAATTTTTATCAAGAGCAAATGATTTTCAGTCATTATATTTGAGAAAATCTGTAAATCGTAATAAAACGCAATGGGCAATTGTTGGTTATCAACTAGAATTATTGAAAGAATTTATCTTCAGGGACAATAATAGTCTATTAAACTTTTTTGAGATATCTGGTTATTTAGAAAAGGCTCAATTCCCTCACATTCAAGGACCTGAAAGAGGAAAAGCTATAAAAGAAGTTAGAGAAAAATTAAAAGAAGAGTTTAATAACATTGAAAACTTAAGTGTAGATATTTTTAAGAAAAAAATAGATAGGATTGTATGGGAATTAGTTACTGTTGTTGATTTCAGAGATATTGAACGGGTAACAGAAAACTCGATTAACTTGGTTAGGGGATAGTTGGTTAGGGGATAGTTGGTTAGGGGATAGGGGATTGGCAGCAAAGCTGCCGTGGAGTAGGGCTAAAGCCCCGTGGAGGGCACCTTCGGTGCGTTAGGTGCGTTAAATGTTACTCTCCGTGCCCCAAGGGCACATTCTACGCGACGAAGTCGCACTTGACATGGCGTCAGCCATACTCAACGCACCTAGTGCACTCAACGCGACGTAGTCGCAACCTCGGAGGGGAATATGGAAGTTTTAGGGTTGCATAAGTCTATAGGGATTGTTATCGGGCTGTTGGTTCAGCTGAGCTTGATGGCTTTTGGTTTTAGGGTTTATTTTAAAGGTCGGCATTTTTGGGGAACGTATGTGGGGATTGCTCTTATAGGGGTTGTTACGGTGGCGCAATTTTTTATGATGATGTATTGGGTGGCAGTTCAAGCGCCGATTTCCACTTTTTATCGGCAGGCCTTTTGGGTATCTGCTGTGTTAACGGTAAGTTTATTGATTTTTGCACTTACCGTATACTTGTATCAGAAAATGGTGCTGAAGAAGACCTATCATGAAAGTGTGAGCCTTGGGAGCGTGCTGAATCAAGTGGACAGTTTGATTTTTGTGTTTGATGTGGTGGGCAATAAAGTCAATACATTTGGACAGTTAAAGGGTTTGGCGTTGGATCAGGAATCTTTTGAGAATTGGCAAACTTTTGTGAGGTGGCAGGCTGAGCATGTGGCTCAAGATACTGGGACTGATGGCGTTTATGTGGTGGCGCATGGCCCTTTTTATTTGCTGGTTGAAACCACTTATGTGGAAAACCGAAGTGGAGACCGGGTTGGGCGGATTGTAAGCCTGTCAGATGTGACGAAAGAACAGACCCTTAGTCAAGAAATTGAACGTACAAATTTGGAATTGGACAAGGCCAACGCTGCTTTTTATAGGGCAATTGATAAAGACATACAAGTGCAGAAGGATAGACAGAAAGAGAAAATTATTGCAGAAACAAATGCCCTATTGTTGGAAGAGATTGGGGCAACTATAGACCAGATGACGGTGGTTATTGAGGACCCTGTGCTGACAATTGAAACGGGGAAGCAAGCGGTTCAAGAGATGGTGAACAGGACTGAACGCCTGTACCAAAAATTAAGGGACACACTCAATCAGTTGTCTCAAAATGAAGGGGAAAAGCTATGATTCGGGTATTTATTGCAGATGATCAAACCTTATTTAGGGACTTGTTGAAAAGGTTAATTGAAGACTCGCCAGTCTTTACCGTAGTGGGAGAGGGGTCAAATTCAGAAGAAGTTTTTGAACGGATTAGTGAAGTAGAGGTTGAAATGCTCCTGCTAGACGTGCGTATGCCCGGGGCGAGTGGCCTTGAAGTTCTTAAGGAAGTAAAGAAGGCTTATTCAAACATAAAAGTTGTGATGCTCACCTCATTTGAAGATTACATAACCATAAAAGAAGCCCTCGATTGTGGGGCCGATGGGTATCTCACCAAGGATGTCCATGAAGACTTGTTGCTTAAGATATTGGAGTGCATTGCCTACGATTATTTTGTCATGGACCAGACCATGCACCAGATGTTTTACAAGCATTACAAAATTTCCAAAGAAGAACTTTACGACTACGAAGGTGTCCAATTGGACAAGAATGATATTGCCATTATGAAAATGATTGCAGAAGGGAAAACCAACAAAGAAATTGGCATTGCCCTTAATTATACAGAGGGAACCATTAAAAATAAAGTGTCTGCCATATTGGCCAGAACCAACCTAAAAGACAGGACGCAGCTGACGCTTTTTGCCCTGAAAAACAGCATCATATAGGGAGTGTAATGTCCGTGTGGAAACCTTTTTTACCATCTGAGGCGAAGTCTACAGCCCCACTTAGGGCGGCAATTTTCGATTTTATACCGTGAAGGCCCATGTTTGGTGAAATGTCTTTTGCCCCAAGCCCATCATCATAAATCCGACATTTCACATGCGCATCGTGGTAGTGAAGGATGAAAAAGATATTCTGGGCATGCCCGTGTTTAATGGCATTGGTGACGGATTCTTGGGCTACCCGATGGAGGACTGTAACCGTTTGGTGTGGCAATGGAACAGGCCGACCTTCTGATAAAAAATGTACTTTTAAAGTGGGCATTTCAAGGGTTGAAAAAAGAGTTTTCAATGAGTTTGTTGGTGTGACAACCGTTTCAGTGATGGCTTTTGTGCTTGTTTGTAGAAGGCCTTTTAAAGCCAATAAATCTGCCTTTAAATCAGAAGTCTGCGTGTGGTCAAGCAGGCTTTTTTTTGAGGCTAGAAAAACCGTTAGACTGTGGCCAATGATGTCGTGAAGGTCTTGGGCAAAACTGGATTTCATTTTAAGGAGCTCTGCGTCTAATTTGGCTTTGGCGTGGGATTTTAAATGGTCCCTAACCAGTTGGAGGGTCTGATTTTTCTGCTCAAGAGATTTTTGATTTTCAATTAAACAGGTGACATCGTGGACCCACAAGTGGTTCATGCCCTTTTGGCTCCGGTCTACGTGGAGGCTATACGTTTTATGCCCATATTCTATGAGCTTTTCTTCAATTTCCAACGTTTGAAGAAAGACTCTTAAATCCTTGTGGTTGGCCAGGTCCGGGAAATGCCGCACGCAAAAATCATTGTAGGCGTGTATCCTGCCATCGTCTGAAAAAGAGAGAATGCCATGTGACAAATGGTGGTAAATATGGTGGTTGGCAAAAGTTCTTAGATTTAAAAAACGCATTTTAAGTGCTGGGATTATAAAGAAAATCAAAGAAATGGAAATGGATATAGGGGTCACATCAAAAACGGCAAAGGGCAAAATCCAGGGTATATCCACCACTTTAAATAAAATATAATAGACATTCACAACAAGTGGGGCAATGGTGAAAAAGCTCAGACAGCAGCCAACAAATTTTTTGGAAATAGGGGCGCTGTTCTGTCGATAACCAGCAACCAGTAAGACGGCGGCAGAGAGAATCATGGCATATTGTATAATTTGAGTGGGCATAAAAAGGGGCCCAAACTTGTCGTAATAGAGGTCAAAGCTTCTGTAAAACCTCATATGTATAGGATTGGTTAGGACAAGGCTAAAATTCAGCACGCTAAGGCCTAGTGTTAAAGCGGTAACCAGCAAGGGTGGCCGTTTATTTTTTGTGTAGAAATAAGCAAACCGAATTAGAAAAAAAGACAGGGCATAAACGCCAATATATTGAACCACCACAAAAGTCCATCTGAGCATGAGGGTTGGGGCCAATGTTTTTAGGACTTTGGCAAGAAGCCAAATGAGTAGGGCCCCCATAATGCTTAAAAAATTCCGAGACGTTTGATTTTTGGGCGCTTTATAGGCGAAATACAAGGTGAAAAAAGCCACGAAAACAATGGCTGGAATATGAAAAAAGAGTATGGTGTATAGGTTTAAAGCGAGTTTTTCAGCGGACATAACAGACTCCCATATGACTTTAGACACGGACTGGCATTAATTTGCTGACGTAGGGCACTTGTTAAATGACCCTAGCCTCCAATAAACTGTTAAGTATAGTATAACTTAAATTGAGATGAATGGAATAAGAGAATAGGAGGGGCACATGAAAAAAGTAATTTTTATGGTGCTGGTCTTTGTACTGGTATTTGCCATAACAGGGTGTGGGGACTCTGGAGATACTGAGCCAGAAGCAACTGTATCCGAATCAGCTGCTGGCGGCGCTCAAGCAGAGGCCACTACTGAAGCAAACGCACCACAAGAAACCACTGAAGCAAGTCAAGGCGAAAAAATAGATTTATCTTCGAAAAAAGGCCAAGAACTCTTGGATGCCTTAAGCGTTAGAACATTGGATAAACTTTATTTCAAAGGCACAAGTTATGCAGAAGGCATGACCATTGAAACCATTACCTACATCTATAAAGACAATTATAGGACAGAAAGTAAGAGTGACATGGGTGAACAAGTGGCGATTTATAATGCCGATGAAGGCGCCCTTTATTCTTACAGTGTTACAGATGGGGCAGGTATGATTTTTTATGACGATGATGAAATGGACATGGAAGACGACGAAGATGAAGAATACGTAGAAGCAGACATCACTTTAGGTGAAGAACTTTTTACAGATCTTGGCGGCATGCTTGTAGATGCTGAACTCACAGAATTAAACGGCTACGAGGTGGTCTATATTGAATCGTCAACCAGTACTGGAGAAGGGGAATGGCTAACCCGTCAGTGGATTTCTACGGAATATTGGTATCCTTTAAAATTTGAATCCGTTTTTAATGGTGCGGTAATTGGTGGGTACGATGTTGATGAAATTTCCAGTGATTTTGAGGTGACGGAAGACCTATTCACCCCACCAGATGACATTGAGTTCATGGACTTAGATGATATGTTTAACATGGATTTCTATGACGAATACGATGAAGATGAAGAGGAAACGCCATGATTAAACGGTTTAAAAAAGCAAACCTTTGGATTATGGTCCTTGTAGTGTCTTTTGTGGTGACAGCCTGTGGGGGCGATACCCCTGCAGACGCATCTGAAACCAGTGCTAGTGAAACGGCAACAAGCCAAGTTTCTGAAACGACCACTGAAGACACGCATACCACAGAACCGATTGAAAATGTCCCACTTGTAGATCTCATTGGCGCGGACACACTGGTTCACAATTATATTATGCCTGGCAGCCAGGACATGTTCTTTGAAGAACTGGAGCCCACATATGATGGGATTGAACGCCTTCAAATTACCTACACTGTCATGAAGGAATATCAGGACGTCTTGGCCTTTTATCAGGAAGCAACAGGTCGGCCAGAACCTGACTATAACAATGCTTATGGGTATTTCTTTGATGATGTCTTTGTGGCGGAGGGGGACGACTACATTGAACAAATTCTCGTTCAGGTCCTATTTGGAAAATCCGAAGTGATTATGATTCTTCAAAATACATCCCATCCAAATGCCACAACTCAGGCGGCTGAAACGGAGCCATCTACAAGTCCTGAGACCGGTCCGCCAACTTTTGTAGTCTTAGACGAAGCGCCAGAATTTTCGGCGACACCTGTGGCCATCCAGCCAAGTCGTTTATCGACGGGTCTAATCACAGTTGACGTTACGAAAACTGGCCTTGAATTGTGGTCAAGCGCTAAGCATAAGGGGTTTCCATCCATTGAGGCGGCCTATCTCATCAAGGCTCCTTTTACAGATGATGCCCCAAAAACCGTTTGGCTCAGGGAAGATTATTTTGCGGAAAAGGTTGTTCTTGATGACGCCCAGACCAAGTTTTATTATTATGATCCAATGATGGAACTCTATTACGAAGCAAGCGAGCTGGCAAATGCAGAGGGCGGCGATCCCTTACTTGTAGGAACCATGCTGTATGTGCCTGCCGTGAATTTGCCGTTTGCCTTAAGCCATAATCCCTTGGTTATGGCACCTGAAACGTCTATAGAAACCTGTTATCTTACAGATTTAAACGGGCATCCTGCTCTCTATGTGGTTAAGTACAATCCGGAAAGTTTAGACCGAATGTGGGTAAAGCAATGGATTTCGCTTACTTACGGGATAGTGGTGCGTGAGGAAGTCTACTTAGAAGATGAGAATTTGGCCCAGTGGACTCAGCTTGAGGACATTAGCCTTGAAGAAGTGCCTTTCAGTACTTTTTTCCCGCGACAAGACCTCGTTTATCAGGACAGGACCCTATCCCTCTACTTTAGAGACAATCCATATGGGGTTGATTTTGGTCAAGGCTTTCAGGCCACCTTTATACCCGGCTATTTTGACATTGAGCTTTTGGATGAAGCCAGTGGAAATGGGTATACCCTAACCTTTAATGGCGACCAAATGGCCACTCTGGCAGAATATGAACTGACAGAAGATATGAATGGCAATGCCATTGAAGTGATCCGATTTCGGGATGGCGATGCCTTCCAGGTCATTGTTCCCAGTCAAGAAACCGTCTACCTGTATCCATCCTCTGTCTATGAGCACCAGTGGTTTCAATTTGACACACTCGGCTTTAGAAAACGGACAGAAACAGATACCGGTATCATCTACACCTTTGATAAAATCGATTCTGGCAATGTCAGTGGCATGATCCAGCGGTACGATTACCACATAGACCTTGCCACTCAAAAATTTGACACCATCACCACCTACCTCCACGACCCTTATATGGGAAATGACTCAGAAGCCTATAACTTAGTCACATATACAGTCAAAGAGCCTGTACCATCTGACGATTCCATTTTCCAGATTCCCGAAACCTATAACACAGTCTGGATCTTTTCACACGACGATGGCGAACATATACCTCCTTGGTGGGAGTGAGGGCACCTTCGGCGCGGTGAGTTAGCAGCAGAGCTGCTGTTGAGGGCGCCTTCGGCGCGTTGAGAGGGCCTGACGGCCCGGGGAGTTGCGGCTAGCGTCGCGTTAACTGCGGCAATGCTAGAAGAATTACGTTTACAAATTATTCCAAAAATGTTATCCTGTGTATAAGTCTTGGTTAGGGAGTTTATATGTTTGGATTTCAGAGATTGGAGATTTATCAGTTGTCTAAAGAAATTGTAAAAATAGCATATTCGATGACCCGAAAGTTTCCAAATGGTGAGCGGTATGCACTTGTTCAGCAAATGAATCGCGCTGCTGTGTCCATTTCCAGTAATATTGCAGAAGGCACTAGCCGAGCATCAAATAAAGAACAGGCGTATTTTATCAGCATTGCGTATGGTTCTCTTATGGAACTTATCTGCCAGTCTGAAATTGCCTATGATATGGACTATATAAGCGCGTTAGAACTTGATAAATTTATACAAAATGCAGAAGTTTTATCGATTAAAATGAGCAAGTATAAAAAGTATTTAAAAGAAAAACGGTATTAAACCAAAAAAAGCCTTAATCTAAGGCTTTTTTTAGTGGTATTGGTGGTTAATTTCCTTGCGTTAATATGGCATTAATTGCATCTATAAATGGGCTTGGTGCGTTTATATCCCCTTCTTGAATAACTTGCAGAAGATGCATATTTGTACCCAATGGGAAGAAGACGCCAATTTTAGACATGTTTATATTAGGGGTTAGGGGTTAGTTGGTTAGGGGGTAGTTGGTTAGGGGATAGTTGGTTAGGGGATAGTTGGTTAGGGGATAGTTGGTTAGGGAAACAGTGGCAGCGGAGCTGCTGTTGAGGGCACCTTTGGTGCGTTGAGTATGGCTTCGCCATGGAGAATGAGGCTGCGCCTCGTCAAGTGCACCTTTGATTCGATGATTATGGCTTTGTCATTAGGAGGTGAGCAGTTCGCTAAGTTGACGGTAAGAGAGGGCCATGATATAATGAATATGTAATACAATGTAATACGAATTGGAGGTGTTGGTATGGGTACAGTTTCATTAAGATTGAATGATAAAGATGATATTCTAATAAGAAAATATGCGGAGCTTCATAATATGGACCTCTCAACATTCATACGTCAGGCTGTCATAGAGAAAATTGAGGATGAATATGATCTTTCATTATTTGACAAAGTGTGGGA
The DNA here is from genome assembly GCF_016908355.1 of Fusibacter tunisiensis. Taxonomy (GTDB): domain Bacteria; phylum Bacillota; class Clostridia; order Peptostreptococcales; family Acidaminobacteraceae; genus Fusibacter_D; species Fusibacter_D tunisiensis. The sequence goes on along the minus strand of NZ_JAFBDT010000002.1, from coordinate 133,537 downwards.
AGAAGAGCAGGATGAGGAGCGTATAAGTCACGAAGAATTGAAAAAGGAGCTTGGTTTATGAAATACTCTGTAGAGTATACTAAAACTGCCCTTAAACAATTAAAGAAAATGGATAGGAAAATCGCTTCCTTTATACTTTCATATGTTGAGGAAAAATTAGTTGATTGTGAAGATCCAAGAAGATATGGAAAGGCATTACAGGGAAACTTAAATGATAAATGGAGATACAGAGTGGGTGATTACCGTATCTTAGCTAAAATTCAAGATGATATTGTGGTTATTACAGTTGTAGAAGTCGGTCATAGACGGGATGTATATAAATAGGGGTTAGTTGGTTAGTTGGTTAGGGGATAGGGGATAGGTGGTTAGGAAAACAATTGCAGCGGAGCTGCTGTGGAGTATGGCTTCGCCATGGGGGAGAGGGCCTGAAGGCCCGGAGAATGAGGCTGCGCCTCGTCAAGTGCACCTTCGCAGCGTCTAAGGTGACATAGCTGTGATTTGACTTCAATTTTAGAATATATAATAAAAATTACCATGATTTCAAATCAAGTCAAGTCCATATTTGTGTGTAAATTCCCTCTGGTTACTTTGAGATTTATTGGAAGCAGCTTTTATGCCGCGAAAGGTTGTTTACAGTGAGGGCTGATATGATAGGCTATTTGCCAAGCAGCCCTCATGAATCTTTACTTGTGGCCTATCCAATGATGGGATGCTTTCGATGCATTTCATCTTATCAGCAGAGGCTCGCTGTCAACAACACCGTGGAATAAATGCCGAACTATGCAGCATCTTCTTTTATTGCTGGTTGTTCATTGATATAAGCATAATATTCATCCATATCCAGATACTTTCTACCGGATGACCATTTTTCATCTTGCTCTATCAGTAGGGCTCCAATAAGTCTAATTGCGGAAGCTTCATTTGGATAGATGCGAATCACTCGGTCTCTTCGCCTTATTTCTTCATTGAGTCGTTCGATACTATTACTTGTTCTAAGGCGCTTGCGGTACTTCTCTGGAAGTTCCATAACTGCCATGATATCATCAAAACCCTCTTCGAGAGCAATCATCGATTTAGGGGCTTTATCTTCAAAAGTTTGAAGTGTTTCCTTCATTAACCGTCTTGCTTCTTTAAGGCTGATGGCATTATAAATACTTTTCAAATGTTTCTTCAGCAAAGGCTGTTGGCTCTTGGGTGCTTTATCAAGTACATTTCTTGAGAAGTGTGTTTGACAACGTTGCCAAGCCGTATCTTGAAAGTGTTTTTTGATTGCATTTACAAGCCCCTTGTGATTATCTGAAACGATGAGATCTACGTTAGATAACCCTCGCTGTTTAAGAGAAGAAAAGAATTCTCCCCAGCTACTTTCGGATTCCGTATCAGCTATTTGAAAGCCAATGACTTCACGGTTACCGGTTTCATTTACCGCTGTTGCAATGAGCAAACCTTTTGAGCGAACCCTTCCGTTGTCACGTACTTTAAAGTACAAAGCATCAACAATGACGAAGGGATAGTGTTTTTCAAGTGGTCGTTGCTTAAATTTATCGACTATTGGATCTAAGTGTTCGCAAAGCTTGGATACAGTAGATTTCGAAAAAGACTTACCACAAAGTTCTTCTGTGATATTTTCAATCTTCCTTGTTGATACACCGTTGATAACCATTTCAATCATCGCAAGAACAAGAGCCTGTTCACTACGCTGGTAACGCTGAAACATAGTCGTACTGAAATTTCCGTTTCTATGGCGTGGGACTCTTAAAGTAATTGTACCAATACGAGTGGTTAAATCTCTATCTCTAAAGCCATTATGGTAAGCGACGCGGTCATCAGACCGTTCGTAAGGTTCAGCTCCTAGCTGCTCGGATGACTGTGCAAGAAGCACCTGATTCAAAATAGTTTCTAAAAGTTTAGAAAAAGCTTCATCTTTGGTATCTTTTGTGAAAAGTCCGTGCAAAAGTTCCGTGTCCAGTGTAATATTTAGTTGAGCCATAATGTTCATCTCCTCGATTAAGTATTTGGTGGTACATTTATTATAACCGAGGATGAGCATTTGGCTCATTTTGTTTTAAATTTCTTTTTACACCATTATACGGACTTTATCTTCAAATCATTAGATTAAGTTTAGATACTCTTGTCTTCCATCAACAATAGCATATATTATGACTTCTTTATGAGTATGATTTGTTTTATAGAAGACTAAATTTTTCTCAACAATTAAGACTCTGAATCCCTGTTTTCTAAGAATCGCATACCTTGGAATGCTTCCTAAATCAGGAAAATCAGAAAGCCTCATAATTGCTTTTTCAAGCTTATTAAGATAATTTAAGGCTATTTCTATGTCACCAGAATCATCAGCAATGTAGTATAATAAATCTCTTAATTGATTATCTGCTTTTTCAGTACGGACTATTTGATACATTCTATTCATCCCGACTTAATAAAGCTTTTCTGATCTCATTAAAAGTGTCTTTAATAGGGGCTACTCTATCTTGTTCAACGTCATCATGTGCTTCGGCTAATGTACGTAGTAATTCTAGCTCAGCAGTTAATTGTTTATAGTCCTGGAGACCAATTACTACAGTGTCACCTCTTCCGTTCTTAGTAATAATAACAGGCTTTCTAGTTTCGTGACATTGCTTAGATATTTCATTATAATGATTTCTTAAATCTGCTGATGGTCTAATATATGCTTCCACAATTCACACCTTCTTTCTATGGTCATCTATGGTCATATTATATCATTCTACGTCTATATAATCAAATGTTGGATCGGTGCGTCGATTGATGCTTTGAAGCGTTGAGGGCACCTTTGGTGCGTTGAGTATGGCTGCGAGATAATGAAGGGAAACTGTAGATAAACCTCTCCGCGAACCGAAGGTAGATCCCCCAGCAGCTCTGCTAATTCACACGCAGTTTCTCAGTATTCTGATACATCCTATACTTCTAGATAAATCATACACCATTTATAATCTCACGCCTGTGCCAAATTTTTGTAACTAAATGCCTCTGGAAATGCCTTTCCCGTCGTTCTGATCATCCAACCACTGTCTCCAATGGTCCTTTTTTCAAGTCCAGCGACCAATCCCTCTGCATCAAACGCAAAATGTACGGTCTGTGCATTTGTGCTTTTCAGCAAATCATATAAATTAAAATCCAAAACATTTTGAGGTACAAAATAATCATATAAAGTAAGCGTTTTCTTATCCTCTTCAACTGCAGCGAGCAAAATAACCCCTGAATCGTGGCGGTATATGCGTTGATCGAAGCCGTGATGGTAATAAAATGCAAGTATATGTTCATCGCCGGTTACTTCAAGTTTTGCACCTTTAAGTGCGGAATGCTTTTTTTGCTCAATCAAAGACTCAAGCGAAAGCGAGATAGGCTCTAAAGACACACCGCTTCCAATCGGATTTTGCCAAGTATACTTAACTTCCTGTATCGGCTTGAAGCCACATTTTGTGTAAAGTGGAACAGCCTCTTCATCTGCAGCCAGATAGAAAAAAGCCACTTTATCCTTAAAATCATCTATGATTCTTCCAATCAGATCATAGGCAAGCCCCCTGCGTCTATAGGCAGGATCTGTCATAACCGTCCCAATCTGTATGGCGGAGATTTCTGAGCCTTCGATTATAAGTGTCATGAGATTGGCGGAGGCATTGGCAACCACTTTACCATCCACTTCATAGCTGTAAGGCATATAGGCATCACTCCAGTAGCCTGCTTGATACCAAGGCTCAAAGGATATGCCGAAGGTGTCCAGCGCTAGTGCGCAGAAAGAAAGTCTTAGTGCCTCAACGTTCTTGTAATTGGTAACATAATTCATACATTTCTCCTCAAAGTAGCATAATAAATCTCTTAATTATCGTTATACGTCTATATAATCAAATGTTGGATCGGTGCGTCGATTGATGCTTTGAAGCGTTGAGGGCACATTCAAATCAACCAAACAGGCACTGCCCATGTGTTGTTTGATATTGGCATTAAATCATTGCTCATGCAAATGATGGTACCTTTAGAGACGTGGGCGTCGACTTTGTTAAGAACTGAAAAGTGACGTCCGGATTTTTCTCTAGGATGGGCACTTTTTTTAATTTCAATAGGATGAAGATTCCCGTTTTCTTCAATGATAAGATCAATTTCCCTTTGATCAGAATCTCTATAATAGTATATTGGTGGTCTTTTGCCAGAATTCAAGTAACTTTTGATAATCTCAGAGACAACAAAAGTTTCAAAAAAAGCGCCAGACATTGCTGAAATTTCTAAAGAGTCACTTGTTGTCCATCGTGTCAAATAAGCGCATAAACCTGTATCCATAAAATACATATTAGGTGCTTTGATAATTCTCTTTAAGGCATTATTGAAATAGGGTTCAATAAGAACAACGAGGCCAGAAGAGACAAGAAGAGATAACCAGTGTTTTGCTGTAGGCGATGAAATACCAACGTCTTTTGCTAAATCACTATAATTAACCATTTGGCTTGTGCGTGCGGCGCAGGCTGTTAAAAAACGCTGAAACTGCATTTCATCTGCTACTTGCGTCAAATCTCTAATATCCCGATGGATGTATGTGTCCACATAGGAAGCATAATACCTTTCTATATTTTGATTATTTTGATGAAGCGCAGGCATTGAACCCTTATGGATCAATGTGTAAATGTCCGTTAATGACATCTTCTTTGCAATTTTAAGCCTATCCATCATGCTGTTTATATCTGCCTTGTATGGGGTGTTTGGTAAACCATTTATCTCTGATAGAGAGAGGCCTTGCATAGGAATAATGCCGACTCTCCCTGCAAGACTTTCTCTAACGCCCTTCATCATTTGAAACATTTGCGACCCAGTGAGCCAAAAATCTCCCATACGCTTATGTTTATCCACATAGATTTTGATATAGGGGAGTAATTCGGGTGCATATTGAATTTCATCAATTGTAATAGGGGGTGTATATCTTTGTAAAAATAAGGCGGGTTCGTCTTTCGCAAGTTGACGCGCCATGGGATCATCTAAGGTGACATAGTTTCGATTTGACTTCGAAACATGTTCTAACAAGGTTGTTTTTCCAATTTGTCTAGGGCCGGTTACAAGTAATACAGGATATGTATTTGAAACTTCTTCTACAATTGATTCAAGCGCTCGATCAATAAACATAAGACACCTCTTTCCGCTAGATTAAACTTCAATTTTAGAATACACGATAAAAACTTTCCAAACAAGTCTTTTCTGTTGAATTAAAATTCTATTTTAAATTAAACGAAAGTTTACCATCTTCAAGCAATGGGGTGAAGCCTCGTGGAATGTGCATTTGGCAGGCTGAGTATGGCTTCGCCATGGGGGAGAGGGCCTGAAGGCCCGGAGAATGAGGCTGCGCCTCGTGGAAGGTGCCCCTATGCATAGTGCAGTTGCATTTCAAGGGGATTTCTCATATAATAGAGGTTACAATATCTATGAAATCGAGGTGAATGCGTGGTATCCTATAAACAGTTTAAAGAGCGTGAGTTGCACAAGGAGCAGAGGCTTCTGATACTAAGTGCGGTGCCGCTCGCTTTTTTGATTTATGGTCTTGTTATGGGGGCTGTGGGTGAGAAGGGCGTTGTGGCAGGTATTTTGGACATTGTGCAATCTCCCACGACCCTGCTGACGGACTTTCTTGAAGTAGGCGGTATTGGTGCATCCTTTGTCAATGCCGCGCTTGTTGGTTTTTTTAACATTTATTTGCTAAAGCACTATAAGATGCGGATAAATGGGTTGCTGGTGGCAGCTGTGTTTACTGTTATTGGGTTTTCGTTTTTTGGAAAGAATATCCTGAACATTATGCCCATATACTTGGGTGGGTATTTATACGCTAAGTATCAGGGCATTCCCATGAAGAACGTAATTCTGGTGGTGATGTTTTCAACGGCTCTGGCGCCACTTGTGAGTGAGATTACGTATGGGGGCATTTTTCACAGTGGCTTTAACTATGTGATGGGGATTGTTGTGGGCATTGCCATTGGCTTTATCATTGTACCGCTGTCGTCGCATATGTTAAGGTTTCACGATGGGTATAACCTCTATAATATAGGCTTTACGGCAGGCATTATTGGAACTGTGTTTACCAGTTTTATGCGAAACTTCAATATTAATATTGAAGCCAAGAATATACTGTATCTAGAGCACAATGTGGGGATTGTCGTGCTGTTTGCGGTTGTTTTTGTGTATTTGATTCTGGTGGGTCTTTGGATCAATAAAGAGGGCCTGATTCAGTACCGGTCCATATTAAAATATAAGGGCCGTACCATTACAGATTTTCCAGGTTTGGTGGGATACGGAATTACCTTTATCAATATGGGAATTATGGGGCTTTTGAGCCTTGGCTTTGTACTGGCGCTTGGGGGCATTGTCAATGGGCCGGTTATAGCGGGTATTATGACAATTGTGGGCTTTGGGGCTTTTGGTAAGCATCCGAAGAACTGTTTTCCCATAGTTTTAGGCGTTTTGCTGGGCGGTTTCTTTTTTGGGTATGATTTTTCAAGTACTGGATTTATCATATCGGCACTTTTTAGCACAACCATTGCGCCGATAGCGGGTCAATTTGGGCCGGTTGTGGGTGTTATAGCAGGTATTTTGCACCTAACGGTTGTAACCAACATCGGTGTGGTGCATGGGGGAATCAATCTATATAACAATGGATTTTCAGGGGGTATGGTGGCTGCCTTTATGCTGCCCATCATAGATGCCTTTAAAAGAGGAGACGATTGATATGCGGCATGAGATTAAAAAAGTCTGTAAGATTGTGGATGAACTGACGACTTTGTTTCTAAAGGAAGATACAAATGAAATTGATTTTAAGATTATTACGGAAAAAGAGCGGTCTGTGATTCGAATCATTGATTACAATACGCATTTTGATCCGGAATATATTGAGCACTTGTGTGCGATGTTTAACAGACAGAGACAGTCTGAAATTGAAGAGTATTATTGGCAACTGGCTGGTGAAGCAGATGAAGACGATGAGCTGACACTTATTAGCGCCATGATTGACAGTGCAAAAGCTGAAGTTAGAGGGGGCAATTTGTATATGGAGCTCATTAGACTGAATCGATAAGAAAGAAAAAGAGAAAGGTGGCGACATTATGGAGCAAAGAAAGGCCAAGAAACTGGCAAAGCAGAAGAGACGCGCGTTTTTAAAGAGTGCACTTGCGCTATTGCTGGTTCTCTTGTTTGTGGTAATGGCAATCTCCCCGATTATATTCGCTGAGACTGTTACAATTCCTGTGAGCAATACGTCTTCCACAGAGGCGGATTATACGTCCTATTTGGAATTTATGATGGACATGGTGGAAAACAACTATTATAAGGAAGTTGACCGGGACGATTTAATTGAAGGCATGTACAAGGGTGTCTTTGATGTGCTGGATCCTTACAGTACGTATTTTACACCGGAAGAGTACAGTGAGTTTAACACCTCAATAGAAGGTGAATTTTATGGCATTGGGGCGTCGATTACGCTTGGTCAAAGTGGCTATGTGGAAGTTGTGGCGCCTTTAAAAGGAACACCTGCTGAAAAGGCGGGGCTTATGCCGGGCGATAAGATTGTGTCTATTAATGGGGAAGATGCTGAAGGCTTTACCACTGAAAAGGCTGTAACTTTGATCCGTGGGCCACTTGGAACAGATGTCACCCTTGGGATTTTAAGACAAGGTCATACAGATGCGTTTGAAGTAACCATTACACGGGGCCTAATTGTTTTAAAGTCGGTGGAATATGAAGTTTTGGAAGAAGGCATTGGCTATATTCAGTTGACGGATTTTAACGACAAGACCAATTCGGAATTTGACAAGGCCATGGCCTATATGGTGAACAATGACATTGAAAAAGTGATTGTGGATGTGAGAAACAATCCAGGTGGCCTTTTAAATGTCGCTATTTATGTGAGCGACTATTTTGTGGCACCTGGCAAGGAGATTGTAACCATAGATTATCGTGGGGCAACGGACAGGACTTACCGGGCAACGCGTGAAAAAGCCCCTGTGGAAGTGGCTGTTCTTGTAAATGGCGGATCAGCAAGCGCTTCTGAGATTTTTGCAGGAAGCATTCAGCAAACGGGTGCTGGAATTGTGGTGGGTGACAACACCTACGGAAAGGGAACGGTACAAAGTCTGTACCCGCTCAACACTGGCGGTGGCATAAAAATTACAATTGCTGAATATTTGCTGTCAGATGGGTATAAAGTAGATACTGTGGGCGTGAAACCGGATATTGAGGTTTCAAATCGCATGACAGTGGACGTGTCTCAGCTGGTGCCTTTCAATTTAAAGAAGGGAACCGCTTCTATTAATGTCTATGCCCTTCAAGAAAGACTTCAGCTTCTGGGCTATAAATTGGAGGCTGATGGTGGATTTGGGCCAGTGACCCGTGAAACCCTGAGACAGTTTCAAAAGGATTACCAAATTCCTGTAACTGGGACTATAGACGGTAAAACGGTTGAGACGCTGGACGCAGCCCTTATGGGACAACTTGGCGTAGCGGTTGACCTTCAGCTTCAAAAGGCCATAGAAGCCTTGAATTGACAGACACCTGTCATTTAAACGTAACCGTTTGTCATAGAGGTGTAACAGACAAAGCCCCTGAAAAGGTGTATACTTAAGCCAGAGTGAAGGGGCTATGTTCCTTTACAGTTCTATTACAATAAAAAGAGTTTGATTGACCATCCTTCTACAGTAGTGATATAATCAATACTAGGATTTTGCGATATACCCTCGCGGGTAAACGCGGTTCTGAGGCGGCGCTTTAGCCTCGGAAGGGGGTTATTGTACAAAACTCTCTTCTGTAAAAGGAAGCAAAAATCAAACCTAATTAAAAGGGAGGAATTCGCACATGAAGAAAGTATTATCTTTAGTCCTTGCATTCGTGCTTGTACTAGGAATGGTGCCTGTATTCGCGAACGACATGACACCTGAGACTGCATTTGATGCACTTAAGGGTTATGAATTCGTGGATGGGGACGAGAACGGAAATCCAATGTTGGATGAAGTTCTTAAAAGAGAAGAATTGGCAAAAATTTATGCCACAGTAGCAAACCTCAAAGCTGAAGCGTTGGCTTGGGAAAGTGCTCCTGACTACGAAGATGCTGATCAAATCAGCGAGTGGGCTGTGCCTTATGTAGCATATGCTCAAGAAAACGGATGGATGATTGGTGATGGTACACCTAACACATTCAGACCTTTAGATCCAGTTTCTGGACAAGAGTTACTCGTAGCTATGCTTAGAGTTTTAGGCTATGAAGAAGAAGCTGGTGATTGGGCTAACGTTCCAACATTTGCTGAAGAAGTTGGTATTAACTTCGCTTCTATAGCTGAAGTTACAAGAGGAGACGTTTTCGTTACACTTTACTCAACTGTAGCTGAAGTTCAAGGCGAAGATGGCTTAACACTTGTTCAAAGACAAGGTAAAGAAGAAGTACCTGTTGTTATTACTGACCTTGAAGTTGTAGGCGATGTAGTAGCTGACAACCTTGGCGAAGTTGAAGTAACATTCAACAACATGATCGATGAAGATGAACTTGATAAAGCAAACTTCTCAATTGCTGGCGTTACTATTAAGAGCGTTGCATTGTTGGAAGATGGCATGACAGTTCGCATCACAATTGATGGTGAGTTAGAAAACCAAACAGCATATGAATTAGAAATTGCTGAAATTACAGATGTAAATGCATTTGTACTTGAAGATGTTGTAAAAGCTTTCACAGCTAATGACTTTGCTGCGCCAGTAGTAGAATCAGTAACTGTTAAAGGTAACAAAAAAATTGAAGTTGTATTCTCTGAGCCAGTTGATGAAAATACTGCTGGTATCTTAAGCAACTACAGAATTGATGACAAATTGTTTGGTTCTACAATCAAAGCAGTTGGAAGAACAGTATCTTTCGAGTTGACAAGTAGATTGGCTGATGGCGTGCATACAGTTTCTGCAAGCACAAACATTACTGACCTTGCTGGTTTCAAAGTTGTTTCTAACAACACTCAAATCGTAGTAGCTGAAGATAAAGTAGCTCCTGAACTTGTTTCATTCTACGATGCAACACAACAAGTGGTTATGGTAGTGTTCTCTGAGCCAGTAGAAAAGAACTTTACAGTTTCATCTGTTGGAACTCCAGGCGCTTATACTACTGAAGATGATGTAACATTCAAATTAACTTTTGACGCATTACCACTTGCTGGTACTGAAATTACACTTAAAGGTGTAACTGATTTCTACGGAAATGAAGCTGATGATCTTAAATTCTCAGTAATTCCTGAAATTGATTTAGTAAGACCTGAAGTAACTTCAGTTTCTGTTGAAGATCAAGGTGAATTGTTAATTACATTTACTAAAAAAATTGATTTAGCTACTGGTACAGTAACAATTAAAGATGAAGATGGCGATGCAGTTGCGTTGAATGCTTTGGCATACAATACAAATACTGCTGGCGATATTGAAACTCAATTGGTTGTTACAGCGACAGCAGCTACAGGTTTCGCATCAGGTGAGTTTACAATTGAAGTAAAAGACTTTGAAGACAAAACACCTCAAGAAAATAAGATGGTTCCTTATTCTTCTGCTCTTGAGATTGCTGACTTAACTAAGCCGGTAATTACAACTGGTAAAGTAACTTATGCACCTGCTACAGATGAAGCTAATGGTGCGTTGTATATCGAATTTAGCGAAAAAGTGGATGCAGCTACAGCACTTGACAAAGCAAATTATTCATTTGTTCAAGAAGTTGCTGGCGTTGATTCTCCTGTAGCTCTTGGAAAAGCGAATACAGTTTCATTGCTTGGTAATGGAAAAACTGTTAAAATTGTAATTCCTAAAGTTGCTGCTGCTTCTTTGACAGCTGGTGAGTATAAAATCGAGACTGTAACTATCATGAATGTTACAGATCTTGCTGGAAACAAAATGGTTTCAGCTGTTATAGTCCCTGCAGATTTTACTGGAGAAGTAGATCTTACTGTAACCAATGCAAGAGCAGTTGCAACTGATAAGGTAAGATTTGATATTCAAGAGAATATTAATCCAGCTACATTAAGTCCATCAGATTTTGTTGTGACTTATGACCATGATGCTGATAATGCGACAGAAGATAAAACAATTGTTGTGATTAATGCAACTTATAATTCAACTTATGATTATATTGAATTAACACTTAATGAAAAACTTACTACAAGTGCAAAAGTTGGAACTGCAACACCTTATATAAAAGTAATTGCTAGAAATTTAGCAGATATTTATGGTAATAAAGTTCAGGATCCACAAGCAAACGTTGAAATTAAAGATGCAATTGCTCCAACAGCAGTTAAAGTTGCAAGTGCTACATTTGATACTACTACAACTAAAGCTGTAATCGTTGTTAACTTGACAGAAAACTTAGACACTCCAGATACTACTGTGGTATCAAATATAGTATTAGATATCAATGGTGAGTTAGTAACTCCAGTAGTAAGCTATACTCCAGAAAATACTACAGTAGGTAGTGAAGCACCTGCTAAGTTGACATTTACTTATGATGGATATGCTGATGGAACTAACCTAGTTGGTAAAGCTTATTCATTGAAATTCTATGAAAATGTTAATTACGCTGATAATGCTGCTGTAGCTAACGAATTAGCAGATTTCGAATTCTCTGGAACATTGAAATTAGCTGAATAATCAACAAAACTAAGAAGGCCTTCGGGTCTTCTTTTTTTTACAATTACAAATACGTTAAATTCAACGAGAAGGAAGCCTTTTGGGTTTCCTTCTTTTTGTGTCTAGTGTATAATAGAAGCGGTAATCAAATTTAAAGGAGTTTACTTATGGAAGATAGACAATACGAAGATGAAATATCGCTTAAAGAGTTGATTATGGCTTTGATTAAGAATTGGAAACTGATTGTGGCCTTTATTGTAGTGGCGGGTGTGCTGGCACTTGGCTATGTAATGGTTATTGCAGATGAGGTGTATGAAGCATCTTTAGAAGGCACGATAAATGTTCCAGGATCTGTGGAAACACGGTATGGTGGCTACAGTTTTCCAACCACAGATAAGATGGATTTTTTAAATGTGGTTTATTCCAATAAGGTGATTCAAGAGACGCTCAATGAATTGGGTTTGGTTGAAGCCACTGTAAATGGCTTTAAAAATGCCATTACAATTGAGACAGAAGAAGAATCAACGCGGTTTACGTTTAAGGTTACAGGATCATCACCAGAAGATGCACAGCTGAGACTTTTGACTCTGGTAGAAAACTTTGAAGATGAACTGAGTATGCTCCATAAAGAGGCGGCATTGGTTTCATTTATTAGAGACTATGGTGTTTCTTATAAAAACATGGAAGAAAATTTGCTTCAAACACAGAAGCAACTTGAAGAGATTCAGGTTGAGTTTGCTGACATTGAGCCGGTTATAACACTTCGAAAATTGGTGACCAGTGATCCAGTGTATGCAGCTGAACTGGCGCAAAACAGGGGTGTCCGTATAGAGGAACTGTCTGAAGAAATGATGCTTGAAGAAGTGATAAATCCACATTATGAGGCCCTGCAAGGCACAATAATTGGATTGAGAAAAGAAATTCAAAATATAGAAAGAGATATGGAAAAAAATCTCCGGTATACAGAAGAGTTAAAAGCAGAGCTTGCAGGCGTTCAGACTTATATCTTGTCTGGCGATGGTTCAAAGATGGACCCAGAGATGGTCAATGTTATGGAAACGGCCCTTCATTTTAGCCTTTCAACAAATGTACCGGACCATCCGATTGCCCCTAAGAAGGCATTGACACTTGCCATTGCCCTTGTGCTTGGCGCAATGTTGGGTGTGTTTGTGGCATTTTTTAAAGAGTATTGGCAAAACAGTAATTAAGATTAAGGGGTGGGCCTAATGAATGGAAGAAGTCTAAAAAGTCTGATTCATTTTAAAATTATATTGGATGTAATCATGACCATAGCAGGCTTTGGTTTGGCCTATTACATCCGTTTTTATACCGAAATATTATCAGCGGGGAATCAAGTGCTCAGTCCGACGCAAACAATGATTCCTCTGGTAATTGCCATTCCTTTACTGCTAGGCTTTTACAACGTGTTTGAACTTTACAATCCCAAAAGGCATTTTGGAACTTTCGATTCTTTAACGCGCATTGTACGGAGCATGACTTTTACCATGCTGATTATTTTGGCCGTTTTATTTGTCTTTCGCTTGATGGACTTTTCAAGATGGACCCTTGTCCTCTTTTATGTCTTTGCCATTGTTCTAACGACGCTTGGCCATATGTTTATCAACACGCTTTTAGAGCGTTGGGTCAAGGCAGGCCGGTTTCTGAAAAGTGTTCTTGTTCTGGGCAATAATGAAATGACCGTCCGTTTAATTGCCAGTCTTAAGGAAAACCCCACTTGGGGCTATCAAGTGGTGGGCATTTTAGACAACAAAACACCTGTGGGCTCTTTTACACAAGGGGTTGTTGTCATTGGCAAAGTCAAAGACCTCAAGGTAAAATTGGATGAGTTGGACATTGACATTGTGATGATCACCTTTGCTGGCGAGGATTACGAAGAAATCGCCGATGTTATAGACCTATGTGAACGCGCAGGTGTAAAGTCTCAAATAATTCCATATTATTATAAGTACATTCCGGCAAAGCCTTATATGGACCATTTAGATGGCCTTCCTGTAATAGATACGCGGCATGTACCGCTGGATAATTTTTTAAAGTCAACGGGCAAGCGGGTATTTGACATTGCTTTTTCAATTATTGCCATTGTCCTAACCCTGCCTTTGATGGTCTTTTCATACATTATGGTGAAGCTAACATCACCAGGGCCAGTGATTTACAGGCAAGAACGAATTGGCCTCGACCGAAAACCCTTTATGATGTATAAATTTAGGTCGATGCATGTTCAGGTGGAAGAAGAGGAGAAAACCCAGTGGACCACCAAGGATGACCCGCGTAAAACAAGGTGGGGCTCTTTTATGCGCAAAACCAGCATAGATGAACTGCCTCAATTTTTTAACGTCCTACTTGGTAACATGAGCGTCGTTGGGCCTCGGCCAGAACGCCCCTATTTTGTTGACCAGTTTAAAGAAACCGTCCCAAAATACATGATCAAGCACCAAGTGAGACCTGGCATCACAGGCTGGGCTCAAATTAGCGGATGGCGCGGCGATACCAGCATTGAAAAACGGATAGAATTTGACCTTTACTACATTGAAAACTGGAAATTTTCTTTAGATATGAAAATCATCTTGCTTACAGTCTTTAAGGGGTTTTTGAACCGGAATGCGTATTAGGGGTTAGGGGATGGTTGGTTAGTTGGTTAGGGGATAGAGGTTAGTTGGTTGGTGATTAGGTGGTTAGGGGTTAGTTGTTAGGAAATGGGAATGATTCCTAGAATAAGATAGGGTGGCTTGTATGTCGCCCAATTTTGCGCATGGTGTTTACATTTATTTACATATATTATATAATTTAGAAGGTGGTTAGTGATTAGGGGATAGTTGGCTAGTTGGTTAGGTGATAGGGGGGTTGGAAAGGATTTTGACCTTCCTATCCAACTAACTTCTAGTTCCTAACCCCTATCCCCTAACTTCTATCCCCTATCTTCTAGTCCCTACCCCCTACCCAAAAGGAGCAACCATGTATAAAGATGTAGATAAATTAGTTGTATGGCAAAAATCCCACCAGTTGGTTTTAGGTATTTATGATATGACACAATCGTTTCCAAAAGACGAGCTTTATGGTCTAACATCTCAAATTAGAAGAGCAACCGTTTCAATTTGCAGTAATATTGTAGAAGGAAAAGCAAGAGGATCTAAAAAAGAGTACATCAGATTTTTATTGATATCCCGTGGATCTCTTGAAGAAGTCAAGTATCAAGTTTTATTGGCCAAAGACCTTAACTACATAGATGAAGATCAATACAATTCACTATTGAGTTTAGGCAATGAAGTTGGAAAACTGTTAAATGGTTTGATAAATAAGTTGGTTAGGGGATAGTGACTAGTTGGTTAGTGATTAGCGATTAGGGAGGATCGGAAAAGATTTTGACCTAACCCCTAACCCCTAACCCCTAACTACTATCCCCTATCCAACTAGTCCCTACCCCCTAACGCCTATCCAGTCATCTGTTGACAATCCCACCATCGGTTTACATATTATAGAAATTATTGAAATAAATAGTTTTTATAAATTGACTTAACATGTAACGAATACATCAAATATGATGTATAATATATTTAGAGAAAAAGGAATATAACAATGACTGTACATACCTATCACACTAAAGGAGGTTAAAATGCCATTTAAAAAGATTGATGTTAAAAAAATAGTTAATGAGAAACGAAATAATATTGAATTTAATGAGAATTATCTAGAAATAGAAAAAGAGTACGAACTAATCAGACAGGTAGTTGAAGAGAGAAAACAAAGAGGGATGACTCAAAAGATTTTGGCTGAAAAAGCTGGGATATCTCAACAAGAATTGTCAAGATTTGAAAGAGAAAAGCATATTCCTAAATTATCTAACTTCATTAGAATATTAGATGCCCTAGATATGGAAATGAAAATTGAAAAGAAGAAAGCGGTATCTCATTATATTGTTAGTGACTAGTGATTAGTTGGTTAGTGACTAGTGATTAGTTGATTAGCGATTAGGGGGGATCGGAAAAGATTTTGACCTAACGCCTAACGCCTAACCCCTAACCAACTAACCCCTAACCAACTATCCCCTAAAAAAGATCTGATCTAATAAAATCGCCTAAATACATATGTTGAATGCCTTCAATGTTGTCTATAAAATGAATATCCATCGATACAACATATTTGGGGTAATGATCTTTGACCATTAATAGGGGTTTAAACTCCCTATCAATAGTTGACTCATTGCCCATCTTATAAGCCACTTGCACATATACCTTTTCATTTTTTCTTTCAGCAACAAAATCAATTTCCAAATCTTGAATCTTTCCTACGTAAACTGTGTAACCTCTCATGATTAGCTCGTTATAAACAATATTCTCAAGGACACCTGAGATATTTCGATCCTTATAACCAAAAATTGCATGTTGAATCCCTTGGTCAGCAAGGTAATACTTTTCTTGAGTCTTCAAAATTTCCTTTCCATGGACATCATAGCGATTAACCTTATTAATTACGAAAGAACTCTCCAAAGCATCTATATAGTTGTAAATTGTATTGATATCCACTTTTCTATTTTGACTTTTAAAATAATCTGAAATACTTTTTGCTGAAAAAGTATTCCCGATATTATCAATAACGAATTTTACAATTCGGCTTAAAAGTTCTACATTTCGAATGCTAAATCTTTGAACAACATCACGTAATACTATTGAATCATATATATCGTTTATTATTCGATAAGAAGTACTCTCATCATAATCGCTAATATGAACCATTGGAAATCCGCCTCTTCTAATAAACGCCCACAATTGTTCGTCATAAGTGTCGGGTTTCCCCAATTTAAGTCGAAATTCAATCATTTCCTTAAACGTCAAAGGATATAGTCGGAATTGTATATAGCGACCTGTCAATAAGGATGATATTTCAGATGATAGCATTTTAGAATTGGAACCGGTAATATAAATATCAGCATCTAAATCTACGAAAAAAGAGTTCACAGCTTCTTCCCAGTGATCGACAATCTGAATTTCGTCGAAAAATAGGTACATTCTTTTTCCATTTATGACTTTTTTCATAACATACTCATAAAACTTAACAGAAAATTGAAAGTTTTTATGGGTATAACCATAAAAACTTTTGATTGTTCTACAATTATTGCGTTTACAGTTGGTTAGTGGCTAGTGATTAGTTGGTTAGTGATTAGGGACTAGTTGGTTAGTGATTAGGGGATCGGAAAAGATTTTGACCTAACGCCTAACGCCTAACCCCTAATTACTATCCCCTAACCAACTATCCAACTAACCCCTACCCCCTCATCACGCCCAGAATTGTGCCCAGCATGACCCAAAAGACTGGCGCCACATGGACGGAACTGTCGTTGAAATAACCGGCGATATGGAAACCGATGATGGCAGTTAGGAGTGCTATCACCAAGTCTCGATGGTTTTGGTCCTTGCCTTTAAAGATGTAGATGAGGCCCTTGATGAGGACAATGGCAATTAATGCAAGATACAGAATCAGATAAGGAATGCCAGATGAAACGGCATATTGCAGGTAGATGTTATGGGCCTTGTCGACGAACATGTTAAAGGTGTTATAGGTGTTGAGTTTGCCTATAAAGTCGTGTTGTGGGAAGGCGATGGCATAATTGTCCACCCCATAGCCTAAAATTGGCTTTTCAAGGACTAAAGGCAGGGTTCTTGACCAGATGTAACCACGACCAGAGCCAAGTTTCTCGAGACCATCAAAGCCAATGGCAGGTGCTTTTGGCATGTCTATGCGTTCACCATTTGAATACCGATACAGGAATTCGCCCTCTTGATACACGAAGAGGCTGAGTTCCTTTTTAATTTCAAGGGCCAGATAGTAGGTGCCATTTTCATCCACAGCAGGGTAGATCAAAAGGTCTTTAAGAATTGGCAGGTCAAAAACCCCTTGATTTTGAGGGGTGATTTCTTTGAAGTCAATGGGTTTATTGTTAAAAGTCATGTTTAAGTCAAACTGAGAGAGGTCCTCAGAATTTAGGCCAATGGATAAGGTGCCGTCTTTCGTTTCTAGGTGGATCCCGCCATTTTCTGTGTACAAACTTTTAAGGGCATACTCTGTGCGCGGGGTTTCAAAAGTGGAAAGGATTCGTCTGGTGACAAAGCCGTCTGAAACCGTTTCAAAGCCTACAAAAGCTACAACCAAAAGGGCAGCAATAACAAGTGTCAATTTGAGGTTTTTAAAGAGGATACGCCAGTTAAAGACGACCCAAAATACGAGGGCAACGAGGACACCTAGAAGGCCGCCTCGGGCAGTAGAGCCCAAAAGATTAAATAAAATGAGGCCGGATGTTATAAAGTAAAGGCCTTTGTAGAGCCAGTTCTTTTCATAAAGAAATTTGGTGAGAAATACCGGGAGACTCAGGGTTATAAAAAAGGCCACATAGTTGTAATGGTAGAGGGTTTGGCCGATTACCTTATAGTTTACGATAAATTCAGTATCAAAGGACATGCCCTGCATGGAAAAAGCCGTTACCAGACTGGTAAACCAATCGGTGAGAAGCAAATCGTAGCCAAAGTATTGGCCGATGCCAAGTAGGGAAAGGCCAATGTTGCTGACCCAAAAGGCCCCAAAAAGCCATTTGATCTTACGGTCGGTCCAAGTGAGCTTATAGGCCAGTAGGAAAAAGAGCCAATAGGATAAGATCACGAAAACACCTTCATACCGCTCGACGTAGCCCTTGTAGGCCACATAAGGCGACTTGGCAAGTATACTGGATAGAATAACGAGGACCATAGCTGCGCCGGTAATCCAGACGATTTTGTCCTTTAAAAAGCCATCCCTGTTCGTGAGAAACAACCGCACTAGAGGAATCAAAGAGAGGGCTCCTAAAAAGACAATGACTTGACTTTTAAAATAAGAAAAAAAATCGTAAAAAGTATCTAGATGGGCGTGCCAAAAGATGGATTCAGTGTTGTATGACACTGGCGTAATCCGTATCAAAAGTGGGACAACAGCAAGTGCAATCAGTAGGGGTATAAAATCGTACAATTCTAAAAATGACGGTTTTCCTAAAGTCGATGTATGTTTTTTCTTAGACATAGATTTCAATCTCCTGTTTAAATTTTTCTTGATACAATCATACCCTAAAGGCATGGGGGAATGCAACTTTTTGGTGGGTAGGGGATAGGGGATAGTAATTAGGGGATAGTTGGTTAGAGGATAGGGGGTGCATTTTGAGAAAAATAATATAATAAATCTCTTTTGGGTAGTTGTTCTGGTTGGATTTTAATAATTTTTGAGAAAAATGCTCATTTATATTGATTTTGTTCATTTAATAATGTACACTTTTATTAAGAGGTGATAATATGTTAATTCAATTCAATTTTGAGAATTATAAGTCCTATTTAGATGAAGTTAGTTTAGATTTAACTGCAACGTCATACACAGAATTAAAAGATAATTTAATTGAAGGTAAGAAAAAAGAGATGTATATGAAAGTTGTATCAATTTATGGAGCAAACGCTAGTGGAAAATCCAACATTTTGGAAGCTTTTGAACATATGAAAAGGCTAGTGATAAAATCTTTAGAAGAAAGTAACAAGTCCAATAAAATGTATCTTAAGAGATTTCAGTTTAGTGAGGTGGGGAAAAAAACACCGGCTCTTTTTGAGGTGTTTTTTATGCACAAAGGAAAAGAGTATCAGTATGGGTTTAATTTAAATGAGAAGAAAATTCTATCAGAATGGCTCTATAAGCGTAATTTTAGATTTAAAAAAAAATACGAACTCGTATTTGAAAGAGAAGGACAGAAATATAACTTAAATAAAGATTTGCAAAAAGCGAATGATATTATTGAAATTATGAATGAAAAAACATTGCTTATAACACTTCTTTCAAGTTTTGAAGTGGAAGATATAAAAAATGTTTTTGATTGGTTTGTAGAAACTGAAGTCATTAATTTTGGAAATGTTACTTTTGAATATATCATTTCTAAATCTCTGCCTAAAGTGGATTTTGACAATGAAAAAGAGAGTAATCGTTTTACTGAATTTTTAGAAAACATTGATATAGGTATTAAAGGTATCAGAAAAGAAAAGACTTCTTTGAATGGACACACTGACAATGGTGCATTTGAGAAATATAGGATTTACACTAAACATTTGAATATGGATACTGGAAAACTTGAAGAGATACCATTAAGCGAAGAGTCTAGCGGAACTATTAAAATGATTGGACTCTATAGGTTTATTTTAGATGCGTTGCAAAAAGGAAAAACATTACTGGTGGATGAAATGGATGCAAAACTTCATCCTCTATTAACAAGATATATAATAAATTTATTTCAAAACTCTGACAGTAACCCAAAAGGAGCTCAACTTATTTTTACAACTCATGACACAAATACTTTGAGCAATGAGTTGTTTAGACGTGATCAAATCTGGTTTGTCGAAAAAGATAAAAGAGGTGTTTCTGAGCTTTTTTCATTAGCCGAATATAAAATCGATGATAAAAAAGTGCGAAAGGATGCTTCTTATAATAAAGATTATTTAGGTGGGAGATACGGTGCAATTCCAAATATAGATATGAAAGTTGGTGAGTAATGGCTGACCAAATATTCAAAAAGAGGCAGGGAGAAAAACGGAAGCGAAAAGAAGCTACGCGTCAGATACAACCTTATAGATATTTAATCGTATGTGAAGGTAGCAAAACTGAACCGAATTATTTTGAAGGAATTAGAGAGCAAATTCATAAAAAATATGGGCGTAAAGTTAGGGTTTCAAAAATAAATGCAGAACGTATTGAAATTGATGGCACAGGTCGGAACACAGAAGATCTAGTCAAATATGCTATCCGAAAAAGAAGGGATGCAGAGATTCCCTATGGTCATGTATGGTGTGTTTTTGATAGAGACTCGTTTACGGATCAGCAGTTTAATAATGCTATTGTGTGTTGTAAGAGTAATAACATTGGTGCAGCTTGGTCAAATGAATCTATAGAATTATGGTTTCTTTTACATTTTGAGTATTTAAATACTGGAATATCAAGAGAACAATATGTTGAAAAACTAAATCGATATTTTGAACTGTACAATATCAATCAAGGAAAATATGAAAAAAACATCCCTGACATTTACAAAAATCTTGTAAAATTTGGCAGTTTAGATAATGCGATTAAGAATGCACGCAAATTGACTAAAATGTATAATGATGAGGATACGTCGGCAAATAGAAACCCATCTACAATGGTGTATCAGTTGGTAGAAGAATTATTTGAGTACTTATAACTACATCAAGTGGACATGTACCTGTGGCACGGTGAAAAATAAAAGCACTTTGTGATTTTAGGGTTGACACCTTAAATTTTCATAGAGTGTTTTTTTTAGGGGATGGTTGGCTGGGGGATAGTTGGATAGTTGGTTAGGGGTTAGGGGATAGTTGGTTGGAGGTTAGTTGGTTAGGGGATAGTGATTAGGGATTAGCAGCGGAGAGGGGTAAAGCCCGTTAAGTGCGACTACATCGTGTGGAAGAATAAATTGTTTTCCCATCCCCTATCTTCCAACCCCCATTTCCTCCGAAAAACATTGAATTTCAAACAGCCTCATGTTATCATACTAGTGGGTGTTCAATCATTGAACGTTAAAAAGGGGTAGCAATGGAACTTTATGAAATCAGTATGCTTGAAGTGATTCAAAAACATGATTATATATCGCAGCGGGAGATCTCAAGTGAAGTGGGGATTTCCCTGGGTATGGTGAATTTGCTTTTAAAGAAATTTGCCAAGACTGGGCTTATTAAGGCTGAAAAACTCAGTGGCAATAAGGTGAAGTACATGCTGACGCCATCGGGTTTCAGTTACTTGTCTAAAAAGACGGTGGACTATATTGCTAGGTCTTATAAGGCGGTTCTGAAGATTCAAAACCATATGCTTTCGGTGATTCAGGCCCATTTTAAGCCAGATGAGATGATTTTTATCTACGGCAAGCACGATGAGATTGGTCAGTTGCTGGAAGACCTTCTTAAAACACATGGGTACGATTATATGTGGATTGAAAGCCCGGAAAAACATTTGAAATACGTCCAGTGGCAAGATGCCGGTGCGGATGGGATTTTTATACTGAAGTTGACGGGATAGGGGTTAGGGGATTAGCAGCAGAGCTGCTGTCGAGTTGATGCTAAAGCATCGGGAAGTGGGGCTAAAGCCCCGTTAAGTGCGACTACGTCATGTGGAAGGATAAATTATTTTCTTACCCCCTTACATCTAACCCCTAAAAAGACCACAAGATGTAGACTGGAAGCGTATGCAACTATTAGGAAATTCCGAATAGTTGAAGCACAAGACGGAAGTGAACGTGCTGAATACGGAGAATATTTACTTAAGAATCTATCAAAAGAACTTACTAAAGAATTTGGTAAAGGCTTTACTATTACAAATTTAAGCTATATGCGCCAGTTTTATATTGTGTTTCAAAAACATCACGCACTGCGTGACGAATTGAGCTGGACACATTATCGGTTATTAATGAAGATAGAAAATGAAGAAATCAGAAATTTTTATATAGAAGAGTGTATCGAAGGAAATTGGAGCACTCGTCAACTAGAGCGACAAATTAACTCGTTCTATTATCAAAGGATTCTTGCAAGCCAGAACAAACAGATTGTACGAAATGAAATTAACAAATTGGAAAAAGGCATCCAAGCAGAAGACATCATTAAAGACCCGTTTGTACTTGAGTTTATGGGGTTGACCGATCATAGAGACTTTACAGAAATTGAAGTTGAAAAAGCTTTGATGGACAATCTGCAAAAATTTCTTTTAGAACTCGGAAAAGGATTTTCGTTCGTTGCAAGACAAAAAAGAATAACCGCTGAGGGAGACCATTTTTATATCGATTTAGTTTTTTACAATTATATCTTAAAGTGCTTCATTCTTATTGATCTAAAGGTTGGCAAATTGAGTCATCAGGATATTGGTCAAATGGATTTTTATGTGAGGTATTTTGAGAAAGAGATCAAGTCCGAGTCTGACAATCCGACAATAGGTATCATTTTATCGTCAGAAAGAAATGAAACGGTTGTGAAATATTCTGTGTTAGAGGAAAGCAAGCAACTATTTTCTGCTAAATACCTTCCGTATTTACCTACAGAGGAAGAATTAAAGAAGGAATTGAAGCGGGAGAGGAATTTGATAGAGATTGAGAAATCATTGCAAGAGTAGAATCTGATTCTTAATCCATCGAATTCGAGTACTTTGGAATGAACTATTAAGGGTTTCTTGATAGTTCAAGGATGCTTTTACTCTGAACTATTAGGAATTTTCTAATGGTTGGAATAGAATAGATGGTAACTGGATGTTGTTGGTAAGAGAATGGGATTTGACTTTCCTAACCAACTAACCCCTAACCAACATTTTTTTTAAGGTTAAATCTGCATAGGAACACAATTACATGTTGTAAAATGGACTTTGTTTTATTCAGGTGATTGTTATGAGAAAAAATTACGCATTTACCTTAATTGAATTGATTGTTGTTATTGCTATTTTAGGCATTTTGGCTGCGATTGCGGTTCCGCGGATTGGTGGGTATCGGGAATTGGTGGAGAGTCGGGTTTGTGCTTATAATATTAGGCAGTTGGAGAGGGAATTCTCACTCTATGTGATGGATAATCCAGAATTAAATAATGCCGCTGGATTTTCAAAGTTTATTTTGGAGTCTGGGGTAATAGGGAATGCTTGTCCTAGTGGAGCGGCTGTTGAATATAATGATGAAACTGGTATCTATTGCCCGATTCACTATCAGGAGAGTTCTGATCCGTCGGATGATGAGATTATTACGCCACCAGGTGGTGGAACACCTTATATTTGATGGTTATAATCTGCAAGTAGCCACGAAAAGTTAAGGATTATTGTTGTGATTGGATTGGGAGAACGACGTGAGTATGGCGAAAGGACCAAAACCACAAGATATAGCATAAGTAGGTCTAGTATAATAAGTTGTTATGCAAGATATTGATTGTATCATTAGGTCGCACGAGATGATAAATAAAGGTGACAATATATAATACAGTTTGGAAGGAGTATTTATATGGATGAGTTGAAGGATATAAGGTGGAAACAAAGATTTGTCAACTTTGAAAAATCTTACAAGCTATTGAATCAATATATTAACCAACCCATTGAAACAGAACTCGAAAGAGCAGGTATTATTCAGTTCTTTGAAATTTCTTTTGAACTTTCTTGGAAGTTGATGAAGGACTATCTTGAAGCTCAAGAGATTAGTGTGAAAAGCCCAAGAGAAACAATCAAGCAGGCATATCAAATTGGTTTGATTGATGATGGGCACGTTTGGATTGACGGTCTTTCAGATAGAAACTTAACAGTTCATACGTATGATGAAGATATGGCGAAGAAAATGGTTAATGATATTATAAAACTTTATTTTCCAGAGCTTAAAAAACTATATGATAAGGTAGTTAAGGAGTTATAGAAATGTATGGATTGTTAGATAGAGATTTAAAGCTTATCTCAGAAGCTGCTAATAAGTATCAACAAATTGAAGAAGTTGTCCTATTCGGTAGCAGAGCCATGGGCAATTATAAAAAAGGGTCAGATGTTGATTTAGCTATAATAGGAGAACACATAGATAGAAAGATATTAAGAAGAATGAGTGACGACTTAAATGAAGAATATCCATTACCATATTTTTTCGATGTTTTAAACTATAATGACATTTCAAATGAAGAATTAAAAAAACATATTGATAGTGTAGGGAAGTCGATTTATAAAAGAAATTCTAAGGAATAGTCACGCACTGCGTGACAAGTTGATTCTTTCAGTATGGGTAAAATTTGCCTAAACTAATTTAGGGATAAAGCTACTTTAGTTGTTGCATAATTGCAACAAGTGAGAGTATTAAGGTAATCGAATTCGAGCACATTGGAATGAGGTATAAAGATTTTTTTGGCCATTAACTTGAAGAAGAAGCAACTATTAGGATTTTCCGAATAGTTGAGGCATGCTGAGATTAAGATATCACGAATAGAAATGCTAGACGGTAACAAACTTCTTATTTCTTATCTCTAACCACTCAAAGTGATAATAATGGATAAAAAATCTGGTGGGTTTACTTTAATAGAATTGATTGTTGTGATTGCGATCCTGGGAATTCTTGCTGTAATAGCTGCTCCAAGATTAACGGGATTTAGAGTTGTTGCAGAAGAAAGAGTTTGTACTGCAAATCGGGAAACTGTAGAAAGAATGTACATGGCTTATCTGGTAGAAAATGATATTGATCATGAGGATGCTCTATTTGATCAATTTATTATTAAGAATTTTCATGAGGTATGTCCAGCTGGTGGTGTGATTGGTTTTTTGGATGGCAAAGTCAAATGTAATGGACATGGTAGTGAGAGTGAAGGAGGGGAAGAACCGGGGGAGGAAGTGCCTTGGTTGTGATGTTAATATGTAAGGATGACTAAGAAGTGAAATGTAGTCGCACTACAAAGTCAGACTACAAATTAAAGTTAGTGAAATCAAAGGTTTCAGAGTTTTGTAGTCTATGTAGTCTGAGAAATCGTAAACTTTTTGATTGTATGTATTTATCGACTTGAGTATGGTGAAAGGACCAAAACCACAAGATGTAGCATAAAAATTGAAAAGAATCAAATTAGTTATGCAAGATGTAGTATTACAATAGAATAAATTAGTATGTGTGTTACGAAAATTTTCTCATCAGTTTATTGTTATAAGAGGTGATGTATATATGTCGAAAAGCAAACAGCACCAAACATATAAATACATTAAGAACAAATCAATTTTAATTGATAGTCGACCTGAGGTAGTATTAGATAGGAAAGTTGAGTATTTACTACTAAAGTTTTTTGTTGTAAATACACCTTGCGAGACTACATCTAGAAGAGCTATATCTCTGAAGGAATATGGCTGGAAAGAAAAGTATAACTCGAAATATGGCTTACAAAAAAGGCTTGATGCAATAATTGATTTCAATTCGGGTAATTACATTTTTACTGATGAGGATGATTTATTAGATAGATTTGAAGAGAATAAGCTGATGGATAATATGTTGGAAGATATTATTGCCGAAAGATTTGTTATCGGAAAAACTCCAGGATCAAATAACTTACTAAAATTGTTAAGACATATTCGAAATTGTTTTGCACACGGGAAATATTTAGTTGTGAATAATTCAATTGATCAACATATGATGATTATGCAAGATGATGATACTCATAATGTAACAGCTAGAATTGTGATCAAGGTAGACACTTTAATAGGACTAATTAAAACAATTGATAGAAATAACACAATTGGATGGGAAGAAGTTCTACAAGACTTATAAATAATGTTACGCAATATATAGTATTTATCCTTTCCGCATACTAATGTTGAATATGAGTATGAGGTAAGGATGAGTGAAAAATGCAAAACACAAGATGTTGCAGAGGGGAAAAATGCTTCTGCTAGATCCTGCATAATTTCCAATAAATGGGAGCCGGGTTTTCGACGTGAGTAGGGTGAAAGGACCAAGACCACAAGATGTAGCATAAGAGATGTCAAAGATTTAGTTTGTTATGCGAGATGTAGATCTGAGCAACTACTCGAAAATTTCGAGTAGTTCAAGAAGAAGGTAGTTTCGAGAGATGTTATTTTTTATAACTTGGATGTCATTATTGCCGTTGGATACAGAGTTAATTCTAAGCGAGCTACTCAATTTAGAATATGGGCAACAAAAGTATTAAAAGAATATATGATTAAAGGATTTGTCTTAGATGATGAAAGATTAAAACAAGGCGAGAAAGTTTTCAATAAGGATTATTTCAAAGAGCTTCTTGAAAGAGTTCGTTCTATAGATATGAAACCACTTGTTCTCCACAGTGATAATTTCAGTCCGATGAAAGGCGCGACATTACTTGAAACCTTGATTATGCTAGGCGTTATGCCATCAAACAGTAGACCTCGAGTGAGTAATGACAACGCATACGCAGAAGCAATATTTAAAACACTTAAATATCGTCCAGGTTACCCACGTAAGGGTCTTGCAAGTATAGAAGATGCAAGAACTTGGGTACTCAAATTTGCACGCTGGTACAACAAGGAGCATCATCACAGTGGGCTTAATTTCCTGACCCCGGAACAAAGACACAGTGGACAAGGAAAAGCTGTATTAGCGAATCGTAAAGCTGTTTATGAAGCAGCAAAGCTAAAAAATCCTAATAGATGGTCTCGAAATATCCGTAACTGGGATCTGGAAGAGAGAGTTTGGCTAAACCCAGAGAATGAAGAATCTATTGAATTCATTGAAGAAATATCATCATAAATTTTATAGGATTTACTGACAACTATGTTGACAAACACCGGTATGGTGATAGGACCAAAATCACAATATGTAGTATGTAGTGATTTTTAGAATACAATATGCTGCATAAATCCTATTTATCCTTTTCGTATAATTTCGACGTGAGTATGTTGAAAGGACCAAAACCACAAGATGTAGTATGTCAAGAAATTTCAACCACAACATCCTGCATAAATGGTAATAATTACCAGCCAAAATTTTCGACGTGAGTATGGTCTTAGGATTACAAGATATAGTAGCTCAAAAATATCGGACCACAACATGTAGTTTGACGAAATGTGGTTTTGTAGTCTATAAAAAAGTCAGACTACAGGCTCAAAGCCAGTAAAATCAATGGTTACTGTATTATTGTAGTCTATGTAGTCTGAGAAATCGCAAACTTTTATGTATTTAGCGCCGATTCGACGTGAGTATGGTGAAAGGATAAAGAGGCTGTAAGCAAGTAATATCAAGGGTTTCAGCATGACTCGGAAATGTACTAATGTTACAGAAGCATTACACGTCTATGCATCCAATCACGAGACGGAATTATGCAAGATATAGTAACAAAAACAGTACTAAACACTACATATAGACATGATTTAAATTAATGAATTATGATGCCTAAAAGGGCACATGAAATAAATACATATTATTGGGAGGATATCATATGAGAGTTTTAATTTATGGAACGGGAACAATGGGAAGAGGGATTAGTCAAATCTTTGCACAGAATAATCATAAAGTATTTTTATATAATCCCAATTTAGAGAGTTCTAAACGTGCATTAGTAAACTTAGAAAATGGATTCGACAAGTTAGTTACTAAAGGAAAATTATCTAATGAAGATAAAAACAACTTCTTAAATAACATCGAAATTATCGATTCATTACAGAAAGCAATTGATGTTGATTTAGCAATAGAAGCTGTTTCTGAGAACATGGAAATTAAGAAAGCAAAATTCATTGAAATGGATCAGTTTATCAATAGCAAAGCAATCTTAGCAACTAATACATCTTCATTGTCTATTACAGAATTGGCTTTGGTAACGAAACGTCCAGATAAAGTTGTTGGAATGCACTTCTTCAACCCTGCACCAATAATGGAGTTAGTTGAGTTAATTAAAGGCATGACTACATCTACTGAAACAATTGAATTTGCACAGAACCTTTCTAAAGAACTTGGCAAAAATCCTGTCTTGGTTGAAGAAGCACCAGGGTTTATCGTAAATAGAATGCTTATACCAATGATAAATGAAGCGGTCTCAATTTACAGTGAAGGTGTTGCAACAATTGAAGATATTGACACAGCAATGAAAAGTGGTGCAAACCATCCAATTGGACCATTGGCACTAGCAGATTTAATTGGTTTAGATGTTTGTTTGAACATAATGGATATTCTTCATACTGAATTCGGATTAGATAAGTATACTGCGCATCCTTTACTTAGAAAAATGGTAAGAGCAAACAAATTAGGAAGAAAAACAAAAGAAGGTTTCTATAAGTATTAACAGAAAGGGATGACTGGAAATGGCTGAGAATACATCTAATAAAAAGATATGGCTAGCTTCACCACACATGAGTGATGAAGGATATGAAATGCAATACGTACAAGAAGCTTTTGATACAAACTGGGTAGCACCACTTGGACCGAATGTAAATGAATTTGAGAAAGAGTTGGCTACAAAAGTAGGATCAAAACATGCAGCAGCTATGACATCTGGTACAGGAGCCATTCACTTAGCTCTTAAAGCTGCTGGCGTTGGTGAAGGAGATATAGTCTTCTGCCCAACCCTTACTTTTTCTGCAACTGCCAATCCGATCATCTATCAGAATGCTACACCTGTCTTTATCGACAGTGATTATGAAACATGGAATATGGATCCTAAAGCATTAGAGGCAGCTTTCGAGAAGTATGGAGATAAGGTGAAGGCTGTTTTGGTTGTGCACTTATATGGCTTATCTGCTGATATGGACAAGATTATGGAGATTTGTAATAGGTATGAGGTAACTGTCATTGAAGATGCAGCTGAGTCTTTAGGGGCTTATTATAAAGGAAAGCATACTGGAACATTTGGTGAGTTTGGGGTGTTCTCGTTTAATGGAAACAAAATCATCACTACTTCTGGTGGGGGCATGCTTGTTTCTGATGATGAAGAAAAAATCAAGAAAGTTAGGTTTTGGTCCACTCAGTCTAGAGATGCAGCAAGGCACTACCAGCATAGCGAATTAGGATTCAATTACCGTATGAGCAATGTCGTTGCTGGGATTGGGAGAGGGCAGCTTAAAGTACTAGATCAGAGAGTAGCCAAGAAGAAATATATCTTTGAGTTTTATAAGAGAGAGCTTGGTCAGTTAGAAGGTGTTGAATTTATGCCAATCAATGACTGGAATGAACCTAATTACTGGTTAAGTGTTATGACATTGAAGGGTGATGTAAGACCCTTAGATGTTATGGAAGCTTTGGAGAAAGAGAACATTGAGTCAAGGCCTGTCTGGAAGCCAATGCATATGCAGCCATTCTTCGCTGAGTATGATTATGTTGGTTCAGATGTGAGCGAGAAGCTGTTTGAGAATGGTGTGTGCATGCCATCTGATACGAAGATGACAGATGAGGATCTTAAGAGAATATGTTTAATTATAAAGGGGCTGTGGTAAATGGAATCAGCGAAGATAGAACAATCAATATATAGTAAATATTTCAAGAGAATATTAGATTTTGTACTCTCCCTAATCGCGATTCTCGTTCTTTCACCACTTCTTATAGTAGTAGCTATTTTGATAAGAATGGGTTCAGAAGGACCAATTTTCTTTAGACAAGAAAGACCTGGTAAAAACCAAAAGATATTCAAAGTCTATAAATTCAGGACAATGGTTAAAGATGCGGTGAAGCAGCAAAAGGTTGGTGTTGAAGTCACTGGAAGTGACATTAGAATAACTCCATTCGGGAAATTTTTGAGACGATTCAAGATTGATGAACTTGCTCAACTTATTAATATTTTAAAGGGAGATATGTCCATAGTTGGCCCTAGACCTACGCTACCAGAGTATATTGAACAGTATGAAGAGTGGGAACTTAAACGATTTGATGTGAGACCAGGACTTACTGGACTTGCTCAAATTAACGGAAATATTTACTTGGATAGGCAAGAAAAAAGTGCATATGATGTGAAATATGTTGAAAATATTAGTTTTATCAATGATATAAAAATTATTTTAAAGACTGTAGCTATTGTCTTCTTAGGTGAAGACAAATTTGTAAATAAAACTGATTCAAAAATAAGAGAGGAGAATTCGGATAAATGAAAAAGACTGTTTTTATAGGATCCGTGCTCTCTAGTAAAGTTGCTTTAGAGACATTAATAAAAAATGATATAAAAGTAGATTTAGTTTGCTCATTAGATGAGGAAGTATCAATAAATGTATCTGACTATTTTCCAATTCATGAAATTGCAAAAGAGAACAAACTACCATACTTGAAGTTCAAAAAGATAGACTCTAGTGAAGTTAAAGAAAAAATAAAAGATATTAATCCAGACTTTATATTTGTTATTGGCTTATCACAGCTTATTCCACAAGAAATCTTAGAAATGGCAAATGACTATTCTATAGGATTTCACCCTACGCCACTACCTAAGTATAGGGGGAGGGCTGCAATACCGTGGCAGATTATCTTAGGTGTAGAAGAGTCAAAAGTCACTTTGTTTAAGCTTGATGAAGGAATGGATTCAGGCGATATTATTGCTCAGCATCCGTATAGGATTAAAAAGACAGATTATGCATTTGATGTCTATAACAAAGTTTGTGATGCGATGATTAGAGCACTGAATGAGTGTTTACCAAGAATGTATATCGATGAAGTTGATTTCGTTAAGCAGAACCATGAAGATGCCACATATCTTTTGGTAAGAAGACCGGACGATGGTCATATTGATTGGGAAAAACCGGCGCTTGAAATAGAGAAACTTATTAGAGCGACCAGTAGACCATACCCTGGAGCGTTTGGAATTTATAAAGATAAACAAGTAATCATTTGGAAAGCGAGAGTCGAGAGTAATACAAAGTATATTGGAATTCCTGGACAAATAGCTTTTGTAAATAACGAGATAGGCGTCATAACAATTGACGAAATACTTATCATTGAAGAATATGAAATAGAAAATACCGGAAACAGATTTATCGTAGGTCATAAATTTAAATAACAGGCGGTGTTAAGATGAAGGTTTTAGTCGTTGCACCTCATGCAGACGATGAAGTGTTAGGCGTGGGAGGAACCATAGCTAAATATGTTGATGAAGGCCACGAGGTTTATGTTTGTGTAATGACAACTGGTCACCCTTCTATGTTTCCTCAGGAAGTATTAGATAAATTGCGAAACGAAGCAATAGAAGCACATAAATTTCTAGGTATTAATCAAACCTATTTCTTGGACCTTCCTGCCGTGATGTTAAGTGAAGTACCAAAGCATGAAGTAAACAAAAAAATTAATGGAGTAATCGATGAAGTTCAACCGGACGTAGTTTTTATACCTCATTTTGGAGATATGCATCTGGATCACTACATAGTGTCTCAAGCGGCTATGGTAGGTGTTAGGCCAATTAAAAACCATAGGATTTTAGAGGTTTATTCTTATGAAACCCTATCTGAAACAGAGTGGAATATTCCACATGTTACTAATGTGTTTATGCCAAACACATACATTGATATAACTGGTTATTTAGATAAGAAGAAAACAGCCATGGAGCATTTCACAACCCAATTAACAGAATTTCCACACCCGAGATCAATTGAGGCAATTGTATCCCTTGCAAAACTTAGAGGTTCTACCATAGGTGTAAAAGCAGCAGAAGCATTTTGTTTAATAAGAAAAATCGTTCTATGAGGAGGATTAGTTAAATGAAAGATATAGTTATTATTGGTGCTGGTGGTTTTGGGAGAGAAGTAGCTTGGCTAATTGAAGATATTAACAAAAAAAATAAAGAATGGAACCTTGTAGGTTTTGTTGATGATAATGAAAAAATTCAAGGATCTGAGATTAATGGATATAAAGTCGTTGGAAATATCAATTGGTTGAAAGAGCAAGAGTTGTATGTAGTTAATGCGATTGGTGACCCCGTTACTAAAAAGAAAATTATAGAAAAATTAGATGGGAGTAAAAATCAATATCCTATATTAATCCACCCAAGTGTAATTTACTCAGAAAGTGTTATTTTTGGTGAAGGATCAATCATTTGCGCAGGAAATATTATTACTGTAAATATTCAAATTGGCAAACATGTCATTATAAATCTAGATTGTACAATCGGTCATGATGCTAATATTGGTGATTATTCAACAGTTCTTCCGAGCGTTAATATATCGGGTTTTGTTAAAACTAAAGAATGTGTAAGCGTTGGAACTGGATCAGCGATTATTCAAGGTGTAAGCATTGGGAAAAACACAGTTGTTGGTGCAGGGGCGGTAGTTGTAAAAGATTTACCAGCAAATTGCACAGCTGTTGGATCGCCGGCTAAGCCTATTAAGTTTCATGAGTAGATTTATGTGTAGTGCAGAGAACCACATTTAGGTTATGTGTAAAGATAGTATTGAAATAGGCAGGGGTGTGATCCTAGTGAGGAGAATTAATAAATGAAGAGAAATGTCTGGATATTAAATCATTATGCAACCAATACTTTTAAAGATCAAGCTGGACGACATTATTGGTTTGCAGATAATCTTATAGGAGAAGATTATAACCCAACAATATTTTGTGCATCAACAATTCATAACTCAAATGAAATAATTGATACAAACGGAGCTAATTATTCTACAGATTCTTTGAACAATATACCTTATGTATTTATTAAAACACCTGAGTATAAAGGAAACGGAAAAAAAAGAATTTTTAATATGATTATGTTTTATAGAGGGCTTTTCAAGACTGCCAAGCAATATGCAGAATTAAACGGAAAACCAGATGTGATTTTAGCTTCGAGTGTTCATCCTCTTACTTTAATAGCGGGAATAAAGATTGCAAAGAAGTTTGGAATTTCCTGTATCTGTGAAGTAAGAGACTTGTGGCCAGAAACATTAATAGCATATGGCAAACTTGATAAAAATAATTTGATAACTAAAGCTCTTTATGCGGGAGAGAAGTGGATATATAAGTCAGCTGACAAGCTAATTTTTACTATGGAGGGCGGCAAAGATTATATTATTGACCACGGTTGGGATAAGGACCAAGGTGGACCTATTGATATTAGAAAAGTTTATCATATTAATAACGGTGTTGATTTAAAAGTATTCAACTATAATAAAGAACATTTTCAACTAGAAGATGATGATTTAGACAATCCAAATAACTTTAAAGTAATCTATGCTGGATCAATACGACAGGTGAATAATGTAAGAAGTATTGTTGAGGCCGCTTCGGGAATTCAAAAAATAGGTATCAAAGATGTGAAATTCATAATATTT
Source organism: Fusibacter tunisiensis (assembly GCF_016908355.1). GTDB lineage: Bacteria > Bacillota > Clostridia > Peptostreptococcales > Acidaminobacteraceae > Fusibacter_D > Fusibacter_D tunisiensis. The sequence goes on along the minus strand of NZ_JAFBDT010000002.1, from coordinate 100,126 downwards.
GGAGATGGCAGTGACAGGCAAAGCCTTGAAGCTTATTGTACTGATAATAGAATTGATAATGTTGTATTTAAAGGTTTTGTTGAAAAGAAAAAAATTCCTTACATTCTAAGTAAATCTGATTTGAACATAATGCATTTTGACCAAAATAATCTAAAAAAATATGGAGCAAGTCTAAATAAATTATTTGAATACTTTGCTAGTGGTAAGCCAATACTTTCAGATTGTCAATTCGGTTATGATTTAGTCGAAAGATATGATTGCGGTGTTATAGTAGATAATGCTAGCCCAGAAGAGTTAGCTGAAGAAATTATTAAAATTAGAGAACTTTCCATAGATGACTATAATTCAATGTGTGATAACGCATTGAAAGCTGCTAAAGACTATGATTTTAAAGAATTAACAGGTAAGTTAATAAATATTATTGAAGGAGATAATTAATATGAGTATTTTAAAAGAAAAAATATTGAATAAAACAGCAACTCTCGGCGTAGTAGGATTAGGCTATGTAGGTCTTCCTTTAGCGGTAGAAAAAGCTAAGGCGGGATTTAAGACTATTGGATTTGACGTTCAAGAATCAAAAGTTGAAATGGTCAATGCAGGAAAGAATTACATTGGTGATGTTGTTAATGAGGATCTAGAAGAAATAGTTAAGTCGGGATTTTTATCTGCTACAACGGATTTTGCTCAAGTAGCATCTGCTGATTGTGTTTGTATTGCAGTGCCTACGCCACTTGATGCATACCAGCAACCAGATATCAGCTATGTGAAAGCTTCGGCTGAGAGTATTGTGCCATACATGCATAAAGATATGTTAATTGTTCTTGAATCAACTACATATCCTGGAACTACAGAAGAACTGTTGAAGCCTATCCTCGAAAAATCAGGATTGATATGTGGAGTGGACTTCCATCTTGCTTTTTCACCAGAAAGAGTAGATCCAGGTAATCTTATTTATAAAACGAAAAATACTCCAAAAGTAGTGGGAGGAATCACGCCTGAATGTACTGATGTCGCTGCAGCAATGTATGAGGCCATTCTTGAGGCACCTATTCACAGAGTATCATCGCCTGCTGTAGCTGAGATGGAAAAAATCCTAGAAAATACTTATAGAAATGTAAATATTGGACTCGTTAATGAGTTGGCAATTTTAAGTAATAAAATGGGCATCAACTTTTGGGAAGTTGTAGATGCAGCAAAATCAAAACCTTACGGGTTCCAAGCATTCTATCCCGGACCTGGTCTGGGAGGTCATTGTATTCCGTTAGACCCATATTATTTATCATGGAAGGCAAGAGAATATGGATTCCATACATCTATGATTGAGTCTTCAATGATGGTAAACGATAGGATGCCTGAATACTGCGCAGAGAGATCAAGCAAGATTCTTAATAGATTTAAGAAAGCTATGAATGGTGCTAGAATCTTAGTTCTTGGTGTAGCATATAAGCAAGATATTGATGATTACAGAGAAAGTCCTGCTATAAGGGTGATAGAAGAACTTGAAAAAGAAGGCGCAGAAGTTGTTTATTATGACCCATTTGTCTCTGAATACCGTGAACACGATGTAGTTAAGAAAGGCGAACCTGAACTTACTTTAGAACTTATAGAAAGTGCAGACCTTGTAATTGTAACTACTGCTCACACAAATGTTGATTATAATTTTGTTCAGAAACATGCTAAGGCGATCTTTGATACTAAGAATGCAATGAAGCAAGTAGAATCACGTGAAAATATCGAGTTACTATAAGGAGGACTAGGATGAGTTTAAAATATGCGATTATAGGATGTGGAAGAATTTCACCAAATCATATAGCAGCTGCACTTGAAAACAAGCTAGGTATTGTAGCGTTATGTGATATAGACGAATCAAAAATGAATACTACTGTTCAAGATTTCAATCTGCCAAATGAAACAAAGAAATATGTAGATTATAAAGAAATGCTTAGTAATGAGAAACCTGAACTAGTAGCAATATGTACGGAAAGTGGAAAACATGGACAAATTGCATTAGATTGTATTGAAGCTGGAGCTAATCTTATTATAGAAAAGCCTATTGCTCTTTCTTTAGAAGAGGCAGATATGATTATCGAAAAAGCCAATGAAAAAAATATCAAAGTAAGTGCATGTCATCAAAATCGATTCAATAAATCTGTTCTGAAAATAAGAGAAGCTGTTGAAGCTAATAGGTTTGGAAAACTAATGCACGGTACAGCCCATGTTAGATGGAACAGAGGCGAAGACTATTATACTCAGGCACCTTGGAGAGGTACATGGGAGCAAGATGGTGGGGCTCTCATGAATCAGTGTATCCATAACATTGATCTTTTAAGATGGATGATGGGAGATGAAATTACTGAAGTTGTAGGTATGACAGATAATTTAATCCATGGGTTTATTGATGCTGAAGATTTAGGAATGGCATTAGTAAAGTTTTCAAACGGAAGCTATGGCATTATTGAAGGTACTACTAATATTTTTCCTAAAAACCTTGAAGAAACTTTATATATCTTTGGAGAAAAAGGAACGGTTAAAGCCGGCGGTAAGTCTGTAAATCTAATTGAAGAGTGGCAGTTTGCAGATAATTTAGATGATCCAGAAGAAGTAAAAGAAAAATACCATGAGAATCCACCAAATGTTTATGGCTTCGGGCATAATCCACTTTATGCAGATGTTATTGATGCAATTAAAAGCGATAGAGATCCTTATGTAACTGCTGTTGACGGTAGAAATGCCCTTGAACTAGTTCTTGCAATTTACAAGTCAGCAACTGAAGGAAAGAGTGTCAAACTCCCACTTGATAAATGTAGCACCTTAGATTTTAAAGGAAGGTTTGATAAGCAATCTATATAAAAGAGGAGGCGTTGAGATGGTTAAAGGGAAGACAATAGATCAAATCAATATTGGAGATAGTGCCTCATTTCAAAAAACTATATCAGAAACGGATGTCTATTTGTTTGCGGGTATAACTGGTGACTATAATCCAGCACATTTAAATGATGTAGAAGCAAGGAAAACAATATTCGGGGAAAGAATTGTACATGGATTGTTAAGTGCTGGGTTAATATCAGCAGTTTTAGGAGTTCAATTGCCTGGACCTGGAACTATTTATCTAGGTCAGGATTTAAGATTTTTAAAGCCTGTAAAGTTTGGAGATACAATCAATGCGATTGTAGAAGTTATTGAAAAAAATGAAGAAAAGAATATTCTTAAGCTCAAGACAAAATGTATAAATCAAAATAATGAAGAAGTAATAACAGGTGTCGCAACTGTTATGCCACGAAAGAAGGGATAATATATGAGAATAATTGAACTTAAGGAAGTAATGGCTAATTTAGAAGTTATGAATGATTCTGAATTCAATGCGCTGGGGATGGCAACTACAAAATTCAATAACGAAAGAGTATTAGCTTTTTTCTCAGATGAAAAGTATTTAGAAGCTATACTAGATAACAAGAATATTGTTGCTCTTATCACAACTAAACAGATTTACGACAAAAAAATTATTCCAGATGAATATGGCTTGATTATATCTGATGATCCAAAACTACAGTTTTATGAGATTCATAATAAACTTGTAGAAAATGAATTCTACTGGGCTAAATTTGAAAATAAAATAGCAGATACAGCGGTAATATCAGATGGAGCATATATTGAAGACCATAGCATTGTAATTGGAGAGAACTCAGTCATAGAGGCAGGGGTAGTAATACATTCAGGTTCAATAATTGGTGATAATGTGATTATTAGATCTGGATGCAAAATTGGCACAAATGGATTTCAATTCTTAAATGATGGAACAAAAGTTATTTCAGTAAAAACGGGTGGTAGAGCTGTAATTAAAGATAACGTTGAAATTCAGCACAACTGTTGTGTTGACAGAGGAGTATTAGGCGGAGACACAATTTTATCCAAATATGTAAAATTAGATAATTTTATTCATGTTGCGCACGATGACATCATCGGAGAAAGAACATTTATAACTGCAGGAGTTAAGTTGGCAGGTAGAGTCACTATTGGAGAAGATTGCTGGATTGGAGTTAATGCTACAATCTCTAATGGAATTACAATTGGTAATAATTGCAAAATAACGTTAGGTGCTGTTGTAACAAGGAGTGTTCCTGACAATTCAACTGTGAGTGGAAATTTTGCTATTGAGCATTCTAGATTTATTGATTTTATTAAATCAATAAGATAGTAGAGATGAAAGGTGAGTGTTAGCAATGCAATTTAGAGACTTAAAGGCTCAATATGATAAATATAAGAATGAAATTGATGCAGCTATCCAGGAAGTTATAAATAACACTAATTTTATTGGGGGCAAAGAAGTAAACATGCTGGAGCAAAGACTAGCTGATTATGTCAACGTTAGGCACTGTATTACATGCGCAAACGGCACTGAGGCAATGACTCTCCTTATTATGGCGTGGGGGATAAAAGAAGGCGATGCTGTTTTCGTTCCAGACTTTACATTCTTTTCAACTGGTGAAATTGTTTCCTTTAGAGGGGCTACACCAGTATTTGTAGACGTAGATAGAGATACGTTTAATATTGATACAGAAAAACTTGAAGGTTCGATTATTAAGGTTTTACGTGAAGGAAAGTTAACACCTAAAGTAATTATACCAGTTGATTTATTTGGACTACCTGCAAATCATATAGAGATAGAAAAGATAGCAAAAAAATATAATTTAAAAGTTTTGGAAGATGCCGCTCAAGGATTTGGAGGAAGTATAAAAGGAAAGAAAGCATGTAGTTTTGGTGATGCCGCTACAACATCATTTTTTCCAGCAAAACCACTTGGTTGCTATGGGGATGGTGGAGCTATTTTCACCAATGATGATCAATTAGCTGAACTTCTTAACTCATTAAAAGTTCACGGTAAAGGTGATAATAAGTATGATAACGTAAGAATAGGAGTTAACTCAAGACTTGATTCTATTCAGGCTGCAGTGCTTAATGTGAAGTTGACTGCCTTTATTGAGCATGAACTTGAAGATGTTAATAGAATATATCAATTATATACAGAAAAACTAAAAGGTATTGTAGAAACACCAATTATTCCGGAAGGTTATTTGGCTAGTTTTGCTCAGTATACGATTAAATTGAAAAATAAGGAAGAAAGAGACAATTTACAAGCCAAATTACTAGAAGAAGGTATACCTAGTATGGTTTATTATCTAAAGCCTATGCATAAGCAAGGGGCTTTTGCTCAGTATGAATATGATGATAGTGATTTTGAAGTAACTAATGAACTTTGTGATACGGTTCTTTCTTTGCCTATGCATCCATATTTGAGTAAAGAGGATATTGTTAGGGTGTGCAACTCGATTTTGAAAATACTGAATTGACACTGAAGCAGTAATGAGTATATTTTTAGGATGGTGCTGAATGAAAAAAGTAATAATGATTGTTACTAATAGATATGATCCAGATATAAGAGTCCATAAAGAGGCTAAATATTTGGTTGATAGAGGATTTGATGTTGAAGTTTTATGTTGGGATAGGGAAAATGATTATATTAATAGCCCGACTGATAAGATAGATGGTGTAAAAGTAAGAAGGTTTTTCCCATATGCAAAGTGTGGAACGGGGATACGTCAAATAAGATCATATTTTAAGTTTATACTAGAAATAAAAAAATATTTAAGCAAAATTGAGTTTAACTATCTTCATTGTCATGATTTAGATGGTGCGATAGCAGGCTATTCTGTAAAATCAAAAAAATCTAGACTAATTTTTGATATGCATGAATTTTATGAAATGCAAAAAGAAAAGCTTAAGTACAAAGAAATAATTAGAATTATTGTTAATTATCTTCAAAACAAATCAGATGCAATAATTTATGTTAATGAAGTGCAGATTAGACATTTGAATGATAAATTAAAGTCAAAATCGATATACTTACCTAATTATCCGAATACAACTGATTATTTAGGCGTTAAAAAGAGTAAAAATTCAACTTTAAACATTTCATATATTGGTGTGGTTAGACAATTTGATGAACTTAAGAATCTTATGGAAGCTTGTAATAGTTTAGAAAATGTATTTATCTCAATCCATGGTGATGGCCGAGCCTTTAATAAATTAAACTCAATAAAAGAAAATTATGTTAATACAAAGATTACAGGACGATATAATCCTAAAGAATCTTCAAGGCTATATAGCGATACTGATATAAGTTATATAGTTTACTCTAAGGATAATCCACAGCATATGATTGGTTACCCGGTTAAATTTTTTGAAGCAATTATTACCAAAACTCCTGTAATTGTAACTAAAGGATCGGTATTAGAAGGTTTCATTAGTGAACATGATATAGGTTTTGCAGTTGATGGCGAGAGTGTAGAAGAAATTAAAGACTTAGTATCATATATAAATGCTAATAGACAAGTTCTTAGAGAAAAAATTAAAAACATAGAAAAAATTCAATTTAGCTATAGTTGGGAAGAAGTTGTTAAAAATTTAGAAAATATATATAATGATACTTTATAGAAATATGGTGAAGAAATATGTTAATTATAAAGAAGAGAAGTATTGTAGCTTTTTTTTCCTTGCTTATTTATAAAATAATAATAGATATTTTTTATGTTTTTTTTATTCATAAGTACTACGAGTATATGGGTTTTAGTTTAGATTATAATGCATATAAGTATTTATCGAGTCTATTTATTTTTGTGATTTTATTTGTATTTATTCCTAAAGATCAAAATAAACCCTCTTCAATATTTTTGCAGCTACACTTAATTATAATGTTTATTCCTATGCTTACTATATATGCATTTATGAATAAACCAAACGGATTTATGTTAGCAAATGTACTTGCTCTTTTATTGCAATGCATTTTAATAAAATTAATTCCCAATATTAAAATTGTTAGAATAAAAAATTCCAAAAGGTTACTATATTTAATAATAGTTAGCATTACTATATTTGTATATACTTCAATGTTTCGTGCAAATGGATTACCGTCCTTAAGCACAATGAACATCCTCAATGTTTATGATGTTAGAAGTGTTGTAACTTACCCATTTTTAATGAACTATTTAGTGCCTTGGCAAGCAAAAGTAATTAATCCTTTTTTAATTACGATAGCTTATTTAAAAGGATCAAAAAAATTTTTAGCAGTTTCAATTGCTTTACAAATTGTTATATATATGATTACAGCGCACAAGGCATTCTTATTTATACCAGTAGCTATAATAATTGTTTGTTGGCTTTTGAAAAAAGTAGATTTTTTCAAATTATCTACTGCATTAGCATCAAGTGTTTCTTTTATTATACTAATACACTATTTTGTATCCAAATCATTACTAATACCTTCTATATTTATACGGCGCTTTCTTCTTGTTCCTGCACATATAAAATTTTCTTATTATGATTTTTTTTCGAGCAACCCTTATATGTATTTTTCTTTAGGTATCCTTGGAAATATATTTGGGATAACTTATCCGTATGATGTAAATATTGCGAATTTGATAGGGGAGGTTTACTATAACAGCCCAGATATGTGGACTAATACAGGTTACTTAGCAGATGCATATGCTAACATGGGCTATTTTGGAATGTTTATTATATCTATATTATTTGTTTTTGTTCTAAAAACAATAGATTCTTTAAGTGTTAAAGTAGGAAAAGAGTTAGTAGTAGGATTATCACTGTTCTCAATATTGGCATTAAATGATGGAGCTTTTTTAACTACATTACTTACGGGAGGACTATTATTTTTGATAGTGATATTGTTTTTGTACTCAAATAATATGGGTGATTAATTATATGTGTTTGCTTATTTACTAGAACTAAAATAAAAGATTAAGTTTAATAAATTTATGAGGTGATAAAATGTGTGGAATTGCTGGAGTTTTAAATTTAGATAAATCTTTATATATTAACAGATTTAAGAAAATGTCGGATGTTATTAAACATAGAGGACCTGATGATGAAGGATTTTATTTTTATAATGAAGATCAAGAAATATTTGCTTTTGGAAACGATACTCTAGCAGAAATAAAAGAGGAATTAGGTTACTCGATTGATAATATTGTAGATTCTAATTACAATTTGGCATTAGCACATAGGCGTTTAAGTATTATAGATACTTCTTCCAAAGGGCATCAACCTATGTGTAGTTCAAACATAGTGATAACATACAATGGTGAAATTTATAATTATATTGAAATTCGAGAAGAGTTAAAAAGAGAAGGGTACTATTTTAAAACTGAAGGAGATACAGAAGTATTAATTAATGCATATCTTCATTGGGGTGAAGAATGCGTAAAGCAATTTAATGGGATGTGGTCTTTTGCAATATGGGATAAGGCAAAAAAACTACTATTTTGTTCCAGAGATAGATTAGGTGAAAAGCCTTTTTATTATTACAAGGATAATGAAAAGATAGTCTTTGGATCTGAAATTAAACAATTATTTGAATATGGACTAGAGCCTAGGGTAAACGAAAAAACACTATTCACATTTTTATTTTATGGAATACATGATCATTCTGATGAGACCTTTTTTGAAAATGTGTTTACTTTGCAAGGCGGCTATAATATGATAATTCAATTAGAAGAAAATACTAGCACGCTAAGCATTAATAAATATAAGTATTGGGATCTAGATAATCGAATTAATAATATAACAACAAGTTTTGAGAGATCTGCTGAATCTATTGGGAATCAATTAGAAAAAAGCATCTCATTGAGACTTAGAAGTGATGTTGAAGTTGGCAGTTGTCTAAGCGGTGGACTGGATTCTTCAAGTGTTGTGTCTATAGCCACTAATCAATTAAAAAAACAAGGTTATAATGTGAGTAATTTCAATACATTTACAGCATGTTACGATGATTCAAAAGAAGTTGATGAAAGATATTATAGTGATATGATAGTAAAAGAATCGGGTTGTAGTAATTTTAAAGTTAAACCGAGTGAGAAAAAGCTCAAAGAGGACTTTGAAAAACTTGTTTGGCATCAAGAAGAACCTTTTGGAAGCTTAAGCATCTTTGCTGGATGGTGTGTCATGGAACGAGTAAAAACCAATAATGTTAAAGTACTACTTGATGGCCAAGGTGGAGATGAGACTTTATTAGGGTATGAAAGATTTTATGCTTATCATCTAAAAACGATGCTATCCAAGTTTGAATTTAAGAGATTCGCTAAGGAGTTTGCTTTATCTTCAAAGAATTCAAGGTTAACGCTTAAAGACTTATTTGGTTACTTTATCTACTTTAATAATAAAAATATTCGAAAGAAACGCCTCACCTATAAAACATCTAAGTTCTTAAATTCTAATTTTAGTGCTCAGTACAAAACTCAAAATATTGTAGATGATATGCTTGAATTTAAATCCATTGAAGAAGTTCAAAAAAATGAGTTAGCAAGAGCAATTGGTCATTTACTTCGTTATGAAGATCGTAATTCTATGGCGCACTCTATAGAAGCCAGAGTTCCTTTTTTAGACCATACTTTTGTTGAAACAGCAGCTTCTATTCCAAATAAGTACAAACTAAAGGATGGGTGGACGAAAGCTGTTTTAAGAAAGTACATGGAAGATAAGATGCCTAAAGAAGTGACATATAGAAAAAATAAATTAGGGTTTAGTGTTCCTCAAAAAAAATGGCTTGACGAACTTAATGATTACTTTAAAGAAACTTTACTAGATAATCCACGAAGTACTAAGTATTTCAATATAGATTATGTACGTGAGATATTTGACAAAAAGACTAACCATGATTTTAGATTTAAATTTATCGTAGTAGAAACTTGGATGAGGGTGTTTGATGTAAAGGGTTGATTGGAATAGTTAATATAGCAAAAGTGCATTGCTAAAAGATTGGTTGGTGGTATTAACTTGAAAAAAACAGCTATAATTATTATGATTTTAACTATTGGCTCAAAGTTTTTTGGGTTTTTTAGGGATATAACATTATCTTATTTTTACGGGGCTTCAAATATTAGTGATGCTTATTTAGTATCTCAGTTAATTCCTATGAGCCTTTTAGAATTTGTAGGTTTAGGGCTGCTGGCAGGATATATTCCAATCTATAATACAATTGAAAACAAGTACGGAACACAGAAGAGTAATTTATTTACCAATAAGATAATTAATTTGGTATTGCTAATAAGTACAGTCTTAGTTTTGTTAGGACTAGTACTGACAGAAAATATTGTTAAAATATTTGCGATGGGCTTTGAAGGTGAAACTTTAGAATTAGCAGTGAGTTTTACTAGAATAAGTATATTTGGTATTTATTTTGTAACTTTAGGATATGTTTTTAGAGGATTTTTGCAAGTTAAGAATAAATTTATAACACCTACACTTACAGGGTATCCTTTGAATGTAATTATAATCTTATCAATTGCGATTAGCTTTTGGACTAGTAATATAATTCTAGCAGTGGGTAGCCTATTTGCAATTGCTTCGCAACTATGTATTCTTATTCCGTTCTCTTATAAAGAGGGATTTAGGTTCAAATTTACGCTTGATTTTAAAGATGATGATATCAAACAACTTTTTAGATTAGCCTTTCCAATGATGATAGGTATATCTGTCAATCAATTTAACATTGTAGTGGACAGGACATTGGCATCTCAAATCGTAGAAGGTGGTATATCTGCTCTAAACTATGCCAATAGATTGAATTTTTTTGTTCAAGGGATTTTTGTACTGTCCATTACTACTGTTATGTATCCTATGATTTCTAAAATGGTCGCTAATGGAGATATGAAAGGTTTAAGGAGAACTTTATCAGAAGCTATTGGGGGTATTAGCTTACTTGTTGTTCCGGCAACAATTGGAGCTATAGTTTTTTCCGAGCAAGTTATTACATTGCTATTTGGTAGGGGAGCATTTACCTACGAAGCTATTTTGATGACTTCGACAGCTTTAGCTTTTTACTCTATAGGAATGATTGGATTTGGTTTGCGCGAGGTCTTATCGAGAGCATTTTATTCTCTTCAAGATACAAAGACGCCAATGATTAATGCCTCTATAGGTATGATTTTAAATGTTATTTTGAATATAGTCTTTTCAAAATATTTAGGTATTGGTGGTTTAGCCCTTGCTACATCAATTTCAGCGATATTTACTACAGTTTTATTATTTATCAGCCTACGCAAAAAAATAGGCCCATTTGGCATGAAGCAAATCAGCATTTCATTCCTAAAAATCCTATTTGCTTCATTGGTTATGGGTCTCCTCTCCAAACTTAGCTTTAATTACTTAACGGCTACTTTATCACAAAACCTTTCACTTTTATTAGCAATTGGTGTTGGAGCGGTATCATATTTTGTTATTATCTATTTTATGAAGATTGAAGATGTTGACGTAATTGTTGGTGCGATTAAGAAAAAGTTTGGCAGAGGAGCGGTGTAAAAATCCCAACTAGTCAACGCCGAAAATCGCTGAAAAGTTGGGACATGCTGGGACAGATTGTTAAAAAAAAGAGCAACTTTTGACCTCATTTTATTTTGTAGCGAATCGTGTTACGATTAAGTTCAGTTAGAAGTTGATTTTCAGTTAAATCATGTATGCTAACCGTATTTCGTCTTAAGGCCTTCTTCAGAAAATCTTTTGGTCTATTTTTGGCTAAATTTAAAAATGCTGCAAATTCGATTGGATTTTGTTTGTAGACATGGTGGTAGATATTTTTGAGATAATTTGGCATAGAATGATATTCATAGCTGTCTTCAAAACCACGGTGTTTTGTGCGAAGTTTATCTGGTGTATACCAAATTCGGCGCATGATGTTGTTTTTCTTAGTTGAATATTTATATTTTGCAATTATTTTATGGTGGATGTCTAGGATGTAAACATTTTGACGGTTATGCTTAATTGTAACGGTTTCGCCACGATAGTACTCGGGAACTTCATAGCGCGTAGCGTGAAGTGAAACCATAGAAGTCTTTTTTATAACCCTTCTTGTGTCATAGAAGAAAAATGTAAATGGTTTTATAGGCAAGGGTTTCATTAAAGAGTGTTCCTCTTTAAACAAATCAAGTCTAGAGTTGTTTTTATGTGGGTGTTTTTTCTCATTTAATGCTTTAAAACCTTCATCCAATATGCGTTGAATATGTTCCAAGGATTTAAATTCAGTTTCTCCGCTGTCTATGATAATTTTTTTAGCTGCCTTTACGCCCAGTTCAACAGCCCCTTTCTGATTGGGCTGATTAGGGGCACAAAATCGTATTTGAAATTTATAATGATTTGATAACGCTTCAAAAAAATGCGTTAGATTCCGATCGGTTACGGTTGGATCATGAGTCCTTTTAGCGATTTTCATGTTGTCGATAAGGAGCTGATGGGCAACTTTTTTAGCTTTTAGCAAGTATTTATGGTAAGCGATGTTAAAGTGTTCTGCAGTTTCTTTATGTGCTACAAATCCAAATTGCATTAAACTATAGGGATGAACAAACACGGCAAAATAAATTTTTCGGTTGTGGTCATTTAGATTCATTGTTAAGTAGCCCCAATCGAATTGGACAATATCCGCTGGATTGTAGTGAATTGTCAAGTAACTTTCTCGATTTTTATTTTTTACAAGTCTATAAAGATAATTGAAATTTGAAGTGCTGAGTGTTGGGAACTCTTTTCTGATATGGTCTAAGATTTCTTCTCTTCCAAGAGGAAGCCGGTGAAACTTTTTATAACTTGGTTTGGTGAGAGAACTAAAGTATTCAATTCTATTGTAAAGTGTTTGGAAATATGGATCGTAAATATTGACGATTATGTTTGATGGGTAGATGGATCCGGTTTCATTAAACCGATCATTGACAGATTGAACTGTATTCTTGCTTACTTTCAAATCTTGTGCAATTTGGCGATATGATAGGTCTTGTGAAATTAAATGATAGATTCTCCGATAAGTTTCTGCTGTATGTGCCATAAGACTCCTATTTATAAAATGTATTTAAATTTATAAAAATCAACCATCCAACTATAACATAAAAAAGCAGTGGTGTAAATTATGTACAAAAAAATTAATGATTCAAAAGAAGAAAAGGCCTTTGATGAGATTTTACGTTATTCATCCTTTAAAGGCACGGATATCATAGATGTAACGGGTAGTGAACGTATGGGGTATTTGTATTTGAAACGATGGGTTGAAGAAGGTCGGGTCATACGATATCCTTTTAATTTGTACAGTCCAGTTAATCCAGCTACAGCTAAACCAAAGATGAATTTGCATGAGGCTGTTTGTCAATTGGAGGAAAACGCATATTTATGTGAGTTGTCTGCGGCAAGATTTCATGGGTTAATTGTACCTGAAGACAATTGCATTTATCTTGCGTCAAATAAAAGATTTCGTGAAGTGGTTTATGAAGGATGGACAATAAAGTACAAACGCTATTCTGAGCAAGAGGCGTGCGCAGTTTCAGGCTTGGCAAGGTATTCTTCTTATACGCAGACGATTATGGACCTTATTAACGCCTTTCCCAAATGTATGACGTGGGAGGCCTTTTTAGTTTTTCTAAGGAATACCGGTCCGCTTGCGTGTCACCGTGTTTTAACGATTTTAAAGGGCGTTGATAATCGAAATCTAAACAAAAAAGTCGGTTGGCTTGTGGATGTCGGTCTTTTAAAGGTGGATGATCCCAGTGCCTTAATGGCATACTGCATCCGTCACATATCGAAAACAAAACTTGTTCTTTGCCATTGTACAGAAGAATCGGGTGTTTATAATGAGAAATGGAAATTGATAAGTCCCTTGTTGACAAATACAAATATCTAAGGAGAGTGTTGAGATGACGCGTCATAGTTTAGATCTTTGGCCGATTGATCAATCAATACAAGATGATGTATCTAGTATTAAGGATGAAAAAGAGGATGATAATATCCGTGTATTTATCCCGTTAGACATCAATCGTGAAGCAGTTTTAAGGCGAATTAAGATGATCATTACGAAGTATGGTGAAGCGAACGAGGAGAATGAACTTTCTTTTTTACTGGAGATAGAGGCTATTGTTGCACAGATTGAAATCTATGATCAAGTATGGTTTGCAAGGACGGTGCCTCCAGGGAAGAAGCATAGTGTACAGGGAACGGACTTGATTCGTGAGGTTGTAGCAATACTGAAAGAAATTTCCGATGGATGTGCTGAGATCTTTCCTTTTGAACTGATTGATAGGCTTGAAAGTGAGTACGGTCTTAATATGGATTTTAAGGTATAGTGGATTACTTTAATGTCAATTTCAAGGATTTGGATCAGGTCACTGAAACTATGAAATTGGTCATGGAGATGGCGAATTCTATCAGAATATGGGAAAACAACGGACATACACCAAGTGAAATCTTTGAAAAATTTGAAAAGCCTAGGTTAAAGCCGCTTCCGGATCAGCCGTTTGTGTATAAGAGCGACGAACAGAATGATGTGAAAAAAGAAAAAGTTGGCAGAAACGATCCATGTCCATGTGGTTCGGGAAAGAAATACAAGAAGTGTTGTCTTGGAAAAGATATGTATAATTAGGCGCAGGATAATATCCTGTCTTTAATTGATATAAAAGGAGAAATGAAAGAGTTATAACGCCAAAAACAAATCAAATATGAGAAAAAAACTCAAGTTTGTTTGTAAAAGTCTTCTTGTTGGGGTATAATAAGGATATTAACGAAACCCTAATAGAGGAGGTCTTACAATGTTAATTGATTATAGATTTTCAAATTTCAGGTCATTTAAAGAGATGACCAGTCTTGCAATGATAGCAGGCAGACAAACCACACTTAATGATAATCTCATTAGAGAATATGATTTGAGGGTTGTACCTTCAGCGGTAATTTATGGAGCTAACGCCAGTGGAAAATCTAACATAATTATGTCCCTGGCGGTAATGAAAGACATTGTTCTTTCAGGGTCTCTTGAGGCAAATATATCGAACTTAAAGAACCTCGAATTTTACCCATTTGCCTACCAGGAATCTCAGAAGCCCATGAACTTTGAAATTGATTTTATTTATGGAGGAAGGCGGCTAGAGTTTGGTTTTGAAGTTGAGGTGAGTACCTTCAAAAAAGAAACCAGACGTATTGTATCTGAATTTTTAACCTATATTGATAAGTCTGACCAAAAGACAAACATATACAAGAGAGAAAAAGATAAGATTCAGATCAACAAAGACAAAAAAGCGCTGAATATAATTGAATTTGATGAGAAGCTACTCAAACAGTTTGAGAAAAAAATCAATGAAAACATTGATGAGACAGAATTGTTCTTATCTAGAGCATTTAAAAGTACAATTAGCAATGAGCTAGCGGATATGGTACTGGACTTCTTTAAAGAAAAGCTTGTAGTGGTAAGTGACTTTACGCTAAAGAAAACGAACTTAACATTTTCATTGGAAGATAGCCCAAAGAAGGATTTTTTTGCATGGAATAAGATCCTTGATGGGTTTGTTAAGAATGCTGATTTTGGGCCTCAAGGGATCGTCTTTAAATCAAATAAATCAGAAGATAAAGAATCATCCAGTATGGAGCTTGTCTCTATCTATAAATATCATGATGAAAATATTGTGATCCCTGCAGAACTTATGGAATCAAGGGGAACACTGAAACTTGTTGATTTTGCTATCCCATTTGAGAAGCTTTTCAAGTCGGGTGGCGTATTCGTTCTTGATGAGTTTGACGCTGCGATTCACCCTGAACTGATCAAAGGGATATTGGCTCTTTTTAATGATTCTGATCTAAATAAAACTCACGCACAACTGATTTTCACAACACATAATCCGATTTATCTAAACAATAAAATATTTAGAAGAGATCAGATTCGCTTTGTTGAGAAGGATACAGAATCATATGAAAGTGTCATTTATTCTCTCGCAGATTTTGGCGCTGAGGAAGTGAGAAATGATCATAATTATTTAATCAACTACTTCAAAGGGAATTACGGTGCGCTTCCTTTCATCGATTTTTCAAAGCTATTAAATCAAAATGGTAGCAAGGAGGATGAAGATGGGGAAGTATAGAAAAACATATTTATGTATCTGCGATGGACAGCAAGAAACAATGTATCTGAACCATGTAGCTAAGTTGATTAAAGATTTCCCACATAAAGTCGTAAAGTTTAATACCTTTGAGGATTCGCCATATCGTCTTGAAAAAAGGTATGAAGCTTATGATAGTGCTGCAGTATTCGATTTTGATAATAATGAAGTGGAATTCAAGAAAAATATCGAAATATGCGATTCACTGAATAAAAAGCTTAAACCTTTAAAAAGAAAAGAAGGTAGACACATCTATCATGCGTATAGCAGCGTGAACTTTGATCTGTGGTTGATTCTTCATAAAGAGGATTACAACAAGAGTGTTACAAAAAATGATGCTTATATTTCAGATATTCGCAGAATCTTTGATTTGAATCAAACGGATAATATCAAGAATGAAGAAGTCATTAATAAGATACTTAGCCAGATAACATTGGATGATGTAAAATCAGCAATTCGAAGAGCGGAGACGATTCGGAAGAATAAAGTGAAAGCTGATAGTACAAAGATTGGAAACACGACAATTTATTCAAATCCCGACTTCTCCATTCATGAATTTCTCAGAGCGGTTTTGGCGGATAGCGGAGATTTATAAAAGGTAAATTATTATTTTCATCGACATCTGATTCTGAACTTGATCTGAAACTATTTGCTGTCAGTATTCAGAGTTTGCTTTTTGCCGTCTATGTGCACTGGAATTTACGCTTACAACCAAAGCTAACTATTCAAGCAAAAAGTCTATGATATTTTTAACCCTAATCCCGGAGTAGTCGTTGAAGACAGTTTGATCCATGGTCAAAATATATTTTGGGTAGTTATCAGAAATGGCTTCTAGAGGTCTAAGCTCGCGCGCTCTCGTTTTTTCATCCATGAGTGTCGCTGAAACTTGATAGTAGATTTTTTCATTCGTTTTTGAGGCGACGAAGTCCACTTCTAACGAACCGATTTTTCCAATAGTCACTTTATAGCCGCGTCTTAATAGTTCCAGGTAAACAATGTTTTCTAAAACATGACCATAATCTGTGTTACGTAGGCCGGTAAGCTTATTGCGGATACCTATATCCACGATGTAATACTTTTCAAGGGTTTTTAGAAACATCTTCCCTTTTAAGTCATAGCGGTTTGCCCTGTAGATGATAAATGCATTTTCAAGCATCTTTAGATAATTGTCAATCGTATCGCTGGTTGTTTTCCGACCACTACTGGTTAGATAGTCGCTTATTTTTTTAGTGGAGACGATACTGCCGATATTGGCAGCAATAAATTTCAAAATACGTTCAAGAAGGGCGGCATCTCTGACGCCATTACGTTCAATAACATCCTTCATAAGCACAGTGTTGTAGATGCCTTCCAGGAAAGGACCGATGGTATCTGGATTATCTAATAGTTCAACGACTGTGGGAAGTCCACCGTATTCCAGGTATTGATTAAATTTCTCTGGGAGACTCATTTCCTTGTCTGATTCTAGGAAATCTAAATACTCTTTAAAGGATAAAGGCTGCATTTTAATTTCAACGTACCGGCCCGACAGCAATGTGGAAAGTTCTGAAGACAAAAGATATGCGTTTGACCCGGTTATATAGATGTCCACATTGGCATCGACGAGGAGAGAATTAACCACTCTTTCCCATGACGCTACTTGCTGAACTTCATCAAGCAGAATATAATGTCTTTTATTTGTGTCATTAATACGCTCTTTAATGTGTGCATGGAGTTCTTTGTAACTGATAATTTCATCGAATTCAAATGACTCAAAGTTCATCCGGATAATATGTTTTCTATCAACACCGCTGGCGATCAGATGATTTTCGAAAAGTGAAAGTAGGGTTGATTTACCCGAACGTCTTAAACCCGTGATGACCTTAATTAATTTTTTATCTCTAAACTGAATGAGCTGATTAAGATAAAGATCTCTATTTTTCATAACATCACCCCTTAAACAGAAGTATAACTGAAAAAATACATATAATCAATATTTTTACGACTATACTCGAAAAAGTTTTCATAATCGGTTTTAACCGGATGATGAGGTGAAAAAATCAATTTACGCTTACGCTCGCTTTACATTATTCCGATATCGGTATATTATACTTATGAGGAAGGTGATTTTCATGAGATACATGAGCATAACTGAAGCAAGTAAGAAATGGCAGATTAGCGATCGAAGAATACGCGTCCTATGTTCAGAAGGACGAATTGAAGGCGCTGTGAAGTTCGGTCGAAATTGGTCAATTCCATATGAAGCGGTCAAGCCGACTGATGCGAGAATAAATCTTAAGAAATCATATAAGGGCGTTGCATATGATTTTAGCAAAATTGATGAAATGAAAAAAAAGATTGATGAATATAGACCGTTTTCAAAGAGGTTAGCAGACTCTTTACATGAAAAATTAGTTATTGAATGGACTTATAACAGTAATGCCATCGAAGGGAATACGTTGACCTTATCAGAAACTAAAGTTGTTTTAGAAGGAATAACAATTGGCGGGAAAAGTGTTGTTGAACATTTGGAAGCGATTAATCACCGGGACGCAATAGTATTCCTTGAAGAATTGATTGGGAATAATGAGTCCTTATCGGAATGGAATATAAAAAACATTCATGGGCTTATATTAAAGGAGATTGATAACCAGAATGCAGGTAAATACAGAATTGAAAATGTAGTCATTGGCGGCGCTACTCATATCCCGCCAAAACACTATGAAATTGACTTTTTGATGCAAAAATTAATTATGGAATACAAAGAAGTGTGGCAATCCTTTCATCCTGTAGTGAGAGCCACTTTACTTCATGGAGAGTTTGTAAAAATTCATCCTTTTATTGATGGAAATGGAAGGACTTCAAGACTGCTGCTGAACTTCGAACTGATGAAAAACGGATATACACCTATTATAATAAAAAAAGAAAACCGAGCACAATATTATGAAGTGCTGGATCACGCACATACTACGATGGATTATCATCCATTTCTTGAGTTTGTCGCTAAATTGGTGATTGAATCTGAACAGTTGTGGTTGTCATTGCTATAGCATAACCCTAGGAGCCACAAAAATACAGTGTTTCCAATATGTATCTGGTTACGATTGGCACGTGTAATTGAATTTACGCTTACCTTGGGCGGATAGATATTTAAATATGACAGCTTTGTAAGATTTCTACAACTTATATATTATTTTGTTTATATGCATATATTAAATGGTATAATTAAAACAGTCTTTACTATTAGTAAAGACTTCAATTGCTATCCCAAATTAAAAGGAGGAAAAGTAGTTATGAGGAACTTAAGGAAGTTAAGTTTACTTCTCGTTGCAGTGATGATTATTTCATCATTTTCCATGGGTGGATTCGCCGAGACTTACACTGTAAAATCAGGCGATGTGCTATGGAAAATTGCAGAAAGTTATGGCACAGATTACATGACGCTTGCGGATTACAACAACATCGCAGATCCAAACAAGATCTATGTTGGCGATAAGATTGAAATCCCGGGTGAAGATGACGGAGAAACAGCAGATGGCTCAAAGGAAATTACAATTTTGGGCACAAGTGACTTGCACGGTAGGATTTATGCCTACGAGTATGCAATAGACGATGTCGATGCAGACGCAGGTTTTGCAAAAGTTTCTACAATTGTTAAGCAAGAAAGAGAACTTGATCCAAACTTATTGCTTATGGATATGGGCGATACGTTACAAGACAACAGCGCAGATCTTTTCAATGATATGCCTGTTCATCCAATGATTCAAGTGATGAATGATATTGGATATGACACTTGGACAATTGGAAACCATGAATTTAATTTTGACAAGTCGTTTATTGACAAAAATTCAGCCGCATTTGAAGGTGCTGCGCTTTCTGCAAACACATATGTAGAAGCGACTGGCGAAAGATATGTAAAAGGCTATGAAATTTTTGAGATAGATGGTGTTAGAGTAGCAGTCGTTGGTATGATTCCACCGCATGTACCAATTTGGGAAGCCAGTTCACCGAACAACTTTGCAGGTCTTAAATTTACAGATATTGAAGAAGAGACTGCAAAAGTCGTTGCTGAGCTTGAAGGCAAGTATGATGTTTTAGTGGGCGCTTACCACATAGGTCCAGAAGATGATCATGATTTTATAGGCATCAATTCAGTTGCTGAAAAGTTCCCTGAATTTGACATTATCTTTGGTGGACATGCCCATTCTAAATACAATACAGAAATCAATGGCGTTAAGCTTATTGAGCCAGGCGCTTACGGTTGGGCAGTATCAAAAGCAGTTATCGAAGTTGAAAAAACAGAAGATGGTTACGATGTGGTTTCTATAACTGCTGAAAACATTGAAACAGCTAATGTAGAAGAAGATCCAGAAATTCTAGAAAAGTATGCTTTTGTACATGAAAAATCAATTGCAGATGCCAACACAGTTGTTGGACAAGTTGAAGCTGATTTTGTTGAAAGAGTTGATTATATCACTGGCGACTCAAAAGTAACAACAATGCCAACCATTCAACTTGAAGATTCAGCGCTTATTGATTTAATCAATGATGTACAACTTTATTACACAGACGCTCAAATTAGTTCTGCTGCAGCCTTTAAAAATGATATGAACCTTCTTGAAGGCGATTTCAAAAAGAAAAATGCGGCAGATATTTACAAGTACACAAACACCTTAATGGGTCTTAACATTACAGGTGAAAACTTAAAAGAATACATGGAATGGTCTGCAAGTTACTACAACACTTACAAGCCAGGCGATGTGACAATTTCCTTTAATGAGAACATTAGAGGCTATAATTATGACATGTTTGCTGGTGTAGACTACGAAATTGATATTTCTGAAGCGCCAGGCGAAAGAATTAAAAACCTTACCTTTAATGGTGCCCCAATTGTAGACGATCAAATTTATAAACTTGCTGTAAACAACTACAGATTTGGTACCCTTATGAGTCTTGGTCTTGCTACATCTGATGATGTTTATTATGATTCTTACATCGAGTTCCAAGATGCGGGCAGAATCAGAGAACTGATTGCAACTTATCTTGCATCTGAAAAAGATGGGATTGCATCTCCATCTGTAGACAACAACTGGGAAATTGTTGGCGCAGATTTAGACCATGAACTTAAAGATGAAATCTATCAAATGATTATTGATGGCGAGCTTGAGATCCCAACTTCTGCAGATGGCAGAACGCCAAATGTAAAAGCTGTAAACGTTTATGACCTTATTAAAGAAGGTGTATTCCCAGACTACAAGCCTTTGACAATTTTGCATACAAATGATATGCATGGGTTCTTTATCGAAGGTGCTTATGATGGTATGGGCGCAGCCAAAATGGCAACTGTTTATAAAATGATGGCTGACATGAACGACAACCTTTTGATTATGGACGCTGGAGATGCTTTACAAGGGCATAACCTCGTAACACTTTCAGATGGTGAAGTGGGCACTAGAGTCCTTAACGCACTTGGTTATGATGTGATGACACTTGGTAACCATGAGTTTGACTATGGCTCAGCTCAAACTGAAAAGTTAGCTGGTATGCTTGAATTCCCAATGCTTGCAGCCAATGTAAAAAAAGAAGATGGTTCTTTGTTAGTGGATGATTATGAAATCTTTGAAGTAGATGGCTTGGAAATTGGTGTCTTTGGAATCGCAACACCTGAAACCCTCTACAAGTCACATCCAGACAATACAAAAGGCATTACTTTTGAAGACATTTATGAAACAAGTGAAGAAATGGTAGCACTTCTTGAGTCTATGGATGTAGATGTAATCGTAGGCTTGGTTCACTTAGGTGATGAAGGCGACTATACAAGTGAAAGCCTTGTTTTAGCAGTAGACGGTATTGACCTTATAATTGATGGTCACTCGCATTCTACGTATGCAAATGGTGAGATGGTGGAAGATACCCTCATTGTTTCAGCAGGCGAGAAAACAAAAAATATCGGCGTTGTTGATTTTGCATTCAAAGAGGGTGAATTGGTGTCACTTGGCGCTTCTCTCTTTACAAAAGAAATGTCTGCAAATGTAGAAGACGATGCAGAAATGACAGCACTAATTGAAGAAATTGTAGCTGAAAATGAAGTTATTACTGAAGAAGTTGTTGCAACTGCGCCTGTTGTTCTCAACGGTGAAAAAGCATTTGTTCGTGCAGGTGAAACAAATCTAGGAAACTTACTGACTGCAGCACTACTAGATATTAGTGGCGCAGATGTTGCCCTTACAAATGGTGGCGGTATCCGTTCATCTATCGATGCGGGTCCTGTTACAAAAGGCGAAGTTTTAACAGTACTTCCTTATGGAAATACAGTTAGAGTTATTGAAGTGACTGGTGCAGATATTGTTGCTGCTATTGAAAATGGCATTGACATGTATCCAGAAGCAAAAGGCGCTTTCCCACACATCGCTGGCATGACTGTTAAGTTCGATTCAACTTTACCTGCGGGTGAAAGAGTGGTTGAACTTAAGGTTGGTGGTGAGCTTGTGGACCTTACGAAGACGTATGTTTTGGCGACAAATGACTTTATCGTAGCTGGTGGAGATGGTTATTCCATGTTCGTTGGTAAACCTGTTGTTGCAGAGTTTGGCGCAATGGATGAAGTTTTAATCGACTACATGAACGAAAAAGGTTTTGACAAAGCTATTGAAGACGGCAGAATTGAAGACGTTTCTGACGAAGTCAGTGCACTTGAGTTTTTAATCGCTGCATAAAGTTAAGCACACTAAAAGAGGACACCGAGGTGTCCTCTTTTTTATGGTTTTATTCAAACACTGTGGCTTCTAAGTTCGTATAGTTTACAGGTGGATAGACAGGTGTATCTGATTTAAGATTTGCCAAAATAAAGGTGTTGATGTACTGATTCATTTCATATGAAGTTCCGTGTTCAATGCCTTGGTCCAGTATAAAGAGTCCATGTCCGCCACTTTTCCCGTAGAGTTCAATGTTTTCAAGTGCTCTTGGCAGAACTGGGTTGCCAAACAATTTATTGATTTGCGACTGTGTGCCTTCGAAATAGCAGTCTAGAAAATCAACTGTGTTGTTTGTATCATTTTTACCCATATAAATTAAACGGGCTACTTTGTTGTGGGCTTCCATGTCGAAGGCTTTGCCAGTAATGGCTTTAAAGTCAGCTGTTCCCACTGGGAAATTTAGGGTTTCGCCCTTGTATGTGTCGGTTGGAAGCATCATATCATCTAGGGTTGCACCTGAAATTACCATTTTTACGATTTCAGGATGTAGGTTTGTAAACCTGTCTGTAAATGTTCCGGAAGCAGAGTAACCATCCATAATGACCTTGTCTTCCAGTCCAAAATTGTTGGTGTTGAGATAGTCAAGGGCATGTGTGATCATGGCTTTAATTTGGTCATCAAAATCGTAGTATAAGGTTGGGTCTACTTCATAATAGTCATAGTTTGCCATGTTACGTGAAGCAAATTTTCCTGATTGAGTCAATTCTCTTACATAAACGGAAGCTCGGTCCAGTGCATGTTCATAAAGTCTGGATTGACCAAAGTCAGTTTCATCTACAGGGACGCCTGTTCTAGGGACGATTGGCATCATAATTGGAAAGCCAAATTCCTGGGACCGCTGCATGGAAAGGTACCACATTTCAGACAGTTGTTCTTTAGCGTCTTCAATACACTGTGCAAGGCTGTGTCCATTGCCATTGTTGAGCATGTCTACCATTAAGTAGTCTTTTTCTGTTCTGTATTTGACCATGTTTTCGCTTGGAATCCGAATCATGTACGGAAAGTTAAAGCCTTTTGATGGGTCAGCCGGCACAAAAATAACTTGATAGTCACTTTCTCTTTGTACTTTTGGCAGGTCATCACCAACCAAAGTCCGTTTGATCAGGCCATAATCTTTTTGAACGAGGATCATGTCCACTTCTGTTCCAATCGAGAAAGACCCATAAATTTGAAGGCCTTCTGATGTCAACGCATAACGCATGTCCTTGCTCGCCCCTTCAAAAGCCACACCGTACAGTGCCTGCTGAGTTGTGCCTAATTCGGCATATGAAATTAAAGGGTCAATGTAGGTGTTCAAGATAATCTTTTTAAATGTACCCGTGTCAGCATTGACTGGTGCTTGTGTCTGTTCCAGTTTCAAGTCAGCTGTCTGAGTGATTTCATCCCACGAGAGATCGGCACCAATCATGTTTGAAATTTCGCGCAACTGTACATAGGTTCGGCCTTCGTATAAAAGGTTGTCTGCAGCAACGGCTTCGCCATTAAGCGTGACCTGAATGGTGTTTTTAAGGGCGCTAATCCAGTTTTCACCTTGTTCTGCAAAGGCGATGGTGGTCATTAGGGTTAGAATGATCATAACCGATATTAATTTTTTCATCTCATTTCTCTCTTTCATTATTTTTAAATCCATTATTTGGAGGAAGAAGAATTTTTTTACACACTCCCTGCTGATGAACAAAACTGTCCAAGGTGTAACCATGGGCTTCATGGGTCACTAAAGGTACAGAAAGGTGGCTTTACGCTTACATTATAATCTTCTTCCAATTAAATAATACATATTACAGTTCTTTCCTAGAATGATTTAATGCATCATTTCTTTCTGCAATACTTATATTTAAGTTCCTTAAATAGTTCACTAGATTTTTCTTATCTCTTGCCTCCCAATTAGTTACGTGTTTTCCGTTTCCTGGTTTAAACTTTTCCCATGTTTTTTTAAAAAATTCATCGGGTGACCTATCAAGAATATCAAATGATAAAGGCATATTATTTATTATCGTTTTGGGAACTTTCTTCGTATCATATTCCCCTGTAAATGATTCAAGCTTATTCATAGCTATAAAATTTGACCAACTTCCCATTTTACATAGCCATTTTTTACAGTTAATAACACTGAATACTTTTGCCTCATTTCCAGAACCAGAAAAAAGTCCCAATAGCCATCTGTCCTTATCAAGGGCAACTAAATCAAAATTAACATCTGATAAAGTTTCATTATCTTGGTACCATCCATATAATGCCACCATCGTAATATCCCAACAATCTCTATTGGCAAAATGACCACTTCTTTCATTATTAAAATAAAGAGGTACTGGGATCATATTCCCAAATGTGTGACAATTTCTGGCAAATATATCAAGTTGATCTTTTAAGCCAGTAAGAGCGTCATCCTTATCCCACTTTAAATTATCAATTATACTAATCAGTTTATCAAAATGATTACTTAAACTGCCTTCAATTTTAAGATCATCTATAATAACTTTTTGGTAATTATCTGCTAATTGAATCGCATATCTAAAGAAATTCCATGCACTTGTCATTGTATCTCCTCTATACGCCTCATTGGTTTTTTTGTCTAGAATTTTACTGTTTTCATTTTGCACAACCACATCACGCTTATCTAACCATGAATATGCCCCACAAGTATAATGGACAATCGCTTTTGGGGAAACATCACAATCTACCTTTAAAGATTTAGCTTTATCTTTATACATAAGAAATTTCTTTGAATTACTGCTTCCTTCCCATGTATGTTTTCCATTATAATTGTTCTCAATTTCTATACCAAACTGATCTTTTAAATCCTCATTATAATGGATACTATTCTTAAGCATGGCGTTTATAATGCTATTAAACTTGTCTGCATTTAATATTTGTTCCAAGTATTCAGGTTCAATATTTTCCTTTAGATCTTTAAAAGCTGCCTCAACTATATCAAGATCATATTTTAGTGTTGCTATCCATTTAATAGCATTAACACCAGCTTGAATTTCATTCTCATTTAGAGTTTTTATACCTTGTATATTTGTATATACTTGATTCAATCCCCTCAATACATATTGTACTTTATCGATTATAACGATTTTTTGATCAACATGCATTCTTAATTCTATTGGATCACAATTGTAGGCGGTCTTTTTTGTGCCTGTGAGTACTTCACTCACATTTATGCCATGGTTAACACCTAAAGGCCCCATATGCATTTCGCCCATTCGAATTTTTAATAGATGGGTTATTTTTTTTGTTGGGTATGTGCCGTTTATAATATGTTCGGGATACTTTTCTCCTATCTCGTTCATATAATTTATTAACTTGCTTTTGGGAATAGTTCTTGCATATCTGTTGTCCCAAATTGTAAATCCCACGACTTCTCCCTTACTATCAGTTAATTTTTCCAGTATTAAAAAAGGATACCCTTGATATGTAATATCGTCAATGACACTTTTAATCCCTACAATTTCACCCTTGTTAATTACAATATTTTCTAAGTTAACACCACTTTTTATGTCCTTGAGTATTTGGCTTTCAGTTTTATAAATAGCGCTATTAGTCAATTTTATTCCATCAAATTCAAGTAAATTATAAAAATATTTCCCAATTGCAGCATTTAATTCTGCCTGATTTATTTGTTCGCTTAAGAGGGTGTGTGCAATTTCTTTCATTATATATCTGTTATATACATACAACATCGTTTTCTCCTTTTTCAGATAATTTCAGATAAATTTTTCCAATATTATTGATTACAAATTTCCACAACCCTTAACCCATAGACATTAAGCTTCTATTTCTAGTTCGCCATATATCATGGCGATTACATATTCAAGTATATCTTTTGGCACCTTTTCTATCTTCTTGATCTTTCTTGCAGTCTTATCAATTGATTTAATATGCTCACACAATATATTCCCTTGAGTCTCAGTTCTATCATCTAATGGAATATGCAAGGGAAAGTTACTAACGGTACTCGTGATCGGCAGTACAATTAATAAATTAGTAAACTTATTGAATGTTTGATTGCTAATAACCAGTGCAGGTCGAAACCCTGCTTGCTCATGACCAACAGTTGGATTAAAGTCAAACTTAATTATATCGCCTTGATTAATTACCATACTTCTTCACCTTTTGGTTCTCCCCAATTCATCTCAGTTTCTTTATAGACACCTTCATATGATTTAAATAATTTTTTCAAATTCACCTTATTATCTTTAGCCTTACTGATAATAATTTTATGGTCTATTACTTCTATCAAAACTTCATCATCGACTGAGATACCTATAGCATCTAGCATTTCCTTTGAAAACCTTAAACCTTGGCTATTACCCCACTTCTTAATTGATGTTACCATGACAACACCTCCTTTGTATATACAAAGTATATCCCGCTCGTTCACTATTGTCAACCACTTTGATTATCTTTTACGTCTATTTGACTTATTATTGGTTATTAACAATTATTTTCAGGACTTGGATGAGTTTCTCATCATAGAGGGTGCCGGCGAGAGATTCCAGTTCTTTTATGGCTTCATCAGGGGTTTTGGCCTGGCTGTAGACCCGGTTGCTGGTCATGGCGTCGTAGACATCACAAACAGCGAGAATTTTAGCTTCTTCAAGAATCTCAGAGCCTCTTAGGCCTTTTGGATAGCCAGATCCGTCTAA
The DNA here is from genome assembly GCF_016908355.1 of Fusibacter tunisiensis. Lineage (GTDB taxonomy): Bacteria > Bacillota > Clostridia > Peptostreptococcales > Acidaminobacteraceae > Fusibacter_D > Fusibacter_D tunisiensis. The sequence continues at coordinate 72,778 of NZ_JAFBDT010000002.1, read as the reverse complement.
TCGTTCGTGGTGTTGTGTAATGATGGCATAAACGGTTTCACCATAGGTTTTAAGAATCAAATCTTCACCTAAAAAAGTATGCTCTTTGATGCGGTTAAATTCATCTGCTGTAAGTTTTGCAGGTTTGTTTAAGATTTCATCTTCTATAAAGAGTTTGCCAATGTCATGAAATCGGGCTGCCTTGTTGATGTTGTGAAGGGCGCTGGAATGATAGCCAAGTTTAAGGGCCATTTGCTTGACCAATTGGAAGACCCGGTCTGAGTGCAGTTTGGTGTAGTGGTCCTTTGCCTGAAGGTCATTCATAAGGGCGTTAAGTTTGGCGTTGCTGTCTTCAAACTTTTCAACGCTGGTATTCCCTTGGGCATGCACAAGAACGATGCTGTCTTCTAGGCAATGCAGGGAAACGATTTCATCAATTTGGCCAATGAGTATGAAGTCACCAGCGGCATAGACTTCATGTGTTTTTAGGTTCACCAGTTTGCCAGAAAGAACGGTATACGTTTTAACGGCATCGGGTGAATCGTTAATGTCTATATAAAAGATGGAATTTTCTCTTAAATGGTATTTGCCTATGGTTAGATGGTTGTTTTTATGGATTTTTTCAATTATATTTTTCGCATTGGTCAGTGTTGATGTCTTTGAAATGGCACTTTGTTTATAGACTTTATAACTGGGCATAACACACCTCATTTTTTAAGATACTTATAGTTTAACATATATTTTATGTTTGTGCGATTCCCTTATTTATAATAATAGGTCGCAATTTTCAGACTCCAAGAGGGCATTTGTATCTATAAGGGATTTTTTTGTGTTGAGTGCAAACATAAGAATGGCATCCCGTTTATTTTTTACATAGAGGCTGTTTTTTTGCCCCAATTTTAACAGCAAATTGGTTTTTTCAAGTGTGAGTTTTAGGGCAAAAGCCAGTTTGAGAATTTTATCACGCGAAGGCTGTCTTTTGCCACTTAAAAGTTGATACCCATAACTTTCACTGAGATCGGCGGCAAGGAAAATATCTGAGTTTTTTAGACCACTGTCTGAGATCATGTCATATAGACAGTTGTGAAAACTGTCCAGCCGGATGTGCTTGCCATGGGTTTCAAAGAATGCATCAAAGTTTTCAGATTTCATGAGTTTTTCGTTTAAGATTTCTGTTTTAAGTTCAGCCATGTGGGTCCTCCTGTTTCTTTGGTTGCCAAGCCTAATTATATCAAATATAATTAGAGGAGTAAAATAAGGAGGCAAGGCATTTTGGAGTTTAGTCAGAGTTTTGAGTATGATATCCACCAGTCTGCTGCAGGTAAGGCAATTCAAGCGGTTTATGATTTGGGCGAAGAAATTTATAGGTCTAAGGAGTCTGTTGTGACACGGGTTGAGCGATATGAGGACCGGGCTGTTTTTGTGCTTAAAGCCATGCGGATTCGGCCTGAGATTCAGTTTGAGCTGGATCTTGTAAAGCGCCTTGATGTTCAGGGGGTTAACCGGGTTGTAGCTGTTTTTCAGTCAGATCTTTTTTTGTACTGGGTGGTTGAGTACGTTCCGGGTGTCAATTTGGAGCATTATGTTCTTAGTCGTGGTAAACTAGAGGAGGCGCATGCTTTTGAGTTGCTTTTTAAGATTTCTGAAATTCTTGAAAGGTTGCATCGAAACCATTCGGGCAAATTTGTTTTTAGGGATTTAAAGCCTTCTAATATTATGGTGACACCAGAGGGTGACGTTGTTCTTATAGATGTTGTAACGATACGGGAAGTTAAGGTAAACAGGACTCAAGACACATATTTGATTGGGTCAAAGGGTTATACGGCTCCGGAGGCATATGGGTATATGCAAACGACTGAGCGTTCTGATGTGTATAGCACAGGTGCCACTCTTTTTTTCATGTTGACGGGTATACAGCCGGCGTCTATTGAAGATATGGTGACGTGTTTGAGAAAAGATGTTAAGTTGAGCCATAAGGCAAAGCGGTTGATTTTAAAGGCGACGGCCTTCAACCCTAAAAATCGTTTTGGGTCTGTTACTCAGCTGAAGTCGGAACTCAATGGCAAACGGGCGAAACTTAGAAAACTTAAGGCTGTTTTTGGCCTTGCGGGTTTGGCGTTTGTTTTGATAGCGTTTACATGGGCGTGGGCACTGCGGCCACCAGAGGGACCTTTTCTGATAGAGTCGGGGCTTGTGATTGAGGCTTTTGATGAACGGTCTGTGAAGATTACGCTCGATGAGTCCCAGCTTCCTGAGGTGTTTTCGGATTATGCCTATATGTCGGTTGCCACAGACCATGCGCCTTTTTATGAAGCGGATATTCCGGTGCTTGCGGCAGATGCAGTTTCCAGCGGAAATGGGCTGACGTCTTTTAGATCGGATTCTGCTTATATTTCGGGGATTGATTCTCGAGATTGTTTGATGCTCCTTTTGTATGATGAAGACCTTGAGGTGATTGGCTACTATAATACGGATGATATTAGGGCTGGACTGGATTTTTCTGAAGGTGGGGTTGAGCTGGCACTGGGGTATTTTGAGATGACTGAGGGGCTTGGTTTTGAGTATTATACAGAATATGCCAAGTTAATTGTGGATGCGTCGGTTTATCCAGAGGCGCAGTATGCGTGTATTTGGAGTTCGGATGGGCCTTTTGGAGAGGCTGATTTTGCGGAAATCGAGGCGACGTTTGAGGATAAGGAGGGTTTTGTTTCGCTAGAAAACCGGGTTTTTACGGGGTTTGGGCCTCGAGATTATTTTTTAAATACGTACTGGCTTGTGTATTTGATTTCAGAGTCAGGAGAAATAGTGGAGCGGGTGATGGCTTATGCGCGGTAAATGGCGTTTAGGGGTAATTTTGAGTGTGTGTTTGTGTTTAAGTGTTGGCACTGGTGGAATTGGGTTTGCGGATGTGACGCCTGTATCTGTGCCCGTTTTAATGTATCATCATATTTCGGATGATGTGACGGGTGATGCGGTGGTGGACGTGTTTAAGTTTTTTGATGATATGTGGCAACTTAAAAAGGCGGGGTTTGAGACCATTGCTTTGGCCGATTTGATTGCTTATGTGGAAGGGACTGGCGTTTTGCCTGAAAAGCCAATTTTGGTGACTTTTGACGATGGGTATGCGTCGAATTATGTGTATGCTTTCCCAATTTTAAAGTCACTTAAGATGAAGGCTGTGATTAATGTAATTGGTTGGTCTGTAGGCCTTGATCGGTTTGTTTTGACTGAGGACCCAATTATTCCGCATTTTACTTGGGAAGCTGCGCGGGAAATGGTGGAAAGTGGGCTGGTGGAGATTGAAAATCACACGTATGATCTGCATTCGCCAGAAGGGCTTTCATATGACGGTGGCATGCCTGTGGGATACGGGATGTCTCAGATGGCCGAGGAGTCCGATGCGGATTATGCTACGCGAATTTTAGAGGATACTGGCAAGATGACTGCCCTAATTGAGTCTAAAACGGGGCGAGTGCCGGTTTCGGTTGCTTATCCTTATGGGGCTTTTTCTGAGGCGACTGAGCAGGTGCTTGAAGCGTTTGGTGTTGTATGCACGTTTTCAACGGTTCCAGAGATTCGGTCTTTTGGGACTGTGGCGGATTTAAGGGCGATTCCAAGGCTTAATGTGACTGGGGAGGTGCCTGTGCTTAAGCTTTTGGAATCGGTTGATGGTTTTGAGGATTAGTTTTGGATGCGTATTTGGATTGGAGGTTGTTTTGAGTAAATTTCAGATGAATGGTAAGGTATTGAAAATACTTGGTTTGGCGCTTTTGCTTGTGGTTTTTGTTTTTGCAGGCAGTCAAATTCTTTTTGCAAAGAGTGCGGGTGCTCAGGTGATGTCAGGTTTTTATAAGATGGCGGCAAGTGAATCACAAGAGGGTCACATGGAGCTGTGGGCAACGACTGAAGAGCCTTCGATGGCCCCTATTTTTGATTTGTTTAAGCTGGTGATGAATTATGAAAATACTGGGATGTCAGGGTTTTCAAATGTTCAAATCCATTTGGATGATGCGGTTCTTCTTGAAGGTGTTATGGCTGTTCAAGAGGATGTGCTGTATGTGGATCTTTTAGATTTATATGGGTCTTATTTTTATTATGACGATGGGGATTTCGAGGCGTATATGACCCAGTCCTATGCCCTTCGTGAGTATATGATGGGTGTTTCTTTTAAGGGGATAGATTTTAAAGCGTATGTTGAGGCGGTGGAAGAGGCTTTAGGGGACAATCTTTATAAGTCTGATGGCCGGGTTTATTTGGAGCTCGATGAAGTGGCCATGCTGGATTTGACTGAGGCGGTTTTACAGGTGGTTGCGGCAGATGATGCGTTTGTGCCTGTTTTGCACAGGGAGCTTGTGGGCCTTTTGTCCCTTATGATTGAAGATGGGTTCGAATTTGGGGGGGCTGGTCCAGAAGATTGGCAGGAGCTCTTGTCTGAAATTGAGGATTATGAGACCTTTGAAGCTGAGTTTAATGAGGGCGTTTCAGCACTTTTGTCTGATCTTGAGCGTGAACGGGATAGGGCTGTTGAGCCGGGGTTCAATATGGTAATGGTTTTTGATTTGGACTGGTTAAATACCATTGAAGCGATGGAAATGACGTTTGAGGTTGAAGGTGATTTGACGCTTGAAATGCGTTATAAGAATGAGAGTGCTTATGACTTTAACACTTATGATAAGGCGTCTGGCCTAGATTTTGAGCCTTTCATGTCTGGCGAGTCGGACCTTTATGAGGTGGCAGGCGAGGTGCTTGGGAATTTTTCTGAGAAGGTTCAGGCGAATGACAAACTGGTAGAGGCTATTGAGGGGACTGAGTATTATCAGGAAATGGCCTATTGGTTTGGTTTTGAAGGAATTGATGAATTTTTTGAGATGATTTTAAGTGAGTTTTTCTATTATTGATTTAGGAGATGGGTTTGAGAAGATACAGTGTAATGGGACTTGTTTTAGTCCTTGGCGTTTTAGGGTTTGTAGCGGGTTGTGGTCAAGAGAATCTGGGTGAGGAGAGTTGGGTGGTTGTGCCAACGACGATTAGGCCTTCTCTGCCACCTGTGACAGAGCCGAGTTCTGAACCAACCGATGAAACTGAGGCGACGGAGGTTAAGAGCGAACTTGATTTATGGGCTGAGTTGATTCGACCTGACCAGTTTAATTATGACCCCGATGTGATTGGGGCGATTGAGGATCCAGCATCGATTTATGTTTTGGCCAATAAGCTTAATCAGCTACCAGAGGATTATGTGCCAGAAGATTTGGTGGAACCGGATGTTAGGTTTTCTTTTGATGAGGACAATCCCAAACGTAAGATGCGACAAGAGGCGGCGGATGCTTTGGCCCTTTTGTTTGAGGGCGCCAAGGAAGATGGCCATACTCTTTTTGCTCTTTCTGGTTATCGGTCTTATGCGACTCAAAAATGGATCTATGAGGGCTTTGTTGCCAGTAGGGGTCAAGAGGCTGCAGATACGTTTAGTGCTAGACCTGGCCACAGTGAGCATCAAACTGGTCTGGCTATGGATGTCACCAGTGCAAGTGTAGGATATGACCTTAAGGAAGCTTTTGGTGAGACGCCAGAAGGCATCTGGGTGGCAGACAATGCCCACACCTACGGGTTTATCATCCGCTACCCTGAAGATAAAACAGAAATCACCCAGTATAAGTATGAACCTTGGCACCTCAGATACGTTGGTATCGACCTGGCCACATATTTATATGAAGCTGGGTTGACCCTTGAAGAATTTTTTGGTACCGCTTTAGGTGGTTCAAGGGGGGACAGTTAACATAAGATATTAGTTGACTGTGATCGTTTAAATCAGTGGCTTGTAGCCGTTTTCCATTTCTGGTAAATTGTATATTTTGAGACCAAGTGGTTTTTTTATATAAAACCGCCTGCAATTTCTGTGATTGTGGGTGGTTTTTGCGTGTGTGGGGAATGTAAGGGCTTTTATGGGTGCCGTTTTAGGTGGCTCGAGAGTTGACTTTCGATGTGTGTGGAAGTCAGTTGAGCCAATAAAATGTTACATGGCGGAATACCCATATTTGGGAGGATGCTCTTGGCCAGTGGGGAGAAAGGGGACGTGATTGAAATATGTTATGTTAACTGTCCCTCCTTGAGCCACCTAAAACGGTACCCATTTAGGGAGTCTCTACAAATACGTGCGTTTTACATTGACGGGTGTTCATAAAAATTTTACAATGGGTGTAACAATTCAAACAATTCTAACTATATGATAAATCGAACAACGGAGGATATATGAAAAATCGCAACAAGTGGATTTTGTTGAGTATCGGGATACTTTTATATATAGGATTTATGGTCTGGCTGAATCAACCCAAAGAAGGCGATGTGCCCACTGCAGCGAGTCAGTATACTTTTGAGAAGGCACATGTGACCCAGGTGATTTCAGATAAGGCCAGTGAAGATACATGGACTGAGGGGCTTAGGCTGGGGATGCAGGAAATCTTAGTGACAATTGACAGCGGTGCGTTTAGAGGGACTGAACTGTATGCTGTAAATTATCTCAGTGCTTATGGAAATGTTGATCTCAAGGAAGGCAGTAGGATTATTGTCCGCATGGATGTTGACGATCAGGGGACCCCTTTTATTGTTACCATTAATGGGCATGACAGAAGCGGCATGTTGATTGGTATGGTGATTTTATTTTCGGCACTCCTCATTGGTATTGGTGGTCGAAAAGGGCTTTCTGCTATTGTAGGATTGGCGTTTACAATTATCAGCATTTGGTTTTTCTTGATGCCGCTGGTTCAACGGGGGGTACATCCGATTCCAGCATCAATTGTGCTCATTGCCATAACGACTTTTGTGTCATTGGTGGCCCTCAATGGATTTTCAAAGAAGACTTATGTGGCCATAGCAGGGTGTGTTGGTGGGGTTACGATAGCAGGGCTAGTGGCGCTTGTGGCGGGAATTATGACGCCAATCAATGGTTTCAATATGTCTGAGGCAGAAGAGTTGGTTCTTAGGGCGGCAGATGATGGGTTGTTGATAAGTGGCCTTTTGGTAAGTGGTGTTTTGATTGCCTCACTGGGGGCAGTGATGGATGTGGCGCTTACCATATCATCGGCAATAGAAGAAATGAAAAAAATTCATCCAAAGATTAAAACAAAGGCCCTTTTTGCATCGGGCATTAATATAGGAAAAGACGCAATGGGTACAATGGCCAACACATTGATTTTGGCTTTTGCAGGCGCATCATTGAATATGCTTCTGCTCTTTAGAGTGTTTGATTATCCGTACAGGCAGATTTTCAATAGTGATTTAATGACAATTGAAATCATGCAGGGTCTAGCAGGGTCCATTGGAATCGTACTAACGGTTCCGCTTGTGGCAGCCTTGGGGGCTAGTGTGTACGGGTCAAAAAAATAGAGTTATAGGCGAAAGGAGATCTGCAATGAACAATCGGTTAAAACAAGTATTAAGTATGCTGATGGTTCTAATGCTCACTGTAACCTCAATGGGTCTACCAGTGTATGCGGAAGAATCAGGTGCGGTCTATACCATTAAAGAGGCACTTGCTCTTGAAGACGGCACAGAGAACGTGACAATTAGGGGGACGTTGGCTTACTTTGCAACTTCTTACTCCAATCCAGTGATTCACGCGGAAATTGACGGTGAAGTCTATGCCCTTTATGTGTATGGATCGGCACCAGATGGCGCGAAAATTGGGGATGAGATTGAACTGACTGGAACATTCCAATATTACAATGGATTGCCACAGATTGGCAGCATTAAATCTTCAAAGATTATTGGGCCTTCTGAAGTGATTCCGGCAGCTGAAATGACCGTTGCTGAAATTATGGAAAATGGTCTAAATCATTTAGGCAGACTTGTTAAAATCAAGGATGTGACACTGGGTGAATATGATGGTGGTGGCAACACGCAAATTACGGATGCTACTGGCAGCATCAACATCTATAAAGCAATTCCATATCCTGTTTTGGTGGAAGAAGGCGATGTTGTGGATGTTTATGCAATGATTGCAACCTATAAGACATCACTTCAACTTTATACAGGTCCAAGTGATACCAATGGTTACCATGTATATGATGTGGTGACAGATACAAAGGCACCTGTTGTAGAACTCAATGACTTTTATCCTGCGGCTAAACCAAATCTTCCTTATACGATTACAGTTAAAGCAGCTGATAATAAGGGTATCGAAAGTGTTTACGCATCTTATGCTGTGGGGAACGTGGGTCAAGAAGATCAATTGATGACGTTCGATGAAGCAGATCGTGTTTATGAACTGACAATTCCAGGAACGGAAATCCCGGCAACTGGAGAATCACTTGAATTTACCATAAAGGCAGTGGATGCTGCAGAACTTGAAACAGTTTCTGATAAGGTTTCAGTTGAAGTTGACAGCACCCCGCAATTTGTAGCGCTTTCGCCTGAACGCAATGCCATTACAGAAGATGATTATGCGCCAATAATTTCTGTAGAGCTTATAAACCAAGGCACTGCACCAGAGGTAACACTTACACTTACAAAAGATGATGTTGAAGTCCTTAGTGCTGTTGAGATGGCTTCTGGTTCTGAAGAAGGCTTGTATGCGTATGCAACTTCAGATTTAGAAGCGGGACAATATAAGGCAACGGTTGTTGTAACCAGAGCGGATGGGAAATCATCTGTGGAAAGTTGGAACTTTATTGTTGGAACGCCTGAAGCTCGTCCTTTCTTTGGACAACTTCACGCCCATACAGCAGAGTATTCAGATGGTTCGGGTACACTTTCAGATGCACTCACCTACCTGAAGTCAATTTCTGCATCAGATCGTGTAGATTTTATTTCGATTACCGATCACTCCAACTATTTTGATACAACTTCAGCGGCAAATCCAGCAGAAGCACTTAACGACAAGACGTTGATGACACCTGAAAGTTTAGAAAAGTGGAACACATACGTTCAAACCATGCGTGACTTCAATGAAGATAATTTCGGAAAAGCCATTACGCTTCCTGGCTTTGAAATGACATGGTCTGGTGGCCCGGGACACATCAACACGTTTAATTCAGATGGTCTTGTAAGCCGAAATAATAATGATCTTAATAGCAAGTCAAATGATGCAGGCATGCAGGCCTACTATGACATGCTGATTCAAGATACAGACCCGATGGCAAACTTATCTCAATTTAACCATCCTGGAACAACTTTTGGAACATTTTCTGATTTTGCCTACTGGTCACCATCTTATGACAACAAAATGGTAGCTGTTGAGGTGGGTAATGGTGAAGGTGCCATTGATTCAGGTGGCTATTTTGCAAGTTATGCAGAATATACGAAAGCCCTTGATAAAGGCTGGCATGTTGCCCCTACCAACAACCAAGACAACCATAAAGGTAAGTGGGGAAATTCAAATACTGCACGTACAGTTATTATAACGGATACACTTAGTGAAGATGGCCTGTTGAAAGGGCTCAAGAATATGTCCGTTTATGCAACTGAAGATCATAATTTAAACATCACATATACTGTAAATGACCAAATGCTGGGTTCTATTATTGCAGAAGTGCCAACTGAGGCGTTGAAGTTTTCTGTAAATGTAAGTGATCCAGATGATGCAGATGTTATTTCTAAAATTGATATTATTACAAATGGCGGTCGAATTGCTGCCAGCAAATCATTTGAAGACAATTCAGTAGAATGGGACTTTGAACTTGAACCAGACCAAGGATATTATTATGTGCGTGTGACACAAGCGGATAAGCATATAGCTGTAACGGCTCCTGTATGGATTGGTCAAGCACCGTTAGTGGGCGTTAGTTCTTTTGATACGACAACTAAAATGCCTGTTACAAATGAAGCGCTAACACTGGAAGCGACGCTTTTTAACAATGAGTTTGAAGCGGCTGTTGTAAAAGAGATGTCTTATTCTGTCAATGGTGATGTGGTTGAGACTGAAACGCTGAATCAACCAATTGATTCTGCAAGCGTTTACAAATACAGTTTAGACTATACACCAAGTGAGGCACGCGTTGAGACAGTTGTGCTTACGGCTACTATTGAAGTAAATGGTGAGTCACGTCAGTTTACACAGACAGCCACACTTAATGTTAGAGACAGTGAAAAATTGATTTATATTGGTATTGATGCAAGTCATAACAATGAGTATGTACGTGGGAACTATAAGGATTCCATGGGCAATTTTGCCACTATGGCGGTCGATTTCGATGTTCGCGTTGTTGAGCTCGAGACGCGTGAAGCCCTTCTTGCGGCAACTCAAAATGATAAGTATGAGATGTTGATATTTACACCGCCTACACGCCGGGATGGTCGTGATTTCCTTGTGGGTTACAGCAATTATTCAGATGAAGAGATTGAAGCGATTAAAGCATTTGCGGAATCTGGAAAAACTGTAATTGTAACAGGGTGGAGTGATTATTACGAGAATTATGAAGCTTATACGGATGGAACACCTTACGCGCTTCCAGCGGAAGATCAAATGTCTGCTCAGCAAAACCGTTTGCTTAAGGCGCTTGGATCAAGCCTTAGAATTGCAGATGATCAGATTAAGGATGATGTGAATAATGGTGGACAACCTCAGCGTCTTTACCTTGAAGAATACAATTTAGACAATCCTTTCTTGGAAGGTGTTCTTCCTGGAGAGCAGGTTTATTCCAATTATGGCGGGGCATCTATTTATGCTGTAGATGGTGAAGGCATGCCAACAAAAACGCTTGCTGCAACTGTAAATCCAATGGTTTATGGGTTTGAAACCAGTGAGTCGTCTGATAGTGATGGTGATGGCACTACTGGTATTGAAGGCGTTGAAGTTCCTAAATACGATAACAAGCATATGGTAGCTGCGTCAGAGACGGTATCCTATGGGGAAACATCAGCAACGATTATTGCTGCAGGTGCTGCGTTTATGAGTAACTTTGAGATTCAAGTTGCTTTGGACAGCTATTCAACACCAGCTTATAGCAACTTTACGATTTTAGAAAATGTGGTTGCTTCTGTTAATCCAGTTGTTGTTACTGATATTAAGGCTGTTCATGCTGCTGAAGAAGGCGAAAAGTTCACGATTGAGGGAATTGCCACTTCAAATGCTTCTGGTTATGATAAAGAGACTGCGTTCTTCGATACGATTTATGTTCAGGATGCAAGTGCAGGAATTAATGTTTTCCCTGTAGCAGGAGATTTACAGGCGGGTCAAACTGTTCGTATTACAGGAACAACAAGTTCTTATAATGGCGAGCGTCAACTGAATGTTGAAAAGATTACGATTGTAGATCAAGCGGTTAAGGCCCTTCCTGAACCAATTAAAGCCACTGCTGAAGCTATTGAGTTAGCAACCTATCTTGGCAGTTTGGTTGAGGTTTCAGGTCGTGTATCAAAAATTGACTTGGTAAATGGCGTGGTGGAAAGTATTTATGTTACAGATGCTTCTGGCGAAACTTGCCGTGTCTTTATTGATGGCTACATTACCAAAGACAAAGAGATTGAAAATCTTGTGATAGATGCACCGATTACGGCTGTTGGTCTATCGTCAATTGATGCTGTTAGACCAAGAATTCGAGTGAGAGACCGGGCCGATGTTGTGATTTCTGAGCCTGAGTCATTGGTTATTGGTCATTGGAGTGAGCATACCATTCGTTTTATGAGTGATTTCGGCGATTTGGTTAATATGGATACTATGGATCCAGACGCTGCAGTTACAAAAGGTGATTTCAAGGCTTATGTGGAATTCTTCAGAGACTACACTGGGATTGACTGGTCCGAGTCTGTTTACAATCAGACACTTACACGTCTAGAGGCAATGCTTGTGTTTGCAGATTTCCTTGAAGTCAATAAAAGACCAGTTGATTATGACAATCGCCTGGACACTTATTCTGATAAAGACCTCATCCCTGCTGATGCTGTCGACGCGGTTTCAACTGTTTTAAACACAGGCACGTTCAATGGTGTGTCAGAAACAGAACTTGCGCCAAACCGCAACATAACACATGCAGAAACGCTACAAGCACTTTATAACCTAATGCACTAAGCGTACCCCTAATGCACTAAGCGTACCGCTTTAAGTGGTTTTTCCAGGGACAGTTAACAGAAGATTGTTAAACGCTATAAGGATTTAAATTAGAGTGTTTTAGAGGGCTTACAATTCTGGTAAAACATGAATTATATAACTTAGTGGTTCTTTTTAAAAAATCTCCTGCGATTTATGGTAGTGTTCATAAGGATACTTTCTGAACCTACCGAATAAATGGTGGCATTGAGCGGACAGTTACGGCTGTCCGCTTTTGTTTTGCCTAAATTACAAGCCTTAGCTCACCATTCCCATCGGCAATAAATTCATAATCAGGTTCTGAAATATCATTTTCCTTAGTGACATCATCGAGTATTCCAATATCACGATAGTAAATCCAGACGCATTGCTCAGCTGTTCTTGAATACCTTTCAGCCTTTTCACCCACTACAATTTTACCTATAAAGAGGTGTAATAACTCTGCAGTCAATTCTGTGATGTCTATATATCGTTTTGCTTTCTCAATAAACAATTCGACATTCGTGAGTGAATTTTTCAGCTTTTCCATTTTTTCTTCTGTTTTTGGTATGTTGTTTCTCAGAATTTTTTGCTCATCTGTATACTCTGAAGACAACATTCGGAAGTGTTCATCTGGGATTCTTCTAAGGACATTATCCTCATAAAGTCGTTTGAATAGGATTGTAAGCTCTGTGTCTCTCCGCTTCATATTGTCAAGGTCACGCTGAAGTCTTGTAAGCTCCTTCCGTGTTTCGAAAGAATTTCTTTGATTGATATGTTCTGCAAACAGCTTTTCTTGTTGTCTTGCAAAATGAGTCACTCGTTTCAAATCATCCAAGATGATTGCAGTTAGCTGACTTTCCCTAATATAATGCGAAGTACATTCTTCTTTGCCACGCTTTTTATAGGTGGAGCACATGAAATTGTTTTTAGTAGATTCCATCGTATGAGCTCGATGTAGCACTAAAGTACCACCGCAATCTTCGCAAAATACCAGTCCAGAAAACATATTTGGCGTATCCATTTTCTTTGGTGGACGTTTTTTATGCTTTCGAATACTTTGAACGATATCCCACAGTTCTTGAGTGATTAACGGTTCATGGGTATTCTTAAAAACTAGCCATTCAGATTCAGGTCTTACAATTTGTCTTTTGTTTTTGTAAGAAACAGTCGTGTGCTTCATATTAACGGTATGACCAATGTAGGTGATATCTTCTAAAATATTGGCAATGGTGTTGCCACTCCAATTATACGGTCTTGTGGTATCAAGGTTTGTCAGGGCAACTCCATTATGCTTGTAGTAATAGTTTGAAGGGGTTAAAATCTGATCCTCTTTCAGTTTCCTTGCAATTTGCTTTGGACCTCTACCCTCAGAACACAGCTTGAAAATGTAGCGAACCACTTCAGCACTTTCAAAATCTTGAACAATCAGTTTGGGATTGTCAGGACTTTTTACATAACCATAAGGTGGCTTTGTTGCAACTCTTTCACCACGTTCTGCTTGTGCTTTCTTAACAGCTCGGATTTTCTTACTGCAATCTTTCGCATAGAAATCGTTGAACAGATTGCGAAAGGGCGCAAAATCATTGTCTCCATACAGGGTATCAACAGCATCGTTAATAGCGATAAATCGTACTTTATAGTTTGGAAACACAATCTCCATGAGCTGCCCTGTTTGAAGATAATCACGCCCAAGTCTGCTCATATCCTTTACAATAAGGGTTTCAACTTGTCCATTTTCAATAAGAGACATAATTTCATTCCAAGCGGGTCTGTTAAAGTTTGTTCCTGAATAACCGTCATCGTATAGGAATTTTAAATTCTCAAATGCTTTATCTTCTGCATATGCGGTTAGTATTAATCGCTGATTTTGAATGCTGTTGGATTCCCCCTCACGCTCATCCTCTTGACTCAGCCTTCCATAAAGTATGGTGTATTTTTCTTTGTCTGCCATTTGTAAATCCTCCTTTTCTCTTATGGCAAACTGAATACGGTACCACATATGATACCGCAAACGTTGCCACAAAGCTATTGAAATCAAGCCTTTTTTAATGATTCTTCAAGGGTATTATCAATTAGGGTTAATAATTTTTCTGTAGGCGTGGACTGCTTCACCGTAGGAAAAACAGAACAAACTCTAAAAGTTCGACCTTCAATATCCATATATCTCTCTACAACATGCTGACTTCCATCGTTTAAAATAGCTGTATCGTCAAAGGTTCTATGGTATGTTCCTTCGGTGTCATTCTTCCAAACAACTTCAGCTGTTTCATATGCTCCGAGGATTTTAGTTTCTAGATAGTGCTGTGCTTCAGTTCTTTTATTCATTCGATTCCTCCTCCAAATCCAGTCCCATTTGGTATTTGACGGCATCTTCCATATTGATTTTTCCACGGTTTCTTTTGACTTCTGAAACGCATCTACCTCGAAGTTTTCGTAAATCTTCATCACTAATTTCAAGCCCTGCAGCAAGAATATTCATCATCATACTCATTTCAACAGACAGACGAAAGAGGTTAGCAGATTGCCGATTCTCAGTCATCTTAAGCGTTCCATCAATGGCATCCAGTAGAATTTTAGAAAGATAAGTGGTGCTATTTTGACTGGCTAAATAGCCAATATAAAAATCAACCGCCTTATAAATAAATTCAGATTTGTTTTTCATGTTGTTTGGATCACAAAGTAGTTCCATGTTTTTAATCATAGATGGCGGTAGCCATGCGTTCACACGCTCTTTGTTTTCATATTTCTGTGTACTCATATAAATCTCTCCTTTTTATTAACGTCACCTTGCACAGCACCTAGTAAATGGCGTATCTGTGGGTTTTGAGTCTAGTTACAGCACTGACAACGTCCAAAATGCTTATTTACAGCACTATTTTGATATTACTGGGTTTTCTCTTAGAAGCTCCAATTGGTGGGGTTTTCATCGGTCGGCATTGCCGTCCGATGTGATCGCAAGGGGCGTTTACAGCACCATGCTTTATCCTGCTAATTTTTAATACTCATTTTTAGTGGTGGTGAGTTGGCAGTTTCAAATAACGCCATTGTGCCATTTCTCATTTCTGCCGTTTTTCCGGCTCACAAATGCCCCGAATTTCGATTATAATCGGCATCAGGCATTGTGATGCCAACGGCTCTAGAAATATTCCACACAGGGGCAAATAATCGTTGTTATGATTTTTTTCTCTGAATAGGATTAGCTACTACTCACTTCCACAGGGTCATAAGGGTCATTATCGGGAGCACCTATCGAAGTCCCCTGATTATCGACACTATCGTCCCTAATGATAGAGAGCGAGATAATGCGTTTGCCATTACTCTTTTTGAAATCCGCATAGATACAGCGTTTGCGAAGTTCTTCAAGGTTCAGTCTGATGTGTTTTGACAAAAGCCTTGAAGAAATTTGATCACTGCTTTGAACAGATAGCAGGGTCGATAACTCTGTTGGCGATCCCGTATAGCTTTCTTTGTCTTTCATAAAATCAGAAATGAGAAGGACAATGCCATGGAGCAGCATATCTTTATTTTTAAAGCTGTCAGATACCACTTCCCAAATGTTTTCTTCATTTCGTTTCAGACAAATTTCTCTGTACTCAATATCTCTACCCACGCAATACAGCTTCGCCTGACCACTACCGCGAACATCTTCAGAAAGAATAAAATTAGAATCTACTGCACCTTGAATCCCAGTCGTACCAGAGATTCGATTGAACGGATCGATGTCATTTTCTTTTCTCAGATGATGAATGAGCAGTATGGCGATTTCAAGTTCATCTGCGATGTTTTTTAGAACAGATAATTCACTGTAGTCACTGGCATAGCTGTTATCAGTAGAAGATCCACGAATCATTTGAAGGGTATCGATGATAATCAAAACACAGTTTGGATGCTCTTCCACAAAAGTTCTGATCCGTTCTTCTAATTCACCGCCTAATGTTGCTTGCTCTGTACAGAAGTTAACCGCAGCAGATGCTTCATCTGTTATTTCAAACAGACGATTTTGAATTCGGATTTGACTGTCCTCAAAGCAAAGATAGAGAGTGTCACCTTGTTTTACTTTATTGCCCCAAATGTCTTCACCTTTAGAGACGACAACAGCAAGCCATAGGGCTAACCAACTTTTTCCCACCTTTGGTGAGCCTGCAAGAATGTGAAGACCTTTTGATAAAAGATTTTCAATGATAAAATCTAATGGCTGAAGTGGCATGGTCATTAACGTTTGACCATCGATGGTATTGAATCGTTTTTTCATTTTGGTAATTCCTCCTTGATTTTTGATTTGTTTTTTCTGAAGTTGAGAGAAGCTCTTACTGTATAGGCAGTAAGAAAGACATTTTGACAACCAGACTAGAAAAAGTATCTCTACTTATTTCCACGACGAAATGTGTGGTTGGATAAAAAATAATTTTGCCCCTCACTACTAAAGGCAAAAATTCGGCTACCATACAAAAATTTTCTTCTCATATACTTCCACGATGAGAAGGTATGTTGTACGGAATGAATTTTCCTCTCACTTACTTCCACGATGAAATGGATGTCCTACAAAAAATATTCATCATTTTCCATGACAAATCGTAGTATTGTGAACCAGAAAATTTATGCCCTCACTTATTTCCACGATGGGAAGCAATGTTGAGCGGAAAAAATGCAAAAAAAAGATACCCTCATATACTTCCACGTTGAGAAGGGCATCTGTACACCTCATAAATATTATTTTCAGTTAAAAAATTAATCACCCATGTCTATAAAAGATCATACTTCACTACCTTTATTATATTCCGTTTTCTGATTTGGGTTGGTTTCTCTACGGTTTATTTCAATAAATTGTATCGCTATAATCGATACTTCAAACAGAAAATTTCCAGTTATTGTTGAATCTTCTTGTTAAAAACCTCTCACAGGAGTAAAATTGATATAACAATGTTGTTGATGTTGTTATTCCTTTGGGAGGTAAGAAAATGCCAACTGTGAATGAATTATTAGATAAAGCAAAGGCTGAAGTATCAAATCTGTTATCTGGTGAAGTATTCCTATTAAGGGATCTGTTCAAAGGGTATGAATGGAACCGGATTTCAAGAAGTGATCGTTTACTCCTTGGCACCTTATTTCTCAACTATATAAAGACAGATGATATAGGGGTTGTTCCGATTGAAAAGACTTCATCGGGGCAGCAGAGATATGTTTGCGTTTGATTTAAAGTCAATACTTTTATCAATGCAAAACAGACTCATCATACTTGAGAAAAAGGGGTGTCGATGTGGGTTTTTTCGATTTTTTTAAGAGAAAAAAGGCTGTGGTAGAAGCAAAAAATGAAGCTGATACCACATATGATATAGAGACAGGAATTAGAACCGGACAGAAGTTATTTGCTCAAAATGGAGAGATGGTGACAGTCTGCGCGATTAAGGAAAAGACAATAATTGTTGAATATAAATTTAAGAAGCATGAACGTGATAAGTCTGTCCTCGGCAAAACCTTGTTTGTTTCAAATCCATTAGAAAACAAGGCTGTACAACAGCAGACACAAATAGAGGAACAAAATCGTCAAGAACAGATGCAACTAAAACAGCAACAAGATATTGAGCGTATACGGCTAGAACAAATCGAGTTTGAGAGGAAACAAGAAGCCGAGCGTAAACGGCAAGAACAAATAGTAATCCAAAGGAAACAAGAAGAGGAACGTAAGCAACAAGAGCGATTGGAGCTTCAAAGGAAACAAGAAGAGGATAGAAAGCGGCAACAGCAGATAGAAATCCAAAGAAAAAAGGAAGCAGAGCGTAGATTACAGGAAAAAATTGAATTAGAAAAAAAGCGAGAAGAAGAGCAGCAGAAACAAGAAAAACTACGGTTTGAAAAAATCAAGGAGATTGAAATATCCGGGGGATTTAAAAAGAACGAGACACCTCTCTATCATGACATATACGGGGAAGGTGTATTTGTTGAGTTTGATTCATCTAAGAACTATATACATGTAAGTTTTAATAGCGAAGCAAAGACTACTGTCTTCGCATATCCAGATGCGATTGGCAAACATCTGTTTATACAAAAAACGGACAAACTTTTAAAGCGAGAAGAGTTCTTAAGAAATCCCAACAATGCACACGAGGATATTGAAGAACAACAGTATTTTGTTAGAGTAAGTGAAATCGCTGATAAGAATCTGAAAAGTGCAAAAGATGAAGAGCAACTCATAAAGTATGGATTCAATGATTTTTCCGATAGCTATGATTCATCGATTTATCAGCAGCATCAAGTTGCAATGAGAGAGTTAGATTTATGGCGAGAGATTAGAAATAATCCGTATTTTGCTAGGGTTGATCACGGCCAGAATTTGAAGTTTTATATTGGTAAGAATGCAATTGATAACCTGGTTGTAGATTGGAGAGACAAAATCTGCAATCTGTATTATCAGTATAATATCTATATTGGGAATGAAGAGCGAAACCTTTCGCTAGTACGGGATTTTGAGATTGTTTCAGGTATTTATTGTGGATTCGTTGATAAATACTCTAAAAAAGGAAACTATGGCAATAGAGATATTGAAGATAACGTGATTTCTGATGAATTCCTGTTAAAAGTCATTAGTGCTAACAGAGGAGATAAGAAGACCCACGATATTATTCAAACAATACAAAGAAATCAGTATGAAATAATTACCTACAACGAGTTGAAAAGTATGCTTGTTTTGGGGTGCGCTGGTTCTGGAAAGACAATGATCATGCTGCATCGCCTTTCGTATATGGTGTTTAATAATCAAGATCTTGATATTAAGAGCATCTATATAATTTCTCCGACAAGGTTGTTGAACTTGGAAAACGATGAGCTGTCGCGTGCGTTAAAGATTAATTCAGCGAATAGGCTGGCAATTGGGTTATTCAATGCTAGTTTGATAAGACAGTACTACAATCAAAACGATGTCTGTACTGATTTAGATTTCCGAAAAATCACATCGAACACATTTGTTAATGCTGATTTAATTAAACTTGTTTACAGTGACAGTTTCATAAAAACGTTTAAGAGAGACATCACTGCAATTGTATTATCTAGTAGTGAAAAACGAGAGAAGTTCTTGGAACTAGAAGAGGCGAGATTGCTAGATGAATATAGGTCAGTTTGTGAAGACGGTGTAGTGTTAGGTAGTATTTCGGATGCATATGAGAAGAACGCATTATTGAATAGTATATATGAGGATGTAAAAAAGACAGTTGCAAATTTACCTATGAACAATGCTACGAAAAAATTGCAAAGCATTAATGATTCTCTAAAAGCAAATGCAAATGACAAAACATTGAAAGGCAAAAAAGACATACTAGAACATTTGATTAAAAACTGGACATTATCTGAAAAAACAGTCTATAAACAAAAAAATGGGATTAATACAGATGAAGTATCTATCGCGGATAATATATTTAGTGATGTATTTAGAGCTTTTTACCACAACGACAGAAATCAAGACATCTTAAACAGATTCCCACATCTTGGCATTCGTTATGGCACTGCACTGCAATTATTGAACAAGTATAAAGAAGTTGTAGAGAAAATAAACCGATTTGAAAGGTTTGTTAATAGGCGCAGCAATGATTACCTACCTGAAGTTATCCAGCAAATGATTGTTGAGATAAAGAAAGATAATCAAATCGATTGCAACTTGACTTATGAATTTGAAGTGTTTCTGCATTTGGTTGGATGCAATGCAATTTTCAATAGCCTACATGATAAACGTACACAACTATTTGTTGATGAGTTTCAGGACTATGCATATACTGAAATATCACTATATAAGCAGGTGTTTCCTAGTGCAATATTCGATCTATTTGGTGACATAAAGCAAAGTATCAATCCAAAGGGAATGAATGAAGATCAAGTTAAGCAAATTGTGGACAACCATTGGGTGACTTTTGGTATTAATGAAAATTACCGAAACGCACATCAGATAACAGAGTTTATAAACTCAGAATTTTCCATTGATATGATGCCAATTGGAATTGATGGTTCTGTAAAACACTGCGATATAAGTAAGTTAAGTTCTGAGATTAAGCTTAACGGCACTGACAGAATCGCGTTTATCATCAAAGACATTGCATTGTATGAGAGTATAGAATCAAAATATCTTCTTGATGACAATGAAAAAGTTAATGTGATTAGTGATGACGAGTGTGAAGTAAGAAGAGGATTCTTAAATGTCATCCCAATAAACCTAGCTAAAGGACTAGAATTTGAAACAGTTTATGCATTGCCACATCAGATGACTCAAAACGAAAAATATGTAGCGTATACGAGAGCATTAAACGAATTGTATGTAGTTGCTATTGAATAAAAAATCACAGAGACGTTTATTGGACATCTATTGAAGCATAATTTGTGTTAAAGGATCACAAAAACAAATGGTGGTGTTTCCTGTTTCGTATGATTAGTGAGCGGGAACTCAAATAAATCTATTCAAACATAGCAATATTTGATTTAAGGGGGATATCATGAGTAACGAATTCATAATTGAAAGGAATTATTATTTAAAAAGAAATACTACTGGATATTATCATCAGCTCTATACGGGATTTAGGCAACCGGGTAACCCCGATTTTCTGAACACCTTGAAAAACACCTTCGATTCAGAGCCACATAGAAATTTAGTTGAAGCAAGGGACAAGGTTATAGGAATCTTGATAGAGGATATTCCGGAAATTTTAACAGACAGTTGTTGGTCAAATTGCATGCTTGTTGGAGTGCCAAGAGCTAAGTCTTTGAAATCATACTTGAATTCACAGCTAATGTTAAGAGAAGCAATAAGAATTGCTGCTAATAATATTCATGGCGTAATTGATGGAACGGATTGTATTAAACGAGTAGTAAATACTCGTACAACCCATCTGCGTACTGCAACTGGAATTCCAAATGATGGTGATGAACCATATCCAGGCATCACGGTTGATACTTGTCAAATAGACAAAAGTAGAATAATGAATCAGAACATTATTCTTATCGATGACATTTATACGAGAAATGTTAATATAGATGAAGATTGTATCCAAGCATTACTTGATAATGGTGCGAATAAAGTAATATTTTATTCAATTGGGTACACGAGGAGGATCTAATGAAGTATTCAGATATTGCATTAAGGGTACTTGCCGCAAAAGAGTGTGGGATAGTGAAAACAAATGCACAATTTTGGGCGAACTATGCAGATAGAGAACAGTTTAATAAGGAAGTATTGAGTGATGAAAGAGTTATTAAGGCATCCAAAAAAATGTCAAGTGAACTTGATTCAATAGATAGTGAAGAAGGAATCGTTTGTGCTTACGACGATGAGTTTCCATTTATTAACCGAAAGGTTAAAAATAATGGAGACAAACCATATTTGTTATTTTATAAAGGCGATTTAACATTGCTATGTGATTTAAATAAGAATGTTGCTGTTATTGGCCTGACAGATCCTGATGAGGACATTATTAAAAGAGAGACTGACATTGTAAGAAGACTGGTCAAAAATGATCTTATAATAGTTAGTGGATTAGCAATCGGTTGTGATACAATTGCCCATAAGACTAGCGTGGAGACAAATGGAAAGACAATTGCGATTCTGCCCTCCCAGTTAAGTAAAGTGTACCCCGCTGAAAATAGGGATTTCGCAGAATCGATTGTTAAAAAAGGAGGGCTGTTAATTTCAGAATACTATAAAGAGGCTTCATCAAAACATGAAGCTATAAATCGATTTATTGAAAGAGATAGACTACAAGCAATGTTTTCAAAAGCCATTATTTTGATAGCGAGCTATAGAAAAGGTGAAGGAGATAGTGGTTCACGTCATGCAATGGATGCTGCAAGGAAGTATGAAGTAGACCGTTATGCAATGTATAATAGCAAGACTGATGAAGACAATAAAAAGTTTGCTCTAAACAAAGATTTTGTAAATAGCAAAGGTGCGGATCAAGTAAAGATTCTGATACCGAGTTCGATTGAGCAAATCAAATCGTTAGTAAATCCAAATTTATTGTCTGATGCGGAACCATATATTTTTGAACAGTTGACACTACTATGAGAATAACGAAGAGATATATATTTGATCTTGATAATACACTGGTATATACAGATTTATTAAACAATGATTCTTACAATTACGCTTTGAAAAAACTAGGGTTTGCAACAATTAGTGATTGTAAAAGGATAACTCGAGATGTTATTTTAAGCAGATATCCGGAACTTAATAACTTTCAAAAAAATAAAATCATTGAATTGAAGCAAAAGTACTTCTTGAATAACTTGAAGAATACGTCGCCAAATACATCTGTAATTCAAGTTTTGGAAGATCAAAATGTTGAACTCTGTATTCTATGGACAAGTGCTGATGAGACTAGAGTATTTGCAATTCTAGAGCACTACAAAATTTACAATCGATTTAAGAAAGTGTTATTCAGCAGTAAACTTGAAGTGGTTAAGGATATCGAGAAAATTTGCGAAATACTTGAATGCGGATTTGAACACCTGATTTTTTACGAAGATAATCAGAGAGTAATTCAAGATTTGCATCAGTTAAACCTGAATGTAATATCTGTATAATGTGGACAACACCAATCCTATGAGTTGCCCAAATATAATGCTCCCCTCTGTCAAGACACGAATTTTTAGAAATAAGTTAAGCTCCTTTCGTGTTTGATCTATGCGACTTGAACTCTGCATTTCGGCAGATAGAAGTCCGAAGGGGTGTTTCCTCCCAAAGAGGAATGTGGCCGATAGTCGTTGTATTTAAGAATGTATTCATTGAGCATTGCTCGGATTTCCCTTGGAGTTTCGTACTCATTTATATAAATTCGGTCATATTTCAAAGTCCGGAAAAATCGTTCCGTTCTCACATTGTCCAGACACTGCCCTTTGCCATCCATCGAAACCTTGATTTCATTGGATTCCAATAGATTGATGTAATCCGGATTCGTAAAATGACCGCCTTGGTCGCTGTTGATGATTTCGGGTTTGCCGTTTGAGATAGCCCTCTTTAAACAGGCCAGCACAAAAGACTTGTCCAGGGTGCTGGATAGCTCATAATCCACAATGTATCGGCTGTACCAGTCAATGATGACAAACAGGTATAAAAATCCCTTGTTCAGTCGGATATAGGTAATATCCACGCCCCAAACCTGGTTCGGGCGGGTAATGGGAAGCTTTCTCAACAGATACGGCCGAACATACTGTTGATGATACCGCTTGCTGAGATTGGGCTTTGGATAGATGGCATAGATGCCCATGTCCTTCATGATCCGCCGGACACGCTTCTTGTTGATATGGATATTGGGATTCCGATTCAGAATCGTCGTGATCGTCCGGTAGCCATAGGTCGGCTCATCTGTGTGGATTTCGTCAATCAGACGCATAAGATGAAGCTCCTCGTCGGATACAAGACGGAGCTTGGGTCTTCGGTAAAGACTGCTGCGGTTGACTTCCAACAAATCCGCTTGCCGGCTGATGCTGATATGTCCATCACTGGGATCAACGCATTTTTTTCTTCCATCCAGGTCCGAGCAGTTCGTCAGATTTTTTTTTCAGCCAGTCCACCTCATAGGTCAACTGGCCCACTTTGCGCTCAAGATCCGCGACATGCTTCTGCTCGGCTTCGAGTTTCTTTTCGGCTTCGGAAGGGCCTTTCTTAAAGACTTCTGAAGCTCGCTCGACAAACTCCTGCTTCCAGCGGCTGACCATGACGGGATGAACGCCGTATTTGGTGGCTATTTCGTTTACCGTGGCCTCCTCCCGGAGAACCTCCAGAACGACCTGGCTTTTAAATTCGGGTGAGTAATGATTTCGCTTTTCCATGCTCTCAGTATAACTTATTTTTCGGACTTTGTGTCTCACCCTATGGGAGCATTATAAAATTGTATATTATTGACAAAATATATTAATCAAATGGTATCTTAATTATGGTTTTAAGCCACAATAATCACTTGATTATTATAGTAAGAGAGGCGCTATCCACTGTCGTGATAGCGCCTCTCTTACTTTTACCGTATTCAGTTTACCTTTGACCCTCAGTTCACAAGTTGTCCTTATGACCACTTGCATTTTGGTCGTGGGAGTTTTTTTGTGAGTTAGTGAGATGAAAAACCTTAACAGGGTACCGTTTTAGGTGGCTTAATTGAACCAGTAAATTGTTACACTGGTTAATCTCCATATTTGGGAGGATGCTCTTGGCCAGTGGGGAGAAGGGGGACGTGATCGAAATATGTTATGTTAACTGTCCCCCATTGAGCCACCTAAAACGGTACCCTGTTAAGTTCAAACACGAAATTAGAGGGTCGAGTGAGGTTATTACTGAGACGGTAGATCGGGTGAATTTGTCTTCTGAAGAAATTGCAAAAGCGGTTGAGGAAATTGCCCAAGGTGCAACGTCTCAAGTTAATGATGCCAGTAAAAGTTTGGGCCATACCAGGGAGTTGGCCATGCGAATTAATGATCTGACACTTAAGTCTCATAGCATTGGCGAGATTGTTGACACCATCAATTCAATAGCCGAACAAACGAATTTGCTGGCACTGAATGCAGCCATTGAAGCGGCGCGTGCTGGTGAGCATGGAAAAGGATTTGCTGTGGTTGCGGATGAGGTTCGAAAGTTGGCTGAACAAAGTGGCAATGCGGCTGAAGAGATTCGAAACATAATAGGTGAGATTATTGCCGTTATTGGGACGACAGAGTCTTCTATGAAGGATACCAACCATGTGCTTGAAGAGACCAATACGTCTCTTGAGGCGACTGTTGAATCTTATGAATTAATTCGAAATGTCGTCTCTAAGGTGATTGAAAACATTGAAAAGACCAACGTTTCTGTAATGGAGATTGATTCGGATAAAGACCTTGTTTTACAATCTATTGAAAATATATCCAATGTGTCTGAAGAATCTGCTGCTGGGACAGAAGAAATTTCGTCTACAGTATACCAGCAAGCAGAGTCTATCAACCATGTTGTAGAATCCATAGAAGGTTTGAACAGTGTTATAAAGGTACTAAATGAGAAGATTGATCGGTTTAAACTTTAATAGGATGTATCGTGTGCATTTAAAAACCTCCGGAGAAATTTCTGGAGGTTTTTGAGTGCCTAATTGTTTAAATTGGTGCTCAATTTTGCGATTGTATCTGTGGATTCCTTGATTTTAAGGAGGCTATTTTCTTGAGTTTCTGTATTTGATAGAATTTCTTCAATGCTTGCAACGTGTGAACTGGCAATTTTGTTCATTTCAGAAAGCTCGTTTTGGACAATCTTGAAATCAGAATTGAAATACCCCATTCCTTTTGAAAGGTCTTTGATATTGCCCTGAAGATTGTCAAATGTGCTTTGCATGTGATCAAAATCAGAATTCAGCGTTTTTATTAAAGTGTTTCCTGTTTGAACAGCATCATTTCCAGAGTTAATTTTTTCAAGGGCTTCATTACTGGAAAGGGTTAGGTCATCTAATATGGTCTGGATGTATTGAGAACTGCGATTTGTTTCTTCTGCTAGTTTTCCAACCTCTGTTGCGACGACTGAGAAACCACGTCCAGACTCACCTGCTCGAGCAGCTTCAATAGAGGCGTTAAGTGCAAGCATGTTTGTCTGTTGTGAGATTTGTTCAATGGATTGGATTGCCTCAGTAATTTTCTTGATATGGGTGTTTAAAAGCATAACGGTTTCTGCACTGGAGGCGACCACCTCTGCTATGAGGGTCATTTGTTCTGAAAAGGCGTCTAGATTGACTTGATTTTGATTCAAATTTTCTAGATTTTTTTGTGTTAATTCAGTCATCGATGTTTCTATTTTCACCATTTTATCTAAGAGGTGGCTTGCCTTTTCGATTTGATTGGAAACGGTATCCGTACGTGTTGATTGTTCATCAATCCCACTTGAAATTTCAGTAATTGCATGACTTAGAGCGTTGCTGTTTGAAACCACTTGTTCGATATCAGACTTTGTCTTATTTGTTTCATAGTCCAGTACGTGAATTGCTTTTTGTATGTTATCCATTGAAGCTTCTAATTTTGAAAATGCTTTGTCAGAGAGGTTTTGGCTTTCCTTTGCTTCCTGAATGTAATCGTTGCCCCACTTTGTAACAAAATAACTGGAAATGGCAATGGTTAAGAGCATTCCCAATCGAATAATAAAGTCTCTGAGTTCATAGTTTTGACCTAAAAGACTTTCTGGCGTTACAACAAATAGGAAAATCAGGGTGGAAAATAAGATGCCTACATTTATGATTAGAACTTTTTTATTGAAATATAAGGTGGAAAGCACAATGGCAAGTGCGTACACAATAAACATTCTTGAGTCGCCACCTCTGATATGTGAGAGCGATGTAGCTGCTATCAAGGGAAAGATTAAGATTATGTTGTTTTTTATGGTATCCGGTATTTTAATGAAAAATACCAATGCAGAAAGTGCAAATGCTGAACCTGTAGCAGCTAGGACAAGGCGGGCATAAGAAATGCCTTCCAAAAGAAGTCCTTGGAGCGTAAAAATAACAGAAATAACAAGGATTAAAATGACGATGAATCGATTTGCTTTTTTAAAGTGGCTTTTTTGGTCATTTGTTACCATAAAGCAGCCTCTCTTTCGAAATGTAAATAAGGAATAATTGTTATATATATACTATACACTAATAGCCACTTTATATTCAATCAAACCAGTAAATTGTTACATCAGAAAATTACCAAATATGGAACAGGGGTCTATCCCTGTAAACAGAGTGAGTGTGACTTTTCAATAAGTTATGTTAACTGTCCCACTTGAACCACTTAAAGCGGTACCCTTGATTTTTGGGGGGAAGTGGATTATACTTGTCAGAGAAACATCCACAACTTAAGATTTCATTGTTGGTGCCCTTGACGGGCTTAATAGGGAATAAAGTGTAAAACTTTAGCTGTCCCAGCAACTGTAAGTACGGACGAAATCCTGAAGAATCCACTGTTTATAACGGGAAGGACAGGAAAGTAGAGTGATGTACGAGCCAGTAGACCTGCCAAATGATGACTTGCTGTCTCCTGGGTAATGAGATAAAGCGGACGATAAACCTTTTTTTGGTGTAATTAGACGCTCATTTCCTGTTAGGGAGTGGGTGTTTTTATATTAAAAGGAGGTTTTTTTATGAAGAAAGGATTTAAGAAACATTGGATTGGGGTGGTACTGTTAGTGGTGCTAATGGTGTCACTGGGGGGCTGCGCCGATGCGGGCAGAACAATTGTGGATTTAGAAGGCAATGAAGTCGTACTTAATGGCAAAGTTGAGCGAATTGTTTCAACGGCGCCTTCGAACACACAAATATTGGTAGAACTTGGACTCAAAGAGAAAATTGTTGGCATTTCCAACTATGACAGTTTAGAAGGCGAATTTTTGAAAATCGATTTTAAAAATCCAGATATTGAGTCTATTGTTGCGCTTGAGCCGGATGTGATTATTGCGTCAGGGCATAACCGAACAGGGGATGAAGACCCATTTAAACTTTTGAAAGACGCTGGGATTGCAGTGGTTTATATTCCGTCTGCGGATTCCATAAATGGGATTTATGAGAGCATTCGCTTCATTGGGGATGTGGTGGATTTAAAAGATGAAGCTGAGCGCATTGTGGGTGAGATGGAAGATGGGATTGATGCTGTGAAGGCGAAGGCAGCTGAAGTGTCTGACAAGAAGCAAGTTTATTTTGAAATTTCGCCAATGCCAAGTATCTTTACGACAGGAAATGGAACGTTCCAACATGAGTTAATAGAGCTGATTGGCGCAGAGAATATTTTTGCGTCTGAAACTGGGTGGTTTTCGCCAAGCGTAGAGGATATTTTGGACCGTGAACCGGATATTATTGTAACAAATGTTACTTATATGGAAAACTCAGTTGAGGAAATCTTATCAAGAGATGGATTTGGTGACTTTGAGGTGGTGCTTATTGATGGCGATTTAACATCACAGCCTGCGCCAACTGTCGTTGAAGCACTTTGGGCACTTGGAAAATTGGTGTATCCAGATGTCTTCAATGAGTAAACGGCGGTGGCAAGTTCTGGTGCTGTTGTCAGTAGGTGTCGTATTCAGTTTGGTGTTGGGAATTTTGGCAGGTAGTGTCAGGGTTCCCATCTGGCACCTTTTTGATACGGAACTGGGAAAAGAAGCACTGATACTAAGGTATATTCGTTTGCCCCGTGTTTTAATGGGATTCTTAGTGGGTGGTGCCCTCGGGATCAGCGGTGCTGCTGTTCAATCTTCTTTAAACAACCCATTGGCAAGTCCTTACACAATGGGGGTTAGTGCGGGTGCTTCACTGGGTGTTAGCCTTTACTTTTTGACGGGGTTCAACTTTTTTTCAGTGGGCATACCGGCGGTTGGATTTTTGTTTGGAATGGGAACGGTCCTGTTTGTAATGGCTTTTGCAAAAAGGGTTGATCCTTTCATGCAAAATCAGACTGTAATTCTTGCAGGGATGGTTTTTTCCTTGTTTGTAAATGGCGTTCTAACCGTTATATTGGCCTTGTCCAAAGAAACTTTAGAAAAAACAGTTCATTGGCAAATGGGCTCTTTGGGAGCCAATGGTTTTAGCGAACTCCGTGTGTTTATCCCTTTTTTAATCGTGGGGACAGTGGGAATTTTAAGACGTTCTAAGGAACTTGATGTCATGGCCATGGGAGATGAACAGGCCCTTTCCATGGGGGTAGATGTCCCTAAAGTTAAGAGGCGGGTCCTTGTGTATGCATCGCTACTTACAGGAAGCGCGGTAGCGTTTACAGGTGCCATTGGGTTTATTGATTTGGTTGTGGTTCATGTGATTCGCAAACTTGTGGGCTCAAATCATAGGTTTTTGTTGCCCTTTAGCTTTTTATTTGGCGGGAGTTTTTTGGTGCTGACAGATTTGTTTGCCAGAACAGTACTTTCACCGAGAGAATTGCCTGTAGGTGCGATTACAGCCCTTATTGGGGCGCCGTTTTTCATGTGGGTTTTTTTCAATAAAAGGAGGCGTTAACATGTTAACAGTAACGAATTTGTGCTGCAGTTATGGCCAGGAAGAAGTGGTTTCGGGGTTTTCAGGAGAATTTCACTCAGGGCGAATTACCGCAATTGTTGGACCCAATGGTGCTGGAAAAACAACTCTACTTAAAGGCATTGGCAACCTGCTTTCAGTTCGGGGCACTGTAAGTCTGTATTCTGAAAATTTGCTGAAAATCCCAAGAATTCAAATGGCCCGTCGGGTAGCATATTTATCCCAATTTGAAGCCCATAACTTTGACTTTACTGTGGAAGAAATGCTTTACATGGGAAGATATCCACATTCAGTGGGGGCGTCCAAAGACATTCGGTCCTCTGAGATTGTTTTAGAAACCCTTAACGACTTTGACCTCTACGCCATGAAAGACAAGTATTTTAGTGAATTGAGTGGTGGACAGAAGCAAAGAGTATTACTTGCCAGAGCCCTTGTTCAAGAACCCAAAGTTCTACTGCTGGATGAGCCCACAAATCACTTGGACCTAAAATATCAGTTGGAATTACTTGGACTTGTGAAAAAAGTCGCCATAGAACGGGGCATTATAGTTCTTGCAGTCTTGCACGATTTGAATTTGGCCTTGAACTTCGCGGATGAAGTCCTACTGATGAAGTCTGGACGACAAATTATAAAAGGGAGTGCCCCAACCTTACTTGAAGAAAACCACCTGGCGCATACCTATGATTATGACATTCCAACTTACATGAAGCAATCTTTGGCGGTTTGGCAATGTTGATTCTCATATCTGGCGGTGTTCGGTCGGGAAAATCTCAATTGGCAGAAAAACTAACACGGTCAATGACCCCCAAAAACGGCAAGGCTTATTACTTTGCAACTGGCCAAGTCACAGACGTGGAAATGGAAAAACGAATTTTAAAACATCAGGCAGATCGGGGTGAAGCCTTTGCCACATGCGAAGTCCCTTATTTTAAAATGGCAGATGTTGAACAGGTCATAGATGAGTCGGATACCGTTTTGTTTGAATGCCTCACCTTCTATGTGGCAAACGTTCTTTTCTCAGAGAATCTTGAAAATTATACAGATTCAAGTTTAGAGGGGCTTATTTCTCAAATTGTCGAGACACTTTTTGAGTTGTCAAAATCGGTACACACTTTAACAATCGTCACAAATGATGTTTTTAGATCTACATATCAATCCTATAGTCCAGAAACGCTGATGTATCTTAAAGTCTTAGCAGAGGTTATGAAACGCATTGCTAAACGCGCGGATAGGGTTTATGAGGTAATGTATGGGCTGGAAAGGCGGCTAAAATGACGCAACATAAAAATGCGAAGCTTAAGGGAATTATGATGCAGGGCACCAGTTCAGATGCTGGTAAAAGTTATGTGGCAACGGCCTTGTGCCGTGTGCTTTCAAACCGAGGCATAAATGTGGCACCTTTTAAATCTCAAAACATGTCCAACAATTCTTATGTTACCTTGTACGGCGAAGAAATTGGGAGGGCTCAAGGGGCTCAGGCACTGGCTGCACGCGTGGAACCTTCTGTTTACATGAATCCCATTCTGTTAAAACCCAAAAATAACGCGCTTAGTGAAATTGTTCTATTTGGCCATCCACTAAGAGATGCCACATCAAAAGCCTTGTTTAGGGATTTTTTACGGTGTGAAGGCGCGCAAGCCATTGATAAGGCAAAAGAATGGCTTACACATCATTATGAGGCAGTTGTTATAGAGGGGGCTGGGTCACCTGTTGAGATTAATCTCAATGACAGGGAAATTGTGAATATGTATGTTGCCAGAGCCTTTGATGTGCCTGTGATTCTTGTGGCAGATATAGATCGCGGTGGGGTATTTGCTCAAATTGTGGGAACTTTGGAATTGCTTGAACCTGAAGATCGCAAACGGGTAGGTGGGATCATCATAAATAAATTTAGAGGGGACATTGACCTTTTTGAAGATGGCAAGCGGTGGCTTGAAACCTATACAGGTATACCTGTTCTTGGTGTTTTACCCTATCTGGATATACCTGTGGAAAATGAAGACCGTTTGTCACTTGAATTTAAAACTCGACCTGAAGCTGATCTTGTAATTGGCGTTTTGGACCTTCCTTTTATCTCCAATGCAACAGACCTTGAGGTTTTTGAAGTGGAACCAGATGTGGCAATTCAAAAGGTTAGAAACAGGTCTGATTTATGGCAGTGTGATGCCTTGATTATTCCTGGAACAAAATCCACACAAGAAGATTTGATGCGGTTTATGGAACTTGGTTTTGACGCAGATTTACAGGCGTATGCCAAGGAAAAGCCTGTTTTTGGGATTTGTGGCGGCTATCAAATGATGGGTGAAATCTTAGTGGACCCTCAGGGTATGGATTCTGATGGCATTGGTGAAATGAAAGGGTTTGGGCTCTTTAAAGGGGTTACAACTTTTGTATCTGATAAACGTGTGACAAAGTGTTCAGCCGTTACGATTAAATCGGGCACGCCAATTGAAGGGTTTGAAATTCATCTAGGGCGTACAGAAATTCTAGAACCAGCCCAGCCCTTATTAAGGATAGGAGATGCACCAGATGGTGTGGACCTGGGAAACGTTAAAGGGACCTATGTCCACCATATTTTTCACAATGATGTCTACCGAAATGAGTGGTTAAATGAGATTCGAATGATGAAGGGATTGCTATCAAAGGAACCTGAGATTTCCGCGAACCGCTATGAAGATGCTTTTGAGGATTTGGCTAGAGCCTTTGAGAAACATGTGGATATGGATGCAATTATGGAGATGATCAGATGAGGAAGTCATATTTTTTAGAATTTAGAATGGCCCTGAGTCTTTTTACAACCTTCCCTGTAGGCCGTGACCTTAAATGGGAACCAGATGCCATGAAACGATTGCCAGATTACTTACCATTTGTAGGGCTTGGTATTGGCCTATTTGCGGGTCTTATATATATGGGACTTGAGGTGTTACCGGTTTCTTCGTTTTTAAAAGCTGTCCTGCTAACGGCTAGCTTTCTTTTCATGACAGGCGGGTTTCACATGGATGGTCTTATGGATACCTGTGATGGCCATTTTTCAAGGAGAGACCTCCCAAGACGTCTCGAAATAATGAAAGATTCAAGGGTTGGTGCATTTGCAGTTATGGGGTTTACACTTCTTATGCTGGTAAAAGTTGGCCTGGTTATGGAACTTTTTATTCAAGAGGTTTCAATTTGGGGATGGTTTTTTATTCCAGTCTATTCAAGAATTTTATTAAGACTCTTGCTTAAAAAAGCACCGTATGCTAAAGATGAAGGTCTTGGAAAAATGTATGGTGGGTATAATGAAACGTGGGATATAGGGGCCTTATTGATTTACCTTTCAATCCTTGTTTTAGCTGGGTTTATGCAGATTCACCTTATGTGGGTTGGCCTAGTGCTCTTTCTTTTTTTACTGATTTATAAAAAGTGGGCTATCCAAAATTTTGGCGGGATCACAGGGGACTTGCTGGGTGGGTTTTTAGAACTTTGTGAATTAACAGCCTTGGGCGTTTGGGTGATTGGAGGCGTTATATGATTACGTTTGTTTTTGGCGGTCTCTATCAGGGACAGGAAGAATATATGGAAACCCTTTACAAGCCATATCCAAGACTTGAAACTGTGCGGTCATTGAAAGTTGGTGAAAGAGGTCTTATTTTCCCTGCAGAAGTTTTGGCTAAAGACTTGCCTTTGGATAAGTTGGGTGAAATTTTGGCTTCAAATAAAGGAGATTTGGTTATTGTCGGACGTGACATTGGTGCAGGTGTGGTGCCAATAGACCCAGAAGAAAGAGCCTACCGCGACCATGTGGGCCGGTGTTATCAACTGATATCAAGTGTTTCAGACCGTGTGGTTCGAGTGAGTATGGGCATTTCAGAGGTGCTTAAATGACACTGGACTTTCACTTGCAAGCGGGTCTTTTGGCTATTTTCATAGATCTTTTGTTGGGGGATCCAGCGGTCTCTTTTCATCCAATTGTCCTTATGGGCAAAAGCATTCAGTGGATGGAAAAAAAGATTTACAAAAATAGTGTTTTAAGAGGGGGGCTAATGGCTCTGGCTTGTGTGGGAATTGCTTTCGGGGTTGGCCTTTTGGTTGATTATTGGGTCCGGTCGCCTGTGGCTTTGGCAGGTATTCTTTTTTGGGGCCTATCTACCCGGTCTATGGCCAAGGCAATTTCTGACGTTAGAGTTCCTTTGGAAAACAGGGATTTGACTGGTGCAAGGGCTGGTCTTAGCCGAATTGTAACGCGGGATACTTCGGAAATGTCATCTGATGAAGTCATTCGAACAACGCTTGAAAGTGGGAGCGAAAATATTGTGGATGGTGTACTTGCACCGATCTTCTTTATGATCATGGGTTGTTTTTTAGGTATTCCAGTTGCATTTTTGGCTGCTTTTAAGATGGTTTCTACATTGGATTCCATGATTGGCTATCGAACAGACCGGTATGAACGCTTTGGAAAAGTAGCGGCCCGGATGGATGACGTTGTGATGTTTCTCCCAGCTCGATTGTTCGTCTTGTTTGCATGTGTAGTGTTTCCAGTTTTGGGACTCAATCTTGCAGGGGCACTCACGACTTGGCGACGGGACCGAAAGAAATCAACGTCTGTGAACAGTGGCTACTCAGAGAGTTTGATTTCAGGTGGACTCGGGACATGGTTTGGTGGACCGGTGCGGTATTTTGGCATTGTGAAGGAAAACCCTATTATTGGCCTAGGTGGTGGCTCGGGTGAGATTTGGATGCTGAAAAAGATGGAAATTTTGATTTATTGCATTGGTATTTTGATGGGAGGTGCTTTATGGCTAGGGGTTTAAACCAGCATGGGGATAATTTATCTGCATTAAATGGGCAGCAAGGTGTTGCGATTCTTTCCCACAATATACATAAGGCCCAACCTTTAACATCAGAATTAATGTCCTATCCTGAGAGAAGGCCTTTAAGGGTTGAGTCGATTTTAGCGGCTTATAAGGGGGTGGAAAAACAGTCGATTATTGCGATGCCAGGTGCTACGGCAGCATTTTATATGTTGGCTTCAGCATTTAGACGCAAGGTTGAGGTTTTGATTTACACGCCGACTTATACGGGCTATTGTGAGGCGTTTACGGCCTATGGCCACAAGGTGAGAACGTGTGTTTTGGATGTTAATTACGCTGTGGTGAATCAGAGCATTCCAGATTCGGTGGATGTGGTTATTGTGGGGAATCCCAATAATCCGACAGGGTCATATGCAAACATGCGGGCTTGGATTGAAGCCCATCCGCAGGTGCTTTTTATTATAGATGAGTCTTTTATTCAGTTTACAGATGAGGTGTTTTCTTTAAGGCAGGCGGCTGGTGAAATGGACCATGTGCTTGTTGTGGAGTCTATGACAAAGTTTTATGGAATGGCAGGTGTGCGTTTGGGTGTGATTTATGGTCATAAGCGTCAAATTGAAAAACTTAGACGTTTTCAAGTGCCTTGGTCCGTAACGGTTACACCTGAATTTTTAGAAAAACGCTTGGCTGAGTCTGATGCCCTGCTGCAGGCTTATCTCGAAGAGAAGGCATTTGTTTTAAAGGGTTTGGATGCGCTGGGTATCGAGTACATAGAAGGGGCTGCAAACTTCTACTTGCTTAAGGTGAAAGATGCGTCAGCTGTCTATGATGGATTGTTGGCGTATGGGATTTTAACCCGTTGTTTAAATGATTTTGAAGGGCTTGAGGCAAATGTTCTCCGTGTGGCTGTTGGGACCCACTTTGAGAACCGTGCTTTTCTGCGTGCGCTTAAGGCTTTAAAAGATAAGAAAGGGGAAATATTATGAATTTCAATGTTCAAAGGGTGACACAAACTGGGGTCATGATTGCACTTAGTGTTGTGGGTGCAATGATTAAGGTGCCTGCTATTACGGGAACACCAGCCCTTGACAGTTTGCCTGCATTTTTTGCAGCAGTTTTTCTTGGCCCTTGGTATGGTGCTATAACCGGTGTTCTTGGTCATCTGGCCACTGCTTTGACTGCGGGTTTTCCGCTTGGACCGTTACATTTACTTGTGGCGTTTGAAATGGGAATAGTGGTTTTGGTATTTGGAAGATTGCATCAATGGCATAAATGGGGGGCTTTCTTTGTGGCGTTTGTGATGAATGGCATCTTGAGTCCCCTAAGTTTTGTGCCTTTCTTAGGATATGGCTTTTTTACTGCCATGGTGGTACCTCTAATGGTTGCAACTGGCCTAAATCTTGGCTTGGCTTACGTGTTAATTCACGGGCGCCAGTGGGTATTAAAGCAGAACCATGCCTAGGGATTTGATGTTTTTAGAGGGGGAAACTTGTGTGGCAACGGATTTTTCTCAGTCTGTTGGACCACTTAAGTTTGATGCTGTCTCGACTTCTTACGAGATGGCGGTGGATATGGCGATTCGAACGGCTGTTGCTGAAATAATTTGCATTGGTGGTACGGTTGAAGCCTTGACTTTCACAAACAGTATGGGGGACAGGGGCTATTCTGTGATTTGCAAGTTGGTCGAGACTTATGAACGCAGGCTGTCCTGTAATCTTAACTTTGTGGTGTCCAGTGAAACCAATTTCAAACCACATGAGACAGCTATTGGGGTGACGGCTATTGGCAAGTCAGGTCTAAAAAAACTTTTGCCTCAAGGAAATTTTGAACTGAGGCTCATAGGTCGTCCCTATGTAGGTAAGGAGGTACTGGTTAATGATTTGCCTGAACTTGCCCAGATTCAAACCCTCATCCAGCGGCCGGATGTTTTAGCCATTCTACCAGTAGGCTCAAAGGGAATCCGCCATGAAGCCGACTATTTTGGAGACCGAGCAATAGAGCAACTAAACCACTGGCCACGCGATATAGATATTCACAAGTCTGCTGGTCCAGCGACCTGTTTTTTGTGTACCGTTATTGGTGGCTCAGGTGGGGACAGGTAGGCGTTTATATTTGAAGTGTATATCCTTTCGCATCACAGGGATAGAGGCGTGTCCCAAATATGGGAAATGTCTTATGTAACAATTGAGTGGTTTTGTTGCACTCTATTTAAAAGTAATCCTCCGGCAGTGGCCGGGGGATTTTTTTGTAACTCAAGTAGAAGCATATGGCGCCACTCAAATGTTACATAGACTAATTTTGGATACACCTAATCCTCTAAATCCCTGTGATGCGAATCAGTTTGAGTTTGGGAACTCTAAATTTTATCCAACCTGTCCCCGGTTGAGCCACCAATAACGGTACACAAAAGTGGTATAATGTAACTATAAAGGAGGGATTTAAGTGAGACGAGTAGCATTTGATGATCTAGAAGATTTTATGAGAAAGACGTTTGTGGCGGTTGGTTTGCCAGAATCGGATGCAGCGGTATGTGCGGATGTTTTAATTGAATCGGATAAGCGGGGGATTGATTCGCATGGGATAGGTCGATTGAAGCCTATTTATATTGATCGGATTCGTGCGGGGATTATTAATCCTATTACCAAGGTAGATGTGGTAAAAAATGGACTTTCCACTGCGGTTTTGGACGGCAACAATGGTATGGGGCAAGTGGTGTCTAAAATGGCTATGGAAATGGCCATTGAGAAGGCAAAGACCTATGGTATGGGAATGGTGGCTGTCAGAAATTCGAATCATTATGGAATTGCTGGATATTATGCGACCATGGCTACAAAAGCGGGTATGATTGGAATTACGGGTACCAATGCAAGGCCATCTATTGCACCAACATTTGGGATTGAAAATATGCTTGGGACCAATCCGCTGACCATAGGCCTGCCAACGGATGAAGCTTTTCCATTTGTACTCGACTGTGCCACTTCTATCTCCCAGCGGGGTAAGATTGAAGTGTACCAGCGGGAAGGAAAAGAGTTGCCTTCGGGATGGGTGATTGGAGAAGATGGTCAGGCAAGAACGGATACCGAACAAGTTCTCAAAGATCTATTGACAGGTGGGGCTGCGCTTGCACCCTTGGGTGGAATTGGCGAAGACCTTGGTGGTTATAAAGGCTATGGCTATGCAACTGTGGTGGAAATTTTGTCTGCTGCTTTACAGGGGGGTGCCTTCCTCAAAGCATTATCTGGTCTTCAAAATGGTGAAAAAGTACCCTACCGGCTGGGACATTTTTTCATTGCCATTGATGTTGAAGCCTTTACAGAATTAAAGGAATTCGAGAAAATTTCAGGTGATATTTTGCGGGAGTTGCGTAATTCCAAGAAAGCACCTGGGCATGATCGTATTTATACAGCGGGTGAGAAAGAACATGATGCTTTTGTGGAACGGCTTGAAATGGGCGTTCCTATAAATGCAGCCCTTGAAAAGGACATAGAAACGATTCGCCAGTGGTATG
Source organism: Fusibacter tunisiensis (assembly GCF_016908355.1). Taxonomy (GTDB): domain Bacteria; phylum Bacillota; class Clostridia; order Peptostreptococcales; family Acidaminobacteraceae; genus Fusibacter_D; species Fusibacter_D tunisiensis. Next base: position 35,524 of record NZ_JAFBDT010000002.1, on the reverse strand, counting down.
GTTTGTCCGTTTAGGCGAGATGTTAAGGGTGCCGTTATTGGTGGCGCGTAATTAAAAAGGAGGTATTGCACAGATGTGCAATACCTCCTTTTGTTGTAGATGTGGTCAAAAAAAGCCGTTAAATTGTTACGGGCGTATAATTCCATATTTGGAATGTATGTGTAGCCCTGTGGTATCAATTGGTTCGAGGAGTGGCTTTTTTTGTCTACCTGTCCCCTGATGCGCCACCAATAACGGTACCCTTAACAAAGCCATACCCGACGCAGTGGATGTCTTCGTTAAAAAGGAGGACAAGGTATCGACTTTCCTGATTTTCCATTTTGAAGGGATAGCCGAATTCATCAAGGTATAAGTTAAGGCCGTAGCCCAGCTGGGATACGCCATAGATAATTTCTTCAACGGTGGTTTCTCGAAAGGTATCATCCACTTCAAATAGGCTGATATAAACAAAAGTTTCTGCCACGGGGCAGAGGGACTCTCGGTTGATTATAATACGCTTTTCGGTGTTAACTGTGGTTGGTTCTAGACCAAAACTGTCACTTACTTCAGAAACTGTAGACAGACGAATCTCTTTTACAGATCCATAGCCCTTGGCAGAAATACTTCTTTCGTGGTGAGGGTCTGTCCTCAAAAGTGAATTTGTGATGGAGTGGTTGATAAAACCACCTATGACAATTAAAACAAAAATGATAAGTGACGTAACGAGTCCACGGAGTAGGCGTTTCAACTTTGGTGTTACCCTTGAAAAAAGCGCTTTTTTAAAAGCATCCATGTCGGGGTAGCGTTCATCTGGATTAAATTTCATACACGTTTCAATGATGTGAATCATTTTGTGTGAAACGGTATTGTTAAACTGGGTAAAATGGGTATATGAAAACTGTCGGTCTAAAGGTTCAACGCCGGTGAGCAAAAAATAAAGAGTTGCTCCAAGACCATAGACGTCAGACCTAGTGGATGAAGGCATATAGCCATATTGCTCCGGAGATGCATACCCATGTGTTGCCACTGGAAAAGGATCTGTGAGCTGACCATCATGGACTTGACGTATGGATTCTACATCAATGAGGACCAGTTTTCCCTCTGTTGTGAGAATGATATTTGAGGGCTTAAGATCTCTGTAAATAAATGACGGTGTTTGTTTGTGCAAATAATCCAGTACAGAAGCAATTTGATCTGCATAGACATGAACGCGTTTTTCGCTAATTGGTCCATGGAGGCGGATGTACTGGTATAAAGAAACACCCTTGAAATAGGGCTTAACCACATAATAATAGGCGTCACTTTCCCCAAAAGCCTGTATAGGTGCAATGTTTGGGTGTTTTAGAGTCTGAAGGGCGTTGAAATCATTATATGGAAGAATCCTTTTGTCAATTACTTTGAGCGTAAAAAGAGCATCTGAATTTAGATGGATCAATTTAAAAAGCACGGTGTGTGGCATTTCATAAATGCGATCGACAATGCAATAGTCTTCCAGTAAACTGGTGCCGTAGTCAGAACTGTATAAATCGTATTCGATGCTTTTTTCAAACTCTACAAATTTCCTATTCATAATTTCTCCGCTTATAAAATTGCCAAATTGTCTTATTATTCTACCAAGAATGGGACTAAAAGACTAGTCTTTAACGGAAAAAAACCCCAAAAACTTATAAAAAATTAACAAATATTAAGGAGAAGGCCTATGTATCCAGAATTAGTGCTCTATAAAGACCGTATACGTGCCAATGTGCGTGCGGTGGTTGGGCAGTGTAAGGCTGCCGGAATTCAGGTAACTGGTGTTGTAAAAGGTGTCAATGGAAATTTAGACATTGTAAAAATGCAATTAGAAGAAGGGATTACACAAATTGGGAGCTCTCGGTTACATCAACTGGAGGCCATAAAAAATCAGTTTCCAAAAGCGCGGACAATGCTTCTTAGAATTCCAATGCTGTCAGAAATTGAGCGAATGGTCGAAACCTGTGACTTAAGTCTTCAATCTGAACTGGCAGTTTTAAGGCGGGCAAACGCCGTGAGCATGAAGAAGGGCATTCGGCATCAGGTTGTTTTAATGTATGATGTGGGCGATTTAAGAGAAGGTTTTTTCAAAGTTTCGGAGTTGCTAGAGGCAGCTCTTGAAGTTGAGTTTAAACTGTCAAGTCTAGTACTTGCAGGCATTGGCATAAATATTGGGTGTTATGGGTCTGTTAAAGCGACACCTGAAATTATGCATAAACTTGTGGACGCAGCTGCTAGGATTGAAGAAAAAATTGGCCGAAAACTTGAAATTGTATCGGGTGGGGCAACATCGAGTTTGCCACTTGTGGTAAAGGGTGAGATGCCAGAGGGCATCAACCATTTGCGAATTGGGGAAGGCATGTTGACGGCCCGTGAAGTGGATGAATTTTACCATGCGCCTATAAAAGGACAGTATAAAAATGCATTGATTTTAAGGGCTGAACTTGTTGAAATTAAAGAAAAACCCACACATCCAATAGGTACTCTAGCCTATGATGCTTTTGGCAACCAGCCGGCGTATGACGATAGGGGTCTTAAAGTGAGACTGATTCTGGCGGTGGGCAGGCAAGATATAGGCAGTCATGACCGATTAATACCAGTGGATCCAGAAATAGAACTCATTGGAAGCAGCAGTGACCATGTAATCGTTGAAACCAAAGAGTGGCGTAACCAATATAAACTTGGCGATATCCTTGAATTTGAACTCTTATACCCGGCGATGTTGTACCTCACTGAAAGTCCAGATGTGACGAAAACCATGGTTGGTGGTGGCCTTTGAACTATGGTATAATTAGCATTGAAAGACATTTTATCGAGGGAGGACATGGAATGAAAGTAAAAAAAGCGGTGATTCCTGCTGCTGGACTTGGAACCCGGTTTTTGCCGGCGACAAAGGCAATGCCCAAAGAGATGCTGCCGATTGTCGACAAGCCTACGATACAATATATCATAGAAGAAGCTATTGCTTCTGGCATAGAAGAAATCATGATCATTACGGGCCGGAGTAAGCGGGCTATTGAAGATCATTTTGACCGTTCTATTGAACTGGAAATGGAACTGGAGAAAAAAGAAAATGACGAATTGTTGAAAATGGTGAATCAGATATCAGATATGGCGGACATCCATTACATCCGACAAAAAAACCCAAGTGGTTTGGGACATGCCATTTACTGCGCCAGAACATTTGTTGGGAACGAACCATTTGCAGTGCTTTTGGGAGATGATGTGGTCCATAATCCGGACTATCCTTGCCTTAAGCAAATGATTGATATTTATGACAAGCATCAGACGTCTGTTTTGGGGGTTCAAGAAGTTGCACCTGAAAATGTAAACAAATACGGCATTGTGGATGGAAGCCCAATTGCAGACCGGGTGTATTCCGTTAATGGTCTTGTGGAAAAACCGAACGTGGATGAAGCCCCCTCAAAAGTTGCAATTTTAGGGCGGTACATTATCAATCCTGAAATTTTTAAAATTATTGAGCATACAAAGCCTGGAAAAGGTGGAGAGGTCCAATTGACAGATGCTTTAAAAGAGCTGGCAGAGCAGGAGAATATGGTGGCCTATGTTTTTGAGGGTAGGCGGTATGATGTTGGCAACAAGCAAGGGTTTCTGGAGGCAACAGTTGAAACGGCTCTAAGAAGAGAAGATATAAGAGATGATTTCTATGCCTATTTAAAAGAAATTGTTAAAACATATGAGGGAGAACGTTAGTCAATGGATACATTTGTAACGCAATTGTTGGAGTTTTTAAATGTGGAGTTGACCGTTCTATTTACATCGGCTTTGCCACTGATTGAACTTAGAGGGGCAATCCCTGTGGGTGTGGCGCTTGGGATGAGCCCGCTTCACGCAACATTGCTTTCGCTTTTTGGAAGCATGATTCCCGTACCATTTATTCTGTTTACCATTAGACCTATTTTTAATTATTTAAAAGAAACCAAAATGTTTCATAAATTGGTGCACAAACTGACACATCGGTCCATGTCTCGAAGTGGACGCATTCAAAAATACGGCGTATTGGGCTTAATCCTTTTTGTTGGGATACCACTTCCTGGTACTGGTGTGTGGAGCGGCAGTTTGGCAGCTGCATTATTAGACATGCGTTTTAAATACGCATTTCCAGCGATTTTGATTGGAAATATCATAGCAGCGGTGATTATAATGGGTCTATCAAGTGGGGTTTTAGAGCTTTTACAATAAGGGGTATTGTATGAAATCCATTCGAAAGCAGATGTTTGTGTATCTTGTATTGGGGGTTCTGGTTGTATTTTTTGTCTTTGGTATTTGGATGAATATAACGGTAAATGAACTGCCAGAATACGCGGCAAGCCAGTATCGTGAAATGGCTCAGGCCAGAGCAGATGAACTTTCAAAAGAGCTTCAAGGGTTTGTTGACCTTGTTCTTATGACTGCGCAAACAGATGTTGTAAAGTCTATGGATTTGGACCGTATCAAACCCTATTTGAAATCTGCTGTTTTAACCCCTAAAATTCGAAACATGACGGTCTCTGATTTGAATGGAAAGGCATGGGCGACATATGATCGCGAGATAGACATTTCAAAACAGGAGCAGTATAAGCGGATCATACTCGGTGGTGAATCGGTAATTCTATCAGATCCTTTTTGGAGCCCTTATATTGAAGAAACGTTTCCTATTGTTACAATTGCATCTGCAGTTGAAAATGAAGGCAAAACAGTGGGGCTTGTGAATGCAGTTGTCTCCACCCAGTTTCTGGACCAAGTTGTAAGGCGTATAGAATTTAGAAAAACGGGATTTGCTTGGATTGTGGATCAAGAAGGGAAGGTTGTTTCCCATCCGGATTATGACATAACTATAGAAACCCCGTTGACGGATCTTATGAAGGAACCAGAGGCAGTTGCGAAACTGTTAAAGTCTAAAAGTGGTACTCAAAACTACACCTGCATGGATGGCGTTGAAAGAATTGCAATTTATTCAGATATAGAAGCATCAAATGGTTGGAAGCTCATTATGAGTGTGGCCCAAGCAGATGCATACTCAGAAATAAACAGTATCAAATGGAACATGAACTTGATGTATGGGGCCATGGTCCTTTTGGTGTCTGGATTTGCCTTCTTTTATTCGAGAAGTTTATCAGACCCAATTATGAAACTTAAAACAGTTTTTGAAAAAGCAGCAGCAGGCAATTTAAATGTGCGTGCAGACGAAACGGTGAAAAATGAGATTGGCATGGCCGGAAAGAGTTTTAACACCATGATTCAGCAGTTAAAACGCCTGACTTATAGAGATCCAGTCACCCAGATTTATAATTTTAATAGATTTATGTTTGAAATTGAAAACAGACTTGATCTACATCGTGAAAGAATGGCTTTGTCATATATTGTTGTTCTCTCTATTGATGATTTTTCAAGACTTAACAGTATTGGTGGGCATGACACAGGTAGTTTAGCACTTAAAAGTTTGGCTGAAAAATTGATTGCGTTTATTAGGGTTGATGAAGTGGTTGCCTCCTATTTTGGAGATGAGATGATCTTGCTTTTATCAGATGAAGATGAATTTCAAATGAGTAAGCGGGTGGAAAGACTTTTGGAAATTAGCAGTGGTGAGATGATTATTAAAGGGATTCAGTATACTCTGGATGTCAGTGCGGGGGTGAATTTGATTCCGCCAGATTTAACAGACCCAACCACCATGATTCAGCGGGCAAAGATTGCAAAGTTAATGACAAAGAAATTAGATGGAAATCGATTTGTCATTTATAACGAAGCCCTTCACGATATGGTGAAGAGAGAGCAATTTATTGAAGAGGCATTACACCACAGTGTGGAACGTGGCGAATTTACAGTGGTTTATCAACCAATAGTAGATGCTAAAACACATGAGGTGTATGCACATGAAGCGCTTTTGAGATGGCAAAATACAGCCTATGGACAAGTTGCGATTCCATATATTATTGAGCTGGCTGAAAAAACAGGTGATATTTTGGAAATTGGTCGTTTTGTACTGGAAGCTGCATGTCGTCAGAATCTTAATTGGGTCCAGCAACACACGTATGATGGTTTGGTTTCTGTTAACGTTTCATCCCTTCAATTTGAGGATTTTAATTTTGTGGCGTCTGTAAAGGAAGTTTTAAAGGTTACTGGTATGCCACCAGAGCGGTTGGAAATTGAAATTACTGAAACCAACGCCATGCTAAATGTTGAAGATAAAATTTCTAAATTACGAGAACTCAAGGAATTGGGGATAAAAATTGCTGTGGATGACTTTGGAACAGGTTATTCATCCTTGTCTTATTTTACACAGTTTCCCATTGATACGCTGAAAATAGACAAGAGCTTTGTGGAAGATATGATGCGAGATGAAAATGCCTTGGCCATTGTGTCTATGATTGTCAATATGGCAAAAACCATGCGTATTAAAACCACAGCAGAGGGTGTGGAAACAAAAGACCAGTATAATAAACTTTTGAGTATGGGGGTTGATCGTATTCAAGGCTACTGGATTAGTAAGCCTGGACCTCCGGAACAATTGACCTCTAAAGATCACATAAAAGGAGTGTTTGAAGACTAAAATGCAGACCATATGGATAGTACTAATGATGCTAACGGTAAATATTACAAGAGTTGTGAACTTAACAGAGAGTGCCAGGTTTAATCTGGCATTTTCTGATGTTTTAGTGCCTGTATTGGGTCTTTTGTTGTTGCTAAAATTGCGCAAATTCAAGTTTGGGTCTGTCTTTAGGCACTACTTATTTTTGGGTGGCCTTCTTTTGTGGATTGTTGCCACGGGGGCGCTTGCCATTTATACCCCCTCCATTGAAGACGCTGGGTGGATTGGTCTGGCAAAGGAACTGATAAAAACCGTTATTGTGGTTTTTTATTTCTGGCTAGGTTACAACACGCTTAGAATGATTCGCCTTGACCTATGGCAAGGCTCTTGGGTTGTATCAACACTCATTTTTATTTTTGGTGGGTTTTATATTTTTTCAATGGCCAAACAAGGCACTTTTTTAATGGGAGAAGAAGGCAAGTATTTGGTGTATTATATGGGAACGGATACAGACCCCAACCATGCGGCCAGTTATTTGTCTTTGAGTTTTTTTGCAATGGGCGCCTTTGCGTGGATGACCCATAGAAAATGGCTAAAGCCTATATTTTACGGTACGATGGCCCTTTCCATAATGGCCCTTTTTATTACTGGGTCTAGAGGTGGTATGCTTGGCATGGCACTGGGTCTGGTGGTCCTTGTTGGGGGCATGTTTTATAAAAATTGGCGGTTTGCACTGGCAATTGTACTCACTGTTTTGCTCTTATTTTTTGCCGCGATCATCGTGGATTATACTTGGTTTGAAACACACTTTGCAGCAAGAGTCATCAATAAGTTTGTCAATTTTGATGCCGGCCTAGAAATTCGGACTGGACTTGGTCAAACGGCATTTATGATGGGACGGGATCATTTTATTTTTGGTGTAGGCCGAGGCAACTATGTATTAAATTCGCCGCCGTACTTTGAGGCGATTGGACAAACTTTTATAGACAATATTCCCCACAACACGTATACAGGCCTTTTGGCTGAGGTTGGTCTGGTGGGACTTATGCTTTTTTTAACCCCAGTCTTGGCGATACTTTACGCCCTTTGGGACCGGCGGAAAAAGAACCTTAAGTGGGTTAAAGAACGGTCTGTCCTCTGGATTTGGTTTTTTGGGGGGCTTACAGCGCTTGCCGTTCAATCGTCTGTCCTTAATGTTGAAAATAGGCGTTTTCTTTGGTATGTTGCGGGCGTACTCCTTTATTATATAGAAACCGATCAAAGTGAAACCCTGACCCTTGCTGCTGATCAAGTAAAGAAAAGACTTGTGTGGGTGAATACACTTCTCGTTGCAAGTGTGGTTGTACTTGGTGCCCAGGTGTTTAAGGATGCTTCAATTCCAGCGCCTCGACTTGTCATGCGAGAATCCCAGTCTTATGAACTCCCTTATTTTGAGAGCAATCCAGGAGATGAAGTGGCGTTTAGTTATGGCTTAAGTTTGGGACAAAACACTCAAAAGAAACCGAGGCTCATGGTGAGCATTTATGAAGTGGATCATACAGGTAGAGAGGTTGTTCTTGACCGATACGAATATGTGGGCGCTAGCGGCACAATAAAACGGACTTTTTACCCATCGAGAAAAAATGCTTCTTTTTATGTGCGGTTTACCCGCCTTGACCCTCAATTAAAAAGTTTTGTGGTGATGCCCAAAACCCTTTGGCATGAAGATCGAGGAAAATCACTGGAATCGTGGTATTATTTTCAGATTAAACCCTTTGAAAGGCTAACTGACACTTGGCGGTGGGCAGATAAGTCCCAATTAACTGAACAAACTGATTTTGCTCAGGCAATTGGACAGACATTTGGAAGTGCCCTTAAAGTTGAAGCTGTGTCTGTTGGCATGAGTGAGCGTGGTTACCCAGTTGTAAACGTAGACTTTTTAGTGCTTGAAGATTTTGATCGGGATTATGCATTTTGGGCCTATGGGTATCCGGACAATTTGCATCTGATGCATGAAAATAGGATGCCCAGTGGGTTAGAGGGTTATGGTCTTTTAGAGCCTATTGTGACATCTGAGTGGCGTAAAGGGGAAACGCGAACCCTAAAGTATGAAATTCCCCATAAGACGGGGGCAATAAGGTTGACGTGTGGTTTTTATACTAAAATTGAGGGGGATGTGGTCCGACTCTACTTGGAAGATGGTAAAACCCATGCCTTACAGCTTGGCTGGCTAAATGTTGAGACAGGTCTTTATCCAAAAATGGATTAAGTATGCAACTTGCAGACATCTTCTAATCGAAAATGGTGTATGATAAAAGAAAAACAAAGGTGAATTTGATGAATAAACGACGGGTTAAAAAAATTATATTGATGCTTTTGGACATTGCGTCATTTTATGTGGCCATGTGGTTGGCTTACTTGATTAAATACGATCAGATGAAGGCGATTCCGCCCGAACTGACAGTGTCTCTATTTAAAGTGATTACAGTAATTGTTGGCCTAAAATTTGTCACACTTCTGGTTTTGAAAATGTACAGTAAAATTTGGCGGTTTGCTGGAATTACTGAACTGATAGATGTGGTTGTTGCTTGTGGGATAGGAACAGCTGTCAGTATGGGGATGTTGTTTATGATTTCTAGGCAACCTGAGTTTGATCACATCTTGGTGCCAAGGAGTATTTTGGTAATGGCGTTTATGATGGATGTGGCTTTTGTGGGTGGGTCCCGATTTTTGTACCGGTTGTTTTTTCACGTGAGCCCAAAAGAGGTAAGACGCCACCAACTTAAGAAAAGAACATTGATTTATGGTGCCGGTCAAGCGGGTGTCATGATTCTAAAGGAAATCAATACCCAGGGCCATAGTGAGTTTAGTCCAATTGGATTTATGGATGATGATTTGTCTAAAAAAGGCCAGAAATTACATGGGCTATCCATTTTTGGTGGGAAAGAAGATCTTATAAAAACAGCTATAAAGGAGGAGGTTGAGGCCATAATCATTGCCATGCCTTCAGCGTCTGATCAAGAGCGCAAAGCGGTAATCAATGCGGCGAAGGAGACGGGTGCGAAAGTGAGTATCTTGCCCAAAGTGTATGACTTAATTGATGAGGCTTCAGCCGTTTCAAAAATTAGACCGGTGGAAATTGAAGACCTTTTAGGCCGGGAAGAAGTTAAACTCGACACCGATATGATTAGCGGGTATGTGAAAAACCAAGTGGTACTTGTTACTGGCGGTGGTGGATCGATTGGTTCAGAACTTTGCCGTCAGATTGCAAGGTATAAACCCTCAAAATTGGTTATTTTAGATATTTATGAAAACAATGCGTATGACATTCAAATGGAGCTTAAGCGGAATTTCCCAGACCTCAATTTAAGTGTTGTAATCGCTTCTGTTAGAGATCGACTCAGACTAGAGAAACTTTTTCAGACCCATAAACCAAATGTGGTTTTCCATGCAGCGGCACACAAGCATGTGCCACTTATGGAGGCGTCGCCAGAAGAGGCCATTAAGAATAATGTGTATGGCACGCAGAATGTTATAGAAGTATCTGATCAATTTGGTGTTAAGCGGTTTGTCCTGATTTCTACGGACAAGGCCGTTAACCCTACCAATGTTATGGGTGCCAGCAAGCGGATTTGTGAGATGTTGGTTCAAAGTTATGCAAGTGTTAGTCGAGGCACTGAGTATGGGGCCGTACGGTTTGGAAACGTCCTTGGCAGTAACGGAAGCGTGATCCCTTTGTTTAAAAAGCAGATTCAGGCAGGGGGGCCTGTCACTGTAACACATCCTGACATTATCAGGTACTTTATGACCATACCTGAAGCGGCAAGGCTTGTTGTTCAAGCGGGTGGACTTGCTCAAAAAGGCGAAATATTTGTTTTGGATATGGGGGAACCTGTTAAAATTGACACGCTTGCCCGGGATTTAATTCGACTGTCTGGGCTTGAGCCAAGTGTGGACATTGAAATAAAATACACTGGACTTAGACCAGGCGAAAAATTGTATGAAGAACTTTTAATGTCAGAAGAAGGACTTGGCGAAACAGAATTCGAGAAAATTTTCATTGCAAGGCCCATGACTTTGCCTTATGAAGAGCTTTCCATGAAAGTTGGTGAACTTGCAAAATACTTTGAAGACGCAGATGCTTTGGTTACAGCTATGAAAAAAGTTGTGCCTACTTTTAAGACACCGGAAGAAATTAATACGGCATTTAAGGAGGCTTAAGTGATACAATTTTTTAAGAGAAAATGGGTGAGATGGACACTTGTGGGTTTGTGCATGTTTGCAATTTTCATGATGTCTCATTTAAACAATGTTAAGTCTTGGTACCTAACAGGTGAACTGTTAACTGTGATTAAAACAGGTAGTGTTGACACGGAAACGTCCTATGAAGAGAAGATGACCAGTTACAACGAAAGCGGAACTGCAGACTTAATGGTTTACCTTCGCAAATTGGCACATGTGATGGAGTATTTCGCCCTTGGTGTTCTTTTGTTTTATGCTTTATCCTATGATTTTGCCATTCGGAAATCTGCTGTAGCTGCTATGGGTATCGGTTGGTTTTACGGCTATTTGGATGAACTTCATCAACTTTTTATCCCAGGTAGAACTGGAAGTTTAATGGACGTATTTTTGGATGGCTTTGGTGTCACCTTGGGCGTACTGTTTTCGATTTGGTTGGCTGTTAAAGTGAGAAAGGGCGTAAAGCATGAAGCATAAGCTCGTTTTGATTGCGGAAACAGTTATGGATGGCGTCGGCAAGCATGTTGTGGATTTAATTGACTATTTGGATAAAAGTTTTTTTGAGATTTATGTTATACACGGAATTCATCGAACGGATTATAGGTTTTCTGAAATCAAACTAAAATGGGCTGGAAAAGTTACCTTTATACCGGTTGATACCCTATGCCGGGAAATTGATCCTGTAAATGATTTAAAGGCTTTCCGAGAAATTAGGGGACATCTTAAAGCAATTGGACCTGATATTGTACATTGCCACAGTTCAAAAGCAGGCGTTTTAGGCCGGATTGCAGCGAAATCTCTGGGCATTCAACGGGTTTTTTACACCCCACATGCTTATGCCATGCAGGGGCAAAGTCACTGGACACCTAAAAGGCGGTTTTACTGGTTAATTGAAAAGACTTTAGCGCATTTTGCAACACGACATACATTTAATGTATCCGAAGGGGAAAAACAATTTGCTGTAGACCTTGGCGTTGAAAAATCAGATCATTTTGTGGTGGCTTACAACGCCTTATCTGGAGATGTTACGCATACGAACCCAGAAGCCTTGAAGAAAGAATTGGGCATACCAGAAGAAGCCTTTGTGGTGGGCTGTGTGGCCCGACTGTTTTATCAGAAAAATCCGGAAGATTTTTTTAAAATTGCCAAGTTGCTTTTGGAAGAAGATCCAAATTACCGATTTATTTGGGTTGGGACAGGCGAAATGATGGATGCGATGAAGGCGTGGTGTCGGGAAGCAGGCATATACAGTGCTGTTTATTTTGTTGGTCACCGAAAAAATGTGGATGCTTATCTAAACCTCTTTGATGTCTTTCTATCAACATCTCATTATGAAGGCCTTCCGTATACGCTTGTGGAAGCCATGCGTGCATCTTGTCCAATTGTGGCCAGTGACGTAGTGGGCAATAATGAAGTGGTGATTTCAGGTGTTAATGGATTTTTATATGCAGCTGGGAAAGTTCAGAGCGGTGTAAATGCTATTAATAGGCTTAAAATGGAAGAAGGCCTAAAATGTCAAATGTCAGAAAGTGGTTACAATCGTTTTCAAGAATTTTTTACAATTGATCAGATGATTTCAAAAATAGAAAAGTTTTACAAAGATAGCTTGTAAGTTTGGGTCCCATAGGTTAACTATGGGATTGTTTTTTTTGTTGTGTTATAATAGGAGTAATAAGAATTTTTGAGGAGGAATATGGTATGAAAACAACGCTTCCACCAAAAGGCATGCGTGATTTTTTGCCCAGGGAAAAGGAAATACGCGAATACGTTATGAATGAAATTCGAGGGGTCTATAGGAGCAGTGGGTTTGAAGAAATTGAGACGTCTTATATTGAAAATGTAGAAAATCTAACAGGTGGCGATGGTGGTGAAAACACTAAATTAATTTTTAAAATTTTAAAACGCGGTGAGAAACTCAACTGGTCAGATGCAAAAGAAGAAGACGATTTGACAGATTTGGGATTAAGGTTTGACTTGACTTTGCCACTGGTCCGGTTTTACTCCAATAATAAAAATGAACTTCCAACTATTTTTAAGGCAATTCAAATGGGGCCGGTATTTAGGGCGGAGCGGCCTGGGAAAGGTCGGTTTAGAGCTTTTACTCAATGTGACATAGATATTATTGGGGATGAAAGCAATTTGGCGGAAGTTGAAATTATACTTACCATTGCACGTGCCTTAAAGCAACTGGATATAAACCATTTTAAGATCAAAATTAATGACAGACGTGTCCTTAAAGCACTTGTAACAGGGGCAGGATTTACGGAAGCAGAATTTCCGGACATTGCCATTACCCTTGATAAACTTGATAAAATTGGCAAAGAGGGAATTGTTAAAGAACTAGAAGGTAAATCCTATGATAAGACCCGGATAGAAGCATTGATGACGGCGTCAGATGCACTTAAGGAAAAGGGACTTGCGTCTATTGAAAGTATGTGTCTTGACGGCTATGAAAACCTTAAGGAAATTATTGAAGTGGTTGAAGCTTTAAAGGAAACTTATGATATTGTATTTGATCATACTTTGGTGCGTGGTATGGGCTATTATACCAGCACAATTTTTGAAATTGAGCACTCAGATTTGGGCTATTCCATCGCTGGTGGTGGCAGGTATGATAAGATGATTGGCAAGATGATTGGCAGTGAGGTTCCAGCTGTTGGTTTCTCAATTGGTTTTGAGCGAATTGTAGACCTTTTGATGGCAGAAAATAAGCTCAAGCACAAGCAAACTAAAATTGCCCTGATTTACAAAGATGGTAATGCACTTACAAGTGTCATGAAAATGTCTGCTGATCTCAGAGAAGCTTATTCCGCAGTTTCGGTCTATAAAGCGAAGAAAAAGTTAGGCAAACAGATTGAGCAACTTAAAAAATATGGATATGACGGTGTGGCTGTTATGGATGGCGAACTTGAAGTCAATCTTTTCGATCAGACCGTATAAGACAGGGGTATTTTGATGGAACTAAACCGAGAAACACTACGAAAACTTATGGGTCTGCTTCTATTTGCTGCCCTTTTGCTTTCAGCAGCGCTGAATATCAACCAAGTTATGGAGAGTGCTGGCAGCGTTTTGGGTCTTTTTACACCTTTTATTATTGGTGGCGTTATGGCAATGATTTTAAATGTCATCATGCATTGGATTGAAAAGAGAACCAAACTGAACAGGGGCCTTTCGCTACTTTTAAGCCTTTTTATTGTGTTTGGCTTAATTGCATTTTTAATGCTTCTGGTTATCCCAGAATTTGTGAACATAGTGGAAATGGTCTCGAAACGTGTTCCAGAAGCGGTTAAGCAATTTGAAACTTGGATTGATGGTGCAGGAAAGCGCTTGCCAATTGATTTACCTAACCTTGAAATTGACTGGAATAAAGTTTTTAACACCATTACAGATATGCTTCAGAAAGGAAGTTCCGCTGTATTTAAGTCTACCATAGGGATTACAACATCAATCTTTAGTGCTTTTTTTAATGGTCTTTTAGGTCTTGTTTTTGCGATTTATGTGCTTCTGCAAAAAGAACAATTGGGCCTTCAATTTAAAAAGATATTACATGCGTTTTTAAAAGAAGATACAGTGGCTGGAATTCTTGCTGTTGGTGGCCGTGCCCATTCAATTTTCTCAAATTTTGTAACGGGCCAGTTTACAGAGGCGCTTATAATTGGTGGCTTATGCTTTGTTGGAATGTTGATTCTTTCCATGCCATATGCACTTGTAATTTCAGCACTTGTAGGTTTTACAGCCTTAATTCCAGTTTTTGGCGCATTTATTGGAACGGGTATTGGGGCCTTCTTAATTTTAATGGTAAACCCCATTAAAGCCTTGTGGTTTATCTTGTTTATTGTGGTTCTCCAGCAGTTGGAAGGCAATTTAATTTACCCAAAAGTAGTTGGAAGCTCCATTGGGTTACCCGGTATTTGGGTACTAGCTGCTGTGACGATTGGGGGCGCGGCCTATGGTGTGGTCGGTATGCTTGCAGGGGTTCCATTAGCCTCTCTGATTTACAGTTTGATTCGAGACTTTGTCAACATGCGATTAAAACAGAAAAAAATAGAGCTATAGATAGTTTTTTAGGTGTATTGGGGGTGCAGGTTTGAATCGGTTGGAAATAATAGAAAAGATTGAAAAATTAGAGGGCAATCCCAAAGTGGTCATTGACACGCTTTCGAGTCAACTGGATTTAGAAGGGGTCGCAAAGGCTTATGATGAAGCTTTTAATTATTACCTTTACGGTCGTGCAATTTTACTGGCAGGCAAACAGGAAGCTGCGATTCGCCCGCTTAATTTGGCGCTCGACTATTTTGAGCGGGTCAATTCTAAGTTTGGTCGCTTTAACTGTTACTCGTCACTTGGAATTGCCTATAGAGAGATTGGTGAACTCCATCTTGCAACGGATAGTTTTGAAAAAGCCTACCATTTAAGTTATGAAATGGAGGATTTTGCCTACTTAATTAAAGCCTTAATGAACTTGGGATCCATCTACGCCAATTATGATAAAATCAACAAAGCCCTTGAAATGCTTGAAAAGGCACTTGAGTATAAGGCCTATATTGAGGGCACAAAAACTCTAGGCGATTTATACAACAATTATGCTTATGTTCTTCTTGAAAATGGGGATTTGGAAAAACCATTAGCGTATTTTTACAAAGCCATGGCGGTTTATGAGGCGCATTATGGCAATGTGAATCACATCAATGTTTTAATTGTGAAGGCGAATATTGGAGAGACTTACCTCCTTTTAAACCAGCTGGATGAAGCAGAAAACTACTTGAAGCGTGTTCTTGAAGAGGCTTTAGCAGAAGACATTGACTTTATTGCAGTGGATTGTTTAAGAAATTTATCCCAAGTTTATGCCAAGCAGGGACAGTATAAATTGGCACTTGAAACTTATCAGTCTTATGCTGAAACTCGAAAAAAAGTAGAATCCGTAGAAATTTCAGAAGAAGTAGACAAACTTAAGGAACGTCTTATTGAAGAGACAACTCGAAGTGAGCAAGAGATTGATTTGCTTCGAAATGTTGAACTCAAGAACAAGACTCGAGAACTAGAAAAGACCTTAAAGAGCCTGTCTTTAATTGGCGAAATTGGACAAAAACTAACAGCTTCAATGGACATGGGCGAGATTTATGGGATTTTGCGTAAGTCCATTTATGATTTTATGGAAGCAGATGTTTTTGGACTTGCCCTTTACGATGATGTAAATGAAAAGATTATTTACAAGTATTTTGAACAACGGGGCGTGGACATGCCACTTATTGAAGTTTCTTTGCATGACACTAACTCGTTGGCTGCTTATGCCATCTATCATGGTCAGGATATTTATATTCAGAATTTTGCTGAGGAGTACCATACCTATATTGAACTTATAAATCCCATTGGCACTGAATCAAGTACGAAGCATGCCAACTGTATAATTTACTGTAGATTAATCAGTGAAAACCGTATAATTGGTTTGATTACACTCCAGCATTATGAACCATTTGCATATACTGAAAGTGATTTTGAGGTGCTTAAAGCTTTGGCATCCTATCTTGCCATTGCCATTTCAAATGCACAGAAAAAAAGTTTGATTAGTGAAAAGGCAAAAGAACTGGAGTACCTCAGCTACAATGATCCATTAACGGGCCTTTATAACAGGCGATATTTCAATGAAGTTATGAGTAAGTTTCTTGACTTAGACCATATGCCGCTGGGTCTTGTTATGGCAGACATGAATTGTCTTAAACTTATAAATGACACACATGGACATTTGATGGGGGACCAATATTTGGTAGAAGCTGCAAAAATTTTGCGAGATTTAGCCGATTGCGAATATGTGTTTAGGCTGGGCGGAGATGAATTTGCAATCTTGATGCCAAGTTCAAAACCCAAAGCGGCCCAAAAGCTAATTGAAAAAATCAAAGAACAGGCTCAGACAATAGATTTGGTTGGTGTGCCCCTTTCTCTAGCATTGGGATATGAATTTTTAGAAGCGCCTGATGCACCAGAAGCAAGGCAAAAATTGTTTTCAGATGCTGAAAATAATATGTATTTGGATAAACGACAAATGAAAGATGACACAATTTAAAAAAATGCGTTTTTAAGTGGATGTAAACTTAAAAACGCATTTTTTAGGTTGTTTTTTTAAAATAATGCAACTTGCATAGTGAATTATCAGAATATTAGCGTATACTATAAAGGAATTGAGTGGTTATCTTTTTGTGAGGCAATCAAGGTTTCTGCTGGCCAATAGGTCTTCAACATCATAGAGGGACCATTTTTTATTTAGGGCAAACATAAAGATGGCGTCGCGTTCGTCTTTGACATAAAGCTCAGATTTTCCAGATAATTTTAAAAGACGGTTGGTTTGCGCCAATGTTAGACTCAGTCCAATTGAAAGTTGAATGACTTTATCCCTAGAAGGTTGCCTTTTTCCGTTTAAAAGTTGATAGCCATATGAATCGCTCATATGTGCCAACTGAAAAAGATCTGATGTCTTGATTTCCAAATCCTCAATCAGGGCATAGAGGTAGTCTTTAAAGGACTCACCTTTGATTTCCTTTTGGTGTTGTTCAATAAAGTCATCAAGGGTTTCACTTTGTAACAATTTGTTTTGTAGGACCTCGGTTGTCGCTGATTTTTTCGTCATATGCATCACCATCCAATATCAATATTATATCAAGGTTGTTGTAGATTCACAACTTGAAGTGGGGTAGTTTTTATGATTTCTCATAGAGAATTGTTTGAAAACAGCGTTGAACTCGACCTGTATTCAAGCCGAATGGGACAAAAAATTAGTTCAATATTTATGATAGAAGATTCTGTTGTACTGACAGATTATATCCAAGTTTACAAGGTTAAGACAATTGACGACAATTGGCCTTACTTGTTGTTCGCCATCCCTAAAAAAAGGCATGCAAAAAGTGATGACCGGGTACTGGAACGTGATTTGGTGAAATATGGTGCTTCAGATCAATTTGTCTATTATTTAAAAAGAACAGCAAAAATTGATTAACAAAATGTAACATCCGTTGAAATTATGGTATAATGATTTTACTAATTATATGAGGCGAAACAGATGATGCAGACAGATATTTTGGAAAAACTAAATGAAGTGGATAAAATGCCTAACAGGACTATGGCCTTATATGAAACCTATGAGCACAAAGAGTCCTTTCAGAGTATAGATGACTCGGTGAAAGGTTTGTTATATGGCAGGGCTCTTGTAATCAATGGCCGTCATCGGGCAGCAGCCTCTGTAATTGAACGGGCTTTAAAGTTCTTTCAACAAATGAACTTATCCATTTACGCGTTTCATTGTTTGGTGAACATATCCATTGCAACACGTGAGCTTAAATCCTATGAAGCATCCTTGCAGATTGCACATGACGCTTATGAACTCAGTCAATCCATTGGAAAAGATAATTATACGGTTAGAGCGCTTACGATTTTATCCGCAGCATACAGTGTTTTAGACCAATCAGAAAAAGCAATTACTTTATTGAATGAAGCGGCATCTTATTTACCGAATTTAGAAACTGGCCGTTTGCATGGCGATATTTATAACAATATTGCCCACGAGTTGATGAAACAAGAACGTTATGATGAAGCTTTAGCACATTTGCATGAGGCATATAAGGTGTATTCAACCGTATACAAAGATGAATCCTTTTTAAATGAGTCGATTGCACTTTTTAACATCGGAAATATTTATTATAAAAAAGCGGATTATGAGCGTGCATTTGAAACACTGACAAGGGCGCTTGAAATAGCACAGACCAATCCCGTACTTGTCATTAAAAGAGAATGTCATCGTTTAATGGTGCAGGTATGCGAAAAATTAAAGCGGTATAAAGAGGCATTTGAACATTTTAGAGAATTTGATCTGATTGAACAAGATATTATAGAAGATAACAAACGTGAGGCTTATGAATCTGTTAAAGTTCAATTTGAAGAAAAACTGAAACGCAATGAAGAACGTATTGATGTTTTAAGGAATGTTGAACTTAAGAGTAAAACCATTGAACTTGAGCGGACCCTTAAAAATGTATCCATGATTGCGAAAATTGGTCAAAAATTAACTTCATCGATGGACATGGATGAAATTTATGGGCATTTGCGAAAATCCATTTACAGTTTAATGTCTGTAAATGTTTTCGGGTTAGCACTTTATGATGCGCCGCGTGAGAAAATCATTTACAAGTATTTTGAAGAAAATGGAAAGCAACTTCCTTTAATGGAAATAGACCTTCATGATGGCAAGTCATTGGCATCATATTGTATCTTAAACAGTGAAGACCTATACATTCGTGATTTTGATCGTGAAAGAAATGCTTATATTCCTAAAGATGACTGTGTAGGGATTGGCGATATGGACGATGGAGAAACAACCCACTGTATTATCTATTGCCGTTTGATCACAGAAGAAGGGTGTGTCGGCCTTATAACCCTTCAAAGCTATAATGCTTATGAATACGATGTCAAAGATTTTGAGGTGGTGAAAACTTTAGCGGGTTATGTTGCCATTGCCATTTCAAATGCTCAAAAGCGGAATATACTCCTTGAAAAAACGCGGGAACTGGAACATTTTAGTTACAGAGATGGTCTCACGGACGTTTATAACAGGCGGTTTTTTAACGAGAAAATTGAGGCCTGGCATCAAAATAAACTGTCTGATCTTGGTATTTTAATTGCAGATATGAACCATTTGAAGCAGATTAATGATCAATATGGGCATATTGTTGGTGACATGTATTTAATTGAAGTGTGCACCATACTAAAGCGGTGTGCCGGAACAGACCTTGTTTTTAGACTGGGTGGAGATGAATTTGCTGTACTTGTTGAAAATGCAACGGAGGAGGGGCTTGCGGTTCTTTCAAAGAAAATTCATGAGGCGTGTGATCGGTTCACTTTTGAGTATGTGCCCCTTTCTGTTGCGTTAGGATACGCTGTTCACACAAAGGATATGCCTGATTTTACACGTACTTTTGCTGGTGCAGAATCTAAAATGTATTTAGAGAAAAAAAGATACCATTACTTGAGATAAGTTACAGTGCACCCTTGAGATAGAGTTCAAGGGTGCTTTTTTAGGGCTGACGTGAAACCAAATGGTAATATTTAAACAAACGCCGTTATGATATAATATTGGCAAAGAAACGAAAAGGAGGCACGAATTCATTATGAAGCAAAAATTGAGTTTAATTCTGGTTGTTTTGTTGCTGATGACTTCTGTTCCCGCTATGGCCAACAACACTAAAAGTGGCGGACAGAATCTTTACGATTTTAATTTTATACAAGGGTCTGATACTGGACTAGATGAGGACAAACCTCTAACGCGGTCTCAGGCAGCAAAGTTACTTGCCCAGATGTATGGAAAAGATGATGAGGCCAAGCAAACCATGTATACACAGACATTTTTAGATGTGATTTCATCGGATTGGTACGCGCCTTATGTGGCTTACGCCAATAAAAATGGCTGGATTTCTGGTTATCCGGGTGGAACCTTTAAGCCTGATAGCGCAGTAACCCGTCAGGAATGGGCCAAGATGCTAATTGCAGCTTTGGGGTATACGTACACGTGGGAAACTGCTGTGGCAGATTTAGAAAAAATAGACATCACTATAGAGGCTGAAAATCCAGGCGCACTTTTAAGAGGTGAAGCATTTGAAGCCATGTGGAAAGCTGTTAATACCAATCGTTTTGGCCAGGAATTATCATTGGGACAAGAATTTGGCATGTTGCCACTTCCTGAACCAGAAGTGCCTGAAACACCAGAAATTACGGGTGTTGAAATCTACAGTTTGAAAGAATTGGTTTTAAAAGTCAACGTCCCACTGGATGTTGAGGCGGCTGAAACAACAGGGAATTATGTTCTTAAGTCAGAAGCAGTTTACGATTTAGAGGTGGTAAACGCCAGTTACAATGTTGAAAAAGGTGAGATTACCCTGATCTTTAACAAGGCTGTTCCCCAGCAAAGCGATGTGGCTTTGATTTTAGGAGACATTAAATCTCTTGAAGGTGAACTTTTGATCAACGACGCTTATCGGTCCATTAATATAGGGGATTTTAAGCTACCAGAAATTGTTTCCGCAACAGCTTTGGGCAACCGAGCTGTCAAGTTGGTGTTCTCTGAACCCATGATGACACGTGAAGAATCTGATCTTGTGAATGACGAAGAGCAATTTGAATATGGGTTTACCTTAAATGAAGGCAGGACCATCGTAAAAAGTTATGAACTTCAAAATTTCAATAAAGAGCTGATTATAGAAACTTATACAGACTTGCCGGAGAAGACAGAAATCGTTCCTAAAAAACATTTTGATGATTATGCATCGTTTAATTTGTTATCAAATCCAAATGCATACCCAATTGAAATTACAGTGGTTAAGGATTCTGTTGCACCAAAAGTAATCGGTTATGAAAATGTTTCATCAACAGGGGTGACCTTGGTGTGGAGTGAAGATATTAAAGTGTTAAATGGGGCACAGACAGAGTTTTATCACAGTTCTGTGTCAAACCGAGTAGATGCGACTGTTACTTCAGAGCATATTGACGGGCATAAACTTAGACTTGACTTTTCAAAAAATTTCATCCCTTCTGGCACCACTTGGGTGGTGGTTGACAGTGGTGCGATTCAGGATTATTCTGGCAATCGTAATACTGTTGCGCGGACTCAAATTGAACTCGCACCAGATACGGTGGCACCTTATATTGAGGGAGAAGCAACACCGATTAGCGAACAGCGTATAAAATTAAAAGTGTCTGAACCCCTTAACAACAGAAGTGGACAAGTTCAAAACAGGCTCAATTATGAACTTTTAGACGGAAATGGCACAAATATATCCGGACAGATTGTAAATGTCATTTACAATTCCGATGTTTATACAATAGAAATTGTAGTGTTAGAGCCTATTATTGGAACGTTTACACTTATTGTAAATGGGCTAGAAGACTATTCGGGCAATGTAATTCGTGAGTCTAGGCTTCCGTTTGAGATTAGAGATTTTACAGCCCCAGATCCTGAAAAATGGACGGCTCGACTCTATGAAGCGGGCAAAAACGATCAAGTGGTTCGGATTAAATTCGATGAACCTATGGCAATTGAAGGGAAATATTCAGTTTTAGATCCGGACAAATACAAGGTCAATGGAAAACTTTTATCAGCTTTGGATGACGATTTACTGAGAATGACCATGGCAGATGACAGGACGCTTGAAATCCATTATCCAGGTGAGATTGTAAGAGGTGGCCTTGATTTTTACGCTGATGACAATACGTCGACTTCTGTTTCGGCAGATGTTGAAATAGGACGTGTGGCAGATTTAGATGATAACTTTATTCACGATTTCTCAGTTGTTGTGGACTTGTCCAGCGAAGGGACTTTGTCAATTGTTTCTGCTAGTCAGATTGATCAGAATCTTATAGAAATTGTGGTTTCGGATGAACTTGTGACCTTTGATCTTGGTGACTTAAGAGTGGAAGATTCTGACGAAATTTATCGAATTATTGATTCCGAACGTGTTTATGAAGACAACAGAACAAAATTGATTTTAAAATTGGATGACCCAATCGTTGGGGATCCTTCTGGTGTGACCGTTCAAGCGGTACGGTCTAATTCGGTTAACCGATACGGTGAAGCTTTTGATTTAACAGCTCCGCCACTACCTTTGGCGGATAAGATGGCACCATACGTGGTTGAAACAACCCTCGATGGCAGGACAGTACCTAATGTGACGTATTCTCAAAGTACAGGTATTGTCACCATTCGTTTTTCAGAAGACATTGATCCGGAGACGGTTTCGCGACTCTCGTTTAGCATTTTAAACATTCAAGTGGAAAATATAGGCGTAAATGGACGTGATGTGCGCTTGTATGTAAAAGAGGAAGATCAAAGCAAGGTTCAACTCTATACGCCCGTTATTCAGAATGTTGAGATTAGGGATTACGCAGATAATGGTGTTGAAGGATTGGATTTAAGTGTACAAAAAATAGATTAATCTAAAATTTGAAGAGCTGCTTTTGCGGCTCTTTTTTTTGTTCACAAAATGTTAATGATAATAATTCTCAATAAAGGGTAATTAATAACCAGTACTTAATATGAGGTGATCTACATGAAGGCACTGGTTGTTTTATCACACAGGCATAATCCAGCATACAATATGGCACTTGAAGAGGTTTTGTTTCACGAGGCCAAGACGTATGAGCGCATTTTGTTTTTATATGTCAATTCAAAAAGCGTTATTTTTGGTCGGAATCAAAACCCATATCGTGAAATTGATGTGACGTATGCCTTAAAAAATGATATTCCAATGATTAGAAGACTATCAGGTGGCGGCACCGTGTACCATGATTTAGGAAACCTCAATTTTTCCTTTATAGAGCACCAAGGTTGTTATGATGAACACTTGCATTTTAGATGGATTATGGAAGCCGTTTCAAAGTTTGGCATTTCACTTGAACTGACTTCTAGAAAAGATTTGATTTTAAGTGGGAAAAAGATTTCGGGCAATGCATTTTACATGAAAGGCAACAGGCGGTTGCACCATGGTACCTTGCTTGTAAATGCAAATCTGGATGGGGCACATGATTTGTTGATGGCATCCAATTTTGAGCATGTAAAGAAGTTTGAAAATCAAAAAAGTGTTGTAAGTGTACCAAGTCCAGTTGTCAATATGTCTGAAAGTAATGCCAGCATTTCTATGCCAAAGCTTATAGAGGCCATAATCGATGTTTTCTATAAGGCACATGCGTATCAAGTGGTGGTGCTTGAAGCGGATTATTTTAAAAGCCAGAAACTGCAAGAAGCTGTTCAAAAGTACCAATCGACTAAATGGAATTTTGGTGAAACACCCATAGTTGAAAAAAAGGAGGTTGTGCATGTTGTTCAAAGCGTTTAATCCCTTGTTGGATGAGATGATTCAAATTTTAAATAAGGATGGTGAACTTGTGCATCCTGAATGGCTGCCGGATTTAGGACCGGAAGCCTTGGTAGACTTATATGAAACCATGCGATTTAGCCGCATAATTGATGAAAAAACACTTCAATATCAAAGACAAGGTCGGATGTTGACTTATGCCCCGAATTTAGGGCAAGAAGCCGCTCAAGTGGGGTCGTCTGCTGCTCTTGGTGCAAATGACTGGGTTGCGCCTTCCTTTAGGGAACTTGGTGTTTGGCTAAACAGGGGTGCTTCTCTTGAACACATCTTTTTGTATTGGTTTGGAAATGAAATGGGCATGCGTATGCCTGAAGACATAAGGGTTCTTCCTGTGTCAGTTCCCATTGCATCCCAGATGCAACATGCCACCGGACTCGCGTATGCGTCGCGTTACAAGGGCACAAATGAAATCGCTGTTGCCTATGTAGGTGATGGCGGAACGTCTCAAGGGGACTTTCATGAGGCATTAAATTTTGCATCGGTACAAGATTTACCAAATGTATTTATCATTCAGAACAATCAATTTGCCATATCCACAAGGCGGCAGTTGCAAACAAAAGCCAAGACCATAGCCCAAAAGGCAATTGGTTACGGGATACCGGGGATTGTTGTAGATGGAAATGATGTCCTCGCTATGTATGCTGTAACACGAGAGGCGGTGGAGCGCGCTCGAAATGGTGAAGGGCCAACTTTAATCGAAGCTTATACCTATCGAATGGGTGCACATACAACTTCGGATGATCCAACTGTTTACCGTGATGATTCAGAAGTTGAGTCATGGCGAGAAAAAGACCCCATTGATCGGTTTAGAAAATTTTTAATCAGAGAAGGGCATTGGTCAGATGAAAAAGAATCTGAATTTGTGTCAGAACGCAGTGACTACGTTAAAACTGTATTTGAAAAAGTTGAAAAGTCAGGTGGTGTTGACCTTAAAGATATATTTGATTATGTCTATGAAAAAAGGACGCCTATTTTGGAAGCCCAATATCAAAAGAAAAAGGCATATTTTCAGAAGGAGGGAAAGTAGATGGCTGTACTGAACTTACTTGAAGCTGTGAATCAAGCAATGGATCAATCCATGGCACAAGATGATAAAGTAATTGTTTTTGGAGAAGACGTTGGCGTGGAAGGTGGCGTTTTTAGAGCCACTAAAGGCCTTCAAGAGAAATATGGTATAGAGCGGTGTTTCGACAGTATATTGGCTGAATCTTCTATTGTGGGATCTGGAATTGGAATGGCCATTAATGGGCTTAAGCCGGTGGTTGAGATCCAATTTTCAGGCTTTATGTTTCCCGGATACAATCAGATTGTAACCCACGCAGCCAGAATGCGAAATCGGACGAGAGGCAGGTACACAGTGCCAATGGTAATTCGAATGCCTTATGGTGGCGGTGTACGTGCGCTTGAGCACCATTCTGAGTCGCTTGAAGTCCTTTTTGCCCATACGGCGGGACTAAAAGTTGTAATCCCTTCGACCCCGTACGATGCAAAAGGGCTTTTAATGGCAGCGATTCAAGATCCCGATCCTGTCATTTTTATGGAACCTAAACGTATTTACAGAGCATTTAAGCAGGATGTTCCCGATGAAGCTTACACGATTCCAATTGGAAAAGCAAAAATTGTGAAATCAGGAACGGATTTAACAGTCGTTGCTTGGGGTGCAATGGTTAGAGAAACGCAAAAGGCTATTGAGCACCTTGAAAAGGAAGGATTCAGTATTGAACTTATTGATTTAAGGACGATTTCACCCATTGACAAGGAAACGATTATTCAGTCTGTTCAGAAAACAGGACGTTTTTGTGTGGTTCATGAAGCGGCTCAAACTTATGGGCCGGGTGCAGAGCTCATTACCACTGTCAATGAAGGGGCGTTTTTATATCTGGAAGCACCACCCAAGCGTATTGCAAGTGTCGATACAATTGTGCCGCTTCCAAAGGGCGAACAGTATTATGTGCCTGATGTGGGCCAAATTGTCAGTGAACTAAGAGATGTCCTTAAATTTTAGGAGGTAGGGTATGTTTCATGTAAAATTTGCAGATATTGGAGAAGGCATTCATGAAGGTGTTCTCCTAAAAAATTTCTTTGAGCCTGGTGATTCTGTGTCAGAAGGCGATACGCTTTTTACGCTGGAAACCGATAAGGTTAATGCTGAGATTCCCTCTCCTGTAACTGGGAAACTTGCTCAAAATAATTATGTGGCTGGTGATGCTGTTCAGGTAGGACAAGTTATTGTTGTTGTGGATGATGGTCAGCCTGGTGTTAGGTCCAATATGCCCGATGACTCTGATCAAACAGAGCGGGTTGAAGAAGCTGGCAGCACTTCTGTTGTGGGTCAAATTGAGGTCTCTTCAGATGTGATTGAAGCCAGTACAGAAGGGAATTCGGCGGCTGAAGCAAACGTGACAACGGGAAAGGTTCTTGCAACCCCTGTGGCCCGAAAAATGGCAAAGGATCTTGGTTTAGACATTACTAAAATTCATGGGACAGGTCCTCAAGGACGGGTCATGAAGTCTGACATTCAAAAGGCAAGCCAGCCAAAAACCTTGGAAAAAGACCATGTAAGAGAACCATATGAAGAGAATCATGCGATAGACCGGATTCCAATGACAATGCTTCGGAAAACCATTTCAAAAAATATGACGCTCTCTAAATACACGATTCCCCATACAGCGGTGATGGATGAGGCAGATGCAACAGATTTGGTTGCGTTTAGGTCTAGGGTTAAAGAAATGGCTGCTGAAAAGGGTGTGAAGTTAACGTATTTGGCGTTTTTCGTCAAAGCGGTTGTGGCGGGTTTAAAGGCCTTTCCATATTTAAATGCATCCCTTGATGATGAAAAAGATGAAATTCTATTGAAACGTTTTTACAACATTGGAATCGCCGTGGATACAGAAGATGGGTTGATGGTTCCTGTTATACGTAATGCAGACCGCCTTAGCATTTTTGAGGTGGCAGAAGCGATTGAAGATTTAAGCAATCGCGCAAGGCAGAAAGCGCTTAAATTGGATGAACTGTCTGATGGCACGTTTACAATAACCAACTACGGTGCTGTTGGCGCAAGTTTTGGTGTGCCAATTATCAAACATCCTGAAGCAGGGATACTGGGTGTCGGCGCTATTGTTAAAAAGCCTGTTGTGATAGAAGAAGAGATTGTGATTCGTGAGATTTTACCACTTTCATTGTCTTTTGATCATAGAATTATTGATGGTGCTGATGCAGGCAGATTTGTTGCACTGGTTAAATCCTATGTTTCAAATCCAGAAATGCTCTTGCTGAACAGCTAAATGAAAGGAAGGTTAAGATGACAGCTTATGACATTATTGTTTTAGGGGGCGGCCCAGGTGGCTATGTTGCTGCAATCAAGGCAGCTCAGCTGGGTGCTAAGGTGGCTGTTGTGGAAGAAGATCGTGTTGGCGGCGTGTGTCTGAATTATGGGTGTATCCCCACGAAAACACTTTTAAAGAGTGCTAAAGTCTATCAAGATTTGTTGGCAAGCAGTCAATATGGGATTGACATTGAAAACCCGGAAACTGTAAAGATAAATTGGCCAAACCTAATGCGCCGTAAGACCCAAGTTGTGGATAAAATTGTGGGTGGCGTGGCCTTGCTATTAAAACATAATGGTGTTGAGGTTTATAAAGGACATGGCACAGTAATTGATGCGCAAACGGTTGATGTGGGCGGTGAAAGATTAAGTGGGAAAAATTTAATTTTAGCCACAGGTTCTTCACCCTCTATGCCAGAAATTAAGGGACTTAAAGAATCAGTTGAAGCAGGATATGCGGTGGATTCTACAGGTGCAATTGCGCTTAGTGAGAAGCCCAGATCCATGACAATCTTAGGGGGTGGCGTTATTTCTGTTGAGTTTGCCACGCTTTATAGGAGTTTGGGCACAAAAGTGACTATTTTACAACGTTCAGAAGGCATCTTGAAGGGAGTAGATGAATCGGTTCGTGACACGATGCAAGGGCATTTGAAAAAGGAAGGTGTTGAGATTGTCACCAATGTCTCTATTAAGCATGTTGATGGCAGTACAGTCCATTATGAAGTAGAAGGCCAGGCAAAATCTGTTGAAAGCGATGTTATCCTTGTCAGTCTTGGGAGAAAGCCAAATCTCAAAGGTCTTGAAAACTTACCCCTTGAAATTGGGGAAAAAGGTGTTGTGGTCGATGAGCGAATGCAGACCAATATCCCTGGTGTTTATGCCATTGGAGACTTGTGTGGGAAAATGATGTTGGCCCATGTGGCTTCTGCGGAAGGACTTGTTGCAGCGGAGGCTATTATGGGAGAAACTTCGGCAATTGATTATCGAAAAGTGCCATCATGCATCTACAGTTTCCCTGAAGTGGGTGCTATTGGGTATTCTGAGGCAGAAGCAAGAGCGGCTGGATTTGATGTGGGCGTTAGCACATTTCCGCTGAGTGCCAATGGTAAAGCAATGGCTGAAGGCGAAACGACGGGTTTTGTTAAAATAGTTCATGATAAAAAATATGGCGAAGTTGTGGGTGTTCACATTGTAGCCCCACATGCGACAGACATGATTGCTGAAGCCGCGGTATCTATGATGCTTGAGGGGACGGTGTATGATATGGCTAAAACCATACATCCGCATCCGACCTTATCCGAAATTGTTATGGAAGCGGCTCATGGTGCCGTTGATAGGCCCATTCATATCATAAAAAAATCTTAGGGTTTAACGGCCTCGGTCCTATATTTTATAGGGTCTGAGGTCGTTTTTTCGTTTAATGTTGTGGTTTTGAGCGCAATTGATTATAATTAAACGGAATGAATTAAAAGGATGTACAAAATATATGAGTCGATTAATGCGCATTTTTTATGGTTTAAGCGGTCTGTTTCTGGTTCTGATTTTGTTAATTGTCAGGTACCAGTTTAAAGCGGCAGAAACGTTTATAGAATCAGAATCTCACCACAATGCAGAGCTTGGATTTGAGTTGATGCATCTGGAATTTGACAGAGCAATTGAAGCCCAAAGTCACATTTTGGAATCTGCAAAAATAGTTATTGAACACAATCCATCACAGTCGGATGCGAAACTTTTAGAGTACTTGAGAAATGAACTTGAAATGAATGGTCTTTTTGCAAGTCTTTATTATTTGACAGATGAGAATCATATGATTAATGCCAGTGGATATGTGCCACCTGCCAATATGGACTTTAGAAAGCGTCTGTGGTATCAATCCGCTGTGGAAGCAAAGGGAATTGTTTTGACGGAGCCATTTCTCAACGCTTCTCAAGATGTCTATATTATTACCATTGCAATTCCGGTATACCAAGACAATACCCTTTTAGGGGTTGTGGCAGGGGATATCCCTGTCGACCGGCTACAGGATTTTCTAAATGAGAACACTGCACACAGTCAAGACACAACATTGCTTTTAAGCCGGGCTGGGACAGTGATTTATGCATCAAAAGATATTGAAAACAGCACTGAGGCGATTGCAGAGTTTAGAGGCCTCCATACAAAAAAACTTCAAGAATCTGAATCGGGTGCTTTTGAGACTTATTCAAATTATTTTGGAACAACTTGGGGTTATTTCCACCATCATGAAATTGGGAATTCAGATTGGATTTTATACACGTTTTCACCTGAAGAACGGTTTATGGAAAATTACACCCGGAACAAATGGATTGCCTATAGTGTTGGTCTCTTGTTGATGCTCTTTTTTGTCTTACTCTTTTTGCTTCAAAAAAGACTCGTTGCAGACCCACTTTTGGAACTTGAACAAAAAGTTGAGGCCATTGATGTGGAAAGACACCCTGAGTATCAGATTGATTTGAATCATACAAGGGTCCTAAACCCTTTGGTTACAAAGATTAATAGTGTTTTAATGAAGATATCTGAACTTATGGGGATTGTAAAAAATGACCGGGCTGAGCTCCAGGATTTAAATGAAGCACTTGAGGAAACCATAGCAGATTTATCCTTGACTGAGCAAGAAGCAACCCAGCAAAAAATTCATTTTGAAGCTCTTTTTAGGTATTCTGATGATGCAATTGCCATGCTGGATTCTGAGCACCGAATTATGAACATTAATAAGAGTTTTGAACGCCTTTATGGGTATGAGGCATCAGAGGTTATGGGGCTTAATCTAGATGATGTAATTGCTGGCGGTAGTACTTCTAATCGAAATGAGGCGGAAAGGCTTACAGAAAAGCTTTTAAGTGGACAGGCAGTTCGAACGGAAGGGATTCGGTACGGAAAATCAAACCGAGCTTTGGAAGTGGCTATTAGAAGTGTGCCCATGATTTACAAGGGTGTTCTTATAGGTGGGTATGCTGTTTATTCGGATATTACAGAACGTAAAAATCGTGAACGGTACTTGGAATATGTGAGTACTCATGATGACCTTACAGAGCTTTACAATCGTTTTTATTTTGAGAAGCAATTGACCCAATTAGATGCCCCTGAGTTTTTACCAATAGGTGTTATGATTCTTGATGTAAATGGCTTAAAGTTGATAAATGATGCGTTTGGAAATGCTGCTGGAGATGCCCTGTTGCGGAAAATTGCCCATACAATTCGTGGAAAACTCAGACCAAATGATGTGGTTGCGCGAATTGGTGGCGATGAGTTTGCAGTTCTGATGCCCTCAACGAGTCCAAATGTGGTGGAAGACTTTACTTCTGATTTAAAAGCAAGTCTTAAAGATATTGCCATTGACGACGTTCCAGTTAGTGTCTCTGTGGGATGGGCCCATAAGGAACATGCTTTTGAAGAAATGACAGAGGTGGTAAAAACCGCTGAAAATTATATGAACAAACACAAATTAACGGAGAGTCCAAGTGTCAGGGGTAAGGCAATTTATGCCATGATTCGAACCTTGCATGAAAAAAACCGCCGTGAAGAACAGCATAGTGTCCGGGTGAGTGCCCTTAGTGAAAAATTGGGCATAGCTTTAGGACTCAGCAGTAGAGAAATTAATGACCTTAAGACCATGGGACTTTTGCATGATATTGGGAAAATTGCCATTCGAGAAGAGATTTTAAATAAAGAAGGTCCGCTTGATGCCTTGGAGTATGCTGAAATAAAAAAACATCCTGAAATTGGATATAGGATCCTTAGTGCCGTAAATGAAATGGGCGAAATGGCTGAACATGTTTTTGCCCACCATGAGAGATGGGATGGAACTGGTTATCCAAGAGGGCTAAGGGGAGAAGCAATTCCGTATTTGGCCAGAATCATTTGCATAACAGATGCTTTTGATGCAATGACCAGCGATCGGACGTATAGAAAGGCCATGTCATTTGATGCGGCGCTTGAGGAACTTAAACAGAATGCGTCAAAACAGTTTGACCCTCAGATTGTTGGTGTTTTTGTGAATATGATTGAAAGTGGAAATGAGGAATCATTTGGTAACCTATGAAACGGAATTGGTGTTTAATTCTTGATACCATATGGGCATAGAGATTAAACTTACTGTTTTATAGGAGGCATTGAAATGAAAATTACAAAAGATATGACAATTGGGGATGTGGTTAGAACTTATCCGGAAACTGTAGATGTACTGTTTGTGTTTGGTATGGGATGTGTTGGTTGCCCATCTGCTCAAGCGGAAACACTTGAAGAAGCTTGCATGGTACATGGGTTAAGTCTTGATGCGCTTATGAAAGCTCTAAACGACAAAGTGGCGTAGGGGGTAGAAATGAGTGCATTTTTAGGACCGATACATCACTGGCTATATCGAAAAGTATTGTGGCATGAAGGGCTTTTGGAGGCTATTTATTCAGAGATGCAAAAAAATGGACATGATCCAGATGCTTTACGGCACTATGCTCAAACTCAGTATGGTATACCTGAGACAGGGGCTTTGGAAGACGTTATTGACACTGCTAATATTCATGGGTGGTTGCAAGATCGGATTCACAGTTTAGAACATCGGATGGCTTATGCGATTACAACAGGGTTAAAACAGGCTTATCTATCGCTTGAAGATTTAAAAACTTTGTATAGAGAAAATGGTCGTTTGGCAAAAAATGCTTTGTCAGAGACGTTGGATCAACCGGATCAAGTTTTTAAGGCGATTTATGATTATTTGCTTGAAGGCATGCCGTGTGACCGGGTAAACCAACCTATTTCTAGTGATGAAAATTCTTTTTCATGGGTGAAGCGTTTGTGTATTCACACGGATTTTTGGAATGCCGTTGGCGGGGATATTGAAATTTATAATACACTTAGATTGGAATGGATTGATGCCTTTGTTGAAGATGCGTATAGGTTTGAGTCTGTGGACGAGAACACGTTTGTATTATCAAGGAGAGCAGCATGAGAGCTATAGAAATTATGGTAGAAGAGCACAAAGCCATTAAAAGGATGCTTGCGGTTATGCGAAAGGCATGTTATGCCGTAATGAAAGGTTCTGAAATCGATTATGAAGATTTTAAGACAATGATTGCTTTTGTCAGAGGGTATGCCGATGCGCACCATCATGGTAAGGAAGAAAAGATGCTTTTCAATCAGATGGTGGCTTCTTTAGGGCCTGCTGCACAAAAACTTGTGACGCACGGTATGCTTGTTGAACACGATTTGGGCAGACTTTACATGGCTGATTTAGAGCGTGCACTTGAAGCAGTTAAAGAAGGAAATTTAGAGGCGAAGTTAGACGTTGTTGCACATGCTGTTGGCTATACACACTTGCTACACAGGCATATTGATAAAGAAGATGGTGTTGTGTACCCGTTTGCAAAAAGATCATTTTCAGAGACAGCGTTAATTGAAATTGATAAAGCTTGTGCTGTTTTTGAATCTGAGCAACATGAAAATGGTGTTCAAGATAAGTATTTGAGAGATCTTGAAAGATTAGAAGCGAAATATTTGTAAACCGATTAACCGGAGGACTTGTCCTTCGGTTTTTTTATTGTTAAGATGAAATAAAAATAAAAGGAGGCCAAGAGTGAATTTACAGAAAATCGCTTCAAATGTTCAAATGATCTGTGAAGCCATCGCAAGTGTTGTGAACATAGATGTAACCATTGTAGACCAAAATTTGGTTCGGATTGGTGGGACTGGTCGTTATAAGGACTCGATTGGTGTTCATGTTGGCTTGCAATCTGCTTTTCATTACGCAATAACTGAAGGTGTCGCTTTTGTGATTGAGAATCCTGGAACCCACCAGGCTTGCCTGAGCTGTACGTGTCGGGAGAAATGCAGTGAACATGCAGAGATGTGTTGCCCCATTCTTGCGGATGGTAAAGTTGTAGGTGTTATTGGCCTTATTGCATTTACAGAAGTTCAACGCAGTGCCCTGATTTCAAATCAAACCAATTTAATGTCTTTTTTGAATCGGATGGCAGAGATGATTTCGGCTAAACTAAAAGAACAGGAACGGACTGAAGCGGTTGAAATGCTCGCAAAAGAACTTGAGGTCGTGGTTGACAGTATGAACACAGGTTTTGTGGCACTTGATGCAGACGGTAAAGTGAGCAGAATGAATGCAAAAGCCAAGACCATTTTCAAGGGCTATAAAACAGAAGATTTATCTGATTTATTGTCTGAAAAAGAGTGTGTGCGAATTTTAACTGAAAAGACGACGCTTAAAAATGAATATTATGTAGATGTGCGTGGCCATCGCGGGATTTTTGACAGCGCGCCGATTTTAATTGGTGGGCGGGTCAAGGGACATGTAATTACTGTGAAACCAATCCAAGAAGTGATTAATGTTTTGAATGAGATGACTCAGGATGTTGTTAGGACCCAGTTTTCCGATATACTGGGGACCACTGATGTAATGTGGCAGGCAAAAGAGACGGCACAAAAAGTGGCTGAATCTAAATCGACTGTACTGCTTCTGGGAGAAAGTGGAACGGGGAAAGAGTTGTTTTCACGGGCAATCCACAATGCCAGCACAAGAGCACACGCTCCTTTTATAGCCATTAATTGTGCGGCCATTCCAGATGCTTTGCTGGAAAGTGAACTTTTTGGATATGAGGAGGGCGCCTTTACGGGTGCTAAAAGAGGTGGTAAACCCGGGCGTTTTCAGTTGGCTCATAAAGGGACGCTTTTTTTGGATGAAATTGGGGATATGCCTTTGCACCTTCAGACCAAACTTCTTAGGGTTTTGCAGGAAAGCAAAGTTATGCCTGTTGGTGGCGAGAGCATGATTGAGGTGGATGTGAGGTTGATTGCAGCAACCCATCGAAATCTTGAAGAAATGGTTCTCGAGGGGGCATTCAGACAAGATTTGTATTATAGGTTAAATGTGATTCCAATTCAAATTCCTGCCTTAAGAGAGCGGGTTGCTGACCTGCCTCTGTTGACGGAACATATTCTTAACAAATGTAATGACAAACTTTATAAATCCGTTAATTCTGTGAGTTCTGACTGTATGGAAGAGTTAATGGCTTATACATGGCCGGGCAATGTGCGTGAACTGGAAAACACCTTGGAATATGCGGTGAATATGGCAGAAGGTCCTGTAATTGAGAGCTTCCATTTGCCAAAGCGCATGGTCCAAAATTTTGAAAAGACACATGCACATGTAAAAAGAGAAATTGAACCTTTGGAAACATTAGAAAAACGGGCTATTCTTGAAGCTTTAAATTATTTTGGAAATGGAAAGGCAGCTGCAATAAGGGCTGCTGAGGCCCTTGGTATTTCTAAGGCAAAATTGTATCGGAAATTAAAAGAATACAAAGAAAACTAAATTTTCTGACAACTTGTGCCGATAAATTCATATAGTATGGAGACGGGTGAAATTTTCAATCACATGGAGGTGAAGACATGAAGATTTCAAATTATGAATTGGTACATCAAGCAGAATCACATTTTGTAAAAAATGAAAGCAAACGTGTGCAAATTGAAGTGTTTAAGGTAAATCCACAGAATCAAATGCCACCAGTTGCCTTATCTCTTTCGGAGAATGCGGCTGCAGGTGGGGTTGAGGGACCGGAAGAACTCTTCCATCTGTCAGAGGAGGATCTTGAAAAAATAAGATTGCTTGAACAATTGATTTCAGCCCTTACGGGGAAAGAATTTAAGTTCAACCAAGTTGTGAAACTTCAACAAAGGAAGCAGCACCATCAAGCCCCTTCTGTAAACGGGTCTGCTGAGAACACGAATCAGCGCCAGTTTGGGCTTAGGATAACAACTTCACATGAAATTCATGAAAAAGAAAAAATGCAGTACACATCAAAAGGTGTTGTAAAAACTGAAGATGGTAGAACCATTGCCTTTGATTTAAATTTAAACATGAAGCGTTCATTTTATGAAAAACGAGATTCGGTGCTCCAAATTGGTGGGCAGATGCAGGATCCTCTCGTTATAAACCTTGATGGCAAGGGGGTTGCCTTTGGTGAAGATACACTGTCGCTGGATTTGACACTGGATGGTAACCCAGAGATTTTTAGGTCGTTGGCGTCAGGCAGTGGGTTTTTGGCACGTGATACAAACGGAAACGGAACAATTGATGATGGCTCTGAACTTTTTGGACCATCAACAGGACATGGGTTTTCTGAGCTTGCAACCTATGATGAAGATGGCAACAATTGGATTGATGAAACCGATGAAATTTTTAAAGAACTGAAAATTTGGCAAGTGAATCCCCAAGGGGTGAAAACTCTAATTGGGCTTAAAGAAGCTGGTGTTGGTGCAATATTTATTGGCCATGTGTCCTCTCAATATCAGATTAAAGAGGGTTCAGAGCTCCTTGCGAAAATTAGAGAAACGGGAACGTATTTAAAAGAGAATGGTGTGGCAGGGGTTATCCATGAGATTGATCTCAAAGTGTGAGACTGGGGAGAATGCCCAAATACTGCGTTGCTAATTTAACTAAAATAGCCGAGAAGTCCCCCGCCTCTAAGCCACCTTGCTCACGGAGTGAGAGTGCAGGTGGGGGATGAATCGGCTTGTTTTTGACCC
>NZ_JAFBDT010000001.1 GCF_016908355.1 Fusibacter tunisiensis | reverse complement strand
TCTAATTGTAGATCGAGACTATAATGCAAGCATCAATATTAGAAACGAAGGTATGCGTATATTATCAGCATAAATTATAAAAGAACCGTGGGGCATACGGGGATAGCTCGCTTATGCTGTAGCCATTAGGCTATTCGAACGAGAAGCCCCCACTTCTTAAGTGGTGGGAGTATGTCACCTTGTATGAAGGTGCATATCATGCATTTGAACATATTTCTCCAAATGCAAAGATCAGTAAAAATGCAGTCAAATTTGTGCAAGATGCTTTTAAACATGAAATTGAAAAGACATGAAAGCAAGCGATTGGCTTTCATGTCTTTCTAATTTTAAAGCAAAAAAATGTTTCTGTTTCGACATTCATGGATCATATCAGTTGGCCAAATGGCAGCTTGGACCTCTCCAATATGAGCTTTTCTAAGAAAGAGTTGGCACAGTCTTGATTGTCCAATCCCACCCCCTACTGTTAATGGTAATTTATTGGATAATATTTTTTTATGATAATCCAATTGCTTGCGATCAACATCACCTGTAAGTTCAAGTTGATGCTCTAAACTTTCCTTGTTGACCCGAATGCCCATAGAAGAAATTTCCAGCCCTAATTTTAAAACGGGATTCCATAGTATAATATCACCATTTAGGTTCCAATCATCATAATCTGGTGCACGGCCATCGTGCTTGCTACCAGATTTAAGTTCGTTTCCAATACCAATGATGAATACAGCCCTATGTTTTTCAGCAATGAGATTTTCACGATGTTTAGGCGATAAATTTGGATAAAGGTCTTCAAGCTCTTGAGCCGTAACAAATGTTATTGCCTCAGGGAGAAGTTTGTCGAAAAATGGATATGTACTGGCAATATATTGGTCCAATGCTTTTAGAGCTGTATAAATTTTGTTAACGCAATTTTTTAACCCTTCTATAGTGCGTTCTTCTGCAGTAATGATTTTTTCCCAATCCCACTGGTCTACATAAATGGAATGGAGATTGTCTAAGACTTCATCTCGCCTTATGGCGTTCATATCTGTATATAAGCCTTCGCCTACATTGAAGCCGTATCGACTAAGGGCAATGCGTTTCCATTTTGCTAAAGATTGAACAATTTCCACTTTTTTCTCATATAAGTCTTTAATTGTAAAGGCCACTGGTCTTTCATATCCATTTAAATTGTCATTAAGCCCTGTC
Organism: Fusibacter tunisiensis; assembly: GCF_016908355.1. GTDB lineage: Bacteria > Bacillota > Clostridia > Peptostreptococcales > Acidaminobacteraceae > Fusibacter_D > Fusibacter_D tunisiensis. The sequence goes on along the minus strand of NZ_JAFBDT010000001.1, from coordinate 323,350 downwards.
TCAGGCGCAATAAAAAGGGGGGCAGAGACTCTTGTTAAGCTCAGTTCTTTTGCAAGATTTATTTCGAAAAAATCTTTAATGTGCTTTATTGCAATTTCTGTTTCTAAAACACCAAGAGGTGAATTGTAGTTTTCTGGGTAAAGAATTTTATCAATCATATGTCCTCCTAAATAACCTGATATAATATTTCATTATTTTAACATTTACGTTAGAGTGTGACTACAGAATTTTCCAAAACAAAAAAAATTTATGGCAATTGATATAATTTATACGCATGTTATACTAAAATGAGTGTATTTTTTAAGGAGATTAAGATGTATTCAATTTTATTAGCGCTTATCTACTTAGCATTTATCAGTTTGGGGCTACCGGATGCTTTATTGGGGTCTGCTTGGCCAGTGATGTATCCCATGTTTAATGTTCCAATTTCTCTTGCAGGGTTAATCACAATGGTTATTTCAGTTGGGACAATTATATCCAGTTTAAATACAAGCAGACTGATACGAAAATTTGGCACTGGTATGATAACCAGTATAAGTGTGATGCTGACAGCACTGGCCTTGTTTGGATTTTCCATTTCAGATTCTTTTTGGATGCTCGTTGTTTGGTCAATTCCATATGGACTTGGTGCAGGCGCGGTAGATGCTGCGCTAAACAGTTTTGTAGCAGAACATTATTCTTCTAGGCATATGAGTTGGTTACATGCCTTTTGGGGTGTAGGGGCCTCTGCTGGACCATATATGATGAGTTATGCGCTTATTTCTCGAAATAGTTGGGAATACGGATATTCAAGTGTCGGCATTATACAGATTGGTCTAACATTTTTACTTCTAATGAGTTTGCCGATATGGAAAAAACAAAGTGAATTAAGTGCGCAAAAAAAGATTGGTCATCACCATTTAAAGATAAGTGAAGCTCTGAAAATTAAGGGTGTTAAGCATATTTTGATTGCGTTTTTTGCCTATTGTGCATTGGAGGCGACAACTGGACTCTGGGCCAGTACGTATTTGGTAATCCATAAAGGCATTCAAGCTGAAATTGCGGCAAGATGGGCATCCTTATTTTATCTTGGAATAACAGGTGGACGATTTTTGAGTGGCTTTATATCAGAACGACTTGGCAACCGGAATATGATTCGAATAGGACTTATACTCATTGCAATTGGACTGATTGTTATTTTAATTCCATCTGAAATTGAGATAATAACATTATTGGGGCTTATTGTAACAGGTCTTGGGTGTGCGCCAATTTATCCTTCTATTATCCACGAAACGCCAACAAGCTTTGGCGCTCAAAATGCACAATCCATAATAGGTATCCAAATGGCAAGTGCTTATGTCGGAACAACATTAATGCCGCCTTTATTTGGTGTTTTGGGGGATTATGTGTCCATTTCGCTTTATCCTATTTATTTACTTATATTACTTTTTATTATTTGGAATATGACTGAGAAACTTAACAAGATAGTAACGCAAAATGCAAATTAGGAGGGTTTATGTTTAGAAAAATGAGGCGAGGTAAGCAGGTTCTTACAGATGAAATGTGCATAGAAGTGATGGCCCGAAATACAAATGGCGTGATGGCATGTATGGGAGATGATGATTATCCCTATGCAGTTCCACTAAGTTATGTGTATTCAAATGGGAAGGTTTATTTTCATTCTGCAAAATCAGGCCATAAGGTAGATGCAATTTTGAAACATTCAAAGGTATCTTTTACAGTTATTGATGAAGATACAATTGTAAGTCAAGAATATACAACATATTTTAGAAGTGTAATTGCTTTTGGAAAGGCTAGAGTGGTTGAAGGCGAGGAATGGACCAATGCGTTTAGGGCCTTAGTGGAAAAATATTCTGGCGATGTACCGAAAGAAATCAGAGAAAAAGAGATTTCTGGGTGTACAACTTCTTTAATTATTGCAATTGATATAGAACATATGACTGGGAAAGAGGCTATAGAGCTTGTAAAGGCACGTCACAGTTAGATAAAGTATTTTGTAGGATGCTTTTTTGATTGTATGTCCAATTGGGCATTTGAAAACAACTGATTTGGGTATATATTCAGTGAAAGCGAGGTGCTATTTATGTTTGAAAAAATTCTAATAGCTTCTGAACTGAATGTAAATATGAAGAAGGTCATCGAACCTTTAGAAGGCCTAAAAATACTTGGGACAAAGACGTGTCTTATCCTTCAATGTATAAAACCTCAGGAGCTTAACACAGATTATAAGGATATGGTTGTTGGTTGGTATCATGAAACACTAAATAATGAACGGTTGATTTTGGAGAACATGGGGTTTCAAGTTGATAGTCATATGGGAGAAGGCATTTTAAAACATGAGATTAATGAAATTGCAAAAAATGAAGAGGTTTCTCTCATAGTTGTAGGCTCTGAAGCCACAACAGCTCTAGGTGAAGTGATTTGGGGTGGCGCTGCACATGAGATTATTCACCATCTTGTGAAGCCTGTATTACAGATTCGAGTTGATCCTTCTATTAGTCTCCCAAAACCTATTGGATTATTGGATCATTTACTTTTCCCAACTGACTTTTCTGAGAGCGCAAATTTAGCCTTTGAAACGTTGCTTGATATGGCAACTCATGACATAAGAACAGTCACTTTAGCCCATGTCTCCGATTTCGAAGAAAAAGTTCCACTTGCAAAAGAAATTCTTCAGGGCATGAAAGAAAAACTCGTAAACAAAGGGGTTACAAATGTCAGGACAGTTGTAGGTGTTGGAAATCCAACGAAAGAACTTTTGACTATAATAAAACTTGAAGAGATTTCATTGGTTGTTATGAGCACACAAGGTCATGGATTAATCGAAGAACTTTTCTTAGGAAGCGTTAGTCACAATGTTGCGAGACATTCTCAGGCCTCTGTTTTGCTTATACCTGCACGACTTTAGTACCAAACTAAAAATCCTTGTAGAATTCATTTGGCATGAATTCTACAAGAATTTTTTTGTCTAAAAAAGGGTGAGGTTTTCAATGCCAATATCCTTATAATCAACATAGAAAGAAATTGGATGGTGCATGGACGCATCAAACTTGTAAGGTTCAGTAATAAAGTGAAGGCCTCCACTCTGGATTGAAACCGAAATTGTTGAAACTAGAGTGTCAAGTGTATCTGCAGAAAGTGTTATACTTTGTGCCCTCAATTGTGTTTCAAGATGCTTCTTAACAAAGGCATAGTGATCAAATGTATCGGTAAAAATTTGGTCTACTGTGATTGGATTGCCTTTATGATCGTATAAATAAACCACTTCAGAAAATGAACTTGTTTCACCGCCATTTTGGTTCACAGTATAGGAACAATTATAATAGGGACCGGTCTGTGTAATAGAAGTATAAATATACAGCGCTGATATATCTGAATCGGTTTTTATTCTTTGTTCGAGTGCTTCATGTAGCGTTTTTGTCTTTTCTTTAAAGATTTGAATAACTTCTGCAGGCGCATCAGTCTCAAATGTTGTTATAGACCATAGAACACCATTTTCATCCTCTGATTCTGTTGTACTAGTAGGTCCAAGAAAACCATTGGTGATAAAGATTTTACTATTAATAGGTTTTTTAAAGAGCGTGTCATCTGTTTTAAATCTATCTTTAAAAGCGAGATTTGAAAGAAGAGGATACAATTGGTGTGTTATTCCAATTGTCCCTCTCTTGGTATAAAATTCTGTGTGTCTATAATCGAATAAGAGTTCTATAGAATAGGGGGAGAGGGTGTAATTAAATGTATCTTCAATACCCTTAAATGGTGCTGTCAAAGTTATACTAGAAGCGTCATCTTCTGCACCAATAGTACTTAAATGATTTTTAACGTGTGCATTCAGTTGTGTTTTCCAATCGAAATTATCTGGGAAAAGTTGAGAAAGTGCAACAGGTTTACCCGATGACAAATCAATTACTAAAGATTCTCTGTGAAAAAGAGAATCCGATAAATTTACGGAAGGTTTATTCAAGTTTGCATATGCAGAAATGCCAAGTAAGTTATTGTGATTGAACGTTTCGTTTATGCCATAGTATGTTTTGCTTCTATAAGTATCTTCATTAAACCTAACTTCATAGCCCATATAAGGCAATTTCTCTTCGAATTTTGCAATACGTTTCATTTTGTTGAAAAGTGTCATAAGGTCTTCATTAATTTTTTTTTGAATTTTTAAGTCTTTTAAGCCATCAATTTGGATGTATGGGCTTTCTTCTGTTTGAACATAAATTACGTCAATGGGATTTTCATCCAACACAAAAAAGGGTGTAACAGAACTTACTGAATTTCCAATTGAATGTGGGGTTATTGTTTCTGATTCTGAATGAATTAGGTGTGAATAATCTTCTGTTTCATTTTGACAACCTGTGAGAAGTAAACCAACTAAGATTAGCGAAATAACTACATTTTTAGTCCAGTTGAACATAACCAGCAGCCTCCATTAGGTCTTGACCTTCTTCAGTTAAAAGCCAGTCAACAATTTCATAAATAGGGCTAGATTTTGGTGTATTTTCCCGATAGACAGCATAATATGATGTTGTAATCGGGTAGTCACCTGAAGCGATTGTCTTTTTATCGGGGTAAACAGTGTCGATTTTTAAAAGTTTTACTGATGTATTGCCCCACATGTCAACAACAAAATAATAGTATGAATACCCAATTGCATCTGGCTGATTTTCATAGGATGCTACAGCGTCAATCAAATCGCCCATACCAGCATGAATGTGTTCCATAGGTGGCGTTGCGGGTGTTTTGTCTTGCATTACCAAATCTAAAAATCCAGTTTGACTACCTGAATTTACAGGGCGCTGATAGGCTGCTATTTTTAAATTAGGACCACCCACTTCTGACCAGTTTGTAATCTCGCCAGTGTATATTTTTTGTAATTCTTCAAAACTAAGATTATCAACAGGATTATCAGTATGTGTTAAAAATACAAAAGCTTCACTAACGATGGGGGTTATAACTAGGGATACATCTTGTTCTTTTGCATAAGCTAATTCTTCTTCTGAAGGACTTGTAACAAAGATTAAGTCCGCTTTTCCGTCAATCAAATTGACGTAAGCATTGTGGGTTTTATTATGAAGGATATGAGGTCTTACAGTTTCAAGAGACTCTCCAGTAATCGCAGCAGCCAACATTTCTGATAGGGGAATTGTGACTGTAGAACCGTCTACTTTTACATAGGACTCTAGTGGTATATTTGGTTTTTGAGCATCACATCCAATACATGAGACGGACAAGAGTATAACTATAAAAAATAAAACATTTTTTTTCATAAAAGGTACCTCCTAGTTCAGATGATAGTACTTTGTTTAATTAGTGTCAATAATTCTAAATGTTAAATGTTGACCTTATGAAAATTTGGGTAATAGTCCTTTTAGGAGGACTTTTTTTATGACAAATTTTGTATTTAAAAGTAAAGCACAAGTTAAATCTGCTATTGTCCTTTTTTTTATATTGATAACCACACTGGCTGTTACTCTGGTTGGTCTGGTGTTTTTTTTCACTTGGAAACAGTCAAATGAAAACGGAATGCACGTTTTGGCAGATTCTCTAAACGATCAAATCACACATCGCATTGAAGATTTTGCATCTTCTCCATTTGACTTATTGAACACCCATCAAATATATCTTGAAAGAGATATATTTGACATCACCGATGAAAAAACACGAAATTTGTTTTTTTATAATGCAATTGTACGCTCAAACAATGAGGCATTGTATAGTTTTAGTTATGCATCCAATGAAGGTCATTATTATGGGGCGCGGCGCAATACGGTTGATGGCATCGAGATTATGATTAACAATTCAACGACTCAAGGTCATTCCTATTATTATCGATTAAATGATGATTATTCAACTGGAGCATTTGTTATTGATGCCGGTGATTTTGATCCAAGAACAAGGGAATGGTATAAGACCGCTGCAGACGGCAAAGCGGCACTTTTTTCTTCAATTTACAAGCACTTTATCATTGATGATTTAGCGATATCAGCAGCAACGCCAATTTTAGATAAAGACGGTAACATTAAGGGTGTTCTTGGTGCGCATATGACGCTTTCTAGAGTAAACCGTGAACTTAGAAATATAATGAATAATTATAAGGGGTTCGTCGTTATAGTTGAACCAAATGGAGAAATAGTCTCAAACTCTTTAGGGGTGGATAATTTTAAAAATCAAAATGAACGCATTCACCTGAATGAACTCGGTTACTCAAATCTAGATCAAACGTTTAAAAAATATTCAGAAGAAAATGCGTATGAACGTGAATATACTCAAACAATAGGTTCTGAAATGTTTCATGTTCAGAGATATCAAGCCTACGGACTCGATTGGGTAATTCTTACTGCACTTCCGATTGAACCTTTTATTGAGTCCTCTGTAAAGAGTATTGTTTGGGCTTTGGTATTAACGGGTTTTATATTGGCTGTTTCAGTTTTTAGTTACAGTAAACTCACTAAAATGTATTTCAAACCCTTTTATTCAACGATTGGCGCACTCAACTCTTTTTCAAAAGGGCGTTATGACATACGGATTGAAGAAACCAACAATTCTGAATTTAACCTATTGGCCAGTCGATTTAATGAAATGGCTGAAGTTACTGAAAATGTTGTTTCAAACTTGGAAGCTATTGTGAAGGAAAGAACATTGGAAATTGAAACCACCAATACGAAACTTGTTTCAATTATAAATGCAACGGCTGAAGGCATTGTCGGTATTGATCCAAAGGGTATATGTATGTTTATCAATCAATCTGCTTTGGACTTACTCGGTTACAACTTTGAAGAGGATCTGGTAGGCCAGTCTTTTCACATGAAGGTACATCAAAAAGAGTATGATGACGACTTCTGCGTCCTTTTAAACACAATTTCCAGAAAAGAAAATGTTAGGAATCAGCAGGATGTCTTTTCTAAACAAAATGGGCAACCTGTAAACGTACTGTATAATTTGCAAATTTTATTAGACCAAAACGACTTGAAAGGTGCCGTAATTTCATTTAGTGATATTTCCGAGCGGTTGAGTTTGCAAAATAAAATGACGTACTTAACAGATCATGACTACTTAACAGGGCTTAGAAATCGACTTTCATTTGAGAAATATCTTAAAGAAATAAATCATAAAGACAATTATCCTCTGTTAATTGTAATGTGCGATATTAATGGGCTTAAATTGACCAATGATATCTTTGGGCATGAATCTGGTGACCGTTTAATTGTTGCTGCTGCTGATATTTTAGATAATTTGCAACAAAATCGGGGGATTGCTGCGCGCACAGGTGGTGATGAGTTTATCCTATTGCTTAAGAATTCAGATTCTAATGAAGCAACTGAGATTCCAAATCGTATTAAGACAGCATTTCGTAAAATCGAGAAATTTGCTTTTAAAGGCTCTATTTCAGTTGGTTATGATCTGATTTATGAGTCATCTGTAAATTTGGAAAGTGCTTTGTCGAAAGTTGAAGACAAGATGTATGCAGATAAAGTGCTCTCAAATCATCAGATGAAATCAGAGGCATTGGATCAACTTGTTTCTAAATTACACGCGCTAAGTCCATATGAACGTGAACACGCGATACGAGTTGCCAATATTGCCTATGCTTTTGCAAATTATTTGGGTTTGTCAGACTCTGAAGCGAAACAAGTGAAAACGATAGGGTTTTTACATGATATTGGGAAAATAACCCTGTCACTGGACGCTCTCGAAGGGGATTATATGAGCCATCCGATAACAGGATATCGCATATTAAATGCATTTGATGAGACAATGGAATTAGCAGAAAGTGTTTTGCACCATCATGAAAAGTGGGATGGTTCTGGCTATCCTGGAAAACTAGCAGGTGAGGAAATTCCTTATCAAAGTCGAATTGTTTCAATTGCTGAAGCCTATGATGAATATACAAATCCAATTAAAACTGAAAGAATATCAAACGAAGAAGCGATTTTACGTTTGCAAGAAATGAGTGGCGTCGCTTTTGATCCAGAATTAATTTCTGTGTTCATAGAAATGGTATCCAGAAAAGAGGGAGGAAATTATGATACGTAAAATCAAAAAAATTGTTAACGGAAAGGCAACACAAGATGGTGCAGGGGTAAAATTGGTGAGAGTTTTAAGCAGGGGAGACGTCTCTGAATTTGATCCTTTTCTAATGTTAGATTCTTTTGACTCGAAAAACCCAGAGGATTATACCAAAGGTTTTCCATGGCATCCACACAGGGGCATTGAGACAGTTACTTATTTAATTCATGGTGAAATTGAACACGGAGACAGTCTTGGAAATGCAGGTAAAATCTTATCAGGAGGCTGTCAGTGGATGACGGCTGGTGGGGGTATCTTACACCAAGAAATGCCTCAAGTTTCAGAACAAATGTTGGGCATTCAATTGTGGTTGAATTTACCCTCTGCAGATAAAATGACTGCTCCAACTTATAGGGATATAACAAAGGCTGATGTGCCAGTTTTGAAAAAAGATTTTGGTGAAATTGCAATTATTTCAGGAATGTACGATTCTATAAATGGACCCGTTGCAGGCGATTTTGTAAAAATGACCTTCTATGATATCGATTTGAAACCATCTTCCTTTATAGATTTAACAGTAGAACCTTCAGAAACCGTTTTTGCCTTTATTGTTAAGGGCTCGGTTTGTTTTGAAACGGCTCCAGGTGATTTTGTGACAGAAAAATCGGCCGTACTATTAGAAAATGGAAATCAAGTTCATTTAAAGTCAAGTCATGAAGGGGCGCGCGTCTTGTTCTTTTCGGGGAAACCTCTTAAAGAGCCGATTGCATGGGGTGGTCCTATTGTTATGAATACTGAAGAAGAACTGCGCAAAGCCTTTGAAGACTTGGAAAAAGCAACATTTGTGAGTCATGATGTTATTATGAGATGAAAGGAATAAAAATGAACTCGATTAAGGTTGCAATTGTTGGATATGGTCTTTCTGGACGCGTTTTTCATGCGAATCTTTTGACGTCTATGCCTGAATTTCAAATACGTGGTGTTATGACCAATGATCCTATTAAACAAAAAGATGTCATTTGTCGTCATGCTGGAGCTCTTATATATACACAGTTTGAAGAGGTTCTTGCAGATGATCTGGTTGAACTTATTATTATAAGCGCCCCCAACACAATGCATTATAAAATGGCATCCGAAGCGCTTAAAAAAGGAAAACATGTTGTTGTAGAAAAGCCGTTTACTGTAACCCTTAATGAGGCTCTTGATTTGCATGAATTGGCTTTGGCTGAAAATAAGATCGTATCAGTCTATCATAACAGACGATTTGATGGCGATTTCATGACAATTCAGAAACTCTTACAAGAGGGGCATCTGGGGCGGGTCGTTTCGTTTGAATCTCATTTTGATCGATTTCGTCCAGAATTTAAGGCAGGTGCTTGGCGAGAAAAAAACCTTCCTGGATCAGGCGTCTTATATGATTTGGGCTCACATTTAATCGATCAAGCCATCGCACTTTTTGGCATGCCCAATGAAATTTATGCAGACCTCATGTTCCAGCGGCACGGACTTGTAGATGATGGATTTGATATTTTTTTATACTATGATGCCGTAAAAGTCCTATTAAGATCGAGTTCTCTTGTAAAAGCAAAATTGCCAAGATTTATTCTTATGGGAACTGAAGGATCTTTTGTAAAATATGGTATGGACCCTCAAGAGGCGCTCTTAAAGGAAAATATTTGTCCAAGTGACATAGATCAATGGGGGGAAGATGCAGTAGATAATTGGGGAATTTTAAACACGATAAATGATAGTGGTAACACATATAAAACACTTAATGGGGACTACAGAGCTTATTACCAAAAATTGTACCGTTCAATACGATTTAAAGAACCTGTGCCAGTTTCTTCAACATGTGCTGTCCAAACGATGCAGCTGATTGAATGTGCAATTCAAAGTCATAGGGAAAAGAGGCGGATTCATGTTACATCAATCGTTTAAATATGCTTTAAAAGGTTTGGTTGCAGCCTTAAAAGAGGAGCGTAATTTTAAAATAATGATTCTTGTATTTGCTTTGGTAATAGGGGCGGGAATCGTATTTAAAATTACCTTAAGAGAATGGATTTCTCTCTTGTTAATAAGTGGGGTTATTCTTGTAGCGGAACTCTTTAACTCTACAATTGAAACCATAGTTGATTTAATTTCTCCAGAATTTCATCCTTTGGCTCAAAGAATCAAAGATATGTCAGCAGCGGCTGTTTTAGTAGGCAGTATTTTTAGTGTTGTGATAGGCGCTTTAATTTTTTTACCTTATTTATTCTCTTTATAAAACTGTTATTTTCTTATGAAATTGGGTAAATGATATTTGAACACATATTGAAAGGAGAATGAACATGAAAGTAAGCATTAGAGATCAAAAATTGAAAGACGTTAGAAACCAGGATATGATTGCAGGTGTTCTCTATGGAAAAGAAGTTGACTCAGTTAAAGTTATGGTAGAACGAAAAGAATTTTTCCGAAATTATCAAGAACACGGACAAGTATCCGTATTCCCTTGTGAACTCAATGGTGAGACGCATAAGGTTTATATTAAGGACATCCAGAGAGATGTCATGAATCCTGAAAAGATTCTAAATTTTGACTTGTTAAAGGTAACGGGCAAAGATAAAATTCATGCCAATATTCCGCTTCATCTTCTCAATAAGGACTTATTGGAGAGTAAAGGATTAATTGTTCAGCAAAATCTACATGAAGTAGATGCTTATTATTCAATTGATCAATCTCCTGAAGATATAAAAATTGATGTCGCTAAATTAGAAGATGGTGATTTTATTAAGTTATCTGATATTGAAATTCCAGATTTCTTGGATGTACACACGGACCTTGATTTAGTTGTTGTATCGGCTTCATTACCAAGAGTTGTAGAGGAAAATGAAGAAGAAGAACCACTTAGAGAGCCGATTTTGATTGGTGAAGAAGAGGATGAGGCATAGGAGCCTATAAAGAAAGCAGCGTCAAAGTGACGCTGCTTTTTTATAAAATAGTTACAGATTAATCTTCACTAACCTTCCATTCTTTCCAAACGTTACCAACTAAATCTGGACTTGGCTTAAGTGTTTTTTTGCCTGGAGTCCAACCTGACGGAGTTGCTTCAGTTCCACCTGAATTGCGTACAAGTTGATATGCCTTTACTTGGCGTATAGTCTCTGACACATTTCGACCTACTGGAGGTGTTAAAACTTCATAACCTTGAATGATGCCGTCTGGATCGATGATAAATCGGCCTCTGTTTTCTACGCCGGCTTCTGGATCATATACATTGTATAGAGTACCAACCCCACCGCCTGCATCTGAAAGCATTGGGAATGGGATTCCACCATCTACCATTTTTGAGAGTTCGTGATCATTCCACATTTTGTGAACGTAGATTGAATCAACGCTTACAGATAAGACTTCAACATCAAGTTCTTTAAAACTATTGTATTTATCTGCAACTGCAGATACTTCAGTCGCTCAGACAAATGTAAAATCGCCTGGATAGAAACACAGAACAACCCATTTTCCTTTAAACTCTGAGAGTTTAAAATTTTTAAAACCACCTTGGAAATAGCCTGCCAGTTCAAAATCTGGAGCAGGGGCTCCTACTTTAATCATGCTTTTTACCTCCTTAACTTCGTTTAAAATTGTGTCATTTGATTCTTCCGGTTTTACAAGTGTAGACTTTGGTCTAGCACACCCCGGTTTAAAATCTGTAGGCATTTTCTCACCTCCGTCATATATTTGATGCCTTAAAGGTTTGATACCCGAAGAAAAATGTTTATAACATATATTTTTTAAAAAAATCAAAGCCAAGCACGGTAATTGACATATGTTATTTACTGTACTATACTGAATAAAAGGAGATGATCTTTAATGAATCAAAAAGTAATTGATATTGAAAACATATTAAAATCCAGAGGCTATAAGCTAACTGAATCTAGAAAAAAAATGGTAGAACTCTTTGTCAAAACAGATGTGCATCTAAAACCAGACGATGCCTATCAGATTTTAAGAAAAGAGGGCGTTAGTTTGCCCACTGTGTATAGAAATATTGATATGCTTAGAGAAATGGGCATTATTAAAGAAATCACGCTGGAAAATGACCGCTACTATGAACTCGATTTATTTAGTGGTAAGAAAATGCACATTCATTTTAAATGCCACAAATGTGGCATAATAAAGGAGTATGATTCTTCTGAAGTTAAACGTATGATGTTGGAACAGAGAGATTTTCTTGAGAAAACATATGGGGACTACATTGAAGATGTTAGTATTGTCATGCAAGGTATTTGTGAAACATGTAGGCAATTGAAATCTCAGTCTTAAGCGTCGGTTTTAGGGTATGCGCCTGAAAAAAATGCATTATATAAGTTGCTGGCCTTTTCATAATCTGACTCTTCAACAAAAAGATCTATGCCATAAATTGTTGTGCCTGTATATTGCGTCATAAAGTCACCTGATTCTTGGTGCTTTACGACAACTGGAATCTCTTGATCGTCCAATACTTCTTTGAACATTTCAAGCTCAATTAGAGAATCTAGTGTTACTAATTTTTTCATGATTTGCCTCCTTAATTGGGTTTATTCTATATATATCCGCCTTTTTTTTTCTTAATCGACTGTCTATATTCTATTGACAGTCTTTTTTATTTGATATAAGATATGACCAACAAGTCACGTGACCTGCTGGTCATAAAGGAGGCGGTTATGCCAAAAGATACTTTTTTTAATTTATCAAACTCTAAGAGAGACAGAATTGTAGAAGCGGCGTTAAGCGAGTTTCAAATGCATACTTTTGATCATGCGAGTATTAATCGAATTGTAGAAAAATCAAATATTTCAAAAGGCAGTTTTTATCAGTACTTTGAAGATAAAAAGGATCTTTATAAGTACTTGATTGAGAAAATAGCCACAGATAAAATGGCCTATTTAACACCTGCCATGCAAAATCCGTTTGACCATACTCTTTTTGAAGTAATTCACGATATGAATCTCGCGGGGTTAAGATTTGCCTTAGATCAACCCCAATATATGGAGATTGGAAGAAAACTAATGCAAGATAAGTCGCATCCTATTTTTCACGAAATTATGGCTTCTAATCAGGAAAAAGCGATTGTTGTCTACAAGTCTTTGGTTGAACAGGCACAAGTTAAAGGAGAAATAAAGGCTGAATTGGACCCAAATTTGATTGCAAATTTAATAATGCGTATGAGTATTGATGTGATCGATTTGGTGACCAACAGTTATGAAGAAATTAAAGAAAATGAAATTATGCGTTCTTTAGACCAACTTATGCTTATTTTGACACATGGTCTAAAAGAAAAGGAGGGGAAACATGATTAAGGTTCAAAACTTGTATCACGCGTATTCAAAAGATGAAAACTATGCTGTGAAAAACGTAAGTTTTCAAGTGGAAAAAGGTGAGGTGTTTGGATTTTTAGGTCCTTCTGGAGCTGGGAAATCTACGACACAAGGTATTTTAACAGGCCTTTTACCCATTCAACAAGGTCAGGCGGAAGTTGTGGGCTTTGACATGTTTCACCCAAAACGGGAAATGTTTAATAAGATTGGCGTATCTTTTGAGCAATCCAATGTTTATGGGAAGCTTACAGCACTTGAGAATTTAGAATTTTATAAAAAACTGTTTGATGTGCCCACTGTAGATGCGTTATCCCTTTTGAAATGGGTGGGACTCGAACATGTTGCCAATAAAAAAGCAGGTGAATTTTCAAAAGGAATGAAACACCGACTTACCTTTGTTAGAAGCATGCTCAACAATCCTGAACTTTGGTTTTTAGATGAACCCACTACGGGCCTTGACCCATCAATTGCAAGTCAAATCAAGGATATTGTAAAAGAAAAAAACAAAAATGGAACAACTGTTTTTTTAACCACACACAATATGTTTGTTGCGGATGAACTCTGTGACCGGGTTGCTTTTATAATTGATGGCGATATACGGCTTATAGATTCTCCTAGAAATCTAAAGTTGAAGTATGGCGAAAAATTTGTTGCAATTGAACATGTGGAAAATGACAAACTCATTAAGGAACAACTGTCCCTTGTTGATGAATCAGATCGGTTGAAATTGAACACAATCATTTCAAAAGGTCAAATCCAAATGATGCATACAAAAGAAGCCACTCTCGAGGAAATCTTTATTAAGGTTACCGGTAGGGGGTTGGTATAATGCGAAAATTGTGGGTTACTTTTATAAAAGATATGAAATTGTCATTCAATGGCCTCTATTTTTATATTGAAATTGGACTTGCAGTTATTTTTTTAGCCATTATGCTTTTTGTCGTTCCAGAAAATATGGAAACCAATCAAAAAATGTTTTTAACCCTAGATTCTACATTACCGGATGCTATGTTTGAGATGGAAGATTCAGACCATGTGGTGTTCTTAGAGTCTAGAGAATCGGTTGTTAAAGCCCTTGAAGAGGACCGGTCAGCAATTGGTGCTGCTGTAACTATGGTAGGAGAATCGCTTGAATTTGATGTTATTCTTCAAGGCTATGAAAGTGAACGCATGATTAATTTAATGCGTTTGGGCATCGAATCTATGTTTATGGATCAAAAAATGGATTCTGTAGATGTGGTTCAGATTGAAGCATCACCCGAAAGGCTATCCGATCGTGAAGCAATTTTACCTGTATATATAACAATGAACGTTGGAATGATGGGGCTGTTTATTATTGCAGCGTATATATTTTTGGACAAGGAAGAAGGGGTAATTAAGGCCTACGCAGTAGCACCTGTTAAAGTATGGCAGTATCTTGCCAGCAAGATGTTGATTATGCTTATTATGGGGATTATAACATCACTAATTGTGTTTGTTGCCCTGCTCGGATTTAAGGTCAATTATTTGTATTTTATTGGGATGATTATAGCGTTTAATCTGTTTGGATCCAGTCTTGGTTTGTTTATTTCGAGTTTTTTTGACACAATGGTTAAAGCAATGGGTGCCATGTATGCTGTGATTATGATTATGATTTTACCGACAGTTGCTTATTTTATGCCCTCTTTTAATCCGTTTTGGGTTAAAATTTTACCATCGTATTCTATGATGTTTATGATTCGAGATTTAATCAGCAATCAAATTGTTGGAACTAAATTTTTGCTTCAAATCCTAGCTTTTTTAGGCGTTTCAGCAGTTTTGTTTGTTCTTGCAAATGAGCGATTCAAGAAATCGCTTACGGTTTAGGAGGTGGCCATGAGACGAATTTTAGCAATTGTTTCAAGAGATATAAAAAGTGGTACACGAGATTGGCTGATTTTGTATTTATCGGTTGCACCAATATTATTTGCAATCGTCTTGAGTCTATTTATACCAAGTGCAGGAAATACTTCTGTAGACTTTGTAGTAGATGCATCAGTAGATCCCGCATATATCCAGTACTTAGAAACGTATGCACAAGTTGAACTTGAAGCTTCACAAAAAAATGTTTTAGACCGCGTAGGCCAGATTGATGATGTGTTTGGTGTCATTGAAAACAACGGTAAATACCAATTGCTGGCTCAAGGAAATGAAGTTGAAGGGACGCAAGAAGTTGCTAGGTTGATTTTAAGTCAATTCGCGCATAGCGCACAGGAATCGGCCATAAACGTAACATTTTCCAATGTTGGTTGGGAGGTGTCCCCATTGAAACTTGAAGGTGCAAATCTTTTGATTCTTTTGAACACAGTTCTTGGTGGGATGCTAATTCTCTTAAATTTGGTTGAAGAAAAAATGAGCAATACCATCAGTGCAATGAACGTAACGCCAACAAAGCGATGGGAGTTTATAGCCGGTAAGGGGGTTTTAGGGTTTGCTTTAACATTTATAGGGGCACTTGCGGCTGTATTGATTTTAAAATTTGATGGCGTTCACTACGGTATGCTCGTTGTCAGTGTGTTTTTTATCGGATTAATTGGTGGACTTATTGGTTTTGCAATAGGCATAACAAACAACGAACCCATATCTGCAATAGCCAGTATGAAAGTCATTTTTGTACCCATTTTAATTTCAGTATTTGGGGCCATGTATTTGCCAGGAAAATGGATTTATCTTATATACTGGTCGCCTTTTTACTGGGCTTATGAGATTATAAAGAAGATTTTATTGCTTGAAGCGAATTGGGGGGATGTGGCTCTTCATAGTTCGGTGATTTTTGGAACATTTATTATTGTATTTTTAGGGCTTCGTAAACGTATTATGAATGGTATGAATTAAGGAGGTATAAGATGAATGGATGGGCTTTATTGGGAATTTTGATGGTGGTGTATGCGGCTTTTGTCGTTTATATTGCCCTAAAGAAACCAACTAAAATTTGGGAAATGGCAAAAATAAAGTTGTTTATACGCGTTCTCGGTGAAAAAGGGACAGAGATTTTTTTCATTGTATTTGCAGCAATAGTAGGTGCGGCAGGTATTTGGCTTATTATCCGATAATATAATATATTGAATTTATTTATTCCATGATATATAATAAAAAAAACATGACTTGGTCATGCACTTTAATGGGCTTGAACCGAGTCATGCACTTAAACTTTATATGATGGAATAATTATTTTCCGGCGACAACAATACCTAACCATTGGAAACACTATATTTTAGCCGGAAAATTATCGGGGTATAGCTCAGTTTGGTAGAGTGCATGACTGGGGGTCATGAGGCCGCAGGTTCAAGTCCTGTTACTCCGACCATGACGTAGAACGATGTCTTAACGGCATCGTTTTTTTCATCTCCATTACAGTGGAATTAAATATTCGCATAAAGTCTGTCATTTAGAAGGTGTAATGGTATACTTGTAAAAAAGGAATATGGAGGCAGCTATGATGAAAAAAATAACGCTTATGGTGTTAATTGTAACTTTAGCATGTGTTGGAATAAGCATGCAATCCTATGCGGGCTCTGGTGATTCTACAAGTGAATTTGCAGGCGTTTGGGTTGCAACCGTTTTAAATTTGGATTACCCATCAAAGCCAGGTGTGACAAATGCAGAACTGAGGCAAGAGGCGATACGAATCTTAGATCAAGTAGAATCTATGGGGCTAAATGCTGTTGTTCTACAAGTCAGACCGAGTGCGGATGCCTTTTATAAATCTGAAATATTTCCGTGGTCAAAATACCTAACAGGCCAACAAGGTATTGCACCGGCCAATGCATTTGATCCACTTGCATTTTGGATAGATGAAGCTCATAAACGGAATATAGAACTACACGCTTGGATTAATCCCTATCGAATTACGCGAAAAACATCTGCCGATAAGGCACATGATTTTGCATCTCTAGCATCCACACATCCTGCAAGACTTAATCCAGCTTGGGTTGTTTCACATACTGATGGAAATCTTTACTTTAACCCAGGCATTCCAGAAGTTATGGATTTAATTGTAGAAGGGGTTAATGAAATTGTGAACACGTATGATGTAGATGGCATTCATTTTGATGACTATTTTTATCCAGAAAAGAATTTTAACGATGCGTCTACCTATTTGCAATATGGACAAGACTTTAAAAGCATAGAAGATTGGCGCAGAAACAATGTCAATCAATTAATTGAAAAAACATATAAATCCATTAAGTCGATAGACCCATCTGTTGATTTTGGTATTAGCCCTTTTGGAATATGGAAAAACGCTAAAACAGATCCAACTGGGAGCGCAACCATGGGACTTGAATCTTATGAGAGTCATTATGCTGATTCCATATATTGGATTGAAAAAGAGATTGTTGATTACATTGCACCACAAATTTATTGGCATATTGGTTATGAGATTGCAGATTACGAGATTTTGGTCAAATGGTGGCAAAATGCAGTCAAAAATACCAGTGTAAAGCTAATTGTGGGACATGCAGCTTATCGTGCTGAAAATTCTTCATCAAGTAGTCCATGGTTTGGCACTAAAGAACTTGAAAAGCAGTTAAATTTAAATAAAACCCTTCCTGAAGTTGAAGGCAGTTTATTTTTCAGGTACGATTTTTTTGAAAAAAATAGATCGCTTCGCCAATTAATGCGACAGTATTATGGTGCTGAAGAGTCAGATGCGTCAAAAGCAAGACTTATAATAGGGCGGCCTTTTGGAGATGTTCGGACAACATCAAGTTCTTACTTTATTGGAGGGGAATCAGATCCGGATCAGCCATTATTTATGAATGGACAGCTTGTTGAAAACAGGACAGAAAGTGGTTATTTTGGGGTTTTTGTACCTTTAGACAGGGGCACGAATACATTTGTTTTTTCACAAGAAGAAATAAAAATTACACAGAAGATAAGACGCGTTGATGCGACGCCACCATCTCCAATGACTGAAATTAAGATTGCCACAGACAGCGCATGGCCTTTTGTGGACTCGGGTTATCAACCTGGGGACACTATAAGATTAAGCGTTAAAGCTCCGGCTGGTGCAGACGTGACAGTTTCTTTTAATGGGTCTGTTTTGGAAATGCAGAGGTCACAGGGGTCTTATAAGGATGACATGACCAAAGCAGAGTTTTTTGTTGATTATGTTTTACCTTACATTAATGGAACACCAAGAATAGAAAATTTGGGCCGGCCTGTCTATAAACTCACAATGAATGGCATAACGGATAGTCTAGAGTCAAACGGAACAATTGATTTATATATGAAGAGTGCACCAATTTATGGCACAATCGCTACAGATTATGCGGACAGTTATAGGACTGCATCAAGTTCAAGGGGGGCCGATTATCTTTTAATTGGCGGGATGACAGATCCAATTTTATCCCGAGAAAATGGCTATTATCAGTTTTCAAATGGTCTCTGGGTAAAAGAGAGTGCAGTGAGCATTGATTTACCAACCTATAAACGTACTTATAATATTGCATCTGTTACGAATAAAGTCACTTCAAAATATGAGGATTACATTATTGATGGAAAGTTATTACCTGTTGGTGGGGCATCCTTTAATGGAGACCAAGTTGTCCTCACGCTATCGAGAACTTTGATTGTTTCTATAGCACCATATCTTGAAAGCAATTTGGTTGATTTAATTGAAACCAACTTGAAGATGGATACAGTAGAAGTTACGTTTAATTTGAAAGAGTCAAATAAATTTGGCGGATATGAAGTCCTTGAAAAAGAAGGGGACTTGGTTTTAAGGCTCTATTCAAAGTTTCAATCGGTTTCAACTGAGAGACCACTTGACGGCCTAAAGGTGTTGTTGGATCCAGGGCATGGTGGAAAAGACAATGGTGCTATTGGGCTGACAGGTGCACTTGCTTCGGAAAAAACGGTTAATCTGAATTTAGCCTTTGACATTAAATCGGCTTTGGAATCTTATGGTGCAACTGTAATGTTAAGTCGGGAAGAAGATGTGTATGTGAGCTTGCAAGACCGCTTGATTCAATCAAAGTCATATGGCCCAGACTTATTTGTATCTATACATGCCGACAGTATAGATGACAGTCGAAACTTAAATCACATTAAAGGGTTTTCAATCTTTTATAAAGACCCACTTGCCAAACCAATTGCTTCACTTTTGCAAAATCAAATTACAAGTCAATTAGATCTTACGGATCGAAAAGTTAAGACAGCAAATTTTTATGTTATGCGAGGCACTTGGGCACCTTCAATTTTAATTGAGACTGGATTTATGCCTAACCCCAATGATTACGATTGGATGATGCGTTCCAGCGACAGAAAATTGTTTGCACAACATTTAGCACAAGGGATTGTTGACTATTTTAAATAGATTTTAGTGCCTTTTTAGAGCGACTTGACTTATCAAGTCGCTCTTTTTAACAAGTTGTGAAACTGTGCTAGCGTTTGCATAAATTAAATGCAAATATGTCATGAATTTGTGAATTATATGTTGCTATTATGACATTGTCGTTGTATAATAAGCGTGAAAGCGGTTATTTTTTTTATTTGAATGTGCAAACGTGTGCACGATTTGCACGCTCAACTGTGAAAAATAATCCAATCTGCAGAAATGCAGAAATAGACATTTAGGGAAATGTAGGAGGATTTAAGATGAAAAAGTTTATGAGTTTGTTACTGATTGCAGTTCTCATGTTAGCCATGGTAGCTTGTGGTAGTGACGAAAGTGATGCACCAGTTGCAGAGGCAACTACAAGTGCAGGTGAAAATACTCCGGAAGAAACAGAAGCACCGGAAGTTGAGTCAATTGAAGCAACAATTTCAGTACAGGTTGAATCATCTTGGTTGGAATACTACCAAGCTGCTGCTGACAGAGTAAAAGCAGCACATCCAAATGCAACAATTAACTTTATTGAGACAGGTTCATTTGACCATCTTGATGTGTTGGATTCAACAGATGTAACGAATCCAGATGTTGCGGACGTATTTGCATTGCCTGCTGATAGAATTTATGGCTTGTCTCAAAACGAAGTACTTGCAAGTCTTGATGCACTTACAATGGCTGCAAATATTGGCGGATTTGACAACTATGATGCTGGTCTTGGTGGCAACTTTAACATCAATGGCGATTACTTGGCATTCCCAATGAATATTGAGACTTTGATTAACTTTGCAAACTCTGCAAATGCAGAAACTGCAGGTGTTGATCTTTCTCAAACAATTGAATTTACTGAATTAGATAAAGAAGGTATGTTGATTCCAGTATTTGATGCATGGTTTGGTGTTGCAGTGGCAAACTCAGCTCAAATCGAATTCCTTGGAATGAACGAAGATGGAACACTTTATTCTGATTTAACAGAAGATTTCGCAAATCTTCCAGCTGAAAAACAAGGCGTCTTTACAGCATTGTTCAACTATTGGAGTGCACACAATGAAGCTGGAACAAGTCTTTGGGATGCTGATGCAGCTTGGGGATACATGGACACTGAGTTTTCTACTGGTGGCAACAATGTTGTAAGACTTGAAGGCCCATGGTCTACAGGCAGTCTTTCAAATCTTGCAGGTGAAGGTGCTGACTTAGAAATCCTTCCAATTAATCAAGTTACTGTAAACGGACTTCCTTTAGCACACTGGAAAGGTGGCTGGGGACTTGGTGTTAATGCAAGAGTTGAAGGCAATGACGATCAAATGGCACTTGCAACAGCTATGATTGAAGAAATTATGAACACAGAGTATGCTGTTGATTTCTTTAATGCAACAGGAAAAATTATGGAGAATGTAGACGCTTCTGTTTACATGAACTCTGATATGAATGAAACAGACAAATTGGTTGTAGAAGCAGTTATTGAATCTTATCAAGATGCACCTGCACGACCATTGTTTACAGAGTGGGGATCAGTTTGGGATACTTGGAAAAACGGTATGCTTTCTTGGTCAGCAGTTCAACCTACAACTGTAGAAGAAGCTTACGCTGAAGTTCAAGCTTCATTTAAAGCT
Organism: Fusibacter tunisiensis; assembly: GCF_016908355.1. Lineage (GTDB taxonomy): Bacteria > Bacillota > Clostridia > Peptostreptococcales > Acidaminobacteraceae > Fusibacter_D > Fusibacter_D tunisiensis. The sequence goes on along the minus strand of NZ_JAFBDT010000001.1, from coordinate 302,045 downwards.
ATGATGCTAAACTTCTAGAAACTTTAGTAATTAAGAGAAGAGGGGTTAGCCTTCTTCTCTTTATTTTTCATAAGAGGGGCTATGAATTCATATACCAAATTACCTAAAAAACAACTTTATAGTATTTTATTTTCTGTGGCTCTGGTTATCTTGGTCGCTTCATTAGAAGTTTTAATTAAAGTGAAGGATATTTCCTTGTTTAATGCTTGGAGCGTACAAATTGAAAATATGGATGGCAATTTATTTGACCTTTATGTCTCTTCACAAATGAGTCAATATTTTACAAAAATCATTATCCCAATGCTGTTTGGGGTTTATACTTATTTTGCCTATTCGAAAATTCGAATTAATTCTTTATTTGTCTTTATGTGGTCAATTTTAATTGTAGGAAGTTTGGGATACAGCATTTCGGATTTTAATTATCATTCAGTTTTCTTTTATGGATTTTTAATTGGATATACAGTTATGCTTATTACTGTGTTATCATTGATTCAGGTAATTCAAGATCATAAATCAAAGTAAAGGTGGGAATGTCTTGGAGAAGAGTAGAATTTTTTTGTACGATGATATCGGGAATTCGTACGACCGAAAAAACAAATATTTATTGGAACTTTTTACCTTGGAAGAACAGTACAAGCGTGCTGATGCCAAGGGCAAGAAAGTGATTAAGCATCAGATTTCAAAATTAAAACAAAATAAGAAGAAACATCCTTATATAATTGCACTTGAACAGTTTATTAAAGACGAAAAAAACTTTCTCTTGACCTTAAATTCTAAAAAAAAGACTTACATGCAAAATTTAGATTCAAATATGCCTGGACGTCTAAAGAAAATTAAGCTCAATTTATTTGACGCGCAAGAAAAAGTTGATTTTTATAAAAAATATGTTGACTTAAGTTATGATGCAGAGTTGGCTTATAGGCAAAATCAGATTATAGTCTCACAATTGCCAGATATAATAACGCTTTATGAAACAACAGTATCTGAGCTTAACCTTGCAAAAGTGGAAAAAAGCAAGCTAGTCCGTAACCAGGTTCAAGAACAAGTGACAACATACAAGACCCGGAAACGTGAGGAACACAAACATTACATTGAAGCAAAACAGGCGCTACAAGAAAAGAAAAAAACGGGACTAATTTCTGAAAAAGCTTTACGAAATGGTATTGTTGAGTTAAAAGCAAAAAGAAAAGAAATTAATACGTTAAATGCTTTTGAGATAGATTCAAAGGCAAATAAAGAATTGATTCGAAACAAGAAGTACATATTAAGTAAAGGCATAAAACTTCAGTTAAATGTACTTAAGTCAAATCTAGCTGATATTCGCCGAAAGGTGCCTTATGAAACTGAAAAAGCGCTGCCTTTGGTTTCATTCCTCACCATTCCCTTTCCAGGACTGGGACAAGTTTTCAATAAACAGTATTTCAAAGCTTTGTTGTTTGCTTTGGCTACAGTTTTTATTTATGCCATTGCAATTCCATATGCGCTTGGTTTCGGGAATTATCAAGGCGATGGTATTTCTGGATTGATTTCACTTGCACAAGAGGGGCGGAAAATTGACAAGTCCTTAATTTTTATGATTGAGGGGGTTGTGGCGATTTTCTTAGTCTTGATTTCCATTGCCCTATATCTAATTTCTTTTGTAGATGTGTTTTCAACAGAAAGAGCAAAAATAAAAGGGATACGACCAAAGAATTGGTATGAAACAGCCAGTAAACTTGAACATGAAAGTTTCCCATATTTGGTTTCTGCACCTGCATTTTTGGTCACTATATTTATTGTTTTGGTACCAATTACAACAACTGTTTTGCTCTCGTTTACAGGCATGGATCCTAAAAATCAATCGAAGTTTGGGTGGGAGTCTATTTCAAATTACAAGTTAATTGCTTTGGGCGAGGGACTTGCTGGCTCTGTCTTTTGGTCTATTTTAGCGTGGACACTTGTTTGGACTCTTGTTGCAACGAGTATGGCAATTCTAACAGGTTTTATACTGGCTATTTTGGCGAACAACGACAGAATTAAAGGTAAAACATTTTTTAGAGTCGTCTATATATTACCATGGGCAGTACCGGCCTTTATTACCATTATGTTTTTCAGTATTATGTTTTCTCCAAATGGTGCCCTGACTACGATTTTAGAAGGGGTAACTGGACTTAGAGTTCAGGTTAAAAATGACCCACTTTTAACGCGTGTAGCCCTTATTTTCCTGCAAACATGGCTGGGCAGTTCTTATGTTTTTCTACTTTCAACTGGCGTTTTACAAGCGATTCCAGGGGATTTATATGAAGCGGCACAGATTGATGGTGCAACTGCATGGCAAAAAATGAGTCGCATTACACTCCCAATTGTTTTGTTTCAGACAGCGCCATTGTTGGTAGGTCAATACACGTTTAACTTTAACAATTTTTCAATTATTTATCTATTTAATGGTGGTGGTCCTTTTAATCCATCTAAATATGGGAACCTTGCTGGAAGTTCAGACCTCTTAATATCATATATCTATAAATTGACTATGGAAAATCAATATCAAGCCATTGGCGCAGCAATTACGATTGTAATTTCAATGGGGTTAATGTTTTTCGCCTTTTTAGGATTTAAGAATTCCAAAGCATTTAAGGAGGAGAGATTATGAAAAATCCATTCAAAAAAAAGAATAAGTTATATCTCTCTGACAAGCAACCTTTAACGCCCTTAGGTGTAGTAGGTCTAGGGCTCACGTATTTGGTTTTGGCCATTTGGGTGATTGCGATTCTATGGCCACTTGCTCAAATGATTATATCGGCATTTAATGGTAAACAAGAACAATATATTATGTTAAATGACAACTTTGAGTTTTCAATGGAACATTTTAAATATTTATTTTCTGAAACTTTGTATTTAACATGGGTTAAAAACACACTTTTTATATCCATCACAACAGCAATTTTTACGCTGATAATGGTTTCTTTTACTGGATTTGCTTATTCAAGATATCGATTTAAAGGGCGTAAAGCCTCTCTGATGGCGATTATGTTGATTCAAACGATTCCAACATTTGCAGGTATTACAGCTTATTTTACGATGCATTCCATTATCTCATCCATCGCACCTTGGTTTACCCGACAATTGATGCTGATATTAATCTATTCAGGCGGTGGTATAGCTGGAAATACTTTTATTTTAAAAGGGTACATTGATTCCATCTCTAGTGAGTTGGATGATGCGGCCCGAATTGATGGGTGCTCAAGCATGCAGGTTTATCGGTTGATTATTATGCCAATCGCACGTCCTATGCTTGCAATTATCGCACTTTGGTCTTTTATTGGTCCATTTATGGATTATCTCTTGCCAAGAGTCCTTTTAACAAATCCAAAATCTTACACACTTGCGGCAGGACTTTTCACCTTAATTAGCGACTTTAGAACATTGAATCAGCCTGCTTTTGCAGCAGGAGGCCTATTGACAGCTGTTCCGATTGTAACCTTGTTTATTGTTTTACAGAAACAATTGGTTTCGGGTCTAGCTTCTGGTTCGGTTAAAGGATAATCTTGAAATGGGAGGACAATAAAATGAAGGTAACACTTAAAGATATAGGAAAAAAATATGAGGGTAGAGAAGAATTTACCCTTAGAAATATAAATTTAGAAATTGAAAATCAAGATTTTTGCGTTATTCTAGGGCCGTCTGGATGTGGAAAAACGACGCTTTTGAGAATGATTGCAGGACTAAACTCCATTACTGAAGGGGACTTGCTGTTTGGTGACAAGCGTATGAATAAAGTGCCCTCCAAAGACCGCGACATTGCCATGGTATTTCAATCCTATGCTTTGTACCCGCACATGACAGTTTACGACAACATGGCTTTTTCCCTATCTATGCGTAAAGAACGGAAGAAAATTATACATGATCGTGTTATGGAAGCCGCTGAATTATTACAAATAAAAGATTACTTGTATTCAAAACCCTCTGATATTTCTGGTGGACAACGCCAAAGAGTAGCCTTGGGACGTGCAATGGTTAGAAAACCAGCAGTTTTCCTAATGGACGAACCGCTTTCCAATTTAGATGCAAAATTGCGTGAGCATATGCGCGTTGAATTGGTTCGTTTGCACAAGCAACTGGGAACAACCTCTATTTACGTGACACATGATCAAACTGAAGCCATGACGATGGCAACCAAAATAGTTCTAATGAATGATGGAAAAATTCAGCAAGCAGGTGTGCCAGATGAATTTTATAACAAGCCTGCAAATATTTTTGTTGCTAAGTTTATTGGATCCCCAACAATGAATATTATTGAAGGTACAATAAAGAAGGGAAAATTTATCTCCGACGATGAACTTGTGGTTATTACACCATCTGTCTCAGATACGGAAAAACTTCTCGCCTATGAAAATAAAAAGGTTTCTGTAGGAATTCGACCTGAGCGATTTGAAAGTGGCGGTGAATTTGGAGATACAATTTCTGCGAAAATCGACGTTGTTGAAATGTTGGGTAAAGAAAAAATTCTTCATGTTAAATTAGACAATGGAAGAGAATTAACGATTTCAACACCAGGCCATTATACGTATAATGAAAATGAAGTGCATTCATTTGGATTTGATATTGAATCCATTCACTTCTTTGATACAGAAAGTGGAAATCGAATCAATTAAGCTATTAACCTAAGTTGAGGAAGTGATTAAATTGGCAGTAACAATTAAAGACGTGGCAAGATTGGCGAATGTTTCTCCGTCAACTGTTTCCAGGGTCATTTCTAACAGCAGCCGAATTAGCGACGCAACTAAAAATGTTGTTTATGCTGCGATGGAAGAGTTGAATTATAAACCCAATGCTATAGCACGGAATTTGGCAAATGCATCCACAAAAACTTTAGGGCTCATTATACCAAATAAAGAAGAAAATCTTTTTAAAAATCCATTTTTTATTCAGGCGATGCGGGGCATCAGTATTTACTCTCAAAAGAAAAATTATAAAATTATGTTTAATTATAGTTCCAATCCAGAGGATGAACTGTCTTTTGTTAGAGAGTTTGTGCATTCAAAATGGGTAGATGGGATTATTCTTCTAACTGCAAATGAGGATGACCTATGTATTGATTATTTAAATGAACAAGCCTTTCCCTTTGTGGTTATTGGAAGGCCATTTAATCTTCATGATATTATGTGGGTTGATAATGATAATTTTCAAGCCACATATCACTTGGTGAACAAACTCATCCAAAAAGGATGTCAAGACATAGCTTTTATTGGTGGACCATCTAGACGGATTTTCTCAAAAGACCGTTTAGAAGGGTATAAAAGGGCGATAGACCTTAGAAATTTAACGCTTGATGAAGCCTTAATCGTTGAAACCAATGACTTTACAGATGAAAATGGGTATCAAGCCATGAAAGAAATTTGCAAACACAAGATTCCGGATGCAGTTGTGACGACAGATGATTTACTCGCTTTTGGTGTGCTTAAATATATCAGAGAGCATGATTATAAAATTAAAGTGACAGGATTTAACAATACACCTTTATCAGAATATCAGATGCCAGCATTGACTTCTGTGGATATAAAAGCTGAAGACTTGGGTTATAACGCTGCAAAACTATTGATTCGTCATTTGGAGGGGAGAGACAGCCCTGTAAATCATTTCATAGTAGGGACTGAACTTATTGAAAGACAATCAACAAAATAAATGAAAGCGCTTACATAGATTGTATTCATAGTCTATGTGAGCGCTTTTAATTTTTTTACTTCATCAACTTTCCAATTGTCACTAGAAGTTCATCAATCACTGTATTGTCGCCTTCTTGTATGCGATCAACGATGCAACTGTGCATATGTTGTTCCAATATAATTTTTCCAAGTGAGTTAAGCGCAGATTGTGCTGCTGCAATTTGATGTAAGATATCATCGCAGTAAACGTCTCGGTCAATCATGCCTTTAATGCCCCTAATTTGACCTTCTATACGATTACACCGATTGGACAGCAACTTCTTATCTTCTTCTGAGCGTATGGTCATTCTCGCACAATTACAGGTGTTTTCCACCATTTTACCCCTCCATTTTTAAAATTTGAATGATTTAAGTCTTAATGCATTTGTTAGAACTGAAACAGAACTCATGGACATTGCTGCGGCAGCCAGCATAGGATTCAGAAGTGGGCCGCCAAATATATGCAAGACACCTGCTGCAACAGGGATACCGATAATATTATAGATAAATGCCCAGAATAGGTTTTGTTTAATATTTCGGATGGTTTGTCGACTCAGTTTAAGTGCACCAACCACATCCATGAGGTCATTTTTCATGAGTACAATATCAGATGATTCCATAGCAACATCGGTTCCAGATCCAATGGCAATACCAATATCGGCTTGTGTTAAAGCAGGTGCATCGTTGATGCCATCTCCAACCATTGCAACTTTATTTCCTTGTTCTTGAAGCTTCTTAACTTGATTGGCTTTATCACCTGGCAAAACTTCAGAAATAACCTTGGAAATACCAACTTCACGTGCAATTGCATTTGCTGTTTTATGATGATCACCCGTAATCATAAGTGTTGTGATATGCATTGCTTTTAGGGTTTGGATTGCTTTTATACTGCTATCTTTTAAGACATCCGCTGATGCAATAATACCACCAAGAACACCGTCAATAGCAATAAACATTGGTGTTTTACCTTGGTCAGCAAGACGGTTAAAATCAGATTCAGCATCTGATATTGAGATGCCATTTTCAATCATCATCTTGTGATTGCCAAGTTGAATCGTTTTTTGGTCAACGACGGCTAAAACGCCTCTGCCAGGAATTGCCTCAAAAGAACTGGTTGTTTGTATTTCAATCGAATCTTCTTTTGCTTTAGCAATTATAGCATCTGCAAGCGGGTGCTCACTTCCCATTTCTGCACTTGCCGCATATTTTAATACCATTTCTTTTGAAAACGTATTATATGAAAGAATATCCGTAACTTCAGGTTTTCCTTTTGTTAGTGTCCCGGTTTTGTCAAATATAATGGTATCAACTTTATGAGCAATTTCAAGGGCACCACCACTTTTGACGAGAATGCCCATTTCTGCACCCTTTCCAGTACCAACCATTATGGCTGTAGGGGTTGCAAGACCTAGTGCGCATGGACAAGCGATTACAAGGACGGCAATAAAAATCTTCAGTGTAAAGACGAGGTCTTGACCGGAAATGAACCACAAAAAAGCCGACAGAGTTGCAATGCCAATTACAATTGGTACAAAAAAACCAGATATAATATCTGCCAGACGTGCTATAGGCGCTTTTGAGCCTTGAGCTTGTGCCACAAGGTGAATGATTTGTGCAAGCGCTGTTTCTTCTCCAATTTTGTCAGCCTTATACTTTATCGTTCCAGTTTTGTTGATGCTTGCAGCGTATACCCGGGCACCCTTTGTTTTTTCAATCGGTATACTTTCGCCAGTAAGCATGGATTCATCAATACTTGAATAGCCATCAACAACCGTTCCATCTACAGCAATTTTTCCACCTGGCTTAACAACAATTATGTCTCCAACCTCAATCTCATCAACAGGAATTTCTATGATTTCTCCGTTGGATTCAACCAAAGCTGATTTTGGTGCTAGACCAATGAGTTTTTTGATGGCATCAGAAGTTTTACCTTTAGAGATGGTTTCAAGTGTTTTGCCTAAAAGAATTAGAGTTATGATAATTCCTGCACTTTCGAAATATAAATGATGTGCAGCCATATGGTCGCCATTTAGTATTTGAAAAAATGAAAACAAACTATACAGGAGAGCTGCCGAAGTCCCAACGGCAATAAGAGAGTCCATATTGGGTGATTTATGCATCAATTGTTTGAAACCAACTTGATAAAATTTCCTTCCTGCCCAGACAATTGGAACAACCAGTAAGAGTTGTATACCTGCATAAGCGAGGGGGGCTGTCATGGGGTCTAAGAAATTTGGAAGAGGCCATTTGAAAAACGGCATCATAGGGCCCATTGCAATATAGAAAAGTGGGATTGCAAATAGAGCCGAAAGAATGAGTTTTGATTTCATAGATTGAATTTCAGCTTCTTTTTTAGCACGATCCTCATCGATATTCCTTTTTATATCAGCTTCTTTTGGCGTAAAACCTAATTTGATTATTATTTGTTTGATTTCTGAAAGTCTCACTTCATCAGGATTATACTCAATCTGTGCGCTTTCTGTGGCAAGATTTACAGCAATTGAAGAGACGCCATCTGTTTTGTTGAGTTTTCGTTCAATAGATTGCGAACAAGCGGCACAAGACATGCCTTCTATTGGCAGTGAAATTTTTTTCATGGGAGCTCCTTTCTATTTAACACCATTATATACCCCGTGGGGGTATAAGTCAACGTTAGAAATTCTGTTATAATAAGGCTATCAATGATTATAAGAGGTGACAAATGAATCGATTGGCTCAAAAAATTAAAGAAGCTCGTGTAAAAGCTGGATTGAGTGAAAAAGATTTGGCAAAACGAGCAGGCATACAATTGAATTATCTTTTACAAGTTGAATCTGGCAAGAAAGTTGTCAATGAACAGGTTGCAAATCAAATTCTATCGGTTCTAGGAACTCAAGAAGCATTTATTGATCCTACAGAATTGAAACCAAAAGATACAAAAACAAAACCAGTTCAAGAAAAAAAGCACACAGCGCCTGTTCATCCCAATTCAGAATGGTCTTCAGTTTTAGCAGGCGTGATTCACAAATATCCTATTATTGGTGAAAACAGTGGCAAAATAATTGACCATAGAGAGTATCCTATATTGAACAAAACAATTGATGGCATTCATTTTGACAAATTAATGTTGATTCAAGTTGAAAAATCAGATTTGCCCGCTTTTAGAATTCTTAAAGGGGATGTTTTAAGTTTGATAAAAGGCTCTGCGTTAGATGCCAATGCAGTTTATTATTTTGAATATCAAAAACAGAAACAAATTGCATTTTTAAGACAGGAATCCGATCATTATGTGTCAGTTATGAAGTCCGTAAATGACTCTGCCCCTGTTAAAGTCAAGCTTAATGAAATTGTAATCTTTGGGAAATGTATTAAAGTTGAATTTTTTGTATAAATATGGTATTATAATAAAAATTGGAGGTTCGGAAAATGAAATTGAGAGACTATTCTATGATTAAAGTGAATAAAAGAAATTATAGGTGAACTCTAAGCCAAGCCAATCCAATTTAATTTATTTTTGGTGTTTTTAGCGGTGAAAACAGTCTTGGGTGTTCAAGGCTGTTTTTTTATTTTTTGGAGGTAGAGATGAATAAGTTTATGAGATTAAAAAACAGTACATTGAAGTAATTAATTTGACAGGTCCTGTGATTGGGGAACTTGTCAGCAATCACAAGGAGGTAGAAGATGAAAGAAAAAGCAATTATAGCAGGTGTAAACTTAAAAAACAATCCTTTGTTTGATCAATCAATGATTGAACTCGAAAAATTAGCGATTGCGTGTAATTATGAAGTTGTGGGAATTCTAACTCAAAATATGAACCGTCCAAGTGCGTCAACGTATATCGGCAGTGGAAAAGTTGAAGAACTAAGTGCCGCGATTGAAACACTTGCACCAGACGTGGTTTTGTTTAATGATGAATTGTCACCTTCACAAATAAGGAATCTTGAAAAAAACCTAAAAGTTGATGTTTCAGATCGAACGGTTTTGATTCTCAATATATTTGAAAGACGTGCTAAGAGTCGTGAAGCAAAACTTCAAGTGGAAATGGCCCGTATTAAATATTTATTGCCAAGGTTGGTTGGATCATATGCTTCTTTGGGCAGACAAGCTGGCGGTGTTGGCACCAAAAATAAGGGTGTTGGTGAGAAGAAACTTGAATTGGATCGACGAAAAGCAGAACAGAAATTGTCTGAATTACAGTTGGCACTTGAAACAATTGCCAGTGACCGCGGAACAAGACGTAAAAAAAGAGTTTCCTCAGAGCTGCCACTGGTAGCCCTGGTTGGTTATACAAACTCAGGAAAGTCAACACTTATGAACGCTTTTGTAAGAAATTCTGGCAAAATGTCACATAAGGAAGTGTTTGAAAAGGATATGCTCTTTGCGACGCTGGACACTTCAATTCGGCAAGTTATGATGTCAAATAGACGACGGTTCTTGCTTTCAGACACGGTTGGTTTTGTAAGCCATTTGCCACATACTTTGGTAAAAGCTTTTAGATCGACACTTGAAGAAGTCATTAATGCAGACTTGTTAATACACGTGATTGACATTTCGAATCCAGAATATAAGTCACAAATGTCTGTAACACTAGAAACGCTTAAAGAGATAGGCGCAGATGACATACCACTTCTAAACGTGTACAATAAAGTGGATCAGCTGTCTGCAGTACCAAGTGAACTTGATGACAAAGCGCTAATGATTTCGGCAAAAAAAGAGCTTGGGATAGATGCGCTTGAAGGGGCAATATCGGATTTTATTTTTAAAGACTATGTGCCTTGTAAGATGAGAATTCCCCACACTGAAGGGGCGATTATTTCTTACTTAAATGACCATGCCTACGTAAGAGATGTTGCTTATGAGGGCGATGATACTTTGCTAAACATGGAATGCAGGCCTGAGGATTTTAACCGATTTAAAGCGTATTTAGAATTGAATTAAAGGATATGTTACAAGCCCACACTATAATTTGTGGGCTTTTTTTACAGCTATCTGTGCCAATTATGTTATAATAGAGTATCCATAAATTTTGAGGTGTTTTTATGATTAGACGGGCAATTAAGGTTACTTTAAACAGTAAGTTAATTATATATACTTTACTTTTGTTATTATCAACAGGTCTTTTTATTGGCGTTCCAAGTTATAGAATTGCAAAACACTCTTTGGAAGAAAAGGGACACACCATTTTAATGAATGGCGTTCATTCAGCCATTCATTTGATGGCTGAAAAAAATAGGGCAGTTCAAGCAGGAACACTTACCTTGGAGGAAGCGCAAGAATCTGTAAAAGTCACACTTATGGGGCCCAAAAATACGGATGGAACACGTGAAATAACCAGTAATTTCAATTTTGGAGAGAATGGCTATTATATTATTTACACCATTGATGGGAGGGAGGTTTTGCACCCAACGTTAGAAGGCCTTTATGTTTACAATGAGGTTGATAAAAATCCTAAAACAAATTCGCCTTTTTATTTGGTAAGAGATAAAATAGAGAAGGCCCAAAGTGGTGGTGGTTTTACCACATATACTTGGACATACCCATATTCAGATAAACTTGGAGAAAAGATTGCGTATTCAGAGATTTTTGAAGAATGGGGTTGGGTTGTTTCTGCTGGAACTTATATAAGCGATTTTAATCAAGAGGCTACCCCAATATTGCAGTTGACACTTTTTTTAATTGGATTTTCAGTTTTGGCGGGCATCCTTTTAAGTGGCCATTATATTGCTTCTTTTGCCAAACCGATCATGTCATTGGAACGTGCTATGAAGGCGGCAGAATATGGTGATCTGAATAAAGTAAAAACAATAAAACGTAAAGATGAAATTGGGAGATTGTTGACAGGGTTTAATCATATGATTGAAGCGATGAGAGCATCAAAAATTCAAGTGGAAAACTTTGCTTACTATGATTCTGTGACTGGACTCCCGAATCGAAATAAACTCATAATGGAAACTGAGTACATGAAAGAAAGTGCAAATCAAAAAACGTATTTGCTTTTGATTGACATTAAAGACTTTGGAATCTTAAATTCATTGCATGGTATTGGTTATGGTGATAAGATTTTGGGCGAACTAGGCCGTGTCTTAAAAACACTTTCTTATGCGTGTTACCGTGTATCGGGAAACACCTTTGCAATTTGGTTAAAATCAGAGCATACTGCTCAAATTCAGGAACAGTTTTCAGAAATTATTGAAGGCATCGAAGATCGGATGAACAATGCTGTTTTTGCAAATAAAATTGAATTTTTCGTAAGTGGCACCACAAGTATGTTTTTAAATGAAACAGTAGAAGGGTATATAAAGCGTGCGAGTTTGGCGATGCAATATGCAAAAGCCAACTCAATTATAAATGAAGTTGTTTTTTATTCAGATGAAATGGAACGTATTTTACAACATGAAACAGAATTAAAAGAAGCGTTTTCTCAAGATATGTATACAGATTCAGTTTTCATGGCGTATCAACCGATTGTGGATTCTACTACAGGCTTACCTGTAGGCGTTGAAGCTTTAGCCAGATGGACAAGTAGTACATTTGGCAATATATCGCCTGGGATTTTTATACCCCTTGCAACCAAACACAATTTAATGATTGAATTTAGTCAGGTAATTCTGGTGAAGATTTTCAATGATTTTGACGCCATAAAGAAGAAGTTTGGTGCATCTGTATATTGTTCGATTAACATTTCGCCAATTATGTTTTTACACCGGGAATTTTTGGTGTATTTTAAAGACCAGTTGGCATTACACAACGTAATGCCAGAGGACATCGTCCTTGAAATAACAGAAGATGTTTTTATCACGGATTTGAAGCAGGTAAGACGTATTATGGACCAATTGAAGCGTATGGGCGTTAGAATTGCTTTAGATGACTTTGGATCAGGCTATTCATCTATGAACTATCTTAAAAATTTAGAGTTTGATTTGATAAAAATTGACAAAATGTTTATTGATGAAATGCATACTGATGATAAAGCACATTTTATGTTTAAAACCATTGTTTCTATTGCCCATGCATATGGGGCAAGAATTGTTGCTGAGGGTGTAGAAGAGAAGGAACAAGCTGAACTTGTACGTGCCTCAGGCTGCCATTTGATTCAAGGTTATTATTACCACAAACCAGAAGCGCTCTAAACTAAAAACAGGTACAAAAGACAATCGTCTTTTGTACCTGTTTTGTTTTGGTGCCGAAGGCGGGAGTCGAACCCGCACGAGTGTTACCTCTCCGGATTTTGAGTCCGGCGCGTCTGCCAATTCCACCACTTCGGCTTGGCTTATTTAGAGTACCATAAGTCACTATTTTTGACAAGACTTCTAATATAATTTTGAATTTTCAAATAAATGTAATGGGTCAATTGAATCCCTTTTGTTTTATCTTAAGAAAATATTCTATTGAGTCAAGTTTACAAGTACTCAAAAAAGAAAACGAAGTGTACAATAACATTGTAAAAACATCTGTTTTAGGACGTAAATTTGCAGAGTTTTCCCCCAATTTACATGTAAGTGTTTTGAAAGAGGGTGAATTTATAGTTCTCAGAATTATGGATTTGAGATACTTTTTCAAGAATGACTTTTTGAATCAGGCGACTTTAACGCTTGATAAAGACATGAATGTTTTATCTTCAATAATGCATCCTTATTCACTGAAAAAATCAATTGCAGTAAACCCCTAGAATCAAATTTAGTTTGATTCTTTTTTTTGTTATAATGGAACTAAAAGAACAGAAATTGCGTCAAATAATTAAAGCCGTTCACGAAAGGAGTGAAAGCATGGAATCCAAGCTTATTGAAAAAAGCATCGCCGGTGATGTGAAAAGCTTTGAGCAACTGATTCAATCCTATAATCGTTATGTCTATAACATAGCCTATAGAATGATGGGAAACGAAGAGGATGCCAAAGATATGTCTCAAGAAGCTCTAATAAAAGCCTATAAAGCGATGCCGGGTTTTAAAATGGAATCACAGTTTTCCACATGGTTGTACCGTATAGTGATCAATACTTGTAAGGATGAACTTAGAAAGCGAAAGGAACACATTTTGTCGTTGGATGAAGAGATTGCTGAACGCATTACGCTTGAACAGACACTGGAATCAAATTCTGGTGATCCATTGATGATATATGAAAAAAAAGAGATGAAAAATGCGCTGGATGATGCGTTGAACAAGCTTTCAGATGAAGGGCGATCAGTTGTTGTTTTAAAAGATTTGCTTGGATACACCTATGAAGAAATCGGGGAGATACTTCAAATCCCAATTGGAACGGTGAGATCGAGGTTAAATAGAAGTCGATCAACACTTCGTATGTTGTTGAAAGTGCAATTGGCAGAATAGGAAAGGAGGGACAGTTATGACATGTGAAAAGGCAAGAGAACTGATGTATGCCGCAATTGATGGCGAACTTGATCAGGGTCATTTAAGATCACTTGAAGAACATCTGGACTCCTGTGGCAGTTGCACCATAGAATTTGAAGAATTAAAATATATGATTCAAATGGCAGGAGAGTTGCCACTTAAAGAACTGCCTGATGACTTTAATAAGACTTTGCATAGTAAATTAATGTCTGAAGCAAAAACAGAAACATGGCTTAAAAAATTAGCAACCAAACGTAATGCTTTTGTTTTAGGATCAGTTGCTGTTTTACTTGTTGCAGTGTTTGCGGGTCAAAATTTGTTGGGTGGCATGGGGTCCACTGATATGGCAAAATCCGAATCGGCCTATGACTTTGTAGGCGAAATGGAAACAACGGCAGCGGCAGAAGCACCTGCATCTGTTCAATTCAATACATCTATGAAAAGTGATGACGCTTTAGATGGTGGAGCAGGAACACGTGTAGAGGCGACAGAGTCATCGCAGATCACTAACGAAACATATAGGGAAGGCCGATTAATCATTCATTCAGCGTCCATCAATATGGATATTGAAGATTACGATGGTACTTTTATGACCATTCGAAACTGGGTTGAAGGCACCGGTGGGTATGTAGAAAGTGAGTCCACATCGCTAAAAACCAATTATGGGGATGGAAAAGATCTTAAGTATGGCTATTTGACGCTGAGAATTCCAGTTCATGCATATGGGACTATTTTGACGGATTTAAAATCGCTTGGTCATGTAACCCGTGATTACGCCAATGCTTATGATGTGACAAAACAGTATCGAGATACAGCATCAGAAGTTGAAAATTTGAAAGTAACAGAAAATCGATTGAGAGAAATTATGACTCAAGCCACTGAAATTGAAGATATTTTGTCGATAGAAAACGAATTGACTCGAATTAGGGGATCAATTAATGCGTATGAAAGACAACTTAAGGATTGGGAAGCTTTAGCAGATTTAACAACTGTTACTGTAGAGTTAAATGAAGTCAATTCCCTTGAAACGGTTATTGAGCCCATAGACGACAGCTTATGGGGAAAGGCAAAAGAGGGGCTTATAGACACGATTAATGGCATTAAAAAAGCGGTTGAACGGTTTGTTATTTGGACTGTATCCAAGTCTCCGATACTTTTGGGGATTGCAGGTATTGTATTTGTGGTTCAAAAGATTTATTTTAAAAGGAGGAAACGAAATGAAACGTAAAATGATTTCAGTACTGTCAATAGGACTTGTGCTTATGATGAGTTTAGGCATTGCCACATTTAATATGCCGTTTTACCCATCGGGGGCGGAGAGCGAAACGGAGGCATCACGCGTGGTTACTGTATCCGGAAAAGGCGAAATAGTAGTGGTACCAGATATGGCTCAAATATCTATTGGCGTTCAAACCAAAAATCTGGACGCATCTGGTGCACAAAATGAAAATGCAAAGTTAATGGATCAGGTTATTGCTGCACTTCACAAGCATGCTGTGGCTGAAAAAGACATTAAAACAACTGGGTATTCACTTTATCAAACTTATGATTATGATTCTGATGGGAAAAGAAGTGACCCGTATTATGTGTCAAGTAATACTGTAACTGTAACCCTTAGAGATATTGATAAAGTTGGAACGCTTATAGATGCAACCACTACAGCTGGTGCTAATTCTATAAATAACATTCGATTTATGCTTGAAGATGATTCAGAATATTATCAAGAGGCACTAAAACTTGCGATGGAAAATGCCAAAGGTAAAGCCGAAGCAATTTTATCTACTTTTGATCGCAGTCCCGGTTTACCAAAGTCTATAAGTGAGTCCAGCAGTGGTGGGCGATTATATCTAGAGTATTCTCCAGATAAAGCGATGGCTGAATCTTATTCAAATGTGGAAACACCAATAGAAGCCGGTGAAATCACAGTTTCAGCCAGTGTATCTGTAACGTATGATTATTAAAACCCTTTAAAATGACATTGTGAGTCTACAGTGTCATTTTTTTGTTCTTGTGAAGGTGGCATGCCGGTGTTTCCTAAGACATTTTATGATATAATTGCCATAGAATATTCTGAAGGGAGAAAATCATTGAAACAAAAAATTGTGATAGTAGATGGAAACAGTTTGATTAATAGAGCTTATTTTGCCATGTCTGAACTTAAAAATTCTAAAGGGGTCTATACAGGAGGCGCTTATGGGCTAATAAAAATGATTATGAGTTTGACAGAACAATTTAACCCAAGCCATTTCTGTGTGGCGTTTGATATGAAAGGTCCAACGAAACGACATGAAGCCTACGCTGAGTACAAAGGAACGCGTAAGGGAATGCCTGAAGAATTGGCGATGCAAATGCCAATTGCAAAAGATCTTCTGGATGCGCTTAAAATATCAAGAATTGAGTTTCAAGGATATGAAGCTGATGACCTAATTGGCACACTATCCAAGCGTGCACTGGATGAAGGGTTTGAAGTCAATGTTGTAACAGGGGACAAGGATGCACTTCAGCTTGTAGCCATAGGTGCCAGAGTGCATATTACAAAAAAAGGCATTAGCGAACTTAAACTCTACACAGACGACACTGTAATGGAGGAACTGGGTGTGCATGCCGATCAAGTAATTGATTTTAAAGGGCTAAGTGGGGACAGCTCTGATAATATCCCAGGGATACCAGGTGTTGGCCCAAAAACGGCTGCTAAACTTCTTACACAGTTTAAAACGGTTGAGAATTTGGTTTCCTCATTTGAGTCAGTTGAAAACAAGCGCATTAGAGGTCTCGTTGAAACTTATAAAGAACAAGCTTTGCTTAGTAAAAAACTTGCTACAATTATGCTTGAAGTGCCTTTGGACTTTACGATGGATGCCTTTGTGATTGAAACGCCAGATTCTGATGTTGTCGTTGACCGATTTAGGTATTATGAATTAAGTAATCTTTTACAGAAATATATTGCTTCAGAAGACCAGCATACAGAAGTTAAAGAAATAGAGTATGACTTAAAGCCCGTTTCAGAGATTGTAGAAACAATTAAAAAGAATAAAGCTTTTGATATGAAACTGTATCAAGATAAAACGGGTGATGCTTTGGTGTGTGCTTCTTTTTGTGTAAATAATAAAGTGTTCTTGGCGCAAGACCCAAATGCAATAAACGAAATGGCACCCGTCTTTAAAGATAAAAATATAGCCATTAGTGGCTATGATCTTAAAAGAGACTTGCTGTATTTGTTTAAGCATGACATAGATGTAGACCATTGTCATTTTGATGGCTATATTGCGGCTTATCTTTTGGACCCATCTAGGCGTAATTATGATTTATCTGAAGTTTACTATGAGTATACAACACAAAATCTTCCATCAGAGGAAGCTGTATTTGGGAAAGGCGCAAAGAAAAAAAACTTTGAAGATGTTGATGGAAAAACGATTCATGTGTATGCAGCATCAGAAATTTTTGCCATTCATAAGCTTAATGAAACTTTTCAAAGCAAATTGAAAGCATCTGATTTGATGGATTTGTTTGAAGGGGTTGAAATGCCACTTGTGAAGATATTGGCTGAGATGGAGTATACTGGGTTTAAAGTGGATATGGACCAAGTCAATCATATTGATGGTCAACTCAATGAAAAACTCACTGAGATAGAAAAAGCGGTCTATGATTTAGCGGGTGAAACTTTTAATATCAACTCACCAAAGCAACTGGGGGTCATACTTTTTGAAAAATTGGGACTGCCACCGGTTAAAAAAACAAAAACGGGATACAGTACAAGTCATGATGTTCTTGAAAAATTAGCCAGCAAACACCCAATTATATCGGAAATCATGGATTATAGGATATATGCAAAACTTAAATCAACTTACATTGACGGCTTAAAAGCTGTTATGGATCTTGAAAATTCAAGGGTTCATACATCTCTTAATCAAACAGTTACAATGACGGGAAGGCTAAGTTCTACAGAGCCAAATCTCCAAAATATTCCCATCAGGCTTCCATACGGTCGCAAAATTCGCCGTTTTTTTGTAGCAGATGAAGGGTGCACACTTTTGGATGCTGACTATTCACAAATTGAACTTAGAATTTTAGCGCATTTGTCAGGTGATAAGGTGTTAATTGAAGCCTTTAGAAATGAACTTGACATCCATGCGATTACAGCTTCTCAAGTATTTGGGATTGATCAATCAGAAGTAACTGGTCTACAGAGAAGCCGCGCAAAAGAAGTGAATTTTGGGATTATCTATGGCATGGGCGATTATGGCCTTTCAGAGAGTTTGGGCATTAGCAGAAAAGAAGCTAAAACTTACATTGAAAATTATTTTAAAAGTTATCCTTCTGTTGAAGGATTTATGCATGGCATCATAGAAAAATGCAAAGAGAAGGGGTATGTCGAAACGATTTTGAAAAGAAGGCGTGCCGTTCCCGATATTGATGCGAAGAATTTTATGTTGAGATCGTCAGCAGAACGTATTGCGAGAAATACCCCAATTCAAGGTTCGGCGGCAGATGTCATTAAACTGGCAATGATTAGGGTGGCCAATGCTTTGCAAGAAAAGGGGCTAAAGAGCAAACTTATACTGCAAGTTCATGATGAACTGATTCTTAATGTGCCAAATAATGAGCTTGAAGATGTCAAGCAATTGCTAAAGGAAAATATGGAAAGCGCAATTGATTTAAAAGTCCCTTTGAAAGTAGATATGAGCATAGGAGCGAGTTGGTATGATGCCAAGTAAAACCAATTGGGTTATTGGAATTACAGGATCAATAGGAAGTGGGAAATCAACTGCAGTGACTTATTTAATCGATCTTGGCTATCCGGTGGTTGATGCAGATCGAATTGCCAGAGAAATTGTCGAACCTGGAGAAGAGACTTATAATAAGATTATAAGGGCGTTTGGAACGGAAGTTTTAGAAGAAACTGGTGTGATTGACCGGAAGTTTTTAGGACGCCTTATTTTTAATGATCCTGAAAAGCGTAAGATATTGAATGCGATTACGCATCCTGCGATTTTTAGGTGTGTTCAAGATCAAATTAGGGTTCACATGAAAAATAACCGGATTGTTTTTGCAGATATTCCTTTATTGATAGAGTCTAATAGGATGTCAGATTTTGATGAGGTATGGTTAATCTATGCACCTGAACCTATGTTGGCTCAAAGAGTCATGTCGCGCGATCAAGTCACACAAGATGAGGCGATGGCAAGAATAAAGGCTCAAATGTCAATTGAACAGAAACGTAGACTTGCGGATACAATCATTCAAAACACAAAAGGAAAACAGGAGCTTTACAGTAATATTGACAAAGAACTATCAAGACTAAAAAGTCATTTGAATGTTGATAAATGAGGTTGATTCACTTATAATGTAATGGACTAAATGGTAGGAAGGAAAAGCCATGATTAAAGAATTGAAGCATTTGTCAGATATTGATGAAATTCAGATATCTGATCATCGTAAACTACACAGTGCAACACATGATGAAATAATTGCAGGTCATACAACAGATGTCTATTTTCTAAGAACATTGGATATCTTAGAAGAACTTAACTTGTCTGATTCTGAAGTGGTTGCAGAAATTTTTCCACGAAAACCTGGTGTTATGGCAGGGATGGCGGAAGCGCTTAACTTGTTAAAGGGGAGAGGCCTTGAAATTTGGGCGCTTGATGAAGGCGAATCTTTTGAACCAAAAGATACTGTTCTAAGAATTAAGGGAAAGTACAAGGATTTCGCAATTTATGAAACGACACTTCTTGGTATGTTGGCCAGTGCATCGGGATGGGCAACCGCTTCACGTGAAGTTAAAGAGGCTTGTGGAGATAAATTCTTTCTCTGCTTTGGTGCAAGACATGTTCACCCTTCAGTAGCACCTGTTATGGAACGTGCAGCTGTGATTGGAGGCGCTGGCGGTGCAAGTTGTATTTTGGCAGCCAAATTAAGTGGCATAGAGCCTTCAGGGACAGTCCCACATAGCGCTATGCTTGTAGCAGGAGATACATTGCCTGTTGCGGAGACTTATGATCGCATTGCCTCAAAATCCCACAATCGAATAGTGCTTGTAGATACCTATAAAGATGAAGTTGAAGAAGCTTTACGTATTGCCGAAAAATTAGATGGTAATCTATATGGTATAAGGTTAGACACACCAAGTGAAAGAGGTGGTGTTACACCTGGTTTGGTGCGTGAAATGCGTGCTAAGTTAGACTTAAATGGGTTCAATACAGTTAAAATTTTTGTTTCTGGTGGATTATACCCTGAGAAAATTAAGAGTTTAAGTGAAGCCGGCGCAGATGCTTTTGGAGTAGGGAGTTATATTTCTGCAGCGTCTCCAATTGATATGACCATGGATCTTAAAGTTGTAAATGGAAAATCAGTTGCTAAAAGAGGTCGGATTCCAGGCCTAATTGAGAATCCAAAACTTAAAAAAAGAGATTAAAAATAACCGTATCCACTTGAATGCTTTGTGTTCTTGGATACGGTTTATTTATTGAAATAAAGAAAAAAAAGAGCATCCCAAGCTTATTGAGATACCCTTCTTTATAAATGGTGCGGATGGCGGGATTCGAACCCGCACGAGCGGTTGCCCACTACCCCCTCAAGATAGCGTGTCTGCCAGTTCCACCACATCCGCTTGTTGCGACTTTTTCATTATAGGGATATTGCAAATAAAAGTCAATGATTTTTCAAAAAAAAAATTCAAAAGTTTATATTTTGATGCTATAATGTGTTTATGTCAAAAAAAGGAGCAATGATGTGACAATTTTAATACCAGGTTTGATCATATTCTTTTCTGCACTTGTTCAAGGGGCAACAAGTTTCGGGTTCTCATTAATTGCCTTACCGCTTTTAGGTCTTGTATTGGACCTTAAAACCATTGTGCCAATGTTGGTTCTTTTCAGCCTCTTTATGAACATTATTATACTGATTAGACTCAAACGTAAACCCCATATAAAAGCACTTCTTATGATGTTTATTGTTGCTGTGATTTTTACACCGATTGGGGTACAAATCCTAAAAGTAATGGATGAATCAATTCTTAAAATTTTTATTGGAATTTTATTAATCGTTGTTGCAATTTTACTTAAAAGGGGATATCGGGTACACATACAAAATGAAAAATTGACTTTTTTGATTGCTGGCGTTTTAAGTGGTATTTTTAATGGGTCAGTTTCGATTAGTGGGCCACCGATTGTGGTTATGCTCTCTAACAATGATACAGAAAGAGATTTATTTAGAATATCGTTAACGACGTATTTTCTGCTTCTAAATATAATTACTGTATTTCTTTATTTTAATGGCGGTTTATTGTCTGCAGGCATCATTAAATCATATTTAGGGCTGATTCCATTTTTAATTGGAGGTACAATTGCAGGAACTTTACTGGGAAGCCATATTGATGAGGTTAAGTTTAAGAATGTCGTCTTAAATTTACTGGTTGTTATGGGAATTATGAATTTATTTTAGGAGGTGATCAAGATGGGCAAACGTATTTTGATTGTAGATGACGCTGTTTTTATGCGTAAATTATTAGGAGATGTTCTTAACAAAGCGGGTTACGAGGTTGTAGGGGAAGCTTCAAATGGTGGTGAAGCACTTGAAAAATATAGGGATTTGAAACCAGACCTTGTTACTATGGATATAACAATGCCAGAAGTAGATGGCATAGAAGGGCTTAAGCGGATCAAAAAAGAGTTTCCAGATGCAACTGTTTTGATGTGTAGCGCAATGGGCCAAGAATCTATGGTTATTGATTCTGTTAAATCAGGTGCAAGAGGATTTATTGTTAAACCCTTTGTAGCGGATAAGGTTATTTATGAAGTGTCAAAGTTAATTGGATAATTGTATTCATTCATGAAGTTGCCAGTATTTTAACGCAACTTCTTATTTTTTTGCTATAATAGACAAAGAACAAATTAGGAGGCTATGTGCATGCTATCTAGAAAAAAAATTCAGCAATTTATGGATCAACAGTTTTATATTGCGATAGTCGTAATTCCATTGGCACTTTTTTTAATTGGCTATGGTGTTACTTCTCTGATTTTAAAAGGAGATACAGATTCTATAGGCGATACACATTCAAATTCAGAAGTGAGTGCCACCACAGAAACAACAGAACCGGAAGTAATAGTGACCCCTCAAGAGGTTAGGCTGGGAACAACTGAACAATTTATCCTTCAAATTGCAAGTTTTAATTCAAAAGAGGGTGCTGAAGCTGCAGTTATTCAATTTCAAAAAGAAGACCTTCGTTCGCATTGGATAAAATCGGGACAAAATTATAAGGTGTATGTTGTAATGTCTTCAGATCAAGAAATAATTGGGGATTATAGAACCGCATTTATCAAAGATAATCCTGAACATTCTGATGCTTATGTTTCAAATGTTTCTTTAGAACTAAAGAATTTTACAGTGTTTGCAACTCCTGAAGAGGTTCAAGAAATTAAAACTTTTATAAATGACTTCTATTTTGACAACAACGCGTTTTTTATGCAATTTATGGATTTGGATACAGTTCCGAATCAAGTTTTGTTGGAAGCTTTAGAACCAATTCAAAAAACTTTGGAAATTTTGGATGACTATAGCGGGAACATTGATACTGAATTCACAAGTATGCTTCAAGAAAATTATGCTGTTTTTGAAAAATTAAACGCTGAAAATGCGTCGTCTGAAGCCTATATGGATGCATTTATAGATCAACTTATGATGTTAACAAGCCATTAAATTAGCGGGTTTATCCGGTTAAGATTGAGAAAAAATTAACTTATGATTTCAAAAAAATGTTGAAATTTCAATGGTTATAGCATTGACCTGTTATTTTATTTATAGTAAAATTGTTTTGGCAACTCGGGAGATTGTATACAGTATAATCTTCTTTGTATATCTATTTAAGTTACTTCAAATTTTTTTTAAGGGGTGAGTATATGGGGCTTCTATCGTTTAAAGGTGGTATACATCCACCGCATGCCAAAAAAGCAACTGAACATTTACCAATCGTTGATTTTTTGGATCCAAAGATAGTTGAGATTCCACTAAGGCAACACATTGGTGCACCTTGTGACCCTATTGTGAAAAAAGGGGATCAAGTTAAAGTGGGCCAATTAATTGGACAAGCGCCTTCTTTTGTTTCGGCGAACATTCACAGTTCAGTATCAGGGACTGTTTTGGATGTAAAAAAGCAAGATACGGCATATGGGTTTGAAACCTGTATCATTATTGAAAATGACGGACAGAACTCAATTCATGAGAGCGTGACGCCAAAACCTGATTATAAAACATTATCGGGCAAAGAAATTGTTGAAATCATTAAAGACGCTGGATTAGTCGGTATGGGTGGTGCGGGTTTTCCAACACATGTAAAATTATCGCCACCACCTGAAAAGACAATTGATACAATTGTTCTAAACGGGGCAGAATGTGAGCCTTATTTGACTTGTGATCATAGGTTGATGCTTGAGAATTCTCAAAGTATTGTTAAAGGTCTTCAAATATTGATGCATGCATTAAATGTTCCAAACGGTTATATTGGAATCGAAAACAATAAACCTGATGCAATTGAAAGCATGACGAAGGCTGCTGAAGGGACGGGGATTCATGTTGTTGGTCTTAGGACGAAATACCCTCAAGGTGCAGAAAAGCAGCTTATTTATGCGTGCACTAAGCGTGAAATTCCATCAGGTGGATTGCCAATGGATATTGGCGTTGTGGTGAATAATGTTGCAACTGCCTCAACAATCGGTATTCTTTTTGAAACGGGAATGCCTTTGGTTGAACGTATTTGTACAGTTACAGGTAAGGGAATTAAATCACCTAAAAATATTCGCTTTAAAATTGGAACACCACTTAGTCAATTGGTTGATTTCTGTGACGGGTATGCTGAGAAACCTGGAAAATTGATTTTAGGTGGCCCGATGATGGGTGTCGCACAAGCAACAGATACTTTACCTGCGATGAAAAATACTTCGGGTGTTTTGGTTTTTTCTGAAGCTGAAGCGAAATTACCTGAACCATCACTTTGTATAAAATGTGGTAAATGTGTTTCGGTATGTCCGGCATTTCTAGAGCCTATCCAAATAAGTGCGTATTCTTTAATGCACGATTATGATAAAGCGAATGCCTATCATGCACTCGACTGTATAGAGTGTGGTTCTTGTTCTTTTGTTTGTCCGGCACATCGGCCATTGTTGCAAACCATTCGGGTAGCCAAGCGTGAAATATTGGCCAAGAAACGTAAATAGGGGAGGTTTATAAATGGAATCAAGACTTATCGTATCATCTTCTCCTCATATTCGTTCGTCGGAAACTACGCAAAATATTATGAGGGATGTAACAATCGCACTGCTTCCTGCAGCTGCTTTTGGTGTATATAATTTTGGAATTAACGCATTTATTATCTTGGCTGTTTCAGTTCTTACGGCTATTATTGCTGAAGCCATCAGTCAAAAAATTAGAAAAGTACCAATTACGATTAATGATTTTAGTGCCGTTGTAACTGGTCTTTTGTTAGGGATGAACCTACCATCATCCGTTCCAATTTGGATACCAATTATTGGTAGTGCATTTGCCATTATTATAGTAAAGCAAGCTTTTGGAGGTTTGGGACATAATTTTATGAACCCTGCACTTGCAGCCAGAGCTTTACTTGTTGCTTCTTGGCCTGTGGAAATGACGACTTGGCCAACAGCTGGTGTTGACACCACAACTTCAGCAACAATTCTTGGCATTATGAAAGAAGGTCAAGTTACAGAACTGCCTTCAATTATGGATGCGTTAATTGGGACAGTTGGTGGATCAATTGGAGAAACTTCGGCTTTACTTCTGATTATTGGTGGTTTGTATCTCATTTTCAGAGGGGTTATTTCTTATAGAATCCCAGTGTTTTACTTGGGAACATTTGCGACTTTAACGCTTGTTATTACAGGTTTTAATGTTCAGGAAACCCTTCTTCATGTTTTAGCAGGTGGTTTGATGCTTGGTGCTTTTTTCATGGCCACGGATTATGCGTCATCGCCAATTACTGCTAGAGGACAGATTATTTACGCAGTTGGAATTGGTGTCATTACGGTTGTGATTCGCTTCTATGGCGGCTATCCTGAAGGTGTCTCGTATTCAATTCTACTGATGAACGTCGTAGCACCAATTATTGACAAATATACTAAACCGCGTGTGTTTGGAGGTGCTAAATAATGAAAGAGATTTTTAAAACAGGAGTAGTCCTTTTAATCATTTGTTTTGTAGCGGCTTTATCTTTGGCATTTACCAATGAAATTACAAAGGATAAAATAGCAGAGCAGAGAATGATGGCAAATGAACTGGCAAAAAAAGAAGTATTGCCTGCTGCTGCAACCTTTCAAGATGTTGATGAGGATTTATTATTAGAATTGATTGAGTCTTATTCACCAATTATTGAGGCTTATATTGGATACAACGATTCAAATGAAGTTGTAGGCATCGTATTTAAATCAACACCTACAGCTTTTGGTGGTGCTATAGAAGTTGTGACAGGAATTGAACTTTCTGGTGAAGTAACTGGTCTTAGAATTGGCTCTCATCAAGAAACACCGGGATTAGGTGCAAAAGCAGCAGATGCAGATTTTTATGCGCAATACGCGGGAAAAAGCACTGAATCTTATATTGGTGTTTCCAAGACTGCTGCTAGTGGTAATGATATTCAAGCCATTACAGGTGCAACCATTACATCCGATGCAGTTACTGTTGGCGCCAATGCTTCTATAGATGCTTTTAAAATGATTATGGAAACAGGAGGTGTTGGAAATTGAATTTAAAAAATTTAACAAACGGTTTGTTTAAAGAAAATCCAATTTTTGTCCAACTGTTGGGAATGTGTCCAACCCTTGCTGTTACCACATCAGCTGAAAATGGAATTGGTATGGGACTTGCAACAACAGCCGTTTTAGTGAGTTCAAACCTTGTTATATCTTTGCTTCGTAAATTGATACCAGCAAAAGTAAGAATTCCGGCATATATTGTTATTATTGCAAGTTTTGTTACAATTGTCGGTATGGTTATGGAGGCATTTCTTCCAGCATTGTATGGTGCACTTGGTTTATTTATCCCACTTATTGTTGTTAACTGTATTATTCTAGCCCGTGCTGAATCTTTTGCATCAAAAAATAACATTGCAGATTCGGTATTGGATGGTGTCGGAATGGGATTAGGATTTACATTAGCCCTCACTGTGCTGGGTGCAGTAAGAGAATTGTTTGGAAATGGAACAATTTTCAATTTGTCTATTTTTGGCGCTGGCTATAAACCAGCACTTATTATGATATTACCACCGGGGGCATTTCTTGCACTTGGTATTTTGTTGGCACTTTATAATGTATATCAAATCAAGAGCGCTAAATAAGGAGGGGTTGACGTGGAAAATGCAAGTATATTTGTAATAATGGTCAGTGCAATTCTCGTGAACAACTTCGTCTTATCGAGGTTCTTGGGAATATGTCCATTTTTAGGTGTATCCAAACAGGTAGAAACTGCTTTTGGAATGGGTATGGCTGTAACGTTTGTCATGACCATGGCGGGTACACTCACATATTTTGTTCATCATTATATTTTAGTTAAGGCCGGATTGGAATTTTTGCAGACAGCAGCTTTTATTCTTGTTATTGCATCACTTGTGCAGTTTGTAGAAATTGTACTGCAAAAATTAAGTCCTACACTTTATCAAGCTCTCGGCGTTTTTCTGCCGCTAATTACAACCAACTGTGCTGTATTGGGTCTTGCCTTACTGAACATTCAATATGAGTTTGGATTAATTCAAACCATTGCACATTCATTTTTTGCAGCTGTAGGCTTTTCATTAGCCATCGTTTTATTTGCTGGTATTCGTGAAAAACTTGAAACTTCTGACGTGCCTTTGCCATTTAAAGGCTTTCCAATAGCATTGATTTCAGCGAGCTTAATGTCAATAGCCTTTTTAGGCTTTACTGGTTTGGTTTAGAAAGGTGGACTAAATGGATATAAATACAATTGTTTTGGCAGCTTCCATTCTGGGTGTTATGGGTCTGCTTTTCGGTACTGGTTTGGCTTTGGCATCGAAGAAATTTGCCGTTGAAATTGATCCAAGAGTAGCAGCTGTTAGAGAGGCTGTTCCTGGTGCCAACTGTGGTGCTTGTGGATACCCAGGATGTGATGGATTCTCTCAGGCTGTTGTGAAGGGCATTGCACCAGTCAATGGATGCCCTGTCGGAGGTGCTGATTGTGCACAAAAGATTGCACAGATAATGGGAACTGAAGCTGGAAGTAGTGTTAAACAAGTGGCCCGTGTAAAATGTGAAGGTCATGAAGAAAATTGTGGTAACCGTTATGATTATGATGGTGTTACAAGTTGTGTGGCTGCTAATATGCTAAATGGTGGGCCTAAAATGTGTACGTATGGCTGTATGGGCCTTGGATCATGCGTAGAAGTATGTCAGTTCGATGCTATTTTTATAAATGAAAAAGGAATTGCAGAAGTAGATCCTGAAAAATGTACAGCTTGTAATAAATGTGTAGAAATATGTCCTAAGAATGTCATTAGTCTTGTGCCATATGACCAACTTACAATAGTGGCTTGTAACAATTATGATAAGGGTGGTCACGTAAAGAAAAATTGTAATGTTGCTTGTATTGCATGTGGTATTTGTGAAAGAAATTGTCCGCATGATGCAATTCATGTCATTAATAATTTGGCTCAAATCGATTATGATAAATGTACAAATTGTATGATTTGTGTTGAAAAATGTCCTACTAAAGCCATTCAAGGAGACTTAACACTTAGAACAGTAGAAACTGCATAATTGTAAAATAGATAGGAATCTAAAACGGCATTTCCAAGGGAGATGCCGTTTTTTAACGGTTAACAAAAGTAATCTGCAACCATTCTTTAACTTGTATTTGAGACATCTTAATGCTAAACTATTATGTAGGTTAAAAAAGTGAATTACAAATGGAAAAATATGGTATAATTGAGGAGATACTATGAGAGGTAAAAACGGAGATCGTTTAATTTTATTAGTGCTTTTATTGATTGGTGCTATATTTGGAAGCTTAATTGGATCGGCACTGGGTGACACTTTTCCAATATTGAATTATGGAAAATCCATTGGCGTTGATCCATTTGTTGTAGACCTAAACATAATACACTTAACTTTTGGTCTCAAACTGAGTTTGAATTTAGCGGGCATTATCGGTTTAATCTTAGCTTTTGTGGTGTATTGGAAACTATGAGAATTATTTTAGCTTCCCAATCTCCACGAAGAATTGAGCTTCTTCGACAATTTAATCTAGAATTTGAAATTATGCCGAGTACGATTGAAGAAAAAATAAATGTAGAGGATGAACCCGTGCAGGCGGTTATGGCCTTGGCGTTTCAAAAGGCGCGAGAAATTGCTTTTGAAAATCCAGATGCACTGGTTATTGCAAGTGACACCATTGTATATGACGATACTATACTTGGAAAACCTACAACTGCTGATTCAGCAAAACAAATGCTGCGTTTGCTGAGTGGGACAAGTCACTACGTTTATACAGGCATCGCGCTTATACATCTGAATGCAGCAAAAAAAATCGTCGACTGTGTTAGGACAGAAGTTTGTTTCAACAGTTTATCGGATGATTTAATTGATCAGTATGTTAAAACAGGGGAACCGATGGATAAGGCTGGTGCTTATGGTATACAGGGTTTGGGATCAATTTTAGTTCGTAAAATTAACGGTGATTATTTCAATGTGATGGGTTTGCCTCTCTCAAAACTGAGTCTATTATTGAAAGAACATTTCGATTTAGACCTTCTTTAAATAGGAGAAACGATGATTAAAGGCATCCCTCAAAGTGAACAGCCAAGAGAAAAAATGATATCTTTAGGCGTAGAAACGTTAAGCAATTCTGAACTTCTTGCAATATTGATTCGAACTGGAACAAAACATAAAACGGCAGTTCAGCTGGCACAAGAGTTGGTTAATTCATGTTCAGGAGACTTTTCAGAATTCGCGAACATAACCTTAGAAGAATTAAGTGGTTTTACGGGTATTGGGCCTTCAAAAGCTTGCCAAATTCTAGCTGCTGTTGAAGTGGGTAAGCGCGTAAAAATGTCTGGCATTGTAAGGCGCACAAAAGTTTCAAGTCCAGCGGATATTTATCAGTATTTTAGCGCTCAATTATCTGATTTAAAAGTAGAAAAATTTATAATTGTCTTGTTAAATACAAAAAATGAAATTATTAATTGGGAAATGGTTTCAATGGGGAGCCTAAATGCTTCTATAGTCCATCCAAGAGAAGTTTATAATCGTGCTGTGAAAAGAAGTGCAGCTTCAATACTTGTATTGCACAACCATCCATCTGGCCATGTAAAACCAAGTGCCGAGGACATAAACATTACGAGGAGATTAAAGGAATCAGGGACTTTACTTGGGATACCATTAATCGACCATTTAATTATTGGCAAAGACAGTTATTTTAGTTTCAAAGAAGAAAATCTTTTATAAAGCTTAAAAGAAATATATAACAAATTATTTGAAAGTATGAAAGGAAACATATTATGAGATTTGGACTATTTTACAAGCAACTGGGCATCGATTTAGGGACATCAAACACTTTGGTTTGCGTTAAGGATAAGGGGATTGTTGTTAGAGAATCTTCAGTTGTTGCAATTAACGATAAAGGGGAAGTACTCGCTGTTGGACGTGAAGCAAAAGAAATGATTGGTAAAACGCCAGGCCAGATTAGAGCGATTAGACCTCTCAAAGATGGCGTAATAGCAGATTTTGACATTACACAAAAAATGATTAAGTATTTTATCAATAAAGCAGTTCCTAATATTGGATTTCTTACAGGTGCAAAAGTTGTCGTTGGGATTCCATCTCAGATTACAGAGGTTGAAAAAAGAGCTGTCTATGAAGCTTCGCTTTCAGCTGGTGCAAAAGATGCGTTCTTGATTGAGGAACCAATGGCTGCCGCAATTGGTGCAGATCTTCCAATTACTGAACCTACTGGCAGTATGATTGTTGATATCGGTGGCGGGACAACTGAAATAGCCGTTATTTCTTTAGGTGGCATCGTAACAAGTCAATCTATTCGTATCGCAGGTGATGAACTTGATGAAGCCATTATCAGTTACGTCCGAAAGAAGTACAGTTTAATGATTGGTGAGCGGACGGCAGAACGAATAAAAATGGAAATCGCATGTACTATGATTCCTGAAAAGGAACGTCAAATGGAAATTACAGGCCGGAATTTGGTAACTGGACTTCCAAATATGTTGGTTCTTAAGTCAAGTGAGATATATGAAGCCATTAGAGAACCTATTCAGGCTATCGTTGAAGGCATAAAAACAACATTAGAAAAGACCCCACCTGAATTGTCATCTGACATTTACCAATCGGGAATTGTTCTAGCAGGGGGTGGCGCATTACTTCACGATCTTGATAAACTAATTCATAAAGAGACTGGAATGCCAGTGAGAATCGCAGATGATCCTTTAGATTGTGTTGCAAATGGAACGGCAAAGGCTGTTGAAAGTTTTAATGAGTTAAAAGAAGTTTTCAAAGGATCTAGAGCTTTTTAATCAAGTAATTTACTAAAATGTCGGAGTTATAAATGAATGAACGCCTAAAAAAACTCACAATTTTCATAGCAGGATTTACATTGGTTATTCTTATGATTCTTTCATTTGGTGGCCGAGAACGTATAACCTTTATCGAGAGTAAACTCGGTTCTGTTCTGACGCCTATACAGAAGGTTTTAACTCAGTTTGGAAACTTTATTGACAATCAGACAGAACCAATTATCAATGTTCTAAACTATAAGGACCTTAACGAAACCCTATCTGAAGAAAACGAGTATTTGAAAGAGCAAGTGGTTTCTCTAACGATGACTCAAAAAGAATTGGCTGAACTAAAGCAGTTGAAATCTGCACTTAAATATGTAGATACTGAATCAACAAATCGTATTGTAACTGGAAATGTAATTGGTAAAGATATTGGCAATTGGTATAACATGTTTACCATTGATGTGGGCGCTGACCATGGCATAACTAAGAACAGTACCGTTATAAATGGAAAAGGTTTGGTAGGACAGATTTACGAAGTCGGCGAAAAGTGGTCAAAAGTCATTTCCATTGTTGATCATAAATCTTCTGTTGGTTTTGAAATGATGCGTGTTAATAATGACTATGTGGGTACATTAAACGGTACAACCAATTACGAATTAATTGGTGAACTGTTTGATCCAAAGGCGGAGGTATTTGTTGACGAATACATTGTGACTTCCGGTTTGGGACTTTATCCAAAAGGAATTTTAATTGGACAGATTTATGAAGTTTTAGACGATCGCGATCAACTGTTAAAACGTATAAAAGTAAAACCATCTGTAGATTTCAGAAAAATTGATAAGGTCATGGTAATTCCTTTTACTCGGGAATTGAAGCAAAATCATTCAGAACTTTTTAATTATGATATGAAACTGGAGCAAAATTGATGAAATATCGGAGTGTTGTATTACTTGGAATTTTAAACTTTATACTGTCCAGTTCGCTTTTACAAATAGTGCGAATCAATGATGCAATGGCTAATCTTTGCATCATTTTCTCTATTGTCATTATGGCGCTTGTTTCTGAAAAACATGCCTATGTGTATGTTCTGGTCTATGGTTTTCTCCAAGATGTTTTTTTGGGGCGCATGATTGGTGCCAACGTATTCACTTATTTGATAATTGTATTTGTAGCGGCTCGATTAATCCATGTTCTTTTTGTTGGAAATTATGTTACACCTATATTTTTAGTGATTTTATCAACCGTGATGTATCATTTTGTTTTTTATCTGATTACGTTTTTCTTTCAGGCCACAGTTCCGCTTGAAATGTTGTATGTCAAAATTATAACTGAAGTTGTTTTAAACAGTTTGATTGCATTATTTGTTTATGCATTTGCATTTAAAAAAATTAATGGCTATAAATTAGGGGATTATAATGCTTAAATTTATTCTGAATAAAAAAAATCATATTGTAATCGTTCTGTTTGCAGTTTTTGTTTTTTTGGGATGGAGTTTACACCAACTTACAATTGTAGAAGGCGATGCTTACTACGAAAGGTCTATTAATAATCGCATCAAAAAAGTCGAAACCTTGTCAAAACGTGGTGAAATCTATGACCGAAACGGGAAATTACTTGCAACAAATTCTGTTGGATTTACCCTTGAATTAAACAGTGGGGTTATACCATCAAATGAATTTTCAGAAATTACAATTTCAATCATTGATTTTTTAGAAACTCAAAATGAAACGCATATTGATTTTCCAATTCAAATTGTGGATGGCGCATATCACTATACATTTGATAGAAATATAAAAAGTTGGTTGAGTAACAATGGTTATAACGAAACTTGGACAGCTGAGGAAGTGTTTAACGACATCCGTGCAGCCAACTATTTAGATGATGAATTGAGTAACTATGAAGCGTATCGAATTCTGTACAATCAAGGCAAATATTTGCCAATTTCCACCTCTAGAATGATGTTTTTAGAAGAAATTTATAAGAAAAACTTTTTGGATATGTATGGATTGCCGATTGACATATCCGCAGAGGAAGCTTTTAAAAAAATCAGATCACGTTCAGAGTTCCATATTTCAAAATCTTATTCTGATGAAGATGCCTATAAAATACTCATTTTTAGACATGCCATTAAATCACAAGGGTATTTAAGTTATGAGCCCATTGTTGTTGCGCCATCAATATCTGAACAAACCGCTATTTTGGTTCAAGAAAAAGGGTATGATTATGTAGGCTTATCTGTGGGATATACAACTGTGAGAACTTATCCTGAGAAAAGTACTGCAGCTCACATTTTGGGTTATATGGGACCTATTGCAACAGAAACAGAAATTGAGACCTATGTAAATGATCTGGGCTATTCAAAAAATCAAATTATTGGGAAAACTGGAATTGAAGGCGTCTATGAAAAAGATTTGCATGGTGAAAATGGATACAAGTATATTGAAGTAGATGTTTATGGGAAGTATGTTTCAGAGGTGGATGAAACAGCCTACGGTTTAGACATTAAGGCGTCGAAATCTGGTGATGATTTGATATTGTCTATAGATTATGATTTGCAAAAAGCTCTTGAGAACAGTTTGGATACAGTTCTTTCTAAGATTAGAAATGGCGAACTTTATGAAAATCCATGGGGCGATTTTCAGTTTGATGCTTACCCAAATGCTGAAACAGGTGCAGGGGTAGTTGTCGATGTTAAAACGGGCGAAGTTCTGGCTATGGCTAGTTATCCGGCCTATGACGTCAACTTGTTTTCGCAGGGAATAAGCCAATCTGATTGGAATGCTTTAAACCCAGTAAATAAAAGAAACCCTCTAGCGGCAAGACCACTATATAATATTGCTTCCATGATGGTGGTTCAACCAGGCTCCGTCTATAAAATGGCGACAGCTTATGCAGCACTGGAACAAGGATTAGATCCTACTGAGAAGTTGTTTTCCGATGGCTATATAGAAGTGGGAAATCATGTTTTTGGGTGTTGGTACTGGAACGATCATCGTCACAAACATGGTTTGACGGATCTTTACAAAGCACTTGAAGTTTCGTGTAACTATTATTTTTACAACATATCAAATGGCTATGATTATTACAAAAATCGCCCCCTTAACTTTGAGATGGGCCCCACAATTATGACAGAATCCTCAAAACAATTTGGACTTGGCGAAAAAACGGGTATAGAAATCGGTGAAGTTGCTACAGGTGTGCCGGATCCAGATCGAAAAAAATTAACAATTCAAGCTTTGCTCAAACGTCAACTTAAGGTGTTGGCTAAAGATTACTTTCCTGAATCAATTACTGAAAACGAAGAACAGTTAAATGATTTGGTGGATGAAATTGTGAGTTGGTCTGATGACAATCCATCTAGAGGGGCATTGATTAATAAACTATTTGAAGTAGGCAGCAATCCAGATTACTATGTAACAGAACAACTGGCTGATATTATAAAATACGATTATTTCAATTTAATGAAATGGTACGAAAGTGATACCATGAACCTCTCGATTGGACAAGGTGACCACACTTATACACCTGTTCAAATTGCACGGTATATATCCACCATTGCAAATGGAGGGTACCTGAATGAATTGACTTTGGTTAAACAAGTGGGCGATGAGATTATAAATAAAAACCAATCTGTGGTTTCAATGGATCCGGAAAATTATCTCGTTCATATACAAAAAGGAATGAGACAGGCGTTAACCAGTCAATCAAGTTCTTTAAGGCATTTTTTTAATGAGTTTCCGATAGAGATAGCGGGGAAAACTGGAACAGCTCAAAAAGAAGGCTTGATTCCACCGTTAGACGAAGTTGCCTATTTAACAGAATACCTAGAATTTATTGCGCCAAAACTCACATTAGAAGACGTGGAATTAAAAACACTTGAAATCATTAAGCAGCGCAGTGAAGAAATGAGTCAATTGGAGAAGCAAAAAGATAATGCAGCAAACGAGGCAGAAGCTGATTTTTTTGAAGCAAAATTCAACAGATTGGTGGAGCAGGATTATTTGAATAAGGGCACAGCAATGCGACTTGCTATAAAAGAACTTTCTGAAGAAGAAATTTCAGATGATGATTTAAATCAATTTAGACTCCCTTATGATAATTATTCGTGGTTTGCTTCCTATGCGCCTTATGATAATCCTGAAATCGCAGTTGTAATTTTGGTCCCTCAAGGTGGGTCTGGATCTTATTCTGCTGCAATTGCCAGGGATGTCTATGCTCAGTACTTTAAATTAAAACCACCTACAGGGGAGTAACTGTTGTAGATTCGTTAAAAATACGGTAAAATAGATGTGTTAGGCAATAATAAGATTCAGGTGGTGATGAAATGGGGCGTAAAGGGCCTGCTGAATTTAAAGGAACTTTCAATGGACTCTATATTAATGTGGACTCAAATGCAAGTTTTGAAGAGATTATTTTATTCTTAGAGAAATTGTTAAAAGATAAAGCAGACTTTTATCGAGGCTCAAAAATAATTGGATTAACTGGTAAATCGTTTAATTATCGTGAAAAAGCGATGGTTGAAGCGCTGATTGAAGCACAATCGGGTATTGAAGTCATTAGTCTAGAAGAATCTGTTTCTGAAGTGAAAAAAGTACCTGAAACACTCAAGGTCGAAATTGAAAAAGAGAGTGTTGTTGAAAAACTAGTTGTTGCACAAGCTGGAGCGGATACTCATTTTGTATACGGAACGATGCGTTCTGGAAAATCAGTCCATTTTGCGGGACATGTTGTCGTTGTTGGAGATGTGAATCCAGGTGCTGAAATCATTGCAGAAGGAAACATAGTCGTTATGGGTCGCATACTGGGATTTGTACACGCGGGTTCTTCAGGAGATGAGTCTGCAGTAGTGGTGGCTAATTTACTTAAACCTACTCAGATAAGAATTGCAAAGTATATTTCTGTTCCACCAAATGATGATCATTCAGAACACACAGTTTATCCAGAAAGAGCCTTCATAAGTGAAGGTCTTATAAAAATAGAAAAATGTCATTGATTTTAAGGTGACTTATGGAGGGGACACTATGGGTGAAGCAATTGTAATTACGTCCGGCAAGGGCGGTGTTGGTAAAACAACAACAACTGCCAATATTGGTGCAGGATTGGCTATGGAAGGCAAAAGAGTTTGTGTCATTGATGCAGATATTGGACTTAGAAATCTAGACATTGTCCTTGGCTTAGAAAACAGAATTGTATACGATATTGTTGATGTTGTAACTGGCGCATGTCGTTTAAAACAGGCATTGATTAAAGACAAACGATTTGATAATCTTTATTTGCTGCCTGCAGCTCAAACCAAAGATAAAAATGCAATTAATCCAGAACAAATGAAAGAGCTCATTACAAATTTGAAAAAAACACATGACTATATATTGGTGGATTGTCCTGCAGGTATTGAACAAGGGTTTAAAAATGCCATCTCAGGTGCTGACCGCGCTATAGTCGTTACAACTCCAGAAATTTCGGCAGTAAGAGACGCCGATCGAATTATCGGTCTTTTGGAAGCGGCAGAATTACATGATCCAAGACTAATTGTCAACCGTTTAAGAGTGGATATGGCAAAACGTGGTGACATGATGAATGTTGAAGACATTGAAGATATTCTTGCAGTTGACCTTATAGGTGTTGTCCCTGATGATGAAGAAGTGGTCATGAGTACCAATAGAGGCGAACCGGCCGTTTTTAAAGAAAATTCTATATCAGGTATGGCATTTAAAAATATCGCAAAACGCATTATGGGAGAAGAGATAGCCTTCTTGGAATTTGATGTTCAGGAAAGCTTTTTGGATAAACTTAAACGAGCGTTCACATTCAACAGATAGGAGGAGGTTGCATGTTCGATTTATTCGGATTCTTAAATAATAAACAGACAAGTAAAAATGTGGCTAAAGACCGATTGAAACTCGTTCTTGTTCATGACAGATCCAACTGTTCTCCAGAATTGTTGGAACTGTTAAAAAAAGATATTTTATCGTCAATATCTGAACATGTTGATTATGACACGGCAGATTTGGATATTAAAATAACACGAACAAGAGACAGTTCATCTGGTAAGCCGGTCCTAGTGGCCAACATTCCGCTAAAAAATCTTAAAAGATAAAAGGTCCTCGCGGGGCCTTTTTTAAATAGGAGAAAACACCTTGAATTTTAGAAAAATACTCTCTCAATTTGATTATCTGCTTATAGTGATTGTCCTTATTATTTTTTCTGTAGGCCTTTTAACCATTGCAAGTGCTACAGACTTTATGAATCTAGGCATCACAAGAGAAGTGAAAATGCAAGTGGTTGCTTTTTCTTTGGGAATTGCTGCGATTATTTTGCTTCAGTTTATTAATTACGAAATTTTTGGCATGTTTTATAAAAGTATATATGTTTTGGGAATTTTACTTTTGCTTTTGGTTTATGTGCCAGGTCTAGGCGTTGTTCGTGAAGGGTCAAGACGTTGGATTGATATTGGCTTAATTAACATTCAAACAAGCGAATTGGCAAAACTTGCATATATTTTATTCTATGCCAAATTTCTAGAAAAAATAGGTGGCATAAAGGGAATCAAGGAAATTTTCAAATCTCTTTTAGTATTGGCGCCTTATTTGGTGTTGGTTTTAAAACAGCCTGATTTAGGAACATCTTTGGTATTTGTTTTTGTAACTTTTGGCATGATGTTGGTTTCAGGACTTAAGTATAGATATGTTGTTTTGGGTGTGGGAACTTTGGGGATAGCAATGCCTTTTATTTATCCAAGGTTAGAAAATCATCAACGGGTCAGAATTGATGCTTTTTTAAACCCTGAAGATTTATCTTTACCTGGCAATTATCAAGTATTACAGTCCAAGATTACCATTGGTTCTGGCCGAATGTATGGTAAAGGACTTTTTGAAGGGGTATACCATAGATTAAATTATTTACCTGTCCAAGAAAGTGATTTTATTTTTGCTGTTTTTGTAGAAGAAACTGGGTTTGTTGGCGGATTAGCACTTATTTCCATGTATTTTTTCTTTTTAATGCGAATGATTCACTTAAGCCGTAAAACAAAAGATGATTTTGGATCTTATGCAATTATTGGAATTACGTTTATGTTTGCTTTTCAAATTATTGAAAATATTGCTATGACAATGGGCAAACTTCCTGTAACCGGAATAACGCTCCCTTTTTTCAGTTATGGCGCTACAGCTGTTCTCACAAGTATGCTTGCGATTGGACTTGTGGAAACAATTTATTTGAGGAGACAAAAGGGTACATTTACTCATTTTTAACAAGGAGGCATTATGAATTTGGAAACACTGCTTCGCCAAGTTGAAAAACCAACACGGTATATCGGCGGAGAAATCAACACTTTTAATAAACCTATTGATGATCAAATGATTCGTTTTGCATTTGCATTTCCCGATGTATATGAAGTGGGAATGAGTCATTTAGGCATGCAAATTCTTTACCGGTTATTGAACACACAAGAGGACGTTTTCTGTGAACGTGTTTTTTCACCATGGGTTGATATGGAAGCTAAAATGCGTGAAAGTCAGCAAAAGTTGTTTACTTTAGAGTCAAAGTCACCCTTGTCTCATATGGACATAGTTGGGTTTACACTTCAATATGAGTTAAGTTATACAAATATACTAAATATGCTCGATTTGGCAGGCATTGAAAAATATGCCAAAGACCGTCATGATAAAGAGCCACTCATTATCGCAGGAGGCCCTTGTGCTTATAATCCTGAGCCAATTGCTGACTTTATAGATATATTCTTTATAGGAGAAGCTGAAGAAGTCTTATTGGAATTTTTAGATGTTTATAGACGGTATAAGGTCAATCAGATATCTAAGGATGAACTTCTCTTGGAAGCTACGAAGATTGAAGGGCTTTATGTGCCTAAATTTTATGTGCCAATCTATGATGAAAGTGGATTGCTCATAAAATATGAGCGAAATAGATCTGTCCCTGAGAAAGTCAAAAAGCGTCTTATCAGAGATTTTGATAAAGGTTACCAATTGGATACCATGATTGTACCTTTTAATGATATTGTACATGATCGGGCCATGGTTGAAATTTTTAGGGGGTGTACAAAAGGCTGTCGTTTTTGTCAAGCAGGTATGCTTTATAGACCTATTCGCGAAAAATCAGTTCAAACAATAGAGAAAAATGTAAGAGATATTATTGATTCTACAGGATATGAAGAGTTTTCATTGACCTCTCTGAGCAGCATGGATTACAGTGAAATTGATACTTTAATTCGAAATTTAGTATCTGAGTATGAGTCAGACCATATAGGTGTCTCTTTACCGTCATTACGATTGGACAGTTTTTCAGTAGATGTTTTAAAGGAAATTCAAAAAATTAGGAAAACTGGGTTGACTTTTGCGCCTGAAGCTGGAACGCAACGCCTTAGAGACGTGATTAACAAGGGTGTTTCTGATGAAAACATATCAAGCACCTTTAACAGTATTTTTTCACTTGGTTGGCATCGGGTAAAACTCTATTTTATGATTGGATTGCCTACAGAAACAGTTGAAGATTTAGATGGCATAAATGACATTGCAAATTTAGGAACGCATACTTTTAAGCAAGTAAGACCTGAATACATGAAAAAGAATGTTCAAGTGACTGTAAGCACCTCTTGTTTTGTGCCAAAACCCTTTACCCCCTTTCAATGGATGCCCCAAGATAGTTTGGAACAGTTTAAAGAGAAAATTAGTCACTTAAAGCATAAAATAAACAATAAGAAAGTTGTTTATAACTATCATGATCCAGAAACAAGTGTGCTTGAAGGTGTGTTTGCGCGTGGAGACAGACGACTTTCCAAAGTGATTTTAAGGGCTTTGAAATTGGGATGTAAGTTCGACGGCTGGCAAGAATTTTTTAATTTTGAGTTGTGGCAGAAAGCTTTTGAGACGGAACAGGTTGATATGGCATTTTACAATACACGTGTACGTAGTTTTGATGAATTTTTACCATGGGACATAATTGATGCAGGTGTTGATAAACGGTATTTAGAATTGGAGTATAAAAGAGCTTTAAACGGTGAGGTCACTCAAGATTGTCGTGAAGGCTGTACAGGCTGTGGTGTAAATATCAGTATAATTGGTGGTGAGTGTTATGGCGACGCTTAGGATTGCATATTCAAAAGAAAAATATATGAAATATTTAGGACACTTAGAATTGATGAAGCTATTTGAGCGTATTTTTAGGGTAAATAAGATGCCGCTTAAATTTTCCGAAGGATTCAATCCAATTCCAAAGCTTACTTTTGCTGCACCATTATCTGTGGGATATAGTACGAAGTATGATGTTATGGAAGTGACTCTTGATCGAGAGGTTCCAATTTCTGATGTTTTAAAGCTTAGTTTCCCAGATGGGATTGACCTTAAGGATGCCATTTATGTGGACTGTAAAGCGTCGCTTATGTCAAAAGTTGAGTATGCGGATTATTTGGTCAAAATTGAATTTCAGAACGATGTTTCACAATTGCCATTTAAGGATTGGGTAGAGTCTTTCATGCAACTTGAGTCCGTGACCTATGATAAAAAGACAAAAAAAGGTAAAATCAAAACCATAAATGTTTTAGATCAGATTTATAAATTAACATCTGTATATTGTATGGAAAATGAATGGATTTTTAAAGGTACTTTTGCATCGGGAAGTAATGGGAGTTTAAACCCAGAAAAATTTGTAGAAGTCTTTTTAAAACACTATAAAATAGAAAAAACTATTGAATCAATTGAAGTAGAACGGCTTGGGCTATATTTTAGTGAAAATGACGCCCTGGTAAACTTATTTGATTTAAAGGACACGGAATAATGGTTGTTATGACGGTTGACGAAACACCAATTCTACGTCTAGGACTTGTTATTGATTTGGAATCGGATTCAATTAAACACCTTATTTTGGATAACAAATTTAAAACATCAATTTTGAATCAAATTTATTGTGGCCGAATTATGCAGATTATTCCAAGCCTTGAAGGCGCATTTGTTGATATTGGTAAATCTCAAAATGCTTTTATTCGAAACAAGGATCTCTTGAGACTAATGGGAGACTCTTTTAAGCAAGGCGATTCAATTATTGCTCAAGTTTCTAAGGATATTCATGGTCAAAAGGGACCTCTTTTGACGTCTGATATCACCATAGAAGGTCACTACACAGTATATTTACCCTATGGCAACCAGGTGAAATTTTCAAAAAAAATTTCAGACAATTCAACCCGAAGCGTCATAGAAAAGTGTATTAGAGATCAATTTGGTGATGACTTTGGTGTTATTGTTAGAAGTTCTGTTTTAAATTTGGGTGTTTCTTTTGACCTGCTAATAGATGAACTTAAAAAACAGCGCGATAAATGGGATTGGATTGTAAAAAGAGGCTTATTGGAGCAAAAAACAAAGTGTCTTTATGACACCAATAGCTTTGAAAATCGCATAGGTGAAACTGTTGAATTGTTTTCAATAAATCAAGTTGAAACGTCATCAAAGTCATTTAATCAAATGTTTAAAAACGATTTTCATGATTTACCAATTAAGATGACAAGTGGCGCTGCTTACAAGAAGTATTTAACACAGATTACCAAACTTTTGTTTCAAAATGCATTTAGTGCAAGGTCGGGAAGCTCATTCGTTATAGACACTCTGGAAGCATTTACAATTGTTGATGTTAATTCAAAACATGTAATAGGCAACACACAGAAAACAACAGCAGCTTTTGAAATCAACTGGGAAGTCAGTGGTTTAATTGCTGATTATATACGGTTAATAAATATTGGTGGTCCTGTATTAATCGATTATATAAACATGGATTCAGCTCACCAGCGGTTGTTAATTGATAGGCTTCAAAAAGATTTTTTTAGACGTATTGATGGGTTTACAGTTCATGGGTTTACGAAACTTGGCATTCTTGAATTGTCGAAAAAAAGAGTTGGACCAACAGTGTTTGATCGGTTAAGTTTAAACGCCGAAAAAAAGGATATGTACTTTTGGTGGTTGAATGAGATGTTTGTTGACCTGATGGAATTGGAACACCATACCAATACAAAATCCGTAGAGGTTGAAGTTGATTCTGAACTTTATTCTTTTTTAAGACAAAATCCAATTGAGTGGGAGACTTCACTTAACGTTAAGTTTAAAGCAAATAAAGGTAAAGAGATACCCTATAAATTTCAGTCTCAATTTATTGACAATTAGGTGGAACTGTGATAACATTTATCGGGTAGCCGCACGAAACCGGTTCTATTAATA
Source organism: Fusibacter tunisiensis (assembly GCF_016908355.1). Lineage (GTDB taxonomy): Bacteria > Bacillota > Clostridia > Peptostreptococcales > Acidaminobacteraceae > Fusibacter_D > Fusibacter_D tunisiensis. The sequence continues at coordinate 260,296 of NZ_JAFBDT010000001.1, read as the reverse complement.
AATGGAGTCATCCATACCGAGTTTTGGCGAGAAAGGATAGAGGAGGTGCGATATGTACGCAATTATTAAAACAGGTGGCAAGCAATACAAAGTTGAGCAAGGCGATGAACTCTTTATTGAAAAATTGCCAGTGAATCAAGGAGATTCTGTTGATTTCACTGAAGTTCTTGCTGTTTCAAATGAAAATGGTTTGCTTGTAGGCGAAGACGTTTCATCAGCTAAAGTTACAGCTTCAGTTGTTAAAAATGGTAAAGCTGCAAAAGTGGTTATCTTCAAATACAAAGCTAAGAAAGACTACCGCAAAAAGCAAGGTCATAGACAACCATATACGAAAGTTAAAATTGAAAGCATTAGCTTATAATAATGATCAAGGTTATTTTTGCAACTGCTAGGAATCATTTTTCAGGAATAAAAGTAACTGGACACGCCTATTCGGATGAACCCGGAAGAGATTTGGTGTGTGCTGCTGTATCCACACTTTCGCAAACGTTATTGAATGCGATAGAAGTCGTTGGAAAGATTCCTGAAGAAGAGATGCTGTGTCAAGTTGAAAAGGGATATTTAAAATTCTCCATTGACAGCAAGTGGCAGAGCGATTCGCTTGATCTTGTTTTTAAAACGATTTTAATTGGCATTGAAGGTATAGAACGGACGTATCCAGAATACGTCAAGCACATTATTAAGGAGGTGCATGAAGATGTTGAGAACTTTTGATTTGCAATTGTTCGCCAGTAAAAAAGGTGTTGGTTCTTCTAAAAACGGTCGTGACTCACAGTCAAAAAGATTGGGTCTTAAAAGAGCTGACGGTCAAATGGTAAGCGCTGGCAGCATTCTTATTCGACAAAGAGGCACAAAAATCCATCCTGGCAACAATGTTGGCAGAGGTGGCGACGATACTTTATTTGCTAAAGTAGACGGCGTTGTGAAGTTTGAGAGAAAAGGCAGAGACAAGAAACAAGTAAGCGTTTATGAAGCTTAATCCGAATGTCCATCATCCGTGATGGACATTTTTTATTAAAACCTTTATAGTAGATATATAAGGTTCTTTTTGAGGTGCAAAATGTTTGTAGATGTTGCAAGAATCCATATTAAAGCTGGAAACGGTGGGAATGGCCGTGTGAGTTTCAGACGGGAAAAATATGTACCGGATGGTGGGCCTGATGGTGGCGATGGTGGAAACGGTGGAAACATTGTTGCTGTCGTAGATTCAGGGATGCGTACTTTGATGGATTTTAGATATAAAACAAAATACCATGCTTTACCTGGAGAAGATGGTGGCAAAAAGAAAATGTCAGGTAAGGCAGCGGAAGATTTAGTGATTAAGGTTCCGGAAGGGACCATTATTCGTGATCTAGATACTGGAAAGGTCATTGCGGATCTTAAATCCACAGGTGATCGTGTTATTTTAGCAAAAGGTGGTCGTGGCGGAAAAGGAAATCAACACTTTGCAACACCAACTCGGCAAGCGCCTACGTTTGCTGAAAAAGGAATTAATGGTGTTGAAAGGACCATATCTTTAGAATTGAAATTACTTGCTGATGTTGGCTTACTTGGCTATCCCAATGTTGGAAAGTCTACATTTTTAGCTGCAACTACTAAAGCAAAACCTAAAATAGCAAATTATCACTTTACAACGCTTCAACCCAACTTAGGTGTTGTTGAAGCTGTAAAGGGTAAAAGTTTTGTGCTTGCGGATATTCCGGGACTTATTGAAGGGGCTAAGGAAGGTGTGGGCCTTGGACTAGAGTTTCTAAGACATGTTGAACGGACAAAAATATTGATTCATGTTGTGGACATATCGGGTTTAGAAGGTCGTGATCCGTATACTGATTTTTGTACTATAAATTCTGAAGTTTTTGGATATAGCGAAAGACTTTCGACGCGTAAACAAGTGGTCGTTGCAAATAAAATGGACTTACTTTATGATGAAACTGAGTATCAGGCGTTTAAGGAAAAAGTTGAGGTAGATGGCTATACAGTTTTTCCTATGTCGGCAGCAACAGGCGAAGGTATTGAAGCAATACTAAATCATGTGACGATGTTATTGGATACAATTGAAGATGAACCGCTCATTAGCGAGGATGATTATTTGGTTGAAGAACTTGACATAACAGATCTTAATGAAATCAATTTCTTTAAAGATGGGGATGTGTATTGTGTTGAGGGTCAATTTATAGAAAGAGTTCTATACTCTACAGATTTGTCTGATATTGAATCCCTCAGAAGATTTCAAAATGTACTTAAGACCAAAGGTGTTTTTGATCATTTGCGTGAAATGGGTATTGAAGATGGTGATACGGTGAGAATTTTTGACATAGAATTTGAATTCTATGCATAGGAGTAGTAGATTATGTTAACTGGAAAACAAAGAAGTTATTTAAAGGGGTTGGCTCATAATGAGAAGGCTCTGATGCAACTGGGTAAAGAGGGCCTTTCAGAAGGTTTTATTAGTCAACTGGATGCGCTTTTGGAATCTCATGAGTTAATAAAGGTTAGTGTCTTGGATAACAGTTTGGAAGATGCTAAAGCGGCTGCAATAGACGTCTGTGAGGCTTTAAAAGCTGAATATGTTCAATCTATTGGCAACAAATTTACCATATATCGTCAATCGAAAACAGATCCTATGATTGAGATTCCTGGTGCTGATAATTCAAGAGTACGTGCCAATAAAAGTCGAAAGGCTTCTCAAGTGCCAAAACAGGAGAAACTTTCAAAAAGAGGTGGCAAAATTTCAAAACCAAATCAAAATAAAAATAAAAAGAAGACACCTCGGCCATGATAGGGCGAAAAATCGGGATTATGGGTGGTACATTTGATCCAATTCATTATGGCCACCTCATGCTTGCCGAGCAAATTCGCACAAGCTTTCATTTAGATGAAATTATATTCATCCCTGTTGGTAAACCACCTCACAAGGCACATTTTAATTCAGCCAATCAAGTGGATCGATATGAAATGGCAGTGCTTGCAACTGGAAATAATTCTTTTTTTAAGGTATCAGATATTGAGACCAAGCGGACGGAAACCACATACACTATTGATACAATTAGACTTCTAAAAAAAACATTGCCAGATTGCGATGAACTCTATTTTATAACAGGTGCAGATGCCATTTTACTTTTAGATTCATGGAAAAATTATGAAGAACTGGTAAAAATGGTTCGTTTTGTTGCGGCAACAAGGCCTGGTATCGATTTGGAAAGATTGAATGACAAAGTGAGTGAATTGACAATCAAGTATGGTGCTGTAATTGATGTTTGTTATATTCCTGCGCTTGCCATTAGTTCTACGGATATTAGAAGACGTGTTAATGAAGAAAAGAGCATTCGGTACTTGTTGCCTGAATCGGTTGAAGCCTACATAGAATCTAAAGGTCTTTATAAAGAACACCATGATCAATATTTTGAAGTTCTAAGTGTTCTAAAGAAAAATATGAGTTTAAAACGATTGACACACACTCTAGGAACCGCCCAAATGGCACGTAGACTTGCAGTTCACTATAATGTGGATCCTGTTAAGGCAGAGTTTGCAGGTTTGTGTCATGATTTTGCCAAGGAAATAGATCGGGAAAGTATGTTGGCCCACATTAATCATTATGGCATTTATTTCGATCCTGTTTTTAAAGTCAATCCCAATATAGCGCATGGCGAAGTTGGTGCAGAATTGATCAAAGACCAGTTCAACATACACGATGAAACGATTCTAGATGCAATTAGGTGGCATACGTACGGGTTTAAGAAGATGTCTACTTTAAGTAAGATTGTCTATGTTGCTGATCTAATTGAGGAAGGACGTCGGTTTGAGTGTGTTGAAATATTGAGAAATTTAGCTTTTAAAAGTTTAGACCAAACGGTACTTGCATACAATAACATGAATCAAAAATATCTGGAAAATGGTATTGGCATTCATAGAAATACACTGGAAATGATTGAAGAAATCATAAATGAGGAGAAATCATGAGCGTATCAAAGGAATTTGCATTAAAAATTGTTGATTTATTGGAAGATAAAAAGGCAAACGATATTACGGTTATAGATGTAGAAGGGATTAGTCCAATTGCAGATTGCTTTGTTATTGCAACTGGAACATCATCAACACATATAAACGCTTTATCGGACCATTTGTCTAAAGAACTTAAAGAGGATTTAAAACATAGAGAAGGCAAGGTTTCAGGCGGCTGGATTTTACTTGATTTTAAAGATGTAATTGTGCATGTTTTTACTGGTGAAACCAGAGCCTACTATTCACTCGAACGCGTGTGGAGTGATGCACCGAGAGTTGCCTTGCATAACTGATAAAAGAAAGGAGTATGCTCATGACGAAAACCGTTCATCCGGTACTTACAAAAATGATTCCTGTTGCAAAAGGGATTGCTGAAACTTTTGGATCGAATTGTGAAGTTGTTATTCATGACTTCAGTAACATAGAACAGTCCATAGTCGCAATATTTAACGGTCACGTTACAGGACGAACACTTGAAACACGTATGAGTGAATCTATTCTGGAAAAAATCAACAAGCATCAAGATGGTTATGATGTGTATAATTATACTGGAAAAAGCACATTAGGCAGAGAATTAAAATCTACAACGACTTTTATAAGAAATTTTGAAGATGAAATTATTGGCTGCATGTGCATTAATTTTGATATTACAGACATCTTAAGTGCGCGTAATTTGTTGAATGAATTGAGTAAAGTGGATGAAGAGGAAACGATAGTTATTGGTGAAATAAATAAAATTAACGATGTCTTATATGATATTGTTGAAAACACAATTCATAAATTTGGTCGTCCGGTTATTTACTTAAACAAAGATGAGAAGGTAAGTATTGTAAAGGATTTGGAAGATAAAGGCGTTTTTCTTATCAAAGGTGCTATTGATTATGTCGCGAATTCACTTCAAGTTTCGCGATACACAATATACAATTATCTCGATGGTATTCGAGATACAAAATAGGAGGATGTTTATATGTTGAAACCAATTTCTACTAGCAAAGCACCAGCTGCTGTTGGCCCTTATTCTCAAGGTATGCAAGCAGGATCATTTATTTATGTTTCAGGCCAATTGCCAATTAACCCCAGTAATGGTGAACTCATTAAAGAGGATATCAAGTTGGCAACTAAACAGTCACTTGAAAACGCAAAGGCAATTCTTGAAGAGGCTGGCGCATCTTTAAATGATGTTGTAAAAGTTACTGTTTTTCTAGCAGATATGCGACAATTTGCAGACATGAATAGCGTATATGCAGAATACTTTACCGACCACAAACCAGCTAGAGCAGCTTTTGAAGTTGCGAATTTACCACTATATGCTGATGTTGAAATCGAAATGATTGCATACAAATAAGATTAAAAGAACGCGATTTGAAAGCATCAAATCGCGTTCTTTTTTTTATATTTGATTTTTTTTAGATTAATAAAAGTCATAATAAACCGCCATAAAAGTAAGGCAATAAGTAACTTGATGCCATACTGCACCCATGTTGGGCTTTTATGTGGAAGATGTGTTGTTGCTTCGTTAATTAAGTTCTCACCAGAATAAAATGCATCTGAGACAAGATTGGTTTTAAGTAAAAGTTGTGCATTGAGATAATATTCCACAATGCCAATAATTTCATTTTCTTGAATAGGCAACTGTAAGTTGGGTTGCCAAATAATTTTTTTCTCAATCAAGTTTTCATCTAAATCAAGTGGTAAATCAATGGAAATTCTAGAAGCAGCAAGTCCGGTGATAAGTGTTTCTTTTTGCGTATTGATAACGATTTGATCAACTTTTGAACCTGGTTCTGCCAAGACAACTGTTTTTGTATAGTTTTCTGCGTAGTCAAACATTTTACGCGTGTCCTCATACATAAGGTGACCTTCCGTTTTAAGAACCACTGATATATACGTTCGGCTTTCATCAAAAGTTGCAGAACCAACAAAACAAGATCTCGCCATATCCGTATAGCCACGCTTAATACCCGTTGCAAAATCATAGCTTGTTGGCACTTGTTTTCCATCTACAGCAATTGAGATGTTTGAACCAGGTATACCAAAAAACATACTGTTCGTACTGTTCAAATAACGCGTTTCATCTTTTTTGTTGGTGGGTGGGATTTCATATCGTAATGTTTTAACAATGTTTCTAAACGTTTCATTCTTCATTGCATAAGCTGAAATTTGTGCAAGATCATATGCCGTTGTAACATGATCATCATGGTGGAGCCCATGTGGGTTTTCAAAATTGGAATTAACCGCACCCATAGAAGCGGCTCTTTCATTCATGACTTTTGCAAAAGACTCAATTGTACCTGAATGAAATCGAGCTAATGCCTCTGCAGAATCGTTTGCACTGGCAATCATAAGTCCATATATAAGGTCTTTAACGGTTAACTGCTCACCAACCTCTAAAGCAATATGGCTGCCACCCGCATATGGCGATTCTGAGTCAATTGTAACAATATCCTCTAAATTTAAATCTTCAATGGCTATGATAGCCGTTAAAATTTTAGTTGTACTCGCTGGATATAAAGGCAATTCTGAGTTTTTTGAAAACAAAATCTGGCCTGTATTTGAATTTATTAATATTGCGGATTCCCCGGTAAGTTCTATGGATTCCAAAGAATCAGCATAAATTGGTTTTGATATTAAACCAATCAGTAAAATAATCAGTAAAACTTTTGTTTTGAATGTCATGTTATCCTCCTTGTCAAACTCCATTATAAAGAAAATTTCTCCTTTTGTGTATAAAAATATGCTAAAATATAATTAATGGAAAATTATGGGAGATGTTATGAAGTTTATTCAGTGGTTATGGATCCTTATTTTTGTAGGCATTATAGGGGTAAAGGTCTTGATGTATGAGCCTTTTGAGATTCAAATAAATCCATCAGAAGGTCTAATTGATCAAGTGGAAATACTTAATACTCAAAAGCTTAAAGCAAATGAAATATTTGATCCTGTTGAAAAAAAATATTATACAATAGGCGAGTTTAACACACTCAGCCTTGATATGTACACGCATTTTAAAGGAATTGGACCTTCATTAGCAAAGGCGATATACGATTACATTCAAGAATTCGGGACATTTGATTCTTTTGAAGAGTTAACGTTGGTAAAAGGAATTGGGGATAAAAAACTCAAAGGAATGTTGGAGAATTCAAGATAATTTTTAGGAATAATGTTATAATAATTGTTGAATAGGAGGTGCTGAAATGTCAACTGTAAAATTAACACAGTATACAACTGCGTCTGGCTGAGGCGCTAAAATTGGTCCTGAGACCCTCGCGCAAGTTTTGTGCGATTTACCTAAGTTTAATAGTAAAGAGTTATTGGTGGGATTTGATGCCTCCGATGATGCTGCAGTTTATAAATTAAATGAGACACAAGCTTTGATTCAAACTTTAGACTTTTTCACCCCAATTGTTGATGATCCATATACATTTGGTACAATTGCAGCCACCAATGCCTTGAGTGATGTCTATGCAATGGGTGGTGAACCGACATTGGCACTCAATATAGTTGGGTTTCCAAATTGTTTGTCACCCCTTATTTTGAAAGACATATTAAGAGGTGGTGCTGATAAAGTAAAGGAAGCGGGTGCCTTGTTAGTAGGGGGACATTCTATTGAAGATGAAGAACCTAAATATGGGCTTTCTGTAAGCGGAATTGTCCACCCAGAAAAAATTTGGACGAATATAGGTGCCAGTGATGGTGATGTTTTGATATTGACAAAGCCATTAGGCATAGGCGTTTTAACAACTGCATTAAAAGAAGAAATGACTGATGCAGAAACATATGATGAAATTGTGCATATTATGACTTATTTAAACAAATATCCTTATGAAGTTTTAAAAAACTATGAGGTTCATGCATGTACAGATGTAACGGGATTTGGATTTTTAGGGCATGCGCTTGAGATGGCAAAAGGATCTAACGTTACGATAAAGGTTAATGTGGAAGATGTTCCTTTTATAAAAGCTGCCATTCCCTTTGCAGAGATGGGCATTATTCCTGCAGGTGCCTATCGAAATCGTGCACATGCCTTGTCCTCAATTGAAGTAGATCCTGAAATTGAGGAAGTTTATTTAGACTTGCTCTTCGATCCACAAACTTCAGGCGGACTCTTGGTTGCAGTTCCCGAATCTCAAGCAATTGAAATATTGGGAAAATTAAATGATGTATGTGAGATTAAAAGCCACATTGTGGGTAATGTTGTGGCGAAAAAAGAGATGTGTGTTATATTAAAAAATATAAAATAGGTGTTTTTATGAATGAATTGCTAAGACAAATACCAAAAATTGATCTTATCCTTGATAAGATTCCAAATGAATTTCATGACAAATTGGATCGAGAGATTTTAAAATCTAGAATTGAAACCCTTATAGATGACTTGAGAACTTCCATTAAAGCTGGTGAAGTATCCCATTTTGATGTTGATGATATCATTGGACGTGTCATAGAAGACATATCAAAGTTATGTGATTTCTCTTTAAAACGTGTGATTAATGGTACTGGAATTGTTCTCCACACTAATCTAGGGCGTGCCGTTATTTCAAAAGATATTTTTAAGGATAGCATTGAAGCATTGACACACTACAATACCTTAGAATATGATGTCAAAACAGGTAGACGCGGTATTCGTTATCAGCATATTGTAGAAAAGATTTGTGCATTAACAGGAGGCGAATCTGCAATTGTTGTGAACAATAACGCCGCAGCTGTTATGCTTGTGCTGAACACATTTGCTAAGAACAAGGAAGTCGTTGTTTCAAGAGGTGAACTTGTTGAAATTGGGGGCTCTTTTAGGGTTCCAGACGTTATGCTAGCCAGTGGCTGCATTTTAAATGAAATTGGTACAACAAATAAGACCCACTTAAGAGATTACGAAAATGCGTTAAATGAACAAACGGGTTTGATTTTAAAAGTGCATACAAGCAATTATAAAGTTGTTGGTTTTTCACAGTCTGTTGAGATTGATCAACTGGCAACTCTGGGGAAAAACAATGAAATACTTGTCTATGAAGATATTGGGAGTGGCTTGATACACAATATATTTGATGCTATCGCACACGATGAACCCATTGCTGTCGATTCAATTTCCAAAGGTGTCGATCTCGTTTCTTTTTCAGGCGATAAATTATTTGGTGGCGCACAAGCGGGATTTATTGTAGGAAAAAAAAGACACATAGATGTGATTGCGAAAAATCCTTTATTACGTGCTTTTAGAATTGATAAGTTTACTTTGGCGATTATTGAGCGTACACTCACTGAATACTTAAAACCACAAAGTTCAATAACCGGAATTCCAACAATTAATAAACTTAAAGAAAGTCCGATGGCAGTTCAACAACGGCTAAAAAATTTCGTTGACAATTTTGGAGAGGCCTTGATAAACCATGGACTAACCTATAGCATAGTTGAAACAAAAGCAGAGGTCGGTGGTGGCGCTATGCCACTTTATAAGTTGCCCTCTTTTGCGCTGGGATTGAAAGGACCTTTCTCTGTAAACCAATTACAAGATCAATTGAGACAATTGCAAACACCAATTATTGCCACTGTATCAAAGGATATTTTACTTTTGGATTTTAAGACAATTGATTCGGATGATTTTGACTTGTTGTATCAAGGGCTTAGAGACTGTTTGGAGGCAACACAATGAGAGATACATTAGTTGTGGGAACAGCCGGGCATATTGATCATGGAAAAACATCGCTTATTAAACATCTGACCGGTATTGATGCGGACCGACTTGCCGATGAAAAAAAAAGAGGCATAACCATTGACTTGGGATTTGCTTATTTAAAACTTAATGACAATCAACTAATTAGTTTTGTTGATGTTCCCGGTCATGAACGGTTTATAAAAAATATGCTTGCCGGTGCTATGGGGATGGACGCTGTTTTGATAGTTGTTGCAGCTGACGAAGGGTTTATGCCCCAAACACTTGAACATTTACAGATTTTATCACATTTAAACATCGCCAATGGGATTGTAGTGCTCACTAAATGTGATTTAGTAGATGAAGAAGAACTGGAATTTAGAAGAGAGGAAATAAAAGAATATTTAAAAGACTCTTTTCTTGAAAATGCACCAGTTGTTGAATATTCAATTCAGGATGACTCAGCGCGTTTAAACCTATTGGATCGTTTAAAAATGATGATGACTGATATGAAGCATGAGGTAACACATACCATCTCAAGGATGCCCATTGATCGTGTTTTTACCATTAAAGGACACGGGACTGTCGTTACAGGCACATTGATTGAAGGAAAAATTCAAGTGAACGACATGCTTTATCATTATCCTTCCAGAGCTTCTGTGCGTGTAAAATCAATTCAAGTACACAATGAATCTGTTTTGGAAGCTGTATATGGGCAACGGGTGGCGTTAAACCTTGCCATAGATAAGACTTTGATTCATCGAGGTGATATTTTATCCAGTTCAGATCTTTTGCCTGAATCTCATATTGTTGATGTTGAATTTAAAGCAGATTATGTTCCAGTTAAACATTGGCAAAGGATTCGATTATATCATGGGACTAAAGAAATTTTAGGCAGGATAGCGACTTTGAACCAAGATACAATCCAACCAAATGTAACTCAGATTATTCAGCTTAGACTTGAGAGTCCGTTGTTTGGTAAAGCGAACGATCCGGTTATCATTCGAAATTTTTCACCTTTGATAACTTTAGGAGGTGGCGTGATTGTTAATCCAAATGCTGAGAAACACCAATTTTCTGATGGGAATTTAAGCATTTCAGATGAAATTTTAGCAGGTATTCAAAACGAAAACCAACCATTTGTTTATTCAGATGACTTGTTTCATCCGATTCCACATGATTTGGATTCATGTAGGTTGGGATTCGAGGATTTGTTGAATGAAAATCGCATCGTTAATCTGACTCAGTCACTGTATTGTACAGATGAGTGGATGACCATGATTCTTGAAACATTAAGTAGGGAATTAAGTGATTTTCATGCCAAAAACCCGTTTAAGGCAGGTATTGATCGTGAGACTTTAAGATCACGACTGAATCAAGCCTTGACAAAGAAAAATCGATTTGATAAAAGCTTCTATCAACCTATCTTGAATTATGCAATTGAGAAAAACGCAATTGAGTTATCGGATCAATGGGTTAGCCTACCAGGCTATTCTATTGAACTTGGTAGTGAAGAGCAAAAATGGCTTAAAGTCATTGAGGATGCAGTGGATCAATCGGGTACAAGGCCTATTGGCATTAAAGATTTACCAGAAAGTAGAACCCTAACTAAAAAAACTCAAGAGGATCTTTTATATTATTTGATTAATTCTAATATTCTTGTTAAAATTAATGAAGAAGTTGTAATATTAAAAACACATTTGGAAACTTGCATAAATCTGCTCATCAAACACTTTGAACATAATGATGAACTCACTGTGGCAGAGTATAGAGATTTGTTAAACCTTTCAAGAAAGTCTAGTTTGGAGCTCTTGGAGTATTTTGACAGAATTCAATTGACGAAGAGATTTGAGAATTCTAGAGTTTTAATAAAAAAATGAATGGAGTGAAAGTATGGCTGAAAAAATTTTGGTAGTTGATGACGAACCTATTTTGTTAAAAGGGTTGAGATTCAGTTTAGAACAAGAGGGGTACGATGTTGAAACTGCAATGGATGGTAAGGAAGCCTATGACAAGATTTTATCCAACACTTATGATGCAGTTATTTTGGACTTAATGCTTCCAAGCATGGATGGTCTTGAAATTTGCAAAAAAGTCCGTGAAAATAAGTCTATGGTACCAATTCTAATGCTTACTGCAAAAGATGATGATTCTAGTAAGGTACTGGGCCTTGAATACGGTGCAGATGATTACATTACAAAACCATTTAACATGCTTGAACTTAAGGCTAGAATTAAAGCCATTTTAAGACGTGTTCAAGTAAGTGATCAAATGACAGCATCAAATCTGATAAATCTTGGAGACTTTAGTATCAATACTTTAGGCAGAAAAGTAACTGTTAATGGTCAACAAGTTAATTTAACAGCGAAAGAATTTGATTTATTGCTCTTATTGATTATGAATGAAGAAAAGGTGTATTCCCGTGAAGAGTTGTTGGAAACAATTTGGGGTTATGAGTATTTTGGTGATGTTCGTACGGTAGATGTTCACATTCGCCGTTTAAGAGAAAAAATTGAAAGCAATTCCTCGCAACCAGAATATATATTAACAAAATGGGGAGTGGGTTACTATTTTAAGAATAAAAAGAAAAGAGTCCTTTAAAAGTATTAGGTGGAAACTTGTTTCCACCTATTTAATATTGATAATATTTGTTATGATTGTCACCATTTTAATTGTGGAAGATCAACTTATTCGCACCAATGTTGAAAAGGAAGGGCAAAATCTCGAGTTACAAAATCATACGATTGCAACTCAAGTTGCTGCTTTTGTTGGAAATATCAATAATTCTTATACAAAACAATATGTTGACGACATTATCAAGGAATCCAGTTTTGAATATGGTGCCAGAATCTTAATCCTAAACCTTGAAGGAGAAGTGCTGATTGATTCATATGACACACTGGTTGGCAGCACACTTGACACCAACGAAATACAATCTGCCCTTGAAGGTCGTTCTGAGAGTACAATATATACCCATGAAAGTGATTTTGTGTTCTATTGTGCCACACCAATAATAGAACAAAATAATCTAGTAGGGATTTCCTTTTTATCAACTTCTGCAAATCATATTTTTGAAGATGTTAATGAAATTATTGACCATTTACTTTTTATTTTTACGACGGCTGTATTAATGTCAGTGTTAATCAGCGTTATTTTTGCGCGCATTATTTCTAGACCGATTGAATCTTTAACAAAGTCTGTACAAAATATTACGCAAGGGAAATATGATACTAAAGTAGATGTGACAAGTAAAGATGAAATTGGTGAATTGGGTAATGCGTTTAATATGATGGCAACCAAACTTTATCAAGTGGATGAAAGACGCAGAAAATTCGTTTCTAATGTCTCACATGAATTGAGAACGCCAATGACTTCAATGAAAATTGTTTCTGAAACCTTATTGGCAAATTCCACTTGGGAAGAATCTGTTTACAGAGAGTTTTTGAATGACATTCATATTGAAGTAGATCGACTTAACAATATAATTGACAGCTTGCTTTATTTGGTTAGAGTTGAAAAAGATGACTTAGAATTGGATTATAATATGACATACGTTAATTATTTGATTGAATGGGTGATTAAAACATTAAAACCAATTGCTGATCAGAAAAACATTGACTTAAAACTTGTGTCTCATAACAAAGTTCAGATTCAATTGGATCAAGAAAAGATGCAACAATGCTTGCTAAATATTATTGGAAATAGTGTTAAATATACACCAGAAGGTGGTAGCGTGACAATTGATTTGTCTGAGTCAAAAGAAATCGTCTCGATTAAAATTATCGATACAGGCATTGGAATTCCTGAAAAAGACCTCCCATTTATTTTCGATCGCTTTTATCGTGTGGATGAGGCAAGGGCGAGAAAAACAGGTGGTACTGGGTTGGGACTCGCTATCGCGCAACAAATTGTCATGCTTCATCAAGGGACGATTGAAGTAGAGAGTCAATTTGGCATTGGGACTACAGTTTCAATTAAAATCCCTCGTCTTTAAGGAGTCAGAAATGAGATTGCCCTATAAAACATTAATTGCACTTGTCTTATGCGCTTTGGTATTAATTATACATGCTTATTTCAATCAGCCTTACGCCAGCCTTACAACGCAACAGTATATTGAGCCAATTCATGACCAGGTATCTGTTAAATCAACTTTATATTATGTGTTTGATGGTGCCTTGTTTCCATATACTGCAAATCTTCAGGTTAAAGATGGCAAGTATGCAAGTGCGGTTATTGATCAGATGAAGTCTGAGCCTGTTAATACCCACTATAAGACACTTTTCAACTTTGAAGTTGAAGTTGAATCCATTGAAATTGTAAATCGTACAGCTTATATAAATTTTTCAGAACAGATGCTTTCTTCTGATTTGATGGCCTCATCTGATTTAGATCTTTATATTTGGTCTTTAGTAAATAGTTTGACAGAACTCAAAAACGTTTCAAATGTTCAGCTTATGGTTTCAGACCAACCTATAACATATCAGGTTTCTGGTAGGGACTTATCAGTTCCTTTGACACGTGATATGACCTTGGTTTATGCATCTGAAAAACGGCCATCAGATGCGGCTGAAGAATTTATAAAAACAATTGTATCCACTCGATTTGACCTATCTTATGCACTTCTATCTGAAGAAAGTCGATCTTACTATACCTATACGGAATTTGTTTCATATGCAGATGATTTAAAGCAGGAATTGGATGCATATGCGTATAAAAATCATTACACAAAAAGAAGCAGTGATGGTTGGGAAGTTTTATTGAAATTTAGCATGCCTTATAATAAAGATGGATTTGAATTGGACTTGTATAAAAAGTTTTTTGTCATATTTGAAGAAGAAACCTATAAGTTGTGTTTGTGCAATCATAAAGATTAAAAGAAATTTAATCAACCTGTCATGTTATTACGGTCAGTTCCAGTTTATAATAAAGATATGAATGGAATGGAAATGGGGTAGTGTTCATGAAAAAATTATTGGTTGTTTTTTTGAGTTTAAGTATGTTATTTCCAAATATTGCGTTTGGTGAAACTTCATATTCTGATGTTGATGTGTCACATTGGGCTTATGAAGCGATTCACCATGTTAGCGAGTTGGGAATCATAGATGAAGAAAGTTCTTTTGGTATGGGAACGCCAGTTTCTTTAGAATCCTATATAACTTGGATTAACGAAATTGGACGTCTTTATCCGCAAATCGGCATTCGATCTGATTTAACAGTTGAAGATGTGACTGCACCAATTAGCCGATTGGATGCAATTGTAACCTTGATTGGGGCTTTTGGGTTAGATGCACAAGCAGAAACATTGAGACATTGTGAGATTCCTTTTATAGACTCAAATGATAAAGTTGGGTATATAAAAATGGCTTTAGATTTCAACTGGCTTACAGTAAATCCAGAAAAAACATTTAGACCAAATGATTATGTAACGCGCGAAGAAGCTGTTACAATCTTGTACCGCGCGATTCAAAAGATCGATTCACCGATGCCACATTTAATGTCATATTATGCAATCAGTTCTTATAGCCAAGCAGAAATCTCAAGTCATTTATCAGATTTGGCTTATGGATGGAGTCGATTTGAATTGGACCCTTCAAATGGACTGACTCTAAATATGTCTGCATCCAACAGCAATGAATACAGTGTACCCTCTCAGTATACCTTGGCTTTTGATGCAACACTTCGTGATGAAACAACACCATATTTAATGTTATTTGTCAAAGAAGACTATGTGTACGATTCGGATCTAAAGAAACAAGTATCCCTGACAGAGTACATCCTTTCAGATAAAACGAGAAGAGAAACTGCAATTGATGCTGTTGAAGCTTCTTTAAAACAATTTCCTCAATTTAAAGGTGTGCTTGTAGATTTTGAAGGCTTAAAAGGGGCGGATAACGCGCTTAATTTATCTTTGTTTTTAGAAGGTTTAAGGGAAGAGTTGGGGGACTCATATAAGATTGCCACAGCTGTTCATCCGCCAAGAGCAGAGGGAATTGCCTATTATGATGGGTATGATTTTAGAAAAATAGGTGCTGTATCAGATTTGATTGTTTTAATGGCACATGATTATTATCCAAAAAAATTAACAGAAAGTGAAATGGAATCAGGATTAACCATCACACCACTTTCACCTTTTGATGAAATTTATTATGCGATTAAAGTAATTCTTGATTCAGAAAAAGGCATAGAGGACTCTGAAAAATTGGTGCTCCAAATTTCAATTGATTCTGCACAGTGGAAAGTATCTGACGGCAGAATAATCAATTCAAGGCCTTATAATCCTACGTATTCCGCTATACTTGAACGTATTGAATCTGGTGCAATCTTGGACTACTCAAAAAAATACCAAAATCCAACGATTGTTTTTGAAAATGAATCAGATTTAACCCGTAATATTGTTTGGTTTGAAGACTCAAAAAGTGTTCAAGCAAAAATCAATTTGGCTTATTTGCTTGATTTAGGTGGCATTTCGATTTGGAGACTCGGAACGATACCTGATTTTGAAGAGAGTGTTCTGGATATATGGACTCAAATAAAAAGCAATTATGAATAAAGCAAAAGACCTGAAACAGCTGTTAAACTGTCTCAGGTCTTTTTTAATGGCGGAGGCACGTGGGAATCGAACCCACCCAGGAAGCTCTTAACCCCCCGTGCTGATTTTGAAGATCAGAAGGCACACCAGCACCCCTCTGCCTCCATGTTCTTTATAATGATAGCATATTTTGTTTAAATTTAACAGTAGAGGGATATTATTTTTTATTAAGGATTTTAGTTTCTGTACCACTTATGAGTCTAGATAAGTTGCTACGGTGTCTGTAGATCACAAAAATTGCAAGTAAGAATGAAAACACAATTTGCACATAGGCGGGGTACATAAAAAATGTCAAAATCGGTAAAATAATTGCGCTTCCAATAGATGCAAGGGACATATATCGAGTTGTTAAAATAACCAAGAACTGAAAGACCAAAATTATTGGAAAAATAAGGGGAAAAACAATAGCAATTACACCAGCTGAGGTCGCAATGCCTTTTCCGCCGTTAAAACCAAGCCAAACAGAGTAGCAGTGGCCAAGAACTGCAAAGCCACCTGCAATTAGGCCACCTGTAACACCATATAATTGGTTGCCTATTAAAGCAGGGATTAAACCTTTTAAAAAATCTCCAGCAAATGCAAGTACGCCAACTTTTAGACCTAAAGTACGAACGACATTTGTTGTTCCGGTATTTCCACTACCATGTTGGCGAATATCAATTCTACCAAGAATTTTGGGGATTAAATAAGAAAAGGGAACGCTCCCAATTAAATAACCCAGTGTCATAATTAAAATATAATTGATGAATGTCATAATTGCCTCCATAATTGTTTTGCATTTATATTTTAGCATAAAAATATTGGAGTTAAAACATTCAAGTGGAAGTGTTATAATAAAGTTATTATTAGAAAATTAGGGGGCAACTATGAAAACAAGTTTTAAGCAAGATTCATTTGGTGAGTTTATGTTGGATAGCCGGAAATGGCACTCAGATTGTGAACCAAGTGCAATTGTGGTGATTTCTCATGGTATGGCTGAGCACATTGATCGTTATGATCATTTTGCAAATTTTCTTTTGGATCATGGCATCTTTACATATGGGCATTCACATCGCGGTCATGGCTTAACTGCTGGCGGAAAAACCAATCTTGGATTACTGTGTGAAAATGGTTGGATGAAAATGAAAGAAGATTTACGCAGAATTGTTCAATATGTAAAAGCAGAGTATCCGCATAAGCCAATAATACTTCTTGGGCACAGTATGGGTTCATTTTTGGCAAGGGATTATCTTATGGACTATTGTGATCAAATTAATGGTGTTATTTTAACAGGCACAGGGTATCAACCTAAATCATTGTTGAAATTTGGTAAATTTATAGCAGGTGCTGAATCAAAGTTTAGAGGGTCAAGACATCGCTCAAAACTGCTAAATCAACTTTCATTTGGATCTTATTCAAAATCCATTAAAGATGCTCAAACTGATTTCGATTGGCTAAGCACCGATTCTAAAGAAGTAGAGAAGTATATAAATGATCCTTTTTGTGGAAATGTTCACACGACAGGGTTTTACTATGGATTTTTTGAAAACTTAATACGCATCATCTATAGTCCGGAATTTTTAAATGATAAAAGTGATATTCCAATGTTGCTTATGTCAGGGTCTGATGATCCAGTAGGCGATTTTGGAAAAGGCGTTAAAAAAACCCAAGAAGCATTCAGCAAGCTTGGGTATGATACAACACTTAAATTAATAGAAGGTGCACGTCATGAAGTTTTAAACGAAGTCAATAAAGTAGACGTTTATCATATACTGTTAGATTGGATTAAGCGGTATAATTTTATAGAATAAGGGCCTCTATATGTGACTCAATTTCAGCGAGTTGTTTTTCTAGATCTATAGGCTCAGTTGTACCGCCTTGTGCTATGAGGGCATTTCCACCGCCTTTAATGGTCTCTGATTTTAGATAGGTTTCAAACAAGTGACTCATATTGTAGCTTTTATCTAAGTCTTTTGACTTTATCAGTACAATATGCTGCTTGCCTTCTTCCGTTGAAATGCCGAGTACAATTGTGTTTGGCATTTCTGTAATTTTTTGTGCTTTCAGTCGAAGGGCATTCATCCCCATTTGGTCTTCTAATAGTTTAATGACTTTTAAACCAGTTATGTCTTCATAATCCTTGGTAATGGCATTGGCCTCATAGGTTATAATTTGGGATTCCAAATCGGATAAATTACGTTTGGTCTCTTTTAGTAATTTTAGAGTATTTTCTGCAAAAGTAAGAACTTCATTTTCAGGCACAGAAAAAAGGTGCATGAGTTTGGTTATAATATGGTTTTGTATGTTAAAAACTTGTAAGGCAAGTAAGCCACAGACAAATTCAATCCGCACACCACTCTTATAATGGTCATATTTGCGAATTTTTAGGATGCCAATTTCGCTTGTAGTTCTCAAATGTGTGCCCCCACATGGTGAAAAGTCCAAATCATCGATTTCTACAATGCGTATGTCCTTGGTTACTTTGGGCATTTTACGAAGGGGAAGGGTTTCGAGTTCCTCTGATGTGGGGTAATGAATGCGAATTTCTTTGTTTGCAAAAATAAAGTCATTGATTGAACTTTCAAGAGAACGCACTTCTTTTTCAGTGAGTTTACGATCTAGATCAACCGTCACATAACCGTCTCCAATATGGAATCCCACGGTATTTGCTTGAAAAGTAGTGTAGGCAACAGCTGATAGAAGGTGTTGCCCAGTATGTTGCTGCATTAACAGTAAACGTCTCTTAGAATCAATATGGCACTTAACAGATTTAGCAATCATTTCTTCAGGGCACGGTTGTTGGGTGATGTGAAATATTTCAGCCCCCATTCGAATTGTATCAACAATTTCAAAGGCGTCAATAAAGCCATGATCGCCAGGTTGGCCGCCGCCCTCAGGATAGAAGTAAGTTTCAGATAGCGTAATGGCGTATAAACCTTCATAAGGAATACAGGATAGTATTCTGGCTTCAAAATCATAAGTATAAGCATTTGTTAAGTATTTCATAAAAATAACCTCCATTAACTTTAATACATCTTCTATTTAGTATATAATATTTTAATGACGCGTAAAGGAGAATTAAATGAATTTGATAGAATTTGAATCAATTTATACGGACGTATTGGCATATGCTCTTCAAGAGCGTTTTAAAAAGGACTTAGAACTTGCAAAATCAACTTTTCTTATAAAAGACGATCAAAGTGATTTTTTAGGTTTTACAGAATGGTTTGTTTTTCATTACCCTTTAAAGTCAAGTGGAAAAACAATTGTTCAACAAATGGCTTCTGAACGAGAGGATGCTTTATTAAGTGCACTAAGCCACTCATATAGGAGTATTTTCGAACTTAAGGCTGAAAATGATAAATTATATGCATTAGACATCTTCACAGGGATGCATTTCCAACTTCAAAGTGCAAAGCTGGATCCAGAAATGCTTTATGGCTTAAGATTGGTTGAAAATGATGGTTTTTATGAAGTTGTCGGGGATGAATTGACGTTTGAGAAGGCACATAAGAGTTTGATTAAGCGTCATGTTTTAGACCAGTTCAATAAACTGAATACCTTAGAAAGCCCTATGTCTTTTGAATCATTTATTGGAACAAATGCCCATATCTTATATAAATTATACGATGTCCTGGATGCAGTGTATGAAGAAAATATGCACGATGACATTTACGAATTACATCAGGCATCTTTTGCGCTTAAAGTTAGTGTGGATGAGTGGTTAGATGTTTTAAGTGAAAGTGATTTGACGATAATTCCAGATGAGGATGACGCTTTAATTTTCAGGCTATATTCTCAAGAATCATTAATTTCAGAATTGGAATTTGAAGAACATAAATTCAATTTGCTTTGTAACAATGAAAGTCAATTGACTTATTTGATTCAATTAATTAATACCATTGCCGATGATAAGGCTATATTTTTAAGTCAATCTAAATATTTAATCGAAGATTTGTTAGAGGGCGGATTTGACAACTAGCCCTAATTGATAGTACAATGGTCTTAATCGTTATAAAATTTGAAAGGAGTAGTTGATAAAACTATGGATACAGGCCCTTCGGAGGTTCCCGAACAGGATTTAACCTCACTGAAAAAGCTTGAAATGACAGATGTACTTGAAGACATTAAAATGTTGCTGGAGCAGCATGACAACCCAGCACTTGAACTTCAACGGTATTTGTCTGAAGTGGAATCTAAAATTAATGATGAAAACAAACTGAAATTGGAGTCCGTCGATCGCAATCATATTAAACATTTGATTGAAAAGCACCCCTATTTTAAAAATCCTTCAACCTATCATATACGTTTAATTACAATTATGAAGTACTTGAAGAAAAAGGGTGTGGACATAACTTTAAATGACTTTGACCTTTTGGTTGATGAGATTATTATGTCTATTGACGATGTCGAAAAGATAAGTTATGGTAAATACAGTCGAAAAAGGTTTTAGCGCTTTGCGTTAAAACCTTTTTTATATGATGAGGTCCTATATGAAACTTGAAAAATATATTGCTTTAAAAAACAAATATGGACATGCAAAAGAAATTGACACGCATAAATTGTATGCTTCTGGAGCTGTTTATACACCAGATGAACCTGCAAATCACCTTGCCAAAATGGCAATTTTACAGTATTTAAGAATTAACAAACCTAATTTTGTGCCATCTTTTGAAGCCTTCTTTGAAAATAATGTGGTTGATGAAAACGCCCATAGCCTTTTTAACTTGTTGAAATCCTTGAAAGTATTGGATTTAGCCAGTGGATCTGGAATGCTTGTTTTAACTTATGTGGAATTGATGATTCGTTTTTCAAATGCAATCCATTTAAACTCACATGCCTTTATAAAAGACATGCTTGAAAATAAAATTGTCGTATTTGACATTAGTGAAGATGCAATTAATAAATATAAAGAACTGTGTCTGGCGTTGGGAAAAGCTTATGGTCTAAGAGATGAAATTCAGTTTAAAGCTGTATATTGTCAAAATTCGCTTATAAGCGACCTATCACCGTACAACAACACTTTTGATTTAATTCTTGGGAACCCACCCTATATTGGAGAGAAGGGGAATACTAAAATTTTCAATGTACTCAAAGAATCAAATTTCGGTTCAAAATGGTATGAAGGCAAAATGGACTATTTTTATTTTTTTATTTACAAAGGTTATGATTTGTTAAAATCCAATGGCGTATTGTGTTATTTAACTTCCAATTATTTTTTCACCGCTGATGGGGCTAAAAAATTGCGCAACTTTATTTTTGAAACGTTTTATTTATCGAGTTTGCTAAATTATGGCGCCCAATCCGTTTTTGGAGATTACAAGCTACATGCGGCTATATATACACTACAGAAAGACAAATGTAACACAGTCTACCTCTATAACAAAAACTGTAACTGTGTGAGCGAAGTTTCGCACGAGACCGTCTTTGACAAAGAGTTGAATATGCACTTTATTTCAGACCCAATGATTTATAAGATTTTATCGAAAATGGAAGCGCAAAGTATAGGCACACTTGAAGCCTATTATGATGTCTTTCAAGGGATTGTTTCTGGTTTGGACCGAAAGGATGGAGAAGGTGTTTTTGTCTATAAGGACAAAGAAGTGGATCGGTTGCCAGAGTCTGTAAAACCTTTTTTAAAACCCTTCTATAAAAATAGTGCCATCTGTCATTATCATCATAAAGGAACAACCCCATATTCAATTTTGTACATCACCAAAAATAGAGCCCCTAAAGAAATTGAGTCTCTATTGTTTCCATACAAGGCTTTGTTGGAAAATAGAAGAGAAGTTAAAAATGGTGTTAGAAAATGGTACGAGCTTACGTGGCCTAGACAAGAGAACGTTTTTTTAGGGCCAAAAATCATTGTACCACAACGTGCAAAAGCCAATTATTTTGCTTTTGATTCTGGTGATTTTTTTGCTTCGGCAGACATTTATTTTATTAAAGACACATTGTTTTCTATCTATTCATTAGAGGTATTAACCATGGTTTTAAACGCCAGATTATATAAGTTGTGGTTGACTTATAAGGGAAAACGAAAGGGTGACTTGTTGGAACTGTATGCAACACCTTTAAAAAAAATCCCACTACCAAATTTATCTGACAAGCAAAAGAATCTTTTAAATGCACATTTTAGTGGTTCCGAGCAAAGTGTTTTGCCCATTGTTGATGTGGACAAAATTATATATGAAGCTTATGGGTTTACACCTGAAGAAATTAAATATATGGATACACTTGATTAATACATCAAACTCCTATAAAATGGAAATATATTCCAAATTATAGGAGTTTTTGTGAATCGTAAATTTGTTTTTTCTATGTGCTTAATTGTTGTATCCCTCTATTTTATGACCCAAACGCACTATCTGGGGTTGGTGAGTGAAAAGAGAGCAGAAGTACCTACAAATACCGATATTGGGGCATATGAAGTGACCATTCAAGGTAAAGTGAATGCTTACAACCTTTCCAAATCCTATATGATATTTGAAACCAAGGATTCCAAAAATGGAAATTCTATTTTATTAAGACTGAATTTTCGAGGCATAGGGTCTGTTGAAACGCTCCTTTTAAAAAAACAATATCATTTGTATGTAACGCTTGATCAAAACAAAAACCCTTTTATAAGCCAAAAGAACACATTTGGATTTGACTATGATCGATATCTTTTTGCAAATGGTATATTGGGTCAATATAAAATTATTTCAGCAACAGCTGACTTACAAAACAAAGTGTGTCCACACTGCATGGTTTTAGACTCACGAAGACATGTGGAACGCTTCTTTGAAACTTCCTTTTCCCCCAGCACATCTGGGTTTTTAAAAGCTTTGATTTTAGGGGATTCTGACTCATTCGAAAATTATAATCAGTTTAAAAATCTAGGCCTTGCACATATTTTTGCCATATCTGGCTTACACTTTGGCCTTCTATTTAAAGGCGTTCAGAAGTGCATATATTTACCAAATAGATGGCTTAAATCTATAATTTCAATTTTTGTAATGGGCATATTTCTGATCTGGGTTGGCGCAAGTTATTCTGCACAAAGAGCCTTTTGGATTATCAGCTACCAGATGTATGCTAATGTTCGAAATTTAAATGACGATGTATTTAGTGCAATTGCATTTTCTTCTGCAATGATTTTATTAAGATCCCCTTGGGCTATTTTATCAGTTTCATTTCAATTGTCATTTTATGCGTATATTATGATTGCCGTTTTTTACAAAAAATGGCTTGTTTTTAAAAGTCCAAACAAATGGATTCAAACCGTCCAATTCTCTATTTTAATTCAAATTTTCATGATGCCTGCAACCCTTTATTATTTTGAGGTCTTAAACCTATGGGGGGCTTTTTCTAACGTGTTGATTGTACCTCTAATAGGTTTGGTTTTACCTCTTGGTCTTATACTTAGTATGTTGAGTATGACGGGGTTGACACTTACAAATTTGGCGTTTATGGAGCATTTGGTTGCCCTCATTAACTTAATTGCAAGTAAAATGCCTTTTAAACCCTTTGAACTATATGGGATTTCCAATCAAATCTTTAAAAATGTGGTTCTAATCATCTGGTTCTATTTTATTTTAAAAACTTTACGTTTAAATAAAAGGCTTAAATACAATGTCCTTGTGTTTGGTATTATGCCCATTATATTGGTGTCAAATATAATGCCACAAGCGCCAAAATTATACATTCATTTTATTGATGTTGGTCATGGGGATTGTGCAATTATTCAATATGGAGAACGTGCAATAGCCGTTGATACCGGTGACGGATTTCAAGGTGTTGAATCTCACTTAAGCGGTTTTGGAATCTTGTATTTGGATTTTATAGTTTTATCCCACGCCCATCATGATCATATTGGAGGACTGGAAGCGCTTATAAAAGCATATCCCGTAAAAACGGTCTTAACCACCTTAAGTACGTCTGAAAAGCTTAATAATTCTAATACAAAAATTGTGGAAAAACCTAAGGAAATTAGTTGGATGCCAGGGGTGACGTTTTTAATTCAACCACTTGAATCTGATGCCAATGAAAATGATGATTCTTTAGTTTTACAGATGACCTATGGAAGCCATACTGCCTTATTTTTAGGTGATATTAGTATTGATAAACTTAGAAGATTAGCGTTGCCAAAATCGATCTCAATTTTAAAGGTACCACATCATGGCTCTAAAACCTCTTTGTATGCACCACTATACAAAGATCACAACGTTTTATATGCAATTGTTAGTCACAATTCAAAATACAACTTTCCTTCGGAATCGGTGATTGAAACACTTGCTTTATCTAAAATCAAAACATTTTCTACTTACTGTCACGGTGGCATAAGTTTTGAGTTAGACCCAAAGGGCATTAATTATCATACTTTTTTGAGTGACAATGGCGTTGATGTTTTGTATAATGAAATGAATATTGGAGGCTAAAGCATGGACTTTTTAACGTATTACAAACAGATTAGTTCTGGAAATTTAAACTCAATTGCTGTTTTTACTGGTGATGAAACTTATAATATTGATCATACATTAAAATATATTGAGGGTCATTTTTTAGAACCCATATATAAGGATTTCAATTACGATGTCATTGAGTCTAATTTTGACATAGATGGTTTTATGGCACTTGCATCTACTTTACCGTTTATGGATCAAAGACGGATTATCATCATTCATAATACGGGTGTATTGAAACAGATTAAGGATCAGCAAGAGGATCATTTGATTGATTATTTAAAAAATATGTCGGAGACAAGTGTGGTTATTTTTAGAGAATCTGAGTTGGATGGTCGTAAAAAAATTGGAAAGTGGCTAAAGAAGAATAGCGACTGGGTCCAATTTGACAAACTTAGTTCAAGTGACTTTCTAAAATGGTGCACCAAAAAGTTCAAATTGTATGTGGGTAACATTGATTCAAAAACTTTAAGTTACTTTGTTGAACGTGTTGATTATTTAGATCCAGCTTCTGGTAAAAATCTATATGATGTTGAAAACACAATTAAAACCCTTTGTGGGAATCAAAAACAAATCCAAATTGAAATGATTGACCAATATGTGAGTGTGCCACTAGAACACAATATTTTTAAATTAATGGATGCCATTAGTTATCGAAATTTATCTGAAGCGATGATAACTTTGAATCAATTTATAAATGCAGGGGAGCCTGTCATTAAGATTTTTACATTAATTGCACAACAATTTCGAAATATTTATAAAATGAAATTGCTGATTGAAGCGGGGTATACCAGTTCAACAGCTGCTTCAAAATTGGATATCCATCCATATGCAGCAAAAAAAGCATCTACTTTTGCAGTAAAATACACAAAAGATCAACTGTCAGAAATACTTGCTTTAATGGAGAGAACGGACATAGCCCTTAAATCAACTGGCATTAAGCAACAGTTAACCCTGGAGAAGGCGCTTTTTGAAATGGCTCAAATGTAAATGGTGTTCAAAAAGACGAAAGCGTACTTCAAAGAGAAGTACGCTTTTTTAATATTTGATCAAATATTAAATTGACACGGTCATTTTTTCGGGGATTTCAAGTTAAAACAAGTTAAACGACTATTCAGCCGCAGCGTTTAATCTTTTTCTTAATCTTGAAATTTTTCTTGCAGCTGCATTTATATGGAATAATCCATTTGCAGAGTACTGAGACATTCTCTTTTCAAAATAGAAAAATCTTTCTTGAGCAAGAGCCATATCGCCAGCTTCTAGCGCTTCTAAGAATCTTTTTTCAGCAGTTTTTAACGCTGATTTTTTAGATTTATTCAACGCCGCTTTCTTGTTGATTACATTAATTCTTTTCTTTGCAGATTTAATATTAGCCATTGATTTCACCTCCCCGATAAATTTCAACAGAGTTATTTTATCACGATGCCACTAGATTAGCAAGTGATTTTAGAAAAAGCCTATAATAATTTTAGTTAATCTATTTGTGAAGGATATTACCGTATGGTATAATTGATATTGCACATAAAACTGTAACATATCGTGTAGGAGGATGCAATGCCGAGTGAAAGACAAAAGTACATTCGAAATTTTTCGATAATCGCACATATAGATCATGGTAAATCAACCCTGGCAGATAGATTAATTGAAAAAACAGGTCTTTTGACCCAAAGAGAAATGAAAGAACAAATATTAGACAACATGGATCTTGAGCGTGAGCGTGGAATTACAATCAAACTTCAAACTTCTAGATTAATCTATAAAGCCCAAGATGGTCATGAATATATACTAAACTTGATTGATACACCTGGTCATGTGGATTTCACCTATGAGGTATCTAGATCTCTTGCGGCTTGTGAGGGGGCTGTTTTGGTTGTAGATGCAACACAAGGCGTCGAAGCACAAACACTTGCAAATGTCCATTTAGCAGATGAACAAGGCCTTACAATTGTACCGGTTTTAAATAAAATTGACTTACCAAGTTCCAGACCTCAAGAGATTATTGAAGAAATTGAAGAAGTTATTGGAATACTTGCTGAAGATGCACCTCAAATATCTGCAAAAGATGGTATAAATATAGAAGCAGTTCTTGAAAAAATAGTTTCAGATGTCCCGGCTCCAGATGGAGATGAAACTGCGCCCTTAAAAGCTTTGATATTTGATTCATATTATGACAGTTATAAGGGTGCTGTTGCCTATGTAAGACTCATGGAAGGTTCTGTTAAAAAAGGGGATCGCATTAAAATGATGGCTTTAGGCAAACAATTTGAAGTCGTGGAAGTTGGGGTTTCAGTGCCAACACCACTTGCAGTTCCTGAACTTAAGGCTGGTGATGTTGGCTATATCACTGCAAGTATAAAAAATGTTAAAGACTGTAGAGTTGGAGATACCATTACTTTCGCAAACACGCCAACTGAAGCGGCTTTACCAGGTTATAAAAAAGCAACACCTATGGTTTATTGTGGAATATACCCTGCAGAGGGCGAAAGTTATGATGATGTCAGAGATGCACTTGAAAAATTACAACTCAATGATGCAGCCTTGTCATTTGAACCAGAAACATCAGTCGCTTTAGGCTTTGGATTTAGATGCGGTTTCTTGGGATTGCTTCACCTTGAAATTATTGAACAACGGTTGGACCGGGAGTTTGATTTGGATATAATTGCCACCGCACCAAGTGTAATCTATCGGGTAACCAAAACGGATGATGAAGTATCTATGATTCAAAATCCTTCTAACCTACCACCTGTAACCGAAATTAAGATGATGGAAGAACCTATTGTAACTGCAAATATAATTGTACCAAATGAATATGTAGGAAATATCATGGAGCTTTGTCAAAACAGGCGAGGCGAAATGGTTCATATGGATTACTTAGACCCTAAACGCGTGGTTTTGCATTATGATTTACCTTTAAACGAAGTAATCTATGACTTTTTTGATGCACTTAAATCCAAAACAAGAGGCTATGGGTCCTTGGATTATGAGTTTAAAGAATACCGAGAATCCGATCTGGTTAAAATGGATATTCTCTTAAATAAAGAAATGGTGGATGCTTTTTCTATGATTGTTCATCGAACGAAAGCAGATTCAAGAGGACGCGTAATTTGTGAACGGCTAAAAGAAGTTATTCCAAGACAGATGTTTGTTATTCCTATTCAGGCCGCTGTTGGAAACAAAGTCATTGCGCGAGAAACGATTAGTGCTTTACGTAAGGATGTCCTTGCTAAATGTTACGGTGGCGATATTTCCCGTAAGAAAAAGCTTCTTGAAAAGCAAAAAGAAGGTAAGAAAAAAATGCGTCAACTGGGAAATGTAGAGGTCCCACAACAAGCGTTTTTATCTGTATTAAAATTTGATGAAAATTAAAATAGGGACAATCGATGCTGCAGAGCTGAGATTGTCCTTTTTTGGAGGGTGTTATGGAAAAAATCGGACTATATATACATGTGCCATTTTGCAATTCCAAATGTACCTATTGTGATTTCACTTCTTTTGTGCCAAAAGCATCAGAACGTAATCAGATTATTGACCAGTATTTTGATGCGCTTCACACAGAGTTTAACCAGTATATACAAAATGGCTATAAATTCAGTGTTGAAAGCATCTATTTCGGGGGCGGCACACCATCTAGTGTTCCTGCAAGCCACATTGAAACGATGCTAACCTTAATAAAATCAAAATGCACTTTAACAGATGATTGCGAGATTACGCTGGAAGTTAATCCAGGTACCATTAATCGTGAAAGCGCTATTCAATATAAAAATTCAGGGATTAACCGGATTAGCATGGGGCTTCAAACAACCAGCAACTCACTGCTTAAGACAATTGGTCGAACGCATGATTTTGAGACGTTTCAAGCGACCTATAAATTGCTAAGAGATATTGGGGTTGACAACATTAGCCTTGATTTGATGTTTGGTTTGCCGGGGCAATCCATGGCGTCTTTGCGTGAAAGCATGCAAGAAATTATAAGGCTTAACCCTGAGCATGCTTCAATATATTCTCTTAAAGTGGAATCTGGAACACCTATGGCAAAGATGCTTGAAAAAGGACTGATTAAATTGCCAGATGAGGATATGGAAAGAGAGATGTATCACACAATTATTGACGTCATGGAATCCTATGGCTTTTATCAGTATGAAATATCAAATTTTTCTAAACCGGGTATGGCATCTAAACACAATTTGATTTACTGGCATAATCAGCCCTATTTGGGTCTAGGCCTTAGTGCACATTCAAAATTAAATTCTGTAAGATTTGCAAATACCAATGACTTTGAGACATACCTAAGTATTATAGGTCATAAAAACAGAAGTATACGTGTAGAAGAAACCAAAATTGACACATTAGAAGACCTGTTTGAAACAATCATTTTAGGGCTTAGATTAAATGAAGGTCTGGATATTGAAAAGCTTAATCAAGCCTATCAAATTGACTTTGAACAAAAGTATCATAGTGTTCTGGAAAAACTCAAATTTTATGAACTGATTGAAACAGAGGGACAGGTCGTTAAATTGACACGAAAAGGTATGGATTTATCCAATCAAGTTTTCGGGGCATTTATGAATGAATAAAATGTAACGATCTTATAAATATTTATTTTGAAGGTTGACAAACCAGACGTCAAAAGGTATATTATTTATAGAATTAGCACTCGATTGAAATGAGTGCTAACAAGTGGGTGATTAAATGATTTCTGAAAGACAACTGAGAATACTGGAAGCCATAATTAGTGATTTTATTGATACAGCACAACCAGTAGGGTCACGAACAATTTCAAAAAAATATCCATTGGGAATTAGTTCTGCTACCATCCGCAATGAGATGGCTGATTTGGAAGAATTAGGATATCTGGTTCAACCACATACATCTGCAGGACGAATTCCTTCTGATTTGGGATATCGATTGTATGTGGACGCTATTGTCAATGAACACACCATTGGGCTTCAGGAAAAAGAAATGATCCAATCTCTGCTACTCAATAGGATTATTGAGGCCAATGATTTGGCTAAGCAAGCGTCTAAGTTATTGTCTGAGTTTACAGGACTGGTTTCCATAGTCACCATTCCTAAATTCAACAAATGTAAACTGGCGAATTTAAAACTTATAAAAGTAACGGATTCAAGGGTTCTTTTAATTTTAGTAACCAATACTGGGATTGTAAAGAACATTCAGCTTGCAATCTCCAACGCAGATCAATTTATATTGGACCGTATCTCTGATACGATGTTAAGTTTTCTTGAAGGCGAGACCATAGAAAAAATTGATATTCGATCCATTATGAGACTAAAAGATAAACTACAAGGACTTGGAACTTTTGTAGACTATTTGATTCCAATTCTTAGAGACGCGCTTAAATCGCTTAATGGTACAGAATTGTTTGTAGAGGGATTGGCACAAATTTTATCCATTCAAGAATTTGCGAATACCGAAAAAGCAAAAACTATTTTTGAGTATCTAAAAGACCCTGATAATATGGAACTTCTTATTGAGGAATTATCTTCTGATCAACTGTCCATTAAAATAGGTTCTGAAATTAAGAATCCGATTCTGGACGCCTGTAGTATTGTATCATCTTCTTATAAAGTTGATGGCAAAAGCGATGGCAAAATAATCGTCATAGGTTCGAAACGAATGGATTATGGCAATGTTGTTTCAGTTGTTAATTACATTAGCAATACCTTATCAGATGTTTTTTCAGGAATTAACTTATAGGAAGGTGACAAAATTGGCGAAGAAAAAAGAAAAGCATAAAGAACAAGAAGACCAAGATGAAATCATAAGAAATGGCGAAGGTGATGAACTTACAAATCAAGATAAAACGCCTGAAGTCGAGGTTAACCCAATTGATACTTTACAAGAGGAACTGGATGCTTTAAATGATAAGTATCTAAGGTTAAATGCGGAGTATCAGAACTATCGAAAAAGAGTTGAAAAAGAAAAATCAGACATCTTTAAATTTGGTACTGAAAAACTCTTTGCAGACTTATTACCTGTTATGGATAATTTTGAACGTGCACTTAAAGTAGATGACGCTTCAAAAACTAATGACAAATTCCATGAAGGGGTTTTAATGATCAAAAAAACTTTTGATGAGTTTTTTGAAAAAAATGGTGTTA
Organism: Fusibacter tunisiensis; assembly: GCF_016908355.1. Classification (GTDB taxonomy): domain Bacteria; phylum Bacillota; class Clostridia; order Peptostreptococcales; family Acidaminobacteraceae; genus Fusibacter_D; species Fusibacter_D tunisiensis. Next base: position 229,522 of record NZ_JAFBDT010000001.1, on the reverse strand, counting down.
AGAAAATTGAAGCTCTAGGACAACCGTTCGATCCTGAAATACATCATGCTGTATTGTCAGAAGAAAGTGATGATGTTGAAAGCGAACATGTTGTAGAAGTCTTTCAAGAAGGTTATACAATCAATGATAAAGTCATACGTGCCAGTATGGTAAAAGTATCTAAATAGTTTAAAATTATAGGAGGCATAAAATGGGAAAAATTATTGGTATTGATTTAGGAACAACAAACTCGTGTGTATCTGTTTTAGAAGGTGGCGAAGCTGTAGTTATATCAAATGCAGAAGGTAATAGAACCACACCATCGGTAGTTGCGTTTACAAAAACAGGTGAAAGACTTGTTGGTGAAACAGCAAAAAGACAAGCAATTACAAATCCAGACAGAACAATTATGTCTGTTAAACGTGAAATGGGAACAGATCACAAAGTGAAAGTAGATGACAAGACATATTCACCACAAGAAATTTCAGCAATGATCTTACAAAAATTAAAAGCCGATGCTGAGAGCTATCTTGGCGAAAAAGTTACAGAGGCTGTTATCACAGTACCTGCATACTTTACAGATGCGCAAAGACAAGCGACAAAAGATGCTGGTAAAATTGCAGGCCTAGAAGTAAAGAGAATTATCAATGAGCCAACAGCTGCTTCTTTGTCATACGGTCTTGATAAAACAGATAAGCAACACAAGATAATGGTCTTTGACCTTGGTGGTGGTACTTTCGATGTATCTATCCTAGAAATTGGAGATGGTGTATTTGAAGTGCTTGCTACAAATGGAAACAACCACCTCGGTGGAGATGACTTTGATAAAGTCGTAATGGACCATTTAGCGGATACTTTTAAATCGGAACATGGTGTAGACTTGAGAAACGATAAGATGGCACTTCAAAGGCTTAAAGAAGCTGCTGAAAAAGCAAAAAAAGAATTGTCTTCAACACAAACGACAAATGTTAACCTGCCATTTATTACAGCTACAGCTGAAGGTCCTCTTCATTTAAATGTTGATTTAACCCGTTCCAAGTTTGAGCAATTAACCAAGCACTTGGTTGATATGTCTATGGAACCAACAAAAAAAGCCCTTAAAGACGCTGGCTTGAACCCATCAGACATTGAACAGGTTATTTTAGTAGGTGGTTCAACAAGAATCCCTGCAGTTCAAGATGCTGTTAAAAAATTTGTTGGAAAAGACCCGCATAAAGGCGTAAATCCAGATGAATGTGTTGCACTTGGTGCGGCAATTCAAGGTGGGGTACTTTCTGGTGATGTCAAAGACGTTCTGCTTTTGGATGTCACACCACTTTCACTTGGAATTGAAACACTTGGTGGTGTATTTACAAAATTAATCGAAAGAAATACAACCATTCCTACTAAAAAAAGTCAGGTATTTTCCACAGCTGCGGATAATCAAACTGCTGTAGACATTCATGTACTTCAAGGGGAAAGACAGATGGCAACAGATAACAGCACACTGGGCCGTTTCCAGCTTGATGGTATTCCACCTGCTAGACGTGGACTGCCACAAATTGAAGTAACATTTGACATTGATGCGAACGGCATTGTTAATGTTAGTGCGAAGGATTTGGGTACAGGTAAATCTCAACATATTACAATTACTGCAACAACAAATCTTTCTGAAGATGAAGTTGAAAAGAAAATTAAAGAAGCAGAACAATTTGCAGAAGAAGATAAAAAGAAAAAAGAACTTATTGAAGAACGTAATAAAGCTGACAATATGATTTATGAAGTTGAAAAATCCATGAATGATTTAGGCGATAAAGCGACTGAAGAACAAAAAAATGATGTAAATTCAAAAATTGAGGCGCTTAAAGCATCCATGGCAACAGATGATGTTGAAAAAATCAAAAGTGATTTTGAAGCATTGACAAATGCGTTCCAGCCTCTGGCAGAAAAAATATATGCTGACGCAAATGCTCAAGCCCAAGAAAATCCTTCTCCGGAATCAACCGATCAAGATGATTCTGTTGACGAAGCTGATTATGAAGTGGTAGACTAATAGAGTTATCGGACGAGGCACCTATACCGGTGCCTTGTCTACTTGATTAGAAAGGTGGGTTAAAGCGTGAGTAAAAGCGACTATTATGAGTTGCTCGGTGTCGATCGGAACGCTGATGAAAACGAATTAAAAAAAGCATATCGGAAACTGGCAATGAAATACCATCCAGACCGAAATCCAGATGATAAAGAAGCAGAAACAAAATTCAAAGAAATTAATGAAGCCTATGAAATTTTAAGCGATCCTGAGAAACGAAAACTGTATGATCAATTTGGTCATGCTGGCGTCAACCAAAATATGGGAGGCGGTAGTGGATTTGGTGGTTTTGAAGGTGGATTTGGTGGTTTTGAAGATATTATAAATGAAATGTTTGGTGGCGGTTTTGGGTTTGGTGGAAGTGGTGGAAGCCGTAGAAATGGACCAAGACGTGGTAAAGATCTGCGAGTTGATGTCACATTAAGTTTTGAAGAAGCCGCATTTGGTAAAAAAACGACACTAGAGTTTTTCAGAACAGAAACATGTGATGTGTGTCATGGAAAAGGCAATGAGCCTGGTTCAGCCACCCATACATGTAGTACGTGTAATGGGACCGGAGAGGTGCGTTACACTCAACGGTCACTTTTTGGAGAATCTATAAGTGTTAAAGCGTGTCCAACCTGTAAAGGAAAAGGTGAAACGTTTGACAAGGCGTGTCATCAGTGTAAGGGACATGGTATTGTCAAGAAAAAACACACGAAGGAAATTGAACTGCCTGCAGGCGTATTTCACGGTGCCAACATGCAAATTAGGGGTGAAGGTGACTTAGGCCAGAATGGTGGGCCGCGTGGTGATGTTATCGTTGTAATTCATGTTAAACCTCATAAAGAATTTACACGTGAAAATAATGATATTTTCTATGATTTATGGGTTTCATATGGGCAAGTTGTTTTAGGCAGCGAAGTTATGGTACCTACTTTAGACGGCAAAGTTAAATTTACAATTCCAGCAGGAACACCAGCAGGAAAACAGTTTAAATTAAAAGGCAAGGGAATTCCTGTGCTTAATGGCTATGGCCGTGGCGACCAATATGTTAAGATACATGTTGATATTCCTAAAGACCTTACAAAAAAACAAAGGGAATTATTAGAAGCATTAGAATCTGAAATGGGGAATACCAAATCAAGTTCTTCTAACGCTCAAAAAGGAAAAAAAAAAGAAGATAAATCCTTCTTCGACAAAATGAAAGACGCACTTAGCTAATTCTTAGACCTATGCTAATCACATGGGTCTTTTTTTGAGTTTTTAAATGTGGACTCAAACAATAGTTCTGTGATATAGTATTCGATAGAAATCTTATGAAAAGGATAGGAATTAAATATGGCTTGGTTTGAAATAAATATAAAAACGTCAATTATGTGTATAGATGCTGTAAGTCAACTTCTTTATAGAACGGGGGCAAATGGCGTTCAAATATTAAATCCGAATGATCCTGATTTACTTGGCAATGCGTCTGGTCTATGGGATTTTTTTGAACCTGAAAATACGACGTTGGATTTTGAAGGTGCTGTTGTAACCGCATATCTTGAACGAGACTCTATTGAAGGAACCGTTGACACCCTTAAAAATAAGCTTGAAGAATTAACCTCATTTGGTTTAGACCCATCACCTGGCATTATTGAAACTCAAATTGTTTTTCAAGAGAATTGGGAAAATGAATGGAAAAAGTATTTTAAACCAATTCGACTTGGGAAAAAAATGGTAGTCAAGCCAAGTTGGGAAACAGTTGAATCAAAGACAGATGAAATTGTAATTGAAATTGATCCTGGCAATGCCTTTGGTTCTGGAACACATGAGACCACGTCACTTTGTATTGAAATGATTGAAAAATACATGAGGCCATCAGATCATGTACTGGATGTTGGCTGTGGAAGTGGTATTTTATCTATTGCAGCAGGTTTATTAGGTGCAAAGTCGATATTGGGTGTTGATATTGATCCTGTTGCTGTTAAAACAGCACGGGAGAACATAGAGCGCAACCACCTTGAGAACATATCAGACATCAGACAAGGTGATTTGTTGTCGGTTGTGGACCAACCAGCTGATTTAGTTGTTGCGAATATTATCGCTGAAATTATCATACAGTTGGTAGACGATATTGATTCTGTTATTAAATCCGGAGGGTATTTTATTGCTTCAGGGATCATTCTGCAAAGATTAGACAGCGTGCTCGACAAAATTCAATCTTCTGGTCTTGAAGTTGTGGAAACTGTAAAAAAAGGTGAATGGGCTGTTATTGTTGCACGGAAAGGACTTTAATATGCATCGGTTTTTTTTAGGAAAATCAGATCTTGTTTTAGACCAAGTGATTCTGATAAATGAAAGTGAGACATTAAAGCATCTTAAATTATCGCTTCGTGTAAAACTTAGTGAATCAATTGAACTTATATCAGATCAGTTTACTTATATTTGTCAAATCCAATCGATTGAAGAAGATCAAATTACAACTAAAATTCAGTCAAAGGAGTCTCATTCAAATGAGACCAGTAGTACTATCGATTTGTTTCAATGTGTTCCTAAAGGCACAAAACTTGAGTTAATCTTACAAAAAAATGTAGAATTAGGTGTCAAAAAATTTTATCTTGTTGACAGCAAAAGGTGTGTAGCGGATTATACAGGTAAAGATATTTCAAAGAAAATTATGCGGTTTGAACGGATTATAAAAGAGGCTGCAAAACAGTCAAAAAGAGATATAGTACCAGAAATTGAAGGCCCTTATACGCTTAAAGATGTTTCGAAAAAAATTGACACATATGATGTTTTTCTTGTTTTATATGAAAATGAGGAAAGTACGTCTATTGGTGAAAAATTGAATGCACTTAAATCTATCAATTCGGGGAAACTTAAAATTGGTATTTTAGTAGGACCTGAAGGTGGACTTGAGCCTTATGAAGTGGATGATCTTCAGGCAAATGGGGCTTTTTCTGTAAGTTTAGGAAAACGAATATTAAGAACGGAGACTGCAGGTTTTACTGCGGTTACAATTGCCCAATATATAATGGGAGAATTTGAGTAAAGGAGATCAATATGAATCGTGTTGCTTTTGCAACTTTAGGCTGCAAAACAAATCAGTATGAAACAGATGCACTTATGGATTTGTTTTATCAAAATAGATATGAAATAACAGACTACGATGATCTTGCTGACATTTATGTTATTAATACGTGTACTGTAACACACGTTGGCGATAAAAAATCACGGCAAATGATTCGACGTGCCAAAAAAAACAATCCTGAAGCCATAGTTGTGGTAATGGGGTGTTATGCCCAAATTTCTCCAGAGGAAGTCAAAGCAATTGAAGGCGTCGATATCGTTATTGGGACAGATTCAAGAACGCATATATTAGAATATATTGAATCCTATAGAAAGGGCGATAAAAAAACGCCTCTTGTTGTGGTAGATGATATCATGACAGTTCATAACTTTGAAAATATGGTGTTAAATCGTGTAAAAGTACATACGCGCGCATTTATAAAAATACAAGAAGGATGCAATCAATATTGCAGTTATTGTATTATCCCTTATGCGCGAGGCCATGTTCGGAGTCGTTCAATGAAACATATTATCGAAGAAGTTGAAACTTTATCTCAAAAAGGCTATCGTGAATTTGTACTAACTGGCATCCATATTGGGTCATATGGCGTAGACCTTGGTGAGAAAAGATTAATTGATTTGATGGAGGCTTTGAACCAACTTGAACATGTAAGTCGAATACGTTTAGGATCAATTGAACCTAGGCTAATTACAGAGGCTTTTATTGAACGCTTGGCACCACTTGAAAAAGTTTGTGATCATTTTCACCTTTCGCTTCAAAGTGGTTCGGATTCTGTGCTGAAGCGAATGAACAGAAGATATTCAACCGATGATTATGCATCTGCTGTTAGCAAACTTAGAAAACTATATAAGAATCCTGCAATAACAACTGACCTAATCGCCGGATTTCCTGGTGAGACAGAGAATGAATATGCAGAAACAGAGGCGTTTATTGAACGTATTGGTTTTGCTGAAGTACATGTGTTTCCATTTTCTAAACGAGAAGGGACACCGGCGGCTACAATGCCCAATCAAATTCCACCCAATGTAAAAAAGAGTCGGGCAGATGCCTTGAGCCAAATTGCAAGCAAAATGCGTCATAATTATTTGATGCAATACAATCAGACCCATCTGAGTGTTCTCATAGAAGAAGAAAAAGCGGGCTTTTATATTGGCCACACTTGCAATTACTTGAAAGTGAAAATTACCTCTGAAAGCCATCTTGATGCTGGACGTATTGTAAATGTGCAAATACATTTAAATGCAGATTTTGAATTAGTGGGTGAAATTATCTCATAATTCTGATATAATAAGTTCAGCGCAACAGGAGGTGAGTTTGTGAGTGACTGTTTATTTTGTAAAATAGTTAAAGGCGATATTCCATCTACAAAAGTATACGAAGATGAGTGGGTCTATGCCTTTAAGGATATTCAACCTGAAGCGCCAGTTCACATTTTGATTGTACCAAAGGTTCACCTTGATTCAATTGCAAAGGCATCCGAAAAAGATGTCAAATTATTGGGACATATACAACTAGTAGCTGCTGAAATCGCCAGATCTGAAGGTTTGGAAGAAGCTGGCTATCGACTTGTAACCAATATTGGTGAAGACGGGGGACAAACTGTACAACATCTGCATTATCACCTTTTGGGTGGTAGAACGCTCAAATGGCCTCCTGGCTAATTTAATCAAGATTATCTATTGCATTTTAAAGCATCATAGTGTATAATAACAAAGTATGTTCTAGGTACATTCCTCTGTACTATTGAAGAATCTATTAACGGAGGGAGGGAATGTGAATGTCTGGCATCAAAGTAGGAGAAAACGAGAGTATCGATAGTGCTTTAAAAAGATTTAAAAGAGAAACTTCTAAGGCTGGTGTAATGGCTGAGATTAAAAAGAGAAGACATTACGAGAAGCCTAGCGTGAAGCGTAAGAAAAAATCTGAAGCAGCTAGAAAAAAGAAGAAAAAGCAGTTTTAGTGAAAGGATGATTATATGTCACTAAAAAATATGCTGATGGATGATTTGAAAATTGCAATGAAAGAAAAAGATAAGTTGCGCAAATCTGTAATCACTATGTTGCGATCTGCTATCAAACAAATTGAAGTAGACGAACGAGTTGAATTAGATGACGCTGCAGTTATTGATATTATTGCGAAACAAATCAAACAGAAAAAAAACGCCATCGAAGAATTTCGAAATGGCGGACGTCAAGATTTGGTCGATACTACTGAAGCGGAGATAGATCTTTTGATGGGATATCTTCCTGAACAACTCTCAACTGAAGCTATTTTGGAAATTGTCAAAGAGGCAGTCTCCAAAACTGGAGCAACTTCCATGAAAGACATGGGAAAAGTTATGGGAATTGTCACAAATGCTACTAAAGGCAGAGCCGATAGTAAAACCGTTGCAGATATGGTCAAAAAAGCCTTATCTTGATCAGCAAAATATTTGTGAATCATAATGGCATATCCGAAAGGGTATGTCATTTTATTTTTTTGTGCAGCAAATCGGTAATTATGCTAGAATAATTGTAACAGCGAATTATCAGGAGGTCCTATGACAGATCAAACAATGCGAAAAATTGCCTTAAATGATTTTAGTGCTTTGCATTTATTATTTGGGAACTTAGATGAAAATATCAAAATAATTGAACAGAGTTTCAACGTTCTTATTGCAGCGAGAGATGGTGAAATTATCGTTCAAGGGGATACTCAAAATGTGTCATTGGCGATTGATGCCATTGAAATTATCATTCAAAATATAAAATCAGGTGAAATTATTGACCGACAACGCGTTAACTATATTGTTCAATCGGTTCATGGTGGTGAGGGACAAAAACTTGAAGATTTAAACAAGTCTTTTATTTGTGTCACAGCAAGAGGCAAATACATTAAACCCAAAACCTTAGGGCAGAATCAATATATTAAGTCAATTCAAGCAAAAGACGTTGTGTTTGGAATTGGGCCGGCAGGCACTGGAAAAACATATTTGGCTGTTGCCATGGCTGTAAGGGCTTTCAAGAACAATGAAATAAATCGCATTATTTTAACAAGACCCGCCGTAGAAGCTGGTGAAAGTTTAGGATTTTTACCAGGTGATTTACAGATGAAAGTCGATCCCTATTTAAGACCACTTTATGATGCCCTATATGATATTCTTGGCGCAGACACGTATAATTCTTTTAAAGAACGTGGTTTAATTGAAATTGCACCACTTGCTTATATGCGGGGAAGGACACTTGATAATGCGTTTATTATTTTAGACGAGGCTCAAAACACAACACGTGAACAAATGAAAATGTTTTTAACCCGTTTTGGATTCGGATCAAAAGTAATTGTAAATGGAGATATTACTCAGATTGACTTGCCGTCTGGTAAAAAATCTGGGCTAGTTCATGCCATTGAGGTGCTAAAAAATGTAGAGGAAATTGGCATGGTTAAATTGACAGAACGAGACGTCGTTCGACATGAATTGGTTAAGAAAATTATCTTAAGTTATGACCGTTATGAAAAAAAAATCGAGGTTCATAAAAATGAAAAAAAATAACCGTTTTTTAAAAAACAAAAACTTGTTAATTAACACGTCTATTATGCTTATTGGTTTGTTAAGTGTGTTTTTTGTTTTGAACAATTCTGCTTTTTATGGGCTTTATGCTTATGAAGTAGGCGACTTAGCCAAGGAAGCTATTTATTTAAAAGCAGATATTGTTGACACACATTTGACAGCCGTTCGAAAGCAAGAAGTGAAGGACAGTATTGAACCAATTTATTATGTGGATTTTTCAAAAATTGTGGCTTCAAAGAAAGATTTGACAGATTTTTTTGCGCGTGTTCTAGAAATAAAATCTTCTTATGCGTCTGATGAAACTCTAATGAAACGCGTTTATGTAGGCATTGAAAAGAAAAATGCCTATGAATTGAATGAAGAAGAACTGGTTGCAATTATCTCCATGTCTCCTGAAAAACTAGATTCTATGAAAACCTACGCCATTGATATTGCTTCACAAAATATGTCAGGTGGTTTAAAATCGGATGAAATCAGCTCGGTCATGACTAATGTAGGTGTATTTTTAGACAATCAAATTGAACTAAGCTCTATGGATCGAAATGTCTTAATTAAATTGATTGAACATTCTTTAACAGAAAACGCTTTCGTTGATATTGATAAAACAAATGCGAAAATTGAAAATGAACTTTCAAAAGTTGAAGAGGTTGTCTATAAGAAGGGAACACTATTAATCGAAAAAGGGGATCCTGTTACAGAAGACCATTATAGAATATTGTCTGAAGGTGATATGTTAATTCAGTCCGGACGCGATCGTTTCTTAATTAGTGTGGCACTTTTTGCATTAACCTCTGTCATCTGGATTATTCTTCATTTTTATCTGTATTTATATGATAAAAAAATCCTAGCATCGGTTAAGACGTATGCCATATTGATCAGTCTTTTTGTGTTTTCTTTTGTTATCGGAAAATTCTTTTATGATTTTTCACCCTTTATGGTACCAATTCCTGCCTTTGCAATGATGGCAGGCATTATGATTACACCGCATATTGTGGTTTTCTTTGGTTTGGCTTTAATTGTTTTTACTTATATTTGGACGTCTATGGAAGCAATAGTCGTTATGGCTTATATTATTTCTCTAATGGTCTTAGCCCTATTGGTCCGAAATATCAAACAAAGGTCTCAAGTTGTTACAGCAGGTCTTTTTACGGCATTAATTTTGATGATTTTTGCAATTGTCCAAACACTTTTATTTAACACGCCTATTGATGCATTGCCTTTAACTGTTATATTTGCCTTAGGAAATGGCATTATAAGTTCAGTTATTACAATTGGTTTGATGCCGTTTTTTGAGGGATTTTTCTCTATATTGACCCCTTTTAAATTGCTTGAACTTTCAAACCCCAATAGGCCATTGTTAAAGCGACTTTTGGTTGAAGCGCCAGGAACCTACCACCACAGTGTCTTGGTTGGAAACCTTGCTGAAACAGCAGCCCATGATATTGGTGCCAACAGTTTGCTTACACGTGTTGCAGCGTTCTATCATGACGTTGGTAAATTAGAACGCCCTTATTATTACAAAGAAAATCAACTGGGGAGTGACAATCCGCATGATAAACTTCCACCACAGATAAGCGCCAATATCATTAAACAACATATGAGTGTTGGGGTTGAAATGGCCAAAAAGAACAAGCTGCCTGATGAAGTTGTTGATGTAATGAAAGCGCATCATGGAACGTCCTTGATTAAATATTTCTACCATCAAGAACAACAATCAAACCCAGATGTAGATGCTTCAAAATTTGTTTATCCTGGGCCAAAACCCGAAAGTAAAGAAGCGGTTATTTTAATGCTGGCAGATTCTGTGGAAGCCGCCGTGCGAACGCTTGAATCGCCTACAAAAGAAAAATTAAGCGCATTAATAGAAAAAATTATTGGTCAAAAGATGGCAGAAAACCAATTAAGTGAGAGCGATATTAGCATGCATGAAATTGAGCGTATTAAAAAGTCTTTTCTAAACGTACTCAGTGGAATTTTTCATGAACGTATCGTTTACCCTGATGTAGATGTGGTTCAAGCCTTGAAGGAGGAAAAATGATTTTTGAAATTAACAATGAGACAAATTTCGAATTAAATTCCAATATGGAGACCCGCCTTCAAGAGGCCTTAAATACTGTTATGGCTTTGGAATCGGTTGCTTGTGATGGTGAGGTATCTTTGCTCTTTGTAGACAATGAGACAATTCAAAACCTGAATAAAACGTATAGAGAAAAAGATGCTGTAACCGATGTTCTTTCTTTCCCTCAGTATGAATCTGTTTATAAAAATGGCCTTAAAGAGCCATATGCATATCTCGGAGATGTTGTAATTTCAATAGATCGTGCTGAGGAGCAAGCCCTAGAATTTGGACACTCTCTTGAGCGGGAAATCATATATTTGGTTGTTCACAGTTTATTGCACTTGCTTGGTTACGATCACATGACTGATACAGAAAAAAAACAAATGCGTGCACATGAAAAAGAAGTACTAAAAAAGCTCAAAATTTTTAAGTGAAATAAAGGAGTGTACATGAGCCAGACAAAACGAATCCTATTTGCATTTATACTTTTAAGCAGTATTTATTTAATTGGATGTACCAAGGTTGAGACAGAACTGACGACTTTACCCACAGAAATCACCACATCAACATCAACCGAACCAGAGACCGAACCGGAAACAGAACCGTTAACGCCTATTTTAGGAGAAAATGAAGTAATTAATCCACTCACAGGAATGCCAATGGTATCCGTTGAACCACTTCGGCCTATTGCGGTTATGATGGACAATTTGGCACCTGCTAGACCTCAAGCAGGTTTATCTAAGGCAGATATTTGTTATGAAATTCTGGCTGAAGGTAGAATTACGCGCTATTTGGCTGTTTTCTATTCAAACTTACCAGACCTTATTGGACCGGTTCGCAGTGCTAGACCATATTTTATAGAAAAAGCCATGGAGTACAATCCATACTATGTTCATGTGGGTGGGTCAAACCAAGCTTTTAAAGACATAAAAAAATACAGACTAGCTGATATAGATGGCCTAAGTAGTGGTGCGTTTTGGCGGGAAAACCATAAAAAAATACCACACAATATGTATACATCATCAAAAGAAATTGTTGAGGATGCCAATAATAGAGGGTATAAAACACATGTAGAGCCGACTTTCCTAGAATTTCATGCGTCATTTAAGGAAATTGAAGGTGATGCTGCTGGGCAGATTACCTTTGTTTATAAAGAACCGACCCGTAGCAGTTCTACCGGATATGCCACTTCGTATAAATATAACAATGAAACAAAATTATATTACAGGTATACTAATGGTAAACCACATGTTGATGAGACGGATGAAAACCAACTAACGTGCAGCAATATTCTTGTTCAATATGCCGATACCAAAGTGATTGATAATGAAGGCCGGCTGGCCATTAAATTTGTAGGAACCGGTGAAGGCAAGCTTTACACTGCAGGCAAATCCGTTGCAATCAAGTGGGAAAAAGAAACACCAGAAACACCTACGCTATTTTTTACACAGGATGGCGAGGCAATCCAACTCAATCCTGGTCAAACTTGGATACAAGTTATGGAAACTGGGCACGAGGAAATAATTGAAAATTGAGGTGACTGATCATGACTTACAAAGAGTTAGTAGAAAAAGCATATGAAGCTATGGAATTTGCATACACACCCTATTCGAACTTTAACGTTGGGGCAGCCTTACTAACCAAAAGCGGGAAAGTTTATACAGGTTGCAATATTGAAATCGCATCATATGGCGCTACAAATTGTGCTGAAAGAACAGCTATTTTTAAAGCGGTATCAGATGGTGAAAAAGAGTTTAAAGCAATTGCAGTTGTTTCAAGCAGCCATGATTATACATTTCCATGTGGCATATGCCGTCAAGTGATTGTAGAATTTGGCAAAGATATTGACATCATTATCGCTAAAGATTATGATTATGAAGTCTATAGTATAGATGACCTTTTACCTAAGTCATTTACTCAAATTGATATGAAATAAACGGAGGTACCATGTCTTTTAAATCAGGTTTTGTAACCATCATTGGCAGACCCAATGTTGGGAAATCCACGTTACTAAATAGAATTATTGGCGAAAAAATTGCCATTATGTCAGACAAGCCACAGACAACACGACATAAAATTACGGCCATGTATAATGACGCATCCACACAGATTATTTTTGTAGATACACCTGGTATTCATAGGCCTAAAAGTAAATTAGGGGATTACATGGTGACCAGTGCAAAAAATGCAGTTAAAGATGTAGATGTTGTTATTTTAATGATGGATCACTCTTTAAAAATTGGGCCTGGTGACCAGTACTTGTTAGATTTTGTCAAAGAAGCTGGTGTTCAAGTTATCTTGGCAATTAACAAGGTGGACCTTTTAAAACCTGAAGCATACAAGCAAATATATGATGTATATGAAAAAATGCCCTTTGTAAAAGAAGTTGTTGGCCTTTCTGCAACACTTGGTCATGGGGTCAAAGAACTTATTGATGCAATTAAGAAAGAACTTCCTGAAGGGCCTGCCTATTATTCTGACGATACACTAACAGACCAAACAGAACGCACAATTGTAGGCGAAATTATACGTGAAAAAATATTGATGTATATCCAAGATGAAATACCACATGGTGTCGCAGTTGAAGTTCAATCCATGAAACTTCGTCCAGATGAGACACTTTATGATATCGAAGCCAATATAATTTGTGAAAAAAAATCTCATAAAGGCATTATCATTGGTAAAGAAGGTCGAAAACTAAAAGGAATCGGTAAAAGTGCCAGACAAGATATCGAAAAATTCCTTGATAAAAAAGTAAACCTACAACTTTGGGTAAAAATAAGAGAAGGCTGGCGTGATAATCAAAATCTATTGAATTCACTAGGTTATAAAGACTAGAAGAGGAGGTGTCGCCGTGCGAATCGTTAAATTTTATGAAATTCTCGCCGAAGTTGAAGCAATGATTGAATCAAATGATGATTTGAAATTGCATACGTATTTAGAGAATATGCACGCTGCTGACATTTCAGAAATATTAGAGAATTTAGATGAAGCAGACCAGATATACTTGTTTGGTCTGCTTTCTGATGAACTTGCCACTGAGGTTTTAGAAGAATTAAACTCAGAAGACTTTAGCAGTTTGCTTCACGCTTTAACTTATGAAAAAAAAGTGGCTGTTCTGGACCTTATGTCACAAGATGAAATTGTTGATAAACTCAGTGATTTGCCAGAAAATCGTCAAAAAGAAATTATTGCTTTTTTAGATTTCGAAGATGCTGAAGACGTAAAGGAACTCCTTGTCTACGAAGATTCCACAGCTGGAAGACTCATGACAAAGGATTTTGTTTCCATACAAAAAAATTACACCATTTATTATGCCATTGAAACCTTAAGGGCCATTGCACCAGACGCAGAAACCATCTACTATGTTTATGTTACAGATGATCAAGAGAGGCTTGTAGGCGTTATATCTTTGCGAGAGCTCATTGTATCAGCGCCGAATCGTACAGTTTCCAGTGTGATGAATGAAAATTTAATTACAGTCCATGTTGATGACGATCAAGAAGAAGTGGCGCAAATTGTATCCAAATACGATTTGCTTGCAGTTCCAGTTGTAGACTCAGAAGGAATTCTTCAGGGCATTATAACCGTCGATGACGTTTTGGATATTATTGAAGAAGAGGCGACAGAGGACTTCTATAAATTTGCTGGTTCATCTGATGAAGAAGCATACGAACATGATACCACTTTAAAAGTTCGTGTTTTTGCTTCGATACGGTCTCGATTACCTTGGCTTATAGTTACTATTTTTGGTGGCCTTCTTTCCGCATCCGTTCTTGCTTATTTTGAGAAAACCATTAGTGCAAATGCTTCATTGGCTTTGTTTATGCCACTATTGGCAGGTATGGGCGGAAATGTTGGAACACAGTCGTCTACAATTACGGTGCGGAACATTGCAACACATGAAATTGAAGGTACTGGCATTTTTAAAACGCTTATACATGAAATTTCAGTTGGATTAATTGTGGGGATTGTATGTGCATTAATCGTAGCCGTTGCTGCAATAATTATGGAAACGGAATATCATATTGCAATTATTGTTGGCATTTCCATGTGGGCAAACATGAGTACTGCAGCAACCATTGGCACAATTGTTCCACTCGTTTTTAAAAAAATTGGGGTTGACCCTGCAGTGGCTTCTGCACCCTTTATTACAACAACTATTGACTTAACGGGTCTTTCAATATATTTTACGCTGGCAACCATAATGCTTGCGGGATTGTAGGCGGTTATGTTTTTTGAAACCAATGCTTTGGTATTAAAGGCAACCAAAAGTGTCAATAACGACATTTTCCTTACCTTGTTTACTGAAAAAGGGGGTAAGTTAGAAGCGGTTGCCAATGGTGCCAAAAGTCCGAAATCGAGTTTGGCGGCATGTGCCAAACCTTTTGTTTTTGGTCAATTTGTACTGAATACAAAATCAAAGGTCATGAAAATCGACTCTGTAGATATTCAAGAATCGCATTTTAGGATTACAGATGATTTAGAATCCCTTGCATACGGAAATTATTTTCTTGAGCTTTGCCATTTAACAACTTATCCTGCTGTTATCGATCGTGTGCATTACAGGTTAATTGTTGAACTCATTGATTTATTAATTCAAAAAAATACACCTTACGCCCTGCTGCGTGCCGCTTATCTGGTTAAACTTACAAAGCTAACGGGTCATGCGCCTACGCTAATCCCCACATGTGCTGCTTGCGGCATGCCCAATGAAATATACCAGTTTTCAATCCAAGAAGGGGGGCTGGTGTGTAAAAGTTGCTCTAAAAAAGTGCACACCATTACGCTCAATCAATCTTTTGTACAGGTGATTCAATTTATGCTTGAAAAAGATATTCAAGTTCTTGTGAAAACCAAAATACACCCCAATTATTTAACAAAAATTATTGCGATTTTTGAAGCATATTTGGAATACCATTTAGATTTAAAGCCTATAAAATCTAGGAATTTTTTAGAAAGCTTATTTTAAATTAATAATTATTTTAGCATCTGATATTCACATCAGATGTTTTTTTGTTATGATAACTTTTGTTGTGGGTAAATATTTATTAATTCCTTATCCCATCTAGAAAGGGGCGAACACATTATGAAAAAAATGAGCTTAAAATTGAAATTGATTATTGCTTTTATTCTGGTAATTACCATCCCTATTGTGACATTAAGTATTATGGTTTATAATACGACAACTGCATCATATGAAGACATGCTCACAAGCTCAAGTTCAGAGCAATCTGAACTGATAAAACAAAATATTCAAAATTACATGAATATTTATAGTCGGGCAACAAGTCTCTTGTCAAATGATGCCAATGTAAAAACTGCTCGGACCGTAACACAAAACAGATCCTGGGTTTACAAGGCTTTTGAATCCTTTATTGATGAATATCAAGAGGTTAAAAATGTCTATGTTGGCTACTCAGATCGAACATTTTTAATTTATCCTGAAACGGAATTGCCTGCTGATTACGATCCAACAACCAGACCTTGGTATACAGACGCAGTCGCTAAAAACGAACTTATTTGGACTGCCCCTTACAATGATGCATCGGACGCTTCTATTGTTGTTGTATCTGCTGGTGCACCTGTTACGGGGATTAGTGGCAACATTGAGGGTGTTTTGGCTCTAGATCTAGATATTACTGAAATTGCTAAAATGGCTAACGATGTTCAAATCGGTAAGTATGGGTATATTTTCTTAGTAGGACCAGATAGCGTGCCATTTACGCATCCAGATGTTTCTATAATTGGACAACCGATATCTGTCGATGGACTAAGAACATTTGTTGAAAGTAATACAGAAGGTAGATACGCGTATACAATTGATGGGATTGATCGAATTGCAATTATGACCTCTATGGAACGATTGGGGTGGAAAATAATAGCGGTTGTTGATGAGCGTGAAATTCAAGAAGACACAAATAAATTGCTTTGGACAATTGTTGCCATTGCATCTGTTTTATTGATTCTTGCCATTATTGGCGCAATTATATTCTCGAATCGTATCATTAAGAATGTACGCAACATGTCTGACACAGTTAGTGTTGTCAGTAAAGGTGACTTTACGAAACGCATTAAAATTAAAACACATGATGAAATTGGAAAACTAGGTGCTGACTTAAATGTTATGATTGACAGCGTTTCAGCACTTCTTAAAAACGTTAACCATGCAACGGATGATGTACTGGGTTCTGCAACATCCCTTGTCGACCTTTCAGACCGTTCTAGAAGTGCTTCAAAAGAAGTGGCTTATGCTGTTGAAGAAGTGGCTCAAGGTGCAACAAAACAAGCTCAAGATAGTGAAGTAAGTAGTAGAATTGCTTATGAAATGGGAGACAACATCAAGAAGCTTACGGATAACATTTTAGAAATGATTCACATGACTAAAACGGCTGGTGATGTCAACGCCGAAAGTGTTAAATCTGTAGAGGTTTTAAGAGCTAAAAATGAAGAAAATAACGAAGCAACTTTAAAAACTGAAACCGCTATCCTTGAACTTGAAAAACAATCTCAAGATATTGGTAGTATTGTTGGTGCAATCAGTACAATTGCTGAACAAACCAACCTTCTCGCGTTAAATGCTTCAATTGAGGCTGCAAGAGCTGGTGAACATGGCAGAGGTTTTGCTGTCGTTGCGGATGAAATTCGAAAGTTAGCTGAAGAATCCAGTAAAGCTGCTGATGAAATTAAAAACATTGTTGTTAACATTCAATCTGGAAGTCAAAATACAGTTAATATTATGCAAGAGGTTAAATCCAGATCAAGTGAACAAAATGAAGCTGTTGTAAAAGTTGAAGATGCCTTTACTGAAATCTTTAACGTGATTAATAGCATCCAAGGTATTATTGATACCATTTCAAATGATATTGAAGTTTTGGATGATAGTAAAATACAAATACTCGATAGTATTTCCAGTATTGCAAGCATATCCGAAGAAGCTGCCGCAGCATCTGAAGAGGTAAGTGCTTCCATGCAGGAACAAACAGCTATTGTTGAAGAAGTTGCTTCCTCTGCAGATCAATTAAAAGACCTTGCACTAGGATTGGAAAACAATATTAAGAAATTTAAAATTTAATGTTTAAAAAAAGGTCGCAAATTAGCGGCCTTTTTTTGTGTTTTAATCCATATAGTGCTATAATTTAAAATATAAGAATTCAAGGAGGTTTCGCATGAAAATTACACTTGAAATGGTGGATGAAGTCATTGAACGTACAGGCGCAAGCTATAAAGTTGCAAAAGAAGCACTTGAACTAAATGAAGGCGACATGCTAAGAGCCATTGTTTATATTGAAGAGAATGCTGGCTTTCAAGATAAAATTAATAAGAAATTAAATGGTCAAGAAATAGTAGAACGCCTAAAATCTTTAGTGAATGAAGGTCTTGTGCATCAAATTCTTATTTTGAAAAATGGTCGAACTGTTGTAGATATCCCAGTTGTTGCTGGTGCGGTGAGTGCTGTAATTTTTGCAAAACCAACTGTTGTTGCCATTATTGCAGCAATTGCAACGGGCTGTGAAATTAGAATTGTAAAAAAAGATGGTGGAACGATTAATTTTAATGAGCTTACGCAAGAAAAATTTGATGAGTTTATGGCCTATATCATGCGTGAAGAAAAAAAAGAAGACTTAAACAAAGAAAGCACTGAAAGCCACTTTACAGACTAATTTGTTTATGCTAAAATCAATTAAAATATTGCTGCTATGATGAAGAAAAGTACATAAAATGAATTTTATAGAGAGTCGGTGGGTGGTGTAAATCGATATTGTCATTTTTGGAAAGGCGCTTCGGAGCTATGCACATTTAAGTGGGTCTTTGACCAACTAGGGTGGAACCGCGGAATAATCTTTCGTCCCTTACATTGTTTTTGGGATGGAAGATTTTTTTATTTGAAATTTTTATGGGAGGCAACAAATGCGAAAAGTTACTATGGAAAAAGTTGTGGCATTAGCCAAGTCAAGAGGATTTATATTTCCTGGATCAGATATATATGGCGGGCTCGCCAATACATGGGATTATGGCCCACTTGGTGTTGAGCTAAAAAACAACGTTAAACAGGCTTGGTGGAAAAAATTTGTTCAGGGAAGCCCGTACAATGTCGGTGTAGACAGTGCAATTCTTATGAATCCAGAAGTATGGGTGGCGTCTGGTCATGTTGGTGGCTTTAACGATCCATTAATGGATTGTAAATCTTGTAAAACACGTTATAGGGCAGATCAGTTAATCGAGGCCTATGCAAATTCAAATGGAAAAGAAATCCAAGCTATCGATTCGTGGTCTGATGAAAAGATGGAAACTTATATTGAAGAAGAAGGCATTAAATGCGAAAAATGTGGCGCACATGATTTTACTAAAATTCGTAAATTTAATTTAATGTTCAAAACATTTCAAGGTGTTGTTGAAGATTCGTCAACTGAAATCTTTTTACGTCCAGAAACAGCCCAAGGCATCTTTGTGAATTTCAAGGCGATTCAAAGGGCAACTCGAAAAAAAGTGCCTTTTGGAATAGGCCAAATTGGCAAATCTTTTAGAAATGAAATTACGCCAGGTAATTTTACGTTTAGAACCCGCGAGTTTGAACAAATGGAACTTGAATTTTTCTGCAAGCCAGGTGAAGACCTTGAATGGTTTAACTATTGGAAAGATTATTGTATGAATTGGCTTTTAAACCTTGGACTTAATTCTGAACACGTGAAATTTAGAGATCATGATGCTGAAGAACTTTCTCATTATTCAAACGCCACAACAGATATTGAATATTTATTCCCATTTGGTTGGGGCGAGTTATGGGGGATAGCTGATCGAACTGATTTCGACCTTAAAGCGCATATGACACACTCAAAAGTAGATTTATCGTATCAAGACCCAATTACAAATGAAAAATATGTTCCATATTGCATTGAGCCATCTTTAGGTGCAGATCGCGTAACGCTTGCTTTTCTCGTTGATGCTTATGATGAAGAGACACTTGACGATGGCACGACACGTAATGTGTTAAGGTTTCACCCAACTCTTGCGCCATTTAAAGCTGCGATTTTCCCACTGTCAAAAAAATTAAATGAAGGTGCAGAGAAAATTTTTGCTGATCTTTCTGAACATTTTAGCGTTGATTTTGATGACTCGGGTAGTATTGGTAAACGGTATAGAAGACATGATGAAATTGGAACACCATTTTGTATTACTTACGATTTTGATTCTGAATTAGATGCGAGTGTTACCATTAGACATAGAGATTCTATGGAACAAGAGCGGATTAAAATCGAAAACCTTGAAAATTATATTCGAGAGCGATTGAAATTTTAGAATTTGGATATAAATAAAGAAGGGCTTAAAGGAGGCATTTATGGAAGACAATCGGTATTATGTATATATCGTATCCGATTCTTTGGGGGAAACTGCTTCACAAGTCACAAAAGCGGCTATGAATCAATTTGCGAACAAAGATTATATCTTAAAAAAATACAATTACATCCGGGATGTGGATGCTGTAAATGAAATTGTAGCAGAAGCGTCTAACCACCAATCTATAATTATGTATACAACTGTTATTGATGAGCTGACTTTTGCCATTGAGCACATGTGCAATGAACACAATGTGATTTGTCATGATTTGATGTCCCCAATCTTAATCCAGTTTGAAAAATTTTTTGGAGAACCTGCAGCTCGAAAACCAGGCTCCATGTATAAGATGGATGATGATTATTTTGAACGCGTAGCGGCAATTGAGTTTGCAGTTAAGTACGATGATGGAAAAGATTTGAGGGGGTTAAAATATGCCGATGTGGTATTACTGGGCATTTCAAGAACTTCAAAAACGCCCCTTAGTATGTACCTGTCACATAAAAATGTAAAAGTAGCCAACGTGCCGCTTGTACCTGAAATCCCAGTTGCAAAAGAAATTCATGAAGTTCCAAGACACAAATTAATTGGGCTCACAAATTCACCTGAGAAGTTAAATGAGGTTCGTATTGAACGCTTAAAAGCATTGGGCCTATCTTCAAACGTGGAATATGCCAATTTCGATCGTATTCTTGAGGAATTGGACTACGCTGACCGCGTTTACCGTCAACTCGGTTGCCCAGTTATAAACGTTGCCAACAAAGCAATAGAAGAAACTGCCAGCATTATACTTGAAATTACCGGTCTCAACATAAAACTCAAATAGACATCCTTAGTTAATGACCCATAGTTTACTCTAGTTTACTATGGGTTTTTTATAAAAAAATATAGAAAGAGGAAGGTTTAAAGAGATGAAGAAATTTGTTTATGCTTTTGAAGAGGGGAACAAAGAAATGAAAGCACTGCTTGGCGGAAAAGGTGCCAATTTAGCTGAAATGAAGAAAATTGGCCTTCCGGTACCAGATGGGTTTACAATTACGACTGAAGCATGTAACCAATACTATGCAGATGGCGAAAAAATTGCGCCTGAAATTGTCAACGAAATTAACCATCACCTGTTAGAATTAGAGAAAAAAACGGGTAAAAATTTGGGAGATTCAAATGACCCGTTGTTGGTATCTGTAAGATCTGGTGCCTATATTTCTATGCCTGGTATGATGGACACTGTCCTTAATCTTGGGTTAAACGATGCTTCTGTAGAAGGCTTGGCAAATCTTACTGGCAACCGAAGATTTGCTTTAGACAGTTATCGAAGATTTATTCAAATGTTTGGGGATGTCGTTCTCGAAATTCCTAAATACAAGTTTGATCGTGTGCTCGAAGGTCAAAAGAACAAACGCGGGTTTAAGAATGATACTGAATTAACTGAAACGGACTTATCTGAAATTATAGAAGGCTATAAAAGTATTGTAAAAACTGAAAAAGGTTTTTCTTTTCCTACAGAACCGAAAGAACAATTGATGATGGCAATAGAAGCTGTTTTTGGCTCATGGAACAATGATCGTGCCAGAATATATAGACGGCTCAATGAAATTCCACACGACCTTGGTACTGGGGTTAATATCCAATCCATGGTGTTTGGCAATATGGGAGACACTTCTGGAACAGGTGTTGCCTTTACACGGAATCCATCTACAGGTGAAAATCTTCTTTTTGGTGAATTTCTGATTAATGCTCAAGGTGAAGATGTTGTTGCAGGGATTCGGACACCCCAACATATAGCAGAACTTAAATCTGTCATGCCTGATGTGTATCAACAGTTCCAAGATGTCTGCACCAAACTTGAAAGCCACTATAAAGATATGCAAGATATAGAATTTACAGTTGAACGTGGCAAACTTTATCTGTTACAAACACGAACAGGCAAAAGAACTGCATTTGCAGCTGTAAGAGTTGCTGTAGAATTGGTTGAAGAAGGGGTCATTTCAAAAGAAGAAGCTCTTTTAAGAGTTCTTCCATCTCAACTGGATCAACTGCTTCACCCTATGTTCAGTGAAAAGGCTTTGCTTGAAGCAAAACCACTGACAAAAGGCCTTCCTGCTTCTCCCGGTGCTGCATCTGGTCGCGTTTATTTCCATTCAGAAGACGTTGTTAAAATGAAAGAAAGCGGCGAGGCATGTATCTTAGTAAGAACAGAAACGTCTCCTGAAGATATTGAAGGCATGGTAACGGCTAACGGTATTTTAACAGCGAGAGGTGGTATGACATCTCATGCCGCTGTTGTTGCAAGAGGTATGGGAAAATGCTGTGTTGCTGGATGTAGTGAAATATTTGTAGATGAAGAAAACAAATTTTTTATAATTAATGATGTTAGATATAATGAAGGGGATTATATTTCGTTGGATGGCATATCTGGAACTGTTTATGCTGGTAAACTTGAAACCGTAGAAGTTGGATTAACAGGCGAATTTGCAACCCTTCTTGAATGGGCTGATGAAGTGCGCACACTAGGTGTTCGAACAAATGCGGATACACCAAGAGATGCAGAAACGGCTGTGAAATTTGGGGCTGAGGGAATTGGCTTGTGTCGGACTGAACATATGTTTTTCAGTGATGAACGTATTCTTAAAGTCCGTAAAATGATTCTAAGTACAACGCTTGAAGAACGTATAGAAGCTTTAAATTATTTGCTTCCATACCAAAAAGAAGATTTTATTGGCATCTTTAAAGCAATGGCTGGAAAACCGGTTACGGTTCGATTGCTCGATCCACCATTACACGAATTCGTACCTCATAAAGAAGATGAGATGAAAAAACTTGCCAAAGATCTTGAAATGCCTTATGAAATTGTTAAGCATAAAATAGAAAACCTATTGGAAATTAACCCAATGCTTGGGCATAGAGGGTGTCGTCTGGCAATAACGTATCCTGAAATTTATGAGATGCAAGTCAAAGCAATTTCAGAAGCTGCAATTCACTGTATCAAAACTGAAAAAATTGAAGTACTTCCTGAAATTATGATTCCACTTGTTGGACATATGCCAGAGTTTACAATTTTGAAAACCTTAACTCAAAAAACTGTACAGGAAGTCATGGCGGCAGAAAATCAAACGTTCGATTATAAAATTGGCACCATGATTGAAATCCCAAGAGCAGCTCTTATAGCGGATCAAATTGCTGAAGAAGCTGAATTCTTCTCATTTGGAACCAATGATTTAACTCAAATGACACTTGGTTTTTCTAGAGATGATGCCGGCAAATTCATGGGTGAGTATATGAAAAAAGGCATATTTGAAAAAGATCCATTTGAATCCATAGATCAAAATGGTGTAGGCAAGCTAGTCGATCTAGGGGTGAAATTGGGAAGACAAACAAATCCAAATCTTAAAATCGGAATTTGTGGCGAGCATGGTGGCGAACCAAAATCTATAGATTTCTGTCACCGTGAAGGCTTAAACTATGTTTCATGTTCTCCATACAGGGTTCCAATTGCTAGATTAGCAGCAGCACAAGCCGCAATTAACAATCGTAAATAGTCATCAAATCGACACCTCTGCGCCATAAAGGGGTGTCGATTTTTCACTAAAAATTAATAAAATATCATGAAAAAAAAAGAGGAATTGTGTTATAAATGTATAATACATGAGAAAGAGGTGGTTCTATGCTAAATTATAGGTTGCAACAAGAAGCATTTGAAAAAGCGCATCTTTCCCAATATGCACAAAAATCTGCAGACACGAAAGGACGTCAAGCAGAGGAACCCAAATGTCCAGTTCGAACTGAGTATCAAAGAGACCGTGACCGGATTTTACACTCTAAATCTTTTCGCAGACTTAAACACAAGACTCAAGTTTTTTTATCGCCAGAAGGAGATCATTACAGGACGCGATTAACCCACACTTTAGAAGTCTCTCAAATTGCAAGAACAATTTCGAGAGCTTTAAGGTTAAACGAGGACCTTACCGAAGCTATTGCGCTGGGACACGATTTAGGGCACACACCATTTGGACATTGTGGAGAAGACCAACTGAATCAAATTCATCCAGGAGGCTTCGATCACAATGATCAAAGTTTAAGGGTTGTTGATTTCCTTGAAAAAAGAGAAAGCAAACCTTGTGGCCTCAATTTGACTGAAGAAGTACGCGATGGCATTTTACATCACAGTGGAAGTGTTCTTCCCAAAACTTTGGAAGGTCAAGTGGTGAGTTTTTGTGACCGTATTGCTTATTTAAATCATGATATTGATGATGCAATTCGAGCGGGCGTTTTAAAATCAATTCAAATCCCAAGTCATATTGTAAACGAACTAGGGGAATCCCATAGCAAACGCATAAACACATTGATTTTAGATTTAATTGAGAACAGTATTTTAAGCGAAAAAATTTCGTTAAGTCAGGCAAAAGAAGCAGCATTTATAGAACTCCGGACCTTTATGTTTGACAATGTTTATTACAATCCTGACGCCAAACGCGAGGAAATTCGTGCTGCTCATATTGTCAAAACACTCTACTATTATTTTTTAGAACATCCGGATCAAATGCCAAAGGAACGGTACAATGATTATGTGTCAGGGGAAGAAAATGAATCTGTAAAAGATTATGTGGCCAGTATGTCTGATCGATATGCCGTTAATCTATTCAAAGACCTATTTATTCCTAAATTTTGGCATTACTAAATATTCTAATTTAAAAAGGATTTTAGCGCTGTTTGTCGAATAATAATTTATTGAGAGTCTATCAGAAAGGCGCATTCATGCAAAAAAGTAACTCGGGAAATGTATTTGAATTTATTTTAGAACATGTGAACATTGTTGATTTGATTTCTAATTATATCCAAGTGGAACGTGCTGGGAAAAATTATAAAGCTTTGTGCCCATTTCACAATGAAAAAACAGCTTCATTTATTGTATCTGAAGAAAAACAACTCTATCATTGTTTTGGGTGTGGCGCAGCTGGAAATGCAATTAATTTTGTCATGTCCTATGAAAATTTAGACTATATTGATGCAGTTGAATTCTTAGCCGACAAATATAATTTGGATATCAGTGGATTTTCCGGTAAAAATGACAGAAATAACACTGGTCAACTGACCAAGTATTATGATATATTAAAGGACGCGGCAATTTACTACTACAAGAATTTAAGACAAAATGAATCGGCGCTAAATTATTTGAATCGTAGAGGCATATCTTATGAAACCATAAAGAAATTTGGACTAGGTTTTTCAAATGATGCTTGGCGCAATTTATTGGACAAACTTAAAAATAAATACAGTATATCAGAACTAGAAGCTGTTGGGCTTTGCTTGCCCAACAAAGATGGAACCAGCCATTATGACCGTTTTAGAAATCGCATTATGTTTCCAATTATTAATCCAAAAGGAAAAATAGTAGGATTTGGTGGTAGGGTGATGGACGATTCATTGCCAAAATATCTCAATTCGCCAGAAACTGATGTGTTTAATAAAAGTCGAACTTTATATGGTTTAAATTTAGCCAAAAATGTTCTCAATCAAAAAAAACAACTCATAATTGCAGAAGGGTATATGGACGTTATCACACTTCATACAAATGGTTTTGAAAATGCTGTTGCCACGCTAGGCACTGCACTTACATCTGATCATGCCAGGCTCATGAAACGGTATGCAGATGAAGTTGTCCTTTGCTATGACTCAGATTTTGCAGGTCAAAAAGCAGCACTGCGCAGTCTAGATATTTTGCATGGTATTATAGAAAAAGTAAAAGTGGTTGTTTTAGGTGAAAATCTAGACCCAGATGATTTTTTAAAAAAATATGGCTCTGAAGCTTTTAAAGAGAAAGTAGAGACAGCTTTAACTGGCACTGAGTTTAAACTCAATCACTTAAAACAAGGTTATAATCTCAACGATGAATCTTCTAAAATTGAATTTTTATCCAAAGCAGTTTCTGTCATTTCAGAGATTGAAAATAATTTCGAAAAAAACCTTCACATTGAGAGACTTGGCGAGTTGTTGGGTGTAAATACAGAAATGATTGCTCAAGAAGTTTTTAAGGGACAGTATAAAAAGGAAATTAAATACGGATTTAACGATAAAAACAAATCTGTTCAAATTCCTAAAGTAAGTCATGAAAAGAAAAAATACCTTGAGAATCAGTTAATTGCCTATTATATACACAACCATCAAACGGTTAGTGATACGCAAAAAAAATTAATCCAAAGCTTTCACTTTTCACATGAGATGCAGCCAGTTTTTGATTATATTTTTGACTATTTTAAAACAAAAGAAACATTTTCAAAGCAAGATATAATTGAAAACGCAGATTTGGATATTTCAAAAATGTTGATTGAAGTTTTAGACGACTACTCAGGTGATACAGATGAAATTGACATTGAACTTATTATGCATAATATTATCATCATTTCTTTAGATGATGAAATTGAAACACTTAAATTGAAATTGAAAGACGCATCCAACGCTCAAGAACTTTTTAAAGTCATTCAAGACAAGATGCGACTCAAACAAGATTTAACAATGAAAATGCGTCATAGGAAATTTAAAAATTGAAAGGAGGCCATTCAATTGAGTGATAAATTGAATGCCAAGAACCAGGAACTTGTTAAAGCATTGATAAAAAAAGGTAGAAAAACTGGCACTTTAACTTACAAGGAGATTCAAGACAAGCTTTCTGAGCTTGAAATTGATAAGGATCAGATTGATGATATCTATGATGCTTTTTCAGCACTTGACATAACAATTCTTTCAGAAGATGAGGACCAATCTGATTCGGATTCTGATGACGATGAAGATATTGATGACATTGATTTGGAAGATTTAGAAGACTTAGAAGACCTTGAAGATCTTGAAGACATTAAAGATATTAAAAATATCGAAAAATTGGATAAGGCTAAAGATGATGACGATGATGATGACGATAAAGATGACATTATTGTTGATATTAGCGCTCCAAAAGGAATTAATATTGATGATCCTGTCAGAATGTATCTTAAAGAAATTGGCGAAGTCCCTTTATTGTCAGGTGAAGAAGAAGTTGATCTTGCGAAAAGAATGGCAGATGGTGATGAACTTGCCAAAAAGAAACTTTGTGAAGCAAACCTACGTCTTGTGGTAAGTATCGCAAAAAAATATGTGGGTAGAGGTATGCTTTTCCTAGATTTAATTCAAGAAGGAAATTTAGGCCTAATAAAAGCAGTTGAAAAGTTTGACTGGACCAAAGGATTTAAGTTTTCAACTTATGCCACATGGTGGATTAGACAAGCTATAACGCGCGCAATTGCTGATCAAGCAAGAACCATTCGAATTCCTGTGCACATGGTTGAGACCATCAATAAGTTGATTCGAGTTCAAAGACAGCTATTACAAGAGTTGGGTAGAGAGCCTGCGCCTGAAGAAATTGCAAAAGAAATGGACATGACCGTTGATAAAGTCCGTGAAATTTTAAAAATAGCGCAAGAACCCGTTTCTTTAGAAACACCAATTGGTGAGGAAGAAGATTCTCATTTGGGTGATTTTATTCCAGACAATGATGCACCAGCTCCTGCGGATGCAGCTGCTTTTTCAATGCTTAAGGAACAACTGATGGAAGTCCTTGAGACCTTGACACCAAGAGAACAAAAGGTTTTGAAGTTGCGTTTTGGTTTGGAAGATGGACGTGCACGAACTTTAGAAGAAGTGGGTAAGGAATTCGATGTTACCCGTGAAAGAATTCGTCAAATAGAAGCAAAAGCCCTTAGAAAGCTTAAGCATCCGAGTCGAAGTAAGAAACTCAAAGATTATTTAGAATAAAAAATTTCAATGACCGGTCTTGCTTAGGCCGGTCATTTTACATGAGGAGATTGAGAATGAATAAACCCAAAATCAGTAAACGGCTCAAGTTTATGGCTAGCCTTATAGAGGATACCAGTTCTATAGCAGATATTGGGACTGACCATGGCTATTTGCCCTTGTATTTAATGCAAAATAACCGTATTAAACACGCTATTTTATGTGATGTTAATTTAGGTCCTTTAGAAAATGCTAAATCAACTTTTTTAATGACATCCTATTCTGCACATGTAGAGTTTAGGCTCGGGTCCGGCATAGAGCCTATAGAGAAATCAGAAGTGGATCTTGTCATAATTGCTGGAATGGGAGGTGGCCTGATTCAAGAGCTTCTGACTCAAAATATTTCTAAATCTAAGTCATTCAAAAAAATTCTCTTGCAACCCATGACAGAGCAAAGTGCCCTTAGAAAATGGATTAATGAGAATTTAACCGAGTGTTACTTGGATTATTATATTCACGAAGGCAATAAGTTTTATGAAATTATAACTTTGGGTATAAACAGTGAAGTGGACTATATAGACATCCAATCTATTTCTGACGATTTAGAGTTTGGCTATCGAGTCGCCTCTAAAAATATAGAAGAATACTTACGTTTCTTAAACCACAAAAAAGAAAAGTATCAAATGATTCAACTAAAATCCAAACATCTTTTGGATAAGCAGAATTTCTGTGCGGAAAAACTAGATACAATCAAACGCATACAAGAGCACTTGAAAGGAGCCATATTATGATTACTTCTGTTAACCAAATTATGAAATTGATTCAAAAACTCGCCCCCTTTGAAACCGCTGATGATTGGGACAACGTCGGTTTGATAATCGGAAGTGGGAGTCACATTGTCAACAGAATTTTAATTGCACTTGACTTAACTGAAACGGTACTGGATGAAGCAGTTGAGGAGGGGTATGAACTGATTATTACCCATCATCCGCCTATTTTTTCAGCTATAAAAAATATTACAACAGAAGACCGTTTGGGCAGGTTAATTATCAAGGCCATCCAAAATGATATTTCTGTTGTTTCAGCACACACAAATCTAGACAAATCGTTTAATTTTGGGATTAATCATTTTATCGCTGATGCATATGGTTTGGAACAACTTAGAATACTAATTCCAGAGGGCGAAAATGTTGGTCATGGTGTCATAGGAACCTTTAAGACACCAATGGATTTTGATGCCTTTATAAATCTTACTAAAAAAATCTTTAATATTGATCTCGTTAAAGGGTCAAATTTTCATAAAAAACGCGCCATTCGTTCACTTGCAATTGCCAGTGGTGCCGCATCGGATTTTATTGAAAATGCTTTGACTGAAAAAGCAGATATCTTTTTAACTTCAGATTTAAAGTACCATGAATACCAGCGTGTAATTGGAACCGATCTAGCCCTTTTAGATATTGGTCACTTTGAGAGCGAACGCGTTTATTTAGAAAAATTTTGTGACCTATTGATGCAAAATGCACACGCACAAAATTATGATGTTGTTTTTCAGGCGACAGAAACAGAAATGCCTTTGATTAAACATTTGTAACAATTATTACTTTTTGGACTCAGTCCTGTATAATTATTTTAGTTATCGTAATATAAGGTCAAAAGGGGGACTGAATGAAGCGTTTCTTTATCGGTAGACTATTGCAAATGATACCACTTCTATTTGTCATAACACTTATAATTTTTATCATTATTGACGCTATGCCTGGAAATGAGCTATTAGCTTATATCAATTCCTTGCCTGAAGGCGAACCGAGACCAAGTCGAGAACAGATTGAGCAAATGATGAAAGTTCTTAAGTACGATACACCATGGTTTGAACGTTATTTTATTTGGATTTCAAACGCTCTTAAAGGCGATTTTGGCGTTTCCTTATACTATAGAAGGCCAGCTCTAGAAATTGTGAATACCCTTATTTGGCGTACGTTTATGCTTAACGGAACGGCTTTGGTGTTTACTTTTCTATTTGCAATTCCAATTGGTGTACGGTCTGCTGCCAAGCAAAACAGTTTTTTTGACAATTTCTTCTCCACAACGACGCTGATTTTAATTTCATTACCTGCTTTTTTTATTGGAATTTACCTAATGCGGCTCCTTGCTGTAAATGTTTCTTGGATACCCGCCACTGGCATGCGGTCAGTGCCCTATATTATAAAAGGTTATCCAAGTAAATCTGCTGAGATACTTGATATCATTCGCCATATGCTATTACCAGTTTTAACTTTGACTGTTGCAGGTGTAGGGACCGTTTCACGTTTTGTTCGAAATGCAGTGGTGGATGTTATTAATAACGACTATATTAGAACTGCTAAATCGAAAGGCCTCACAGAACGAACGGTTATCTATAAACACGCCTTTAGGAACGCTTTAATTCCAGTTATATCATTGATTGGTGTTATGATTCCAACGTTGTTTGTGGGCAATATTTTTGTTGAAGCTGTCTTTGTTTGGCCGGGAATTGGCCTTGAATTTCTATATTCAGTTTTTCGAAGAGATACTGCCATGCTGTCATTGTTAATTTTATTTTTCTCATTTGCATCTGTCTTAGGTAATTTTTTAGCAGACATCCTTTATGGTGTCTTTGATCCTCGATTGAAAGCAGAATAGGAGGCCATCATGAAAAAACAAAATTCTATGGGGCCGTGGGTCATGGCACTTAAACGGTTTAAAAAAAACAAAATTGCGCTAATTGGGGCTTTTTTTCTACTGGTGGTGATTCTTGCGACGCTTCTAGTGCCAGTATTCTCACCCCATCCTCTGACTGACATCAACGTCGTGATGCGGTACAAAGCCCCACAAATTTCACATCCCTTTGGGACAGACCAATTTGGTCAGGATTTATTTACACGTGTTATGTATGGTGGCCGACTGTCTCTGATTTTGTCCGCTTTTTCTGCAGTGATAACCATTACAATAGGCACCCTCATAGGGGCACTTTCTGGTTATTTTGGGGGCTGGCTAGATCAACTTTTGATGCGACTCACAGAACTTGTTCATGTGTTGCCCCTGATTCCAGTATTAATTGCATTTACCGCTATTTTCAACATGGGCTTACCCCCACTTGAACGGATGATTGTGACAATGGGCATCTACGGCTTCTTAAATTTTCCATCTTTGGCGAGACTCGTACGGGGACAAATTATGGTTCATAAAAAAAGTGAATTTATGAATGCTGCTGACTTGCTTGGCCTATCAAAGACGTCGAAAATTTTTAGACATCTTATGCCAAACATCTTCGGCGTTATCATTGCTTCATCTGCAGGTATTATTGCAAATGCCTTGCTCATTGAACTTATGCTTTCATTTGTAGGACTTGGATTTCCGCCACCGACGCCAACATGGGGGAATTTGATTCCTAATATCAGAAGTTCAGGCATTTCTGCCTATTATTGGATGTGGTTTTTCCCTGTTACTTTAATTTCACTTACTGTTATCAGCATCAACCTTATGGGTGAAGGGCTTAGATTAGCACTCGATCCCAAAGAAGAAGGCCGCTAAATATAGAAAGGGGATTTATATGAATAAAAGACGTTTTTTTATGATTGTTCTAATGCTGTTTGTTGTTTTAGCACTTACCGCTTGTGTGCCTGGTGATGGCAAAAACACATCTGAAGATCCCGCAGGATTTTTCTGGGGCATTTGGCATGGATGGCTGGCACCACTATCACTTATAATAGGAATCTTTAACAAGAACATCCGAGTCTATGAAGTGTTTAATACAGGTTGGGCTTATGATGTTGGCTTTTATATGGCTGTCATTAGTGGTTTTGGTGGACTTAGTGTGGCAAGAAAGAAGAAAAAAGATTAATATGATTTGCTTATTTAGAGTGAATCCGTTATAATAGCAAAGAGTAAATCAGATAATCGCGTGCTTTGGCACGAGGAAAGTCCGAGCTCCATAGAGCAGGGTGCTGGGTAATACCCAGTGGAGGTGACTCCAAGGAAAGTGCAACAGAAATAGACCGCCTCTTTGAGGTAAGGATGGAAAGGTGAGGTAAGAGCTCACCAGCGCATAGGCGACTATGTGGCTCTGTAAACCCCATCTGGAGCAAGACCAAGTAGGGTATAAAATGGAGGCTGCTCGTCTCCCCCGGTGGTAGGTCGCTTGAGCGTTTCGGCAACGATACGCCTAGATAGATGATTGTCAAATACAGAACTCGGCTTATAGATTTACTCACTACATAATCCGCTGACCGCAATGGTTTGCGGGTTTTTTTGCGCAATAGATTACTATATATGGCCATCGTTTTCTCGATGCTTATGGTCGAGACTGTATAGACAAAGACAGACTTAAACTCTGCGGTTTGCTTGCAGCACTGGAATAGATGTATAAGTATTTGTTTTTAAATGTGAACTAAATTTAATTGTGAGTCTGCAACGAACTTGATTGATATATTTTAGACAATATTAGGTCTGACTGCTAATGCTATTAACTAGATTGTAAGAGACAATAGAATCCGGAGATTAAAATCAGCTTTAGCGAATCGATAATTTAATTAATCTAGGAGCGTATTATGTCAAAACAAGAAATTCAAGTTGATGAAAGATTGCCAATACTCAAAACAATTCCATTGTCTTTTCAACATTTATTTGCAATGTTTGGTGCATCGGTTCTTATTCCAATTATAGTAGGTGTTAACCCTGCCCTTCAATTGCTCTTCAATGGTATCGGGACACTCTTGTATATTATTATAACAAGAGGCAAAATTCCGGCATTCTTAGGGCCAAGTGCAGCCTTTATTCCTGTCGTATCAGCAGTTATGCTTACTGAAGGGTACAGCGCAGCACTATCTGGTGGTATCGTTGTCGGAATTATTTTTACCATTGCAGGTTTTGTTGTCAATAAAGTAGGGATGGGGTGGATTGATGTCTTGTTGCCACCAGCGGCGATGGGCACTGTTGTTGCCGTAATCGGGTTGATCTTAGCAAAATTTGCATCCGGTTTAGCGGGTTTAATACCAGGTGAAGTTCCACCGGAACTTCAAACTAAAACCATTATTGTTTCAATGTTTACGTTAGGTGTTGCCATTATATCAAGTGTTATGTTTAGAGGGTTCTTAAAGGTAATTCCAATATTGATTGCCGTTGTGTGTGGTTACTTATTTGCAATCACACAGGGGCTTGTTGATTTGTCTACAGTTGCCGAGGCACCTTGGTTTCAGATTCCAACATTTGTTAAACCTGAGCTAAATTTTAATGCAATTATGATTATAGCACCCGCAGCACTTGTGGTCCTTGCGGAGCACGTTGGTGATTTAAGTGTAACTGAAAAAATAGTCGGGAAATCCTTAATTCGAAAAGATAAGGGTTTGTCTCGATCTTATATTGGAAACGGTATCGGCACAGTTCTATCTTCTGCTTTTGGTGGTTTGCCAGTAACAACTTATGGTGAAAATGTTGGTGTAATGGCACTTACAAAAGTATATTCCGTTTGGGTAATTGGTGGTGCAGCTATATTTTCTATTGTTCTGTCATTTATGGGCAAGGTAACTGCTATTATACAAGCAATGCCACAGGCTGTTATGGGTGGTGTGTCTATTCTCTTGTTTGGTATGATTTCTGCATCAGGATTGAGAATGTTAATTGATTCAAATGTAGATTACTCTAAAACCAGAAATCTCATTTTATCCGCTATTGTACTCATATTGGGTGTTGGTGAAGGTAAAATCGTTATGGGGCCTGTTGAACTAGAAGGTATGGGACTGGCAACAATGGCTGCCATTCTCTTAAGTCTTTTCTTCTTGCTAATTGACAAGCTCGGTATTAGCAACACTTCCGGTTCGGAAGAAGAGGAAACAGAAGCATAAAAATGTATAAAACTCAACCTTATTTATTTTATTTTAGGTTGGGTTTTATTTTTTTCCCCTATAGCCCACCTATTTTGATAAAATGTACATAGAAGTGTAAAGTTTATGAAACTAGGAGGCGTTATGAAGCGGATTCTTTTTTGGGCTCTAAGTATACTAATGGTACCAGTTCTTATTTTTGTATTGTTTCTGGCATACAGCATTGTTACGGAGTATAAACCAGGTGAAGTAGAAGAAGGCATTGTTCTAAATAAAAATAAAGTTGACAAAGTAGAGGTGTCTCCTTTTCAGGTGACCATATTCAATATTGGTTACTGTGGCCTTGATGCTGCACAAGACTTTTTCATGGATGGCGGCACAATGTCGCGTTCTTCTAGCCTAGAACAAACTGAAAAAAACTTATCAGGTGTTCTTAAATTTATGACTGAAATAGGATCTGATGCTTTTTTGCTACAAGAAGTTGACGAAGAATCATCAAGAAGCTATAAACTCAATCAAGTAAACCGAATTGTTGACGCTTTTCCCTCATACAGCAGCACATTTGCTTACAATTTCAGGACAGGTTGGGTGCCTATTCCTGTTACGAATCCAATGGGTAAAGCTATTTCAGGTCTACTGACACTTTCAAAAGCAAATCCTGAAATAACGACCCGTTACCAACTGCCAGGTGATGAACCCATCCCAAATCGCTATTTTGATTTAAAGCGTGCAATTTTAATGAACACCTACGAAATGGATAACGGAAAAACTTTAGTTCTTATGAATGTACATCTGTCTGCTTTTGATGAGGGTGGCTTAATTAGAGCGCAACAAGTTGAATGGTTAATAAATTTTATCGAAGAAAATTATAATCCCAATGAAAATTACTTTATTATTGGTGGCGACTGGAATCATTTGTTGTCGCAAAAATTTTTCGATCGTATTAAGGGTGAGCCTGAGTCATGGATTGCTGTGATTCCAGATTCAATTGAAGCGACTGGCTTCAAACTTGTTTATGATGAAACTGTCAACACTGTTCGATCGCTCATTACGCCTTATGAACCTGGCGTAAGTTTTGAGACTATTATAGACGGTTTCCTTGTTTCACCCAATGTAAAAATCATCTCTGTTACGGGCCATGACTTAGGATTTGAAAATTCTGACCATCAACCTGTAACGGGCGTATTTGATTTTGAATAAGACAAAAGGAGTTTAATAATGAATCCAATTTACGAAAGCCTCATGAATCGAAAGTCCACTCGAGTTTTTGAAAATAAAACCATCGAGCCAAATTTGAAATCACATATTTTAGAAGCCGCATTTCAAGCGCCAACTGCTGGGGCACAAATGCTTTATTCCATAATAGATGTAACTGACTCATCTATAAAAGAGAAGTTGGCAGTCACATGTGATAATCAGTCTTTTATCGCAAAAGCACCCATGGTTTTAATCTTTCTAGCCGATTGTAGACGATGGCTTGACACCTACAAATATGCTGGCCTGAATCCAAGACTTCCTGGAGTGGGCGACTTGTTTCTAGCCATTCAAGATGCCGTCATTGCCGCACAAAATGCAGTTGTTGCTGCAGAGTCCTTTGGAATAGGGTCTTGTTATATTGGCGATATTCTTGAGAATGCAGAAATTCATAAAGACCTCTTAAATTTAGATCCTTATGTCGTGCCTATTTCCATGCTTGTGTTTGGTTATCCAACCGAACAGCAAAAAGATCGTCAAAAACCCGCAAGATTTGATCGCAAATACTTGGTTCATGAGAATCAATATAAACGTTTAAATGAAGCAGAACATAAAAAAATGCTTATAGAGCGCGCTCAAAATCCAACTTTTGAATATAATACTTACATTGAAAAGTTTTGTACACGTAAGTATATGTCTGATTTTTCTCTGGAAATGTCCAGATCTTCTGAATTATACATTGAGAATTTCATGACACAAAATAAAAAGATGAGATAGTTCCAATTCATGTTTATCTTGCATTTTAAAAAAAATCTCTTTATAATAAATATAGAAATGCAACATGACAGTTGCATCAAGGAGTTTTTTATGAGTGGAGTCGTTCTAAACAGATAACTTCAAAATGGTGAAATTGCATACCCGGTTGGGTTTCTTTGTAGTGCAATTTTGCCAGCAAGTTTGTTTAGAACACTGTAACCCGTAAGGGCTCTATTTTTGTATCCAAGATTTTGGATTTATTAGCAATAGGCAGTGCGTCTATTGCTATTTTTTGTTTTTTGAAAGGAGAAAGTACATTGATTACTGAAAAAATGCAAGCTATGCTAGACTGGAATGAAATTATAACGCGACTCGTTAATTTCGCTGTCTCTGAAAAAGGCAAAACAAGTCTAAAAAATTTGTATCCTATGACCGATTATTACTTGATTCAAAAGAAATTAGATGAAACCACAGAAGCCAAAAGAATGCTTGACGCCTCAAGCACGATTCCACTTCATGCCCTGATTGGTATCAAAGCTATTCTCGATAAATTGGATCGAAACGAAATACTATCACCCTCTGATCTAGACCATATTGGTGGTTTTATTAAAGATTGTCAAAAAATGATGCGTCATATGCAAAACAATTATGAAATCGCACCGAAAATTGCCCAATATGCTTTTAGCATGGCGCCATTAGACAACGCACTTAATGAAATATCGCGGTGTATCGTTCATGGTACGGTAACGGATGAAGCTTCAAATAAGCTGTCAAAAATTCGAAAAAAAATCATCCAAATTGAAGACCAAATCAAGAGCAAACTTCAATCCTATCTTACTCATTCAAGTTATAGCAACATGCTGACTGATGCCATAATTAGTCAACGTGACGGACGATATGTGATACCTGTTAAGTCAGAACACAAACGCAATATCGATGGTATGGTACTGGATCGTTCAAGATCAGGCGGAACTGTCTTCATTGAACCGATTTCTGTAAAAAAATTACACGATTCATTAGATCAATTAAAAATTGATGAATACAACGAAGTGTATAGAATTTTGTCCGAACTTTCGAGTACACTTATGACCGTTAATCCAGAACTTAGAATCAATTATGATGCAATGGTTACGTATGATATTTTATTTGCAAAAGCGAAACTGTCATCTTCAATGGCAGCAAACGCCTCAAAAATCAATCTTGATGGTGTGATAGCCATTGCGCAGGGGAAGCATCCACTTTTAGGCAGTGATGCTATCCCACTAAATTTAGATTTAAACCAAACGCGCCGAAACCTAATTATTACTGGGCCAAATACTGGTGGAAAAACAGTTACCATGAAAACAGTTGGCTTATTTATTCTAATGACTCAATCTGGGCTTCATATTCCATGTGGCACAGGAACAAACTTAAATATCTTCACTCAAATCTTATGTGATATTGGAGATGGCCAAAGTTTAACACAAAACCTAAGCACTTTTTCATCACACATAAAAAACATCAATGAAATTTTAGAAAATGCAACGCATCACGC
Source organism: Fusibacter tunisiensis (assembly GCF_016908355.1). Lineage (GTDB taxonomy): Bacteria > Bacillota > Clostridia > Peptostreptococcales > Acidaminobacteraceae > Fusibacter_D > Fusibacter_D tunisiensis. The sequence continues at coordinate 192,396 of NZ_JAFBDT010000001.1, read as the reverse complement.
TTTGATTATTTTGGATGAAATTGGCGCAGGAACCGATCCGAGTGAAGGTATGGGCATTGGAATTTCAGTTTTAGAGTATCTAAACGCAAAAAACTGTTATATTTTAGCTTCAACACATTACAATGAGATAAAGAAGTTTGCGAGTGCCCACCCAGATTTTATAAATGGGCGTATGGCATTTGATATCAAATCACTAATGCCGCTTTATAAACTTGAAATTGGAAAAAGTGGGGAAAGCAATGCGCTTCATATTGCACTTCGAATCGGTATGCCCAAATCACTTATCGAACGTGCCCATGAAATTGCCTACAATGAAAAAATTGATGTTCAAAAACAATTGGACGCACAAATTGAACAACAGGAAAAATATGTAGTTCCAGAACCTTTGAAATCCATTAAAAAAGGAAAATCTGATAAATCAATATACAAGCCCAAGACAAGGTCAAAGTTTAATATAGGAGATGCTGTTTATATACACACGATGAAGAGAACTGGTATTGTGTGCGAAACAGAGAACACTAAAGGAGAAGTAACTGTTCAAGTTATGAACAAAAAGATTAAAATCAATCATAAAAGACTTTCTTTATATCTAGAATCTGAAGACCTGTATCCTGAAGATTACGACATGGACATTGTTTTTAATAGCAAATCAGCTCGAAAAGCAAAGAAAAAAGTTCAAAAAGGTCATAAAGATATTGTTTATGTTGATTCCAACCAGTAATGGCACAATTATTGCAATATCCTTTTTATAAGAATAAAAGGAGGCTACAAATCATGAAAGAAATAGTAATTGTAAGTGCTGTTAGAACAGCTGTTGGAAGTTATGGAGGCAGTTTGTCAAATATACCTGCTGGTGATCTGGGATCAATTGTAATTAAAGAAGCTATAAAACGCGCTGGGATAGAAGCATCTCAAGTGGACGAAGTCTACATGGGGTGTATTCTTCAAGCTGGACAAGGACAAAACGTAGCACGTCAAGCTTCAATTAAGGCAGGCCTTCCAGTTGAAATTCCTGCAACGACTCTAAACATGTTGTGTGGGTCAGGGTTAAGAGCTGTTTCACTGGCAGCTCAAACGATCATTTCGGGGGACAATGACATCGTCATCGCTGGTGGTACTGAAAACATGAGTATGGCACCTTATTTGCTTGAAAAAGCTAGATTTGGTTACAGGATGGGGGACGGAACCCTAAAAGACTCAATGGTATTTGATGCCTTGACAGATGCTTTTAACAATTATCATATGGGCATTACAGCAGAAAACCTAGCGGCTCAATATGCCCTTTCACGTGAAGCTCAAGATCAATTTGCTGCTGAAAGCCAAAACAAGGCAGATGTTGCGATTAAATCTGGACGTTTTAAGGATGAAATTGTCCCTGTCGTTATCCCTCAAAGAAAAGGAGACCCAATTGTATTTGATACAGATGAATTTGTTAAAGAAGGGATTACACCAGAAAAATTAGCAAAACTTAGACCTGCTTTTAAGAAAGATGGCACTGTAACTGCAGGAAATGCATCTGGGATAAATGATGGTGCTGCCGCACTTGTGATTATGTCTAAGGAAAAGGCAGAGGCACTTGGCATCAAACCACTTGCAACAATTGTCTCTTATGCAAATGCTGGTGTTGATCCTTCTATTATGGGAATCGGACCTGTTCCATCATCTCGAAAAGCGCTTGATAAAGCTGGATTAAAAATCGATGAAATGGATCTTATTGAAGCAAATGAAGCCTTTGCCGCCCAGTCCTTAGCTGTAGGGAAAGACCTATGTTGGAACCCAGAAAAAGTCAATGTAAATGGTGGGGCAATTGCACTTGGCCATCCGGTTGGGGCAAGTGGCGCAAGAATTCTTGTAACCTTATTGTATGAAATGGAAAAAAGAAACAGTCAGTATGGATTGGCAACTTTATGTATCGGTGGTGGCATGGGGACTGCTGTTATTGTACAGAAGAATTAAACTGTCCAAAGTTTGTACATGAATAACTTTGACTTAATAAAGATTTGTTTGATACAATAGAAGCGTAATCATTTAAATCTTTAGGAGTCAATTATGAATATAATAAAAAGTATGGAAGACATTAAGCAGCTTCCTGTAGATAATGTTAAAAACAACCCTTGGAAAACCGTGGTAATGTATGCTGCCATCGGTTTTCTTTGGATTGCATTTTCAGATCAGCTAATATTAGTTGTTACAGATAATCCTGAAACAATTAGCACCTATCAGACATATAAAGGTATTTTTTACGTTGTTATTACTGCATTTTTGTTGTATTATTTCATTCGAAGAGACTATGCAAGGACAATTGCTTTAACAAACGATGTGATTAAAAGCAATGAAGAAATTGTTGCATATACAGAAGAACTACATGCTATGGAAGATACACTTAAAAAAAATATAAAAGAACTTCATTTAACCAATTCTATGTTGGCCAGTCAAAATCAATATGTTGATGAAATCTACAACCGTAGTAACGCCGCGATTCTCATGTGGCATCCAAATGGCAAGATTGTAGACTTTAACGATCAATTCAAAAATCTTTTGGAATATGATGACAGTGAATTGGCCGAACTCAACTGGATAAACGAACTTATTCCCACTCAAGAAAGTGAGTCCAGTACTGAAAAAATAAAAGCGCTTTTAGAAGCGTATCGAAATGAAAATTATGAGCGCACTTTGATTTCAAAATCTGGTCGTTATTTAACCTTTATTTGGAATGATGCTCTAATAAAAAGCCCTGCAGACGGAAAACCCCTTATCCTCTCGTTTGGAATGGATATAACCGTCCAAAAAGAACAAGAAGCTCGACTCAATCACCTATTGTCTTTTGATGAACTAACAGGCCTTGGCAATAAAGTCAATTTCGAAGAAACTATAAGAGACTTAATTTCTAAAAAAATAGATTTCTCTATTTATAGCATAGATTTTGATAACTTTAGACACTTAAATGAGGTGCATGGGTTTAAAACAGGGGATCAATTTTTGACGACATATGCTCAAGCACTTGCTCAAAACTTTAATACATTTGATTGCTTTCGTTGGTCTGCAGATGAATTTTATATGGTGCATTCTTATACGAATCCAGTTCAAGAAAACAAATTATTGCAAAGTGTCATCAACTTTTCTTCTCAAAAGTGGACATTAAATGATGCAGAATACAAACCAACCGTATCAATTGGTGTGGTTCAATATCCGACACACGGTAAGGACACAACAACGCTTATAAAAAATTTAGATATTGCACTTAATTTTGCGAAAAATAACGGCCGTAATCAAATCGTTTTTTATGACGAAATTCAGCACGAAAAACTTGAACTTTATTCTCAAGTGGCTTTTGAACTGGGCAGAGCCATCGAAAAAGGAGGCTTTGAACTTTTTTATCAACCGATTTTTAACATACAGACTCAAAAAATGGTTGGTGCTGAAGCGCTAATTCGTTGGGACAATCCTTTTGGCGTAAACACTGGTGAGTTTATTACAATTGCTGAAAATACAGGTCAAATCAAAGACATTGATTATTGGGTTATCGATTCTGTCTTTAAATTTATCGCTCAACATAATCAGATTTGGGCACATCAAATGATGTCAATTAATTTATCTGCTCAGTCATTTAATTCCAATGAAATTTTAGAGTATCTCAAGAAGAAAATTTCATTTTATAAAATCAACCCTGCACAGATTACATTTGAAATTACCGAGTATTCCATAATCAGCAATTTAGAATTCACAAAGGAAATGGTTGGTAATTTAAAGAATATGTCTTTTAATGTCGCTTTAGACGACTTCGGAACGCAATATTCATCCCTGAATTATTTGGGAAAACTTAATTTAGATCACCTTAAAATTGATAAAAGTTATACAGATTTAATTACACTTAACCCTCTAGACAAAAAAATTGTAAGGCATATTATTAATTTAGCGTCAGATATTGGTCTTGAAACCGTTGCAGAAGGAATCGAAACTGATGCACAATTGGACGCATTAAAGCAAATGGGCTGTAAAATGGGTCAAGGTTACCTCTTGAGTCGACCGATACCAGCTAAGGACATAATTGGACTTGTGGAGGCGCAATCTTAATGAAGATTTTTTTTAAAAAATTAATGTTATTTCTTATGATTTTAGTAATCAGTGTAGGTCTTGTATCTGTTCTTATCAATATTCACGTTATTTCAAGTACAAAAAATTGTATTATTTCACCTGAAACCGCTTCAGTTTTAAATGCGGATGCTATTTTGGTGTTAGGCGCTGCTGTAAGACCAGATAAAACACCAAGTCCCATGCTACAAGACAGATTGAACCAAGGCATTGACTTATATAATCTAAAAGCCTCAAACCGAGTTCTTGTTAGTGGTGACAACAGTACCATTCATTATGATGAAGTTACTGTGATGAAAAATTATATTTTGGCAAGTGGTATACCTTCTGAAGATGTGTTTAAAGACCATGCTGGGTTTAATACCTATAACAGTATGTTTAGGGCAAAAGAAATATTTAGAGTGAACCGTGTGATAATTGTCACGCAAGAATACCACTTATACAGGGCAATCTACATTGCCAAACATTTGGGTATGGATGCTTATGGCGTTGCGTCCAATCCGAGAATTTACTCCGGACAATCGGCGAGAGATTTCAGGGAATTTTTAGCAAGAGTAAAAGATTTTTTCCTTTCAATTGTAAAACCTGATTCTGTTTTTTTAGGAGATGAAATCCCGATTTCGGGGAATGGTAATTTGTACTAAATCGCCACAAAGGAGGCCACTATGAAAAACAGTCTCATCATACTTGGCATTATACTCATTCTTTTTTTGACAACATATTATATGGAAAGTACAACAGCCACTATTGATATCTACAGTGCCGATGCAAATACACTTGAGCGCCTTACTGTGGATAAACTCACAGTTCATGCAAATGCTTCAATCGAAGACCGGCTTCTGATTATTACACAAGGCTTGTCTGAGAAGGTGTTTAAGCTTCCAATGGCTTTTATAGAAATTAAACAAATTTTCAATCAAGACATTGCTTATATTAATTTACTGGAATCTCCTGATAAGGACAAAACCCATGCTTGGAACATAGGATATTTTCAAGGCTCAACAGGAAGTGCTGTCACGTCTATTGCATTAGTGGATTCTTATCTTCAACCCGATTATGAAGGCGCATGGATTGATGGCGTTAAGTTCTTATATGAAGGAGAAACCATCCAATTCGACCATGTTTATGGTCTTCAACAAACACAGTATCGACATAAGGTATATACGTTAGCTGAAATTGATGAAAATGATAAACTCTTGGAAAACATATCTTTAAAATCAAAATCTATTTCTGATAACAAACGTGAAATTACCTACGAATTAAGGGGAGAATTTCCAGCAAATGTTATGGTTCAGCATTATGCTGCTAACGATAGTTTTAATCTTTTAATCTTAGAATCTCCCATACGCGCCTTAAATATAAAAGTTGATTTTGCAGAAAATTTTATGCCCTACACAGAGACCTTTGACTGGAAGATTCCTATTTCTAATCCGGATACATTTTTAGAGAAGCTTAAAAACTATGATTTAACCCTTTATGAGAAATTTATAAATGAAGATCCCGTTTATTTATCTGTTTTATTGGCAGATTTCAATAGTTGGTTGAATGCCGAATCAGAATATTTAAATTCAGTCAGATTTATAGACATAATAACAGATTAATACTGAAAAAAAGCCTTTTCCTATTTGGAATAAGGCTTTTTTAATGTAATTTTAACCCAATAATCAGACAATTATGTTACAGTAAAGTCATATAAAAATATTTATATCAAGAGGAGGCTGTCCATGTATATTTTCCCTAAGCATTTGTATACAGATGTCAGAATTGAAGAAACGTTCGAAACCAAACTAAGTTACAAAAAAGAAGTGCTGCAAGAACAAAAAGTAAGAAATAATAAAGGCGCCTTTATCCGCGTATTTGATGGTGTTAGATGGTTTTATGCGTCCACAACTGAACTGGATACTATACAAGCTCAAATTGATAGATTGGCATCAATGGCGACGCCAAATAAAGCCATTGATTCAAATGCCATTGTAAAACAATTTGAAGTCCATAAAGATCAGTTGCTCCAATACACAAATCAAAGTGTTTCAGATATTGACATTACGGTAAAGAAAAACTTACTTGAATCCTATTTGACTCTAATCCCTTCAGAAACTGTGGTTCACCATTCTTCATATTATGTGGACAACAAAACCATAAAGTCCATTTTTTCGTCTAAAGGAACTGCTGTTACATTTGATAAACAAACGTGTGGCATTCGCATAAATCTAGAGTTGGCTCATGGCGATAATAAGGATCAGACCAGTGTCTCAAAAGCAGGTATATTTTTTGACGACATCCTAAACCTTAATGATTTCTTTAACTCAGAATTTAAAAAAGATATTGAATTTGTAAAAAATGCAATCCCTGTTGAACCAGGTCAATACACTGTTCTTTTAAGCCCACTAGCTACTGGCGTTTTTACCCATGAGAGTTTTGGACACAAAAGTGAATCTGATTTTATGGTTGGCGACGAGACCATGAAGGCAGAGTGGGCTATTGGTAAAAATGTAGGCACGAAAATCTTAACAATTATTGATGATGGACAAGTTAGGGGAAATGGGTATGTGCCATACGATGATGAGGGAACAAAAGGCAAGAAAACATATATTATTACAGAGGGCAAACTCACCGGAAGATTACACAGTACTGGAACCAGCGCATCTTTAGAAGAAGACCTTACTGGAAACGCACGTGCCATGAACTTTGAATTTGAACCAATTGTGCGTATGACGACTACCTATATTGAAAAAGGGAAACGTCCACTTGCAGACATCATCTCTGAAATTGATAAGGGCATATTCGTAGACAACATCAATCATGGTTCAGGTATGTCAACATTTACAATTGCACCCTCTAGAGCCTATATGATTGAAAATGGAAAAATTACAAAACCTGTTAGAATTTCAGTAATTACGGGGAATGTTTTTGAAACTTTAGGTGAAGTCGATGCCTTAAGTGAAGAATTTGAACTTTTAAGTTTTGTTGGCGGCGGCTGTGGCAAAATGGAACAGTGGCCACTTCCGGTAGGCTTTGGTGGCCCATACACACGTGTTCGAAAATTAACTGTACAATAGGGGGAACTCATGAAAACAGAATTTATAACTCTAACAAATAAAGAAACAGCTGCAAAGATTGTGAATTCAAAAATCGATGCAGTTCGCGTAAAAGACATAACAAAAAAAGGCGTTCGTGTTTATAACAATGGGAAAATTGGCGTTTCAGGTGCCATTGGAAACATTCCCAATGAAACACTCGTCCAACACGCTACAGAAAATTTGGAAGCCGATATTGAATACCCATATGAAATTGAGTCTAATTTCATAGATCATCGCAATGTCTCAAGTCTTAAAATGTCAAGTGAGTCTCTCCTTGAAACAGCTGAAGAAGTGCTTTTAGAGCTTAGAAATACACATGATACATTTTGGTTTTCAGAAAAAATAGCTGTAAATGAAGTCACCTATACGTATCAGAATTCTGAAGGTTTAGATTTAATCTATGAGGATTCTTGGATTGAATTGGGATTAATTCTGAAAGAAAAAAAATCAGCCAATTTGTTTGATGGGTTTATTCAATATATTGGCAGAACGTTTGACAAAAAGCGATTTTGGGATTTTAATCACGCATATTTAACAGCTTACTCAAATCAGGTTGCGTTACCAGAAGGGGACAAACTCCCTGTATTCATGTTAGAAGCGCCTGAACTTCTTGGTTTTATGAACAATTCTTTAAATGGTGAGCGCTATGCAACTGGAAGCTCGATTTTTACAGGGAAAATTGGTGAAAATCTTTTTAATGAGAAAATTGTACTGGGCCAAAATTTTAATCCTTCAAAAACATTTGCCCCACATTTTGATTCAGAAGGGGTTGTTCTAAAAAATGACACGTGTCACCTCATAGAAAATGGAAAATTGGTTCGTGTCTTTACTGATAAAAAAACGGCCAATCAATACAAGCTTCCGCATACAGGTGCTGCCAGTGGTGCTTATGATGGGATTCCTACGCTAACTGGAACCAGATTGAGATTTGAAACAGATTCCACTTCAATACCAGCTGTTCTAAAGGGGAAGCCGGCTGTTTTAGTAGTTGCTTCAGCAGGTGGTGATTTTACACCTGAAGGCAGTTTTGCCGCGCCAATTCAAGTTAGTTTTTTATTTGATGGTGAGAAAATTATTGGCAAACTCCCTGAATTTTCAATCAGGTCTCATCTATACAAGATGCTTGGTGAAGATTATATTGGAACTTTTGATAATCCTTTCTATATTGCTGAAAACTCACAACTTCATGGATTTTATATGACAATCTCAAGGTAACATATACGCCTCTAATGTGATATAATGTAACGCATTGGAGGCGATTTTTATGTCAAAAAAATTAGTGCTTGCAGAAAAACCTTCTGTGGGCAGAGATATAGCACACGTTTTAAACTGTAAAGAAAAACACAACGGTTATTTTGAAGGGAAAAATTATGTTGTAACATGGGCATTAGGACATCTTGTAACACTTGCAGATCCAGAAACATATGATCCTAAATATCAAAAGTGGAATCTTGAAGACTTGCCAATGTTACCCGCACCTCTAAAATTAGAGGTTATACGCAATACCAGAAAGCAATACAACGCCGTAAAAACATTAATTCATAGAAACGACATCTCAGAAATTATTATTGCCACAGATGCAGGTAGAGAAGGGGAACTTGTTGCACGATGGATTCTTGAAAAAGCCCATTGCAAAAAAAATAGCCAACGCCTATGGATTTCTTCTGTAACCGATAAAGCGATAAAAGAAGGATTTAACACGTTACGTCCCGGAAAAAATTATGACCGCTTATATGCTTCAGCACTAGCGCGTTCAGAGGCCGACTGGTATGTAGGGCTTAATGCCACACGTGCTCTAACCACAAAATACAATGCGCAACTTTCCTGTGGTAGGGTTCAAACGCCTACCTTGGCAATGGTTGCGGAAAGAGAACGTGATATACAAACTTTTAAAAGCAAAACTTTTTTTGGACTTCAGGCATTAACGCAAAACCTCCATTTTGTATGGGTGGATCCAAAGTCAAAAAGTGCACGAACATTTGATCAAGCGACTATAGATGCGGTTGAAGAAAAGTGTTCGGACCATAAGATTAAAATTGATAAAATTCAAAAGACCTTAAAAAAAGTACCCGCACCTCAGTTATATGACCTAACTGAATTACAACGTGAAGCCAATCGAAAATATGGGTTTTCTGCAAAGCAAACTTTAAACGCCATGCAAAAACTATATGAAACTCATAAAATACTTACTTATCCTAGAACAGATTCTAGATATATTTCTTTAGACATCGTTCCAACACTTAAAGATCGAATTAAAGCTTGTGGCTCAGGTGAGTTTGGTCGTGTTGCAGGCAAACTATTAAAGCAGGAATTTCGTTTGGGGAAAAATTATGTCGATGATTCAAAAGTAACAGACCATCATGCCATTATTCCAACAGAACACTCTGTACCGCTTCATATACTTTCAACGGATGAACGGAAAATATATGACCTCGTTGTCCAGCGGTTTTTAGCTGTATTAATGCCTGTTTATCAGTTTGAGCAAACTTCAATTGAAGCCTCAATTCATTCAGAACATTTTATTGCAAAAGGGAAACGTATTGTCGATTTAGGATGGAAAGCTGTCTATTCAGATTATGATGACGCCATATCAGAAGAAGATATACACGATCAAACTTTACCAAATATTTATGAAGGACAAACCTTTGAATCAGTTCATCTAAGGAGAACAGAAGGTAAGACACAGCCACCAAAGTACCATACAGAGGGAACCTTATTAAGTGCAATGGAAAGACCTTCTAAAAATATGCCCTATGGTATTGGGACAGTTGCTACACGAGCCGATATTATTGAAAAACTACACAGTTCCTTTTTAATTGAAAAGAAAGACCAGTATTTATATATGACATCTAAAGGCAAACAACTGCTTGAAATTGTACCTGAGGACCTTAAAAAACCAGAATTGACTGCTGAATGGGAAGAGAAACTTGAAAAAATTGCTAAGGGTCAATTAGAAAAAGACACTTTTATATCAGAAATCAAACAGTATACACAGTCTACCGTTGCAAATATTAAAAACAGTTCTGTGAAATTTAAGCACGACAATTTAACACGTGAAAAGTGCCCAGATTGCGGAAAAAATCTTTTGCTTGTTAATGGGAAAAAAGGAAAACTTTATGTTTGCCAAGATCGGGAATGTGGCTATAGACGGTCATTATCCATCGTTACAAATGCCAGATGTCCTGTCTGCCACAAAAAAATGGAATTAAGAGGTGAAGGCGAAAATAAATCTTTTTTCTGTCGCTGTGGCCACAGGGAAAAATTAGACGCTTTCAATAAAAGACGAAAAGAAGCTGGAAATAAGGGAAGTGCAAAAGATGTTAAAGCCTATTTAGACGCTCAAAAAAAGGAAAATTCTTTTGACTCTCCTTTAGCTGAAGCCCTTAAAAAATTGAAATTGTAAAAAAAGGGGCCCATGAAAATCATGGGCTCTAATTTTTTGATGACAAAGTCATCAAGTGTATTTAGTGCTTTCAAAAGACCTTCTGGATTAGGTTTTGTTTCTGAGACGTCATCTCTTGTAATTGTAAAATCAAATATAGTTTAGATTTCAAGATGCTTTAACCCCATATCAAGTGATTCTACTATACAAGGTTTTTATAATGGCATGATTAAAGGCATATTAGACTTATGTAAAATAAAAAACCGAAGGCTTAAAGTGCCTTCGGTTTAAATTGTGCCATATCCAATTGGGTTGCTACAAGTTTTGCCAAGTCAACCACCGCTTCAAAATCACTAAATGCAGCATAATTATAATGGGTGTGCACATATCTTGATGGGATTCCAAGGACAAGTACAGGAACTGCTTTGTTTTGAATATGAATGCGCCCTGCATTGGTACCACCTTTAAGTCTAACGGCACTTTGAACAGGTATTCCAACTGTATGCGCCAAGGCTTTAACTGTATTTATTAATCCTCTGTGGCTCACATAACTTGCATCCATATGTCGTATTTGAGCCCCTTTCTTTAATACACATTGCGCAGAATAGGCATCGACGTATAAATCATCTGCAGGAGACCCTTCAAAAACAATGGCAATATCCGGTTTTACAACTTGACTGGTAACATATGCCCCTCTTGTACCCACTTCTTCTTGACTGGCAAGTGCACCTATGACATCAAAAGGTAAGTCTTCAATCTCTGAAAGTTTTTCCAGTGTTTCAATAACCGCTGCTGTTCCCAAGCGATTGTCAAATGCCTTACCGAACATAATGCCTGTTTTTTCATTGTAATTAAATTCAACACTCGGTGCTATCGGATCACCAACTTGAATTCCAAGTAAAGAAACGACTTCATCTCTGGAGGTGCATCCCACATCAATTAAAAGAGTCTCTGTTAAAAGAGGTGCTGATTTTTCTTTTTCTGACATAAAATGGGGTGGTTTAGAGCCTACAATCCCTTTAACAAAATTACCAGCTTGGGTTTTTATTTGAACCGTATGTGCTGGAATATTTGTTGGTACCCATCCACCAAGTGGCACAAATGAAATTAGACCATTCTTTTTTATGCTTTGTACCATAAATCCAACCTCATCTATATGGGCATCTAGCATCAAAATTGGTTTTTCACCAGTATTGCTCTTTAAAGACAAATACACATTGTTCATGGCATCTGCTTCAATGTTGAATTTAGAACCATATTTCTGAACAACTTGAACCACATCTTCTTCAAAACCCGATGGTCCAAACGCTTTAGACAAATCTTCAATCATTTTCAAACGCATAAAATGCCCCCTTTAAATTGTTTTCATACTCGAACTATCACCTTCATTTTACGCTTAAGCCTTATATGTTTCAAGTGACTTCTTTTGGATATCTATTTCATGAGGTGATCGGATTGAAAAAAAATGGCTCTATGAATTCAAACTTTTTCAGAATTCCACTATTTTTATAAGTGTGTTCAAAATAATTGTCTTTGCAACTGCAATGCCTATAGCACTTATAGTGGGTCTTGAGCTCTCAAATGGATTTGACGCTGCGCTTTGGGCCTTTACAAGTACAGCTCCATATTTATTTTTAATTATGTTTGTCTTATTTCTACTGGCTTATCTATTACTTGCCCTGTTGTATGGTGGTGCAGGCCTTTTGAGCGGCTCCAGACAAATGCTTTATAGTGATTTTTCCAAGGTAAAAAAAATTAGAATCCAAAAAAAGAAACATGTCCTTTATTTGGATGCGCCATTTAACCATAACCAGATTTATGTGGAACAGGTTGATTTTGATACTGTAAGTGCTTATATCATCGCAAAATGTCCTCAAGCAAAAGTTAAGGGTTAAAATTATTTTAGTAGGGGACAACCACATCTAAAGCAAACCTCTTCAGAGATATCACATAAAGATCCACAAGCAGCACAAAATATAATGGCATCATTTGATTTATCATATTTTTCATAACTATTTAGACCACCATGATGTCTTACCTTGTCACCAATTTTATAGTAATTATAAACGGTGTCGTCGTCCCGATGTTCCAATGTGATTATTTTTCCAGTATCTATTCGCTTAATCAGAATTGAAAATGCCATATAGTGCATTGATCCTGTATCACGTGTAGATTTGTTTCTTTTTCGGATGACTTTTTTATCAATAATGATGCCATCCCATGTTTTACTACTTTTTCTACCAAGAATTTGTAAACCTGCGATTCCAATAAACATTCCAGAAATTATAAGCCCAATAAAAAAGAAATCTCGCCCACCTGCGAAGCAGAACCCAGTTAAGGCAATTGCTGAGAGCCCAAATGAAAAAAAGAGGGCATATCGGTTGCTATTTTTTAAATACTTCTTAAAGGCAGGATCATTTATCCGATTTGAATATCCCATGCTAACCTCCAAAAATGTTTCGATACTTATTGATACACATGTGATGACACTGGTAAACAACAGTGATAAACTAAAATAGTAAGGAGGGATTGTCTATGAAAAAAGTTCTTATTGTAACAGTAAGTAAAACTGGAACAACAGATCATGCTGCCAATTTAATAGCAGATGTGATTCAAAGACAGGGTCATGAAGCCATACACAAGTCCTTGGATTCAGTTGACAGCTTTGAGTCGTATGACCTGATTATTATTGGGGCACCTATCAATGGAATGATGTGGCATCCAGATGCAAAAAAAATCATTGAATCAAAAGCGGGAGAATTGCAAGCAAAAGAAGTGGCTCTTTACCTTATGGCCTATATGTTGGATGCTTGTAGGAACACATGGAACAACAAAATACATAGTAGCCTAAATCAAATTGAAAAAATGGTAAGCCCAATCAGCATAGGGTACTTTAAAGGGAAAATAGATAAACCTATGCCGGCAATCGCACGCTTTTTGTTTGGACTACCAAAAGAACTTCCACTTGATCGAACTGAAGATGATGCTGTAATACAGTGGGCTGAAACACTGGTATCACCATAAGGCATAAGCACTGTATAAGAGGAGAAAAGCCATGACACTGTTGAATTGTTTTTCATACTTGGAAATAAAGCGATTCAAAAATTGGCCAAATAAAGCCCATGTTGTATTGGACAAAAATGCCATAAAAGCTAAAAATATCGAAAAGAGAAGGTAGTGTGTATGGGTTGAATAATAGGGGACAACATAAGCTGAAACAACTGTTAGTGCATATAAAATTGCTTTTGGATTAATGAACTGAAGAATCATTCCTGCTTTAAAACCATAGAGAACCTGAAAGTTCTTTGTGGTTTTTTTGTGAGATAAAATTCCAATCACATCAATGCCCATAATTTTCAGTGCCAGATAGGACATATAGAGACTGCCTAAAATTTTCATGCCAATTTGAAACTGAGGTACAAGGGCAAACAATCCCCTGTTAAAATAGGTCGAAACCATTACCAGAAAAAAGAAGCCAGTGGTTACGCCCATTATAAAGGGGAGCGTCTTGCGATAACCAGATTTACTCGAGCTGATCATAGACATAAGGTTATTTGGACCTGGAGAAAAGGTCACTGCAATAACATAAGACAAAAAAGCACTTAAAGTAAACATGCCCACCTCTACTTTTATTTTTTGATGACCCATTCTGTAGGGTCTTGATATAGAGCCAAATCAAACATAGAGACAACAGAAATCAGGTGATCAAAAATATCTGCCTGAATCATTTCATAATGCGCCCACACAATATCATCTGTAAAACAGTATATTTCAATAGGCAGCCCTTTTTCTTCCGCTGCCAGTTGTCGTGCCATAACAATCATCTCTTTGTGTACACGAGGGTGATTTTCAAGGTATTTTTGAACGTAGGCTCTAAAAACGCCTATATTTGTTAAATGACGCCCATTTATTTTCAAAGTTGTATCCGTTCCAAGCTTTTGGTTATATGCTTCAATCTCTTTATTTTTTTCCTGAATATACTCAGATATATAATCAATTTTTTTATATCTTTCCAACATCTCATCTGTACAAAATTTAACCGTTTTAATATCTATATGCACAGACCGCTTAATACGTCTTCCACCACTTTGGGCCATGCCTCGCCAATTTTTAAAGGAGTCATTAATTAGGGCTTGAGTTGGTATTGTTGTAATTGTCCGATCAAAATTTTCAATTTTAACAGTGGTCAATGCAATTTCTCTAACATCACCATCCGCGTTATACTTTGGCATTTCAATCCAATCCCCAATACGCAACATATCATTTGCAGTTAATTGTATCCCCGCAACTAAGCCTAAAATTGCATTTTGAAAAACCAACATAATAACAGCTGTCATGGCACCTATGCCACTTAACAAATAAATGGGACTTCTGCCGATTAAATTCGATACAATCACAATAGCCGCCATAATATAGACAAAAATCTTAACAACCTGCAAATAGCCTTTTATAGGCTTTGCTTTTGAAACGATATGTCTATTGTAAATGCTTTCAACAGCATTTAGCAAAGCGTCTATAACACTTACAACAACAATTACCATATAGATGCCCAATATTTTTTGAATCGTTTCACCATATGTGGTCATAAAGGTTGCAATAAAATGAATCCCTAAAACTGGTATAATTTGTGATGCTCTTGAAAAAACTTTTTTCTCAAGCATAATGTCATCAAAGTTGTATTTGTTGTTTTTAATAAAATGAATCAAAATTTTTAGCACAATCTTTTTTGTAACAAAGTATAAAATGAGTGCAAAAACTAGCGCTCCAGCCAAAACAAGTGTTTCTGGCCATTCCTTAATAGAGTCAATCATAATTTAAATCCTTTCACGTTTATTTATTTGCGACCAAAATCAATTGAAGTGAACTTTCATCTAATGGTTTTCCAGTAAAATCTCCATACCATTGAACGTCTTTAAAACCAACCTCATTTAAAATCAAGTCTAATTCCTTCATTTTAAGGCCTAAGAGTGCTGTGTCCGCTTCATACACGTTGCCATTAGACTTAATTAAAAGCTTAGTGGAGAAGCGAACAAGGGGCGTATCAAAGGCGTAGTTGCGTTCGAACCTAACATGTTCATTGTCAATCAACGGTAAGGTCCTAATTTTATTAGCGATGACTGCGTCATAGTGAATAATTTGTAAGACCAATTTTCCATTTTCATCAAGCATGGTGTTAAAATCAAATAACAGACTTTTAATTTCCTCTAAATTTGTCAAATGTACCAATGTGTTTCCAATGCAAAATATTCCATTAAATTTTCTAGAGCCATATGCCTCAAACACATCTCGCATATCCATTTGCGCCACAGTCATATTGGATAATTTGTCCGAAATACGTTTTGCAACAGCAATCATATCTTCACTATAATCAATCCCAATTACATTATGGCCCCGTTTTGCAAGGCCCTCAGAAACACGTCCATCGGAACACCCAACATCTAACAAATGGCTATTTTCTTGAAATTGTTTTGATAAAAAATCAATTTTCCCTTGAGAAGGGAAAATAAAATGATACACGTCTGCCATATTTTTATAAAACGTCATTACAAAAGCCTCCACAATTTTTAATACTATTATACAGTTACTTTACTAGAAAGTACAAGTCTTGCCATAATGATTAAGTGGCGCAATGTGTGCTATACTATTTATATAAAACAGTTTTATAAAGGAGGTCCCAATGAACGAGTTTTCAAGAAGCGAATTGCTACTTGGCAAAAGTGGTATTGAAATTTTAAAACGTAGCTCAGTTGCTGTTTTCGGTATTGGAGGTGTGGGGTCCTATGTGGTTGAAGCACTTGCACGTACTGGTATAGGCACTTTTTATCTCTATGACAACGATACGATTTCTATAACCAATATCAATCGGCAACTAATTGCAACTCATAAAACGATTGGTAAAGTTAAAGTAGATGTTATGAAAGATCGTATTTTAGAAATTAATCCTGAAGCAGAAGTTCATACTTATCCAATATTTCTAGATTATACTTCAGAAAACGAAATCAATTTTTCAGCGTTTGACTATGTTGTTGATGCCATTGATACAGTATCTTCCAAAATTCTTTTAGCTGAAATTTGTTCACAATTAAGCCTACCAATAATTAGCAGTATGGGCGCTGGAAATAAACTTGATCCTACACGGTTTGAAGTGAGTGATATTTTTAAAACTTCTGTTTGTCCGCTTGCTAAAGTTATGCGGCGCGAACTCAAAGCACGTGGTATAAAGACACTGAAGGTCGTTTATTCAAAAGAAGAAGCACTAAAGCCTTTGGCAACTGATCTGGATGAAACACTTGCGAATCCAAAAAGACAAATTCCAGGTAGTGTTGCCTTCGTCCCTTCTGTGGTGGGATTGATTATTTCAGGGGAAGTCATTAAAGATTTAATCCAGGCTGTGAAATAGGTTTTGAAAGGATGTGGGTATATGGAAGTATTAACACTTATTGACAATGTTGTTTATGGTCAAGGACTTGTGGGGGAGCATGGTCTCTCATTTTTAATTAAAATTAATGGCAAGAAAATTTTGTTTGATACGGGTCAGACTGGTGCAATTCTTCAAAATGCAAGTTTTCTTGAAGAGGATCTCTCTGAAGTAGATGCTGTTGTTTTAAGTCACGGACATTATGATCACTGTGGGGGGTTAGAATCATTTTTAAAAGTAAATACGCATGCAACAATTTATTTAAAGCGTAAGGCAATGGATGAAAAATTTAGTCTAAGAGAAGGTGTTAAAAAGTTTATTGGATTTTCACTGAGTCAACCCATTGAATCTTATGACAACCCATTTGTATTTGTTGATTCAAATGTAGAAATTTACCCTGGTGTTATACTCATGCCAAATATTCAGACGTATACAAACAATTTGGTTGAACAAAATCGTTTTTATGAGAAAACGAATCATCAATTTATACATGATTCTTTTGCAGACGAGTTATTTATGATGGTTGAAACCAATCAATCCACCCATGTGTTTACTGGCTGTTCTCACAAAGGTATTTTAAACATCCTAAAAACAGCTTATGAAGCCAGCACCAATGGGAAACTCGACACCCTTTCAGGTGGAATGCATTTTACGGGCTCTCTACTAAACGAACTGGATGGACACATTGACGAATTGTCCTTATTTGGTCTTAAAAAATTCTATCCAAATCATTGCACGGGAATAGATGGCTATTTCAAACTAAAAGCACGCTATGGCGATCAAGTTAAATATCCATTTACAGGCTTCCGATACGACTTGTAATTTTAATATAAACTTGGTTGAAATCTGGATATATGGGTATAAAAAATACACCTGAAAGATTATTGTTCAGGTGTAAACCTAATATTTCCCCCCTATAACCTCTAGTTTTCTAGAGGCTTTTTTTTTAGCTTTCTTGAGAGAAGGGGAGAATTGCTTTTCGTTTCAAAGGACTTGATAAAATTATGGATGTTTTGGTACTGCCAATTGCTTGTATCTTATCCAATAAAGCTTCAAGTTCATGTGTATTGCTACAGACAACTTTTACAGTCATACAATCTTCACCGGTCACATGATGACACTCAATAATTGAAGGTTCTTCAATTGCAAACTTCTTGAACTTTGCATGTGAACTCACTTTCATGCCAACATGCACCATTGCTTCTACATATAGTCCAATTTTTTTAGGATTGATAACTGCAGAATACCCTTCAATAACACCATTTTCTTCCAATCTTTTAACGCGCTCAGACACTGCAGGTGATGTTAAATTAACACGTTGTCCCAATTCCTTCATGGAAATTCTGCCATTGTTTTGAAGGATTTTTAATATTTTAAAATCCGTCGCATCCATTCATACAACTCCTATTCAAAATAAAGTAAAGTTATGAAAAATCTAATAAAATAAGTTACTTTTATACTATCACTTTTTAAAAAAACTGTACAGAAATTTTAATGAATGTTAAACTTTTGGTGAGCAACCAAACATATATAGGAGGAATACAATGCCTAAGATTAAAATAACCGAAACGATTTTACGTGATGCACATCAATCCATGATTGCCACACGACTGACAACCAAACAGATGATTCCAATTTTAGAATCGTTGGATGCAGTAGGGTATCATGCGCTTGAATGTTGGGGTGGCGCAACTTTTGATGCTTCTCTCCGATATTTAAATGAAAATCCGTGGGAACGTTTAAGACTTATTCGAAAAAATGTAAAAAACACAAAACTACAAATGCTTTTAAGAGGTCAAAACATACTTGGCTATAAGCATTATGCAGATGATGTTGTAGAAGAATTTGTGAAACGCTCAATTGCCAATGGTATAGATATTATAAGAATTTTTGATGCCCTTAACGATCTTAGAAACATTGAAAAAGCCCTTGTCACAACAAAAAAAGAAGGCGGTCACGCACAAGCGGCAATTTCTTACACAATAAGTCCTGTCCATACAATTGAAACTTATGTAGACCTTGCTAAAAACATGGAATCTATGGGTGCAGATTCAATTTGTATCAAAGACATGTCTGGCCTTTTAACGCCATACGAGACAGAAAAACTTGTTAAAGCCATTAAATCAAGTACGACTATTCCACTTGAATTGCATTCACACTATACAAGTGGTTTGGCCAGCATGGCCTATTTAAAAGCTGTAGAAGCTGGTGTTAATATTCTCGACACAGCGATTTCACCATTTGCTCTTGGCACATCACAACCACCTACAGAGCCTATGGTAGCAGCGTTACAAGGAACAGAATATGACACTGGGTTGACATTAGATGCCTTGGATAAAATTACAGAATATTTTGCACCAATCCGAAAAGAAGCAATTGATTCTGGTCTAATGGACCCTAAAGTACTTGGCGTGGACATTAACACACTTGTTTATCAAGTCCCTGGTGGCATGCTTTCTAATTTGGTGTCACAACTCAAAGCACAAAACGCGCTTGATAAATATGAAGAGGTTCTGAAAGAAGTTCCTCGCGTCAGAAAGGATCTTGGCTATCCGCCACTTGTAACGCCTACAAGTCAAATGGTTGGAACACAGGCTGTTTTAAATGTAGTCATGGGGGAACGCTATAAAATGGTTCCAAAAGAAATCAAAGAATACGTTAAAGGGATGTATGGTAAACCGACAGTTGATATCAGTCCAGAAATCATAAAAAAAATAATTGGGGATCAAGAAGTCATTACGTGTCGTCCTGCAGATTTGATTAAACCTCAATTGGCTATTGAAAAAGAAAAAATTAAAGAGTACATTGAAGAAGCAGAAGATGTTCTTTCTTATGTGCTGTTTCCAAGCGTTGCTATGGATTATTTTAAATTTAGACAGGCAGAAAAATATAAAATAGATAGTGATCTCGTAGATCTTGACGAAAAAACACATCCAGTTTAGGCGGTTATATGCGTAAAAAATCAGAACGTCAAAAAGAATACGAAACAGATATTTTTAACAACTGGCAAATTAAAAGAGACCGAGGTAAACGGCATTTTATTATCCGTTTTGGAATTTTCACATGGGGCGTAAGTACTTTTGCAGTTTATTGGGTTTTAATTCTAATTTTCGGAAAAATAACAGGAGATATGAACCTTGTAAATTGGGGACAAATGCTCTTTACGCTTTTGTTTTTCGCAGCATTTGGCGCAATATATGGCGCTTTACTCTGGAAACGTAATGAGAAAATTTTTAAGAAAAAATTTCCTTATGGTCGAAAAAAATAACATGAAATGGCATACGAATTCACGTATGTCATTTTTTATGTCTTGATTTTTCCATAATTTGGTATATAATTTAATTATATCCATATTTTAGGAGGTTTTGTGAACTATATTTACGCTTCTGAATACTGCTTCAAACTTTATGAAGCTGCAATTAAAGAGGGCTATACTGTCCGTTATCTCAATAAAAATCAAACCATTGTTTTTAATCCAGATGATCGCCTTCTAATTGAACAGGATTGTGGTCCAGAAATTAATACAAAGACGCTCAAACACATTTATTATCTAACTGAAATCGAACCCGATCCATTGGAAACACACATGATTTTTAAATACCAATCTATACAAGGGATTATCAATCGCATCTTTATAAAAACAAATCAAGTGGTTGTGTTTTTAGGACAGGAGGCTGCGCTTGAGAGTTTCTTGAGAACGCATGATTTTCCACTTATCATAGACATGCGTTATATGCCTGAGTCAGAAACGAATCTCAAAGCATTAACACTTCTTTTATCAACAAGCACCACCATTAAAGGGTGGTTTGCGCCTATGAATACGTTTATGGATTTTTTAAAACCGCCTGAAACAATTTTAAATGATTTTATAAATCTTTTAAAACATGCTTCAAACACATTGATTTATCTAGATTCAATAAAGGGAAATGGGGACGCATTACTCCTTGAAAAAGCAAATAAACTTATTTTATCCAACACAGTAACCTATATGAATGAAACAACCTTAGCTTTAAGTCAAATTTATCCAACACTTAAAATTGAAACCTATCAAAACCACACTTTAATCCAACAGGAGACTTCAAAAAAATGGCCTTATTTACGAACGAAGTTATTGAAAAAATTAAATCAGAAATTTTAAGCAATATGACTCATTTTGACTCAAAATCTGTTGAAAAAGCAATTCGGACTGCTGTCGATAGAAGACAAGACTTTAATTCAGAAGAAAAGATTCTGCTTGAAGAAAATTTAACCAATTCAATTCTGAAATATGACATTATTCAGCCACTTTTAAATCAAGAAAATATTTCGGAAATAATGATTAATGGTCTGGATTCAATTTTCATCGAAGAAAATGGACAAATTAAACAGACTGAAATCCAATTTAGTTCACAAAATCACTTAGATCAACTTATTCAAAAAATTGCAACTGAAGTTGGCCGGGAAGTCAATATAAACACGCCAATTATGGATGCGAGATTAAAAGATGGGTCACGTGTGAACGTCATCCTAAATCCAATTGCGCTAAATGGACCAATCATTACCATACGAAAGTTTAACCAACTCTTTAATGAACCACATGAGTTGATTCACATTGGTATGTTTCCAGATTTTGTTGGCTCTTTTTTACAAAAGTGCATCGAATCCAAATACAATCTTTTTATTTGTGGTGGTACGGGGAGTGGTAAAACAACACTTCTTAATTGTTTGACATCATACATCTCTGAAAATGAGCGAATTGTCATCATTGAAGATGCATCAGAAATAAAAACCCCACATATTTCAAACAGCATCAGCCTTGAAACCAGAACACATGCAAACATCACAACGCCAATCACCATGTCCACACTTATAAAGAATGCACTCAGAATGCGACCTGATCGAATTATAGTTGGCGAGGTGCGGGGGAGTGAAGTGATTGACATGCTACAGGCTATGAATACAGGACATGATGGCTCCATTTCAACAGGCCATAGCAATTCTGCTTATGATATGCTCACGCGTCTTGAAGTTATAGCAAGTACACACAGTGACGTCAACCATTTGCTATTGAGACGGCAAATCATTTCCGCAATTGATTTACTCGTTTTTGTTTCTCGTACTTCAAATGGCGCAAGACAAATTTCAGAAATATGTGAACTAAAAAAGCACAAAGATGATTATGATTTAAATACACTCTACAAATCCGGAGATACAAACACAAGGTTAACAGATCGACTCATTCATAAGGAGAAGCTGATTCAGCATGAAATTTAAAAATACAAATTATAAAAATGTGATTATAGATGCAATTTTTTATGGGTTTGGAAGTTATCTTTTTTTTGACAGTCTCTTATTAGGTGTACTTGTGTTGATTCCCATCGGTTTACTGATTTACTATAAAAAAGCTTACCAATCAGATTTGTATTACAAAAATTTTAGTGGTTTTATAGAATTTCTAAATCACATTAATGCACACTTATCTGTTGGATTAACCTTTAAAAATAGCATTATAAATTTCAATGCCTCTAAAGATCAATCTCGACAGTTAGCTGAAATTATGCATGCGCTTCACAGAATCATGAACGTAAATGGAACAACCGGTTCACTCATGAAAGAAATTGAAACCGCATACCCCATTGAAGAAGCAAAAATATTTACAAATTTAATGGGAACGGCAATCACTTCAAATGTACAATCAGCTTATATTGTAAATAAAACGTTAGACATCTTATATTTAAAAAAAGAGACTTACCAAGAAGTTGAACTTATTCTTTTTCAAAAGAAAATGGAGCAAGCCATACTGTGTATGGCACCACTTGCAATAATTGCTTTCATTAGAACAAGTGCATCCGAATATTTAGAGATACTTTATACAACCCTGCAAGGAAGAGGCATTATGACTTTTGCATTTGTGCTTTTAATCCTAATGAAACTTATATCTGACTATATTGTTAAAATCAAATTGGAGTCCTAAAAATGAAGCAACTTGAAAAATACAACCACTGGATTGATTCAAAGTTAATTCAATGGCATGTTAAAAAGCATCCAAAATCAGATTTCGAAAAAGAATTTATTGACTTCCTACAACTTCTGCTCATGAATATTAACGGTGGTATGATTCTTGAAGATGCCCTCATGTTATCCATCAAAACAATAAAATCAGCACATGAACTCAATCAGCAAGCGTTGCGGCATCAAAGTGCCATCAAAGGACTAAACTTTTATGCCAATACACTAAACAACGAGCATGTGTGGCGACTCACTCGATTGGTCAATCAAGCCCATAAAACAGGAAGTGACCATTTGGAACAAGCTCTAGAAAAAATGTACGCAAATCTTTGGACAGAGAAAACAGCCAATTTCAAAAAAAAATCTGAACAAGTCTCTGTTGGACTAACTTTTATATTAATGTTATCCCTTATAAGCGTTATCGTTGTTGTTATATCACCCATATTATTAATATTTTAAAGGAGTCATTATGAAAGCATTTATGAAGACATTTATTAAATCAGAAAAAGGGATGGGGACAATTGAAATTGTAATTATCATTGCTGTTCTAATTGGTTTGGCATTTTTATTTAAAACTTTCGCAACAGATTTTTTTACCAGTATTACTGAAGGCATTAAATCTAACAATCAAATTGACACCCTATTTAAACAGCCATGATTTATCATCAAGTTGAAGCCCAACATACCAATAAGACAGAAATAAATATGCTCAAATATGCTCAAATACCGAATCTATTAACGCCACATTCAATAAGCAAAACAACTGTCGACCATATTTGTGTTGAGTATTTTTCTCAAGATGCCTGCGTTTCGATATTTGATTATACCCAATCAAATAGAATTCAGATTAATTTTATAATGGATTTTTTGGACGCACTTTATGAGGTCAAAAGGCAAATGCAATTCCATTTATTAAA
This sequence comes from Fusibacter tunisiensis, assembly GCF_016908355.1. Taxonomy (GTDB): domain Bacteria; phylum Bacillota; class Clostridia; order Peptostreptococcales; family Acidaminobacteraceae; genus Fusibacter_D; species Fusibacter_D tunisiensis. The sequence continues at coordinate 168,519 of NZ_JAFBDT010000001.1, read as the reverse complement.
TACAGAATCGCTTCATTTTAATTTAGAGATGATATTTTATGAAAAAAATCTCCATCGTTTTTATTTCACATACGGTTTTAAAGCAAACAAGACGATTATAGACGAACTCACATGTATGCGACACCTCATTAGTGAATCAAACTTAAGTGCAAAGCAAAAGCAATTTATAGGGGAGAACGCACTTACTTTATCCACTTATCATTTAGACTGTTTTTATGATTCTTTGAAAAAAATATATGAAGCAAAGAGGCCAAAACATTTTCCTGTATTCATAAAAAAAAGTAGGATGATGATACCACCTAATACTTCAGCTTGTTTAATTTCAAAAGTTTCGCCTTATACCGTTTACACGATACGTTCACAAAACACATCAATTGGAAGCTCTGAAAAAAATGACATTCAAATTTTATCAGATGGTATTGAGAGCATGCATGCAGAAATAAAATTTATTCACCAACAGTTTTGGATCAGCCGTAAATCTAAAAATAATAAACTCATGTTAAATCAGAAGATAATTTCTAAAAAATCCAAACTTCAAAATGGGGATCTTCTTTCATTTGGTAATAAAGATTACGTGTTTATCCTCTGATTTTTGTGATATCATATAGACGTAGATTGAAGCACAAAAAATAAGGAGATCAGAATGAAAAAAGACGTTAAAGATGTTTTGTTTAGTGAAGCAGATATTGAAAACCGTGTAAGAGAATTGGCAGAGAAAATTAATGATGACTATAAAGGACATGACCTTTTAATTATCGGTGTTTTAAAAGGGGCTAATGTTTTTATGTGTGATTTGATGCGAAAAATAACATTGCCAGTTCAAATTGATTTTATTGCCGCTTCAAGTTATGGTCATTCCACAGAAAGTTCAGGCGTCGTCAAAATACTCAAAGATTTAGATTACAGCATTGAAGACCGTCATGTTTTAATTGTTGAAGATATTATAGACACAGGATTAACACTGAAATATTTAATCGAAAATTTCAAATCAAGAAGCCCTAAAACCATTGAAATTTGCACATTATTAGATAAACCAGAGCGCCGAATTGCACCATTGGATGTTAAATATATTGGTTTTAAAATCCCCGATGAATTTATTGTTGGCTATGGAATTGATTATGCTGAACGGTATAGAAATCTGCCTTATATTGCAACGTTAAAGCCTGTTGTTTATATGGATTGATTGTATAATATTCATAAAAAAATAGTTTTTGATTTGACGGTAATAGACTTATCTTATATGATTTAATGAAAAAGGAGGTGTTCTATATGAACCTTGGAAAATATATTGATCATACGATCCTCAAACCGGATACACAGGAAGCTGATGTTATCAAAGTGTGCACTGAAGCTAAAGCGCATAATTTCTTTTCAGTCTGTGTAAATCCATACTTTGTCTCACTTGTAGCTGACCAGCTAAAGGGGACTGAAGTTAAAGTCACTTCAGTTATTGGCTTTCCTCTAGGTGCCAGCACATCAGAAATCAAAGCACTTGAAGCAAAGAAGGCAATTCAAGATGGTGCAAATGAAATTGACATGGTTATTAATGTTTCTGCACTAAAAGACGGTAAATATGACTATGTTCTCAATGACATCAAGGCAGTGGTCGATGCTATTGCTGGAAAAGCACTTTTGAAAGTTATTATTGAAACTTGTTTACTTACTGAAACAGAAAAAATCAAAGCTTGTGAATTATCAAAAGAGGCAGGTGCTCAGTTCGTCAAAACTTCTACTGGTTTCAGCACAGGTGGTGCTACTGAGGCTGATGTAAAACTCATGAAATCTGTCGTTGGTGATGCTCTTGAAGTAAAAGCGTCTGGTGCCGTTAGAGATCGTGAAACTGCTGAAAAAATGATTGCAGCAGGTGCAACACGAATTGGTGCGTCTTCATCCGTATCCATTGTAAAAGGTGAAAAATCAAATAACGACACCTACTAGAAGGTTAGAGTTTACATAATGTAATTATGTAAACTCTTTTTTTAGTTTTTTATTCTGATAGAATCATGTATAATATGAGTATATACGCATGAAAGAGGTCACCTATGAATTTAAAAGAAATTAAACTTGCTCCTTTTATTAAATTAATTTTTATAATCGCTATAATTGCATATGTGGTTTTAAACACAGATATAATGGGGTTTGTTTCAAAAGGTATATCACCAGTTCTTACAGCCTTTATCATTGCATATATTTTAGATTATGTCGTCCGATTTTTTGAGTTGAAAATGAAAGTGCCGAGATCTTTATCGATTTTAATTTCGATTTTATTGTTTCTTCTCATATTAACAACCATTGGGCTTTTTATTGTTCCAAGAGTGGTTGGCGCAGTTTCTTCGTTAATTAAGGCGATTGGAAATTTTGAATTCGATATCAATGCCCTGAGTCAATTGGATTTTGACAATTTTTATTTGAATGAAATTCAACAGGCAATTGTAGATACTGTAACGCCCTTAATTCAAAAACTTACAAACGCAACTGGGACGGCTGTCTTGATCGTTGTGAATGAAGTTCAAAAAATTACGTCTGGACTTATTTCTCTTGTGATCTCATTTGCAATTTCAATTTATATGCTGGGCGAAAAACGAGATTTACTTGCTCGAATTAAAAGAACACTTTTTGCTTATTTGAGTGATCAAACCGCAAATCAAGTTCTTTATGCGTCTCGCATGGCCAACAAAATATTTAAAGCTTTTTTCTTAGGAAAATTACTAGACTCAACAATAATCGGTGTTTTGGCTTATTTAGTCTTTACAATTTTTAATTTTGAATATGCGCTTTTGATTGCACTTATAATTGGACTTACCAATATGATCCCTTATTTTGGTCCATTTATAGGTGCCGTCCCAGCAGCTGTTATAACACTAATTGCAAATCCATCATCACCAATTGATGTGGTTTGGATTTTAATCTGTATATTGGCAATTCAACAGCTAGATAGTCTGGTTATTGGGCCTTTTATACTTGGCGATTCAGTTGGTGTGAGTGCATTTTGGATAATTGTAGCTGTTACAGTAGGAGGGGCCACTTTTGGAATTGTTGGCATGTTTATGGGCGTTCCAGTTTTGGTTTTATTGAAGACATTAATAGAAGAAGATGTGGAAAAAAGACTGGCCTTCCAAGGCTATGAAGGATTTCAAAGTAATGATATAAAAAATAAAAAAAGCAGAAAATAAGATAGGAGTTTAGGATGACCAATATACTTGTCGTTGATGTCAATGCCACAACCTCATATCGTATTCGAAAACTTTTAGAACCTCAACAGATTGAAATTCATTCGGCTACAACATTTAATGAAGGCATCAATCGCCTTACAAATCCAAGTTATGAAATAGATATGGTTCTAATTGATGTCAAATTGGGTCCTGAAAATGGATTTGATTTAATTCAAAAGTTTAGAGAAATCAATGAAAATGTTTTGGTTGTTATTGTAACCAGTTTGAACACACGTCAATCTTTTGTTCAAGGCATTAAAGTGGGGGCTGTAGATTATATTTTAAAACCTTATGATGAAGCGTATCTAAAATCAAAATTATTAGGGCATATATGTGCAATTGAAAAATCAAAATCATTACCGGAAGTTTCCCCTCAATTGGTTGACCAGATGATTTATTCCGCGATTCGTAAGGCCATTCGTGAAGAATATGAAGTTCTTATTGGCCTTATGATTATCTACCATAAAACTGAATCCGGCAATGAAGGTGTAAACATAAGGGATATGGCAATTCTAAAAACCCTATTAAATGAGGTCAAAGAGAGTGTAGGCACAGATGATGTCCTTCTGACACAAGGGGCAAATGGCATCATTGTGATCTTGCCTAGAAAAAATTTGCAACTTAAAGAAAGTATATCTTCATATTATCGAAAACTTTGTGATGATTTTCTTTTAAGTCGAAATTTATCAGAAACAAGTATTGCGCTGGATTTCATAAACCTTCCAAACGAAGTAGATCCTTCTCAGAACGCACTTTCAGTTCTAGCACACCGTATTGAAAAAATATTGCTGTAGCCTTCTTGTTGCAGCTTTTTAAATGTAAATTTATGATTAAATTTCTTCTATTTTTTTAAAAAAGGATTATAATAGATTATAGTTTAAAAAATCGAGGTAACGCTTTATGAATGCAGTAAAACTAAATGTAGGACTAGACGTAGGCTCTACGACAGTTAAGATGATTGTTTTAGATGAACAAGAAAATATTATTTTTAAAGATTACAGACGTCATTTTTCAGATATTAAAAATACTGTGACACAGTTGCTTGAGGAAGTAAAATCTGTTCTCGGTGATGCCAAATTAAAATTTATGGTTACAGGATCTGCTGGGTTAAGCCTTGCGGAAAGCTTAGGTGTTACTTTTATTCAAGAAGTAGTTGCCTGTACAAAAGCAATCAAAAAATACGCGCCAGAAACAGATGTTGCAATAGAACTCGGTGGAGAAGACGCTAAAATCATGTACTTTGGAACAACAGTAGAACAACGAATGAACGGTACCTGTGCCGGTGGTACAGGCTCTTTTATTGATCAAATGTCATCTCTTTTACGAACTGATGCTCTGGGGCTTAATCTATTGGCCCAATCCCACAAGGAAATCTACCCAATAGCGTCTCGATGTGGTGTTTTTGCCAAAACTGATGTTCAACCTTTATTAAATGAAGGTGCATCTAAGGCAGATATTGCAGCTTCAGTATTTCAAGCAGTTGTAAATCAAACCATCAGTGGACTTGCTGCTGGTAAACCTATAAGGGGTAAAGTGGCTTTTTTAGGTGCCCTTTGTCTTTTTTACCTGAACTTAAAAAACGTTTTGTTGTTACCCTAAATTTGTTGGACAAAGACATTGTTAACTTGGAGCATTCTCAGTATTTTGTTGCACTTGGGGCGGCGTTATCCTCTGTAGATCAAGAAGAATTAGAACCCAAATGTCTTTATGACAGAGTTCCATCTATCTATTGTGAAACGCGAAATTCAGAAGATAGCGTAGAACCTCTATTTAAATCGCAAGAGGATTATGATGCCTTTGTTTTGAGGCATAGTGCACATAAAGTAGAAAGAGGTATTCTGAGCGAAACACAGGGTCCTGTTTTTTTAGGAATTGATGCCGGTTCGACCACGACCAAAATTACTTTAACAGACATGGAAAATCGACTCTTATTTGAACATTACGGTTCCAATGAGGGCGATCCTTTACGAACCACAATTCTTGCTCTAAAAAAAATGTTTGCACAAATGAATTCTGAAACTTATATAGGCTATGCCACAGTAACAGGGTACGGTGAAAATTTAATTAAAGCTGCTTTGAATTTAGATCATGGTGAGATTGAAACTGTTGCACATTATAAAGCTGCCGATCATTTTTTGCCAGGTGTTGATTTTATACTCGACATAGGTGGCCAAGACATGAAAAGCTTAAAAGTCCATGATGGCATTATTGACTCAATTATGTTAAATGAGGCATGTTCATCAGGATGTGGTTCTTTTATAGAAACCTTTGCAAACTCGGTGAATCTTCCTGTACAGACTTTCGCAGAAAAGGGGTATTTTTCTGTAAATCCAGTGGATTTAGGAACACGTTGTACTGTTTTTATGAATTCAAGAGTGAAACAAGCCCAAAAAGAAGGGGCAACAGTTGGTGATATCGCAGCTGGAATCTCACTCTCTGTAATCAAAAATGCTTTGTTTAAAGTTATCCGCATGCGCTCAAAAGATGATTTAGGCGATAAAATTGTTGTACAAGGGGGCACTTTTTATAACAACGCTGTGTTAAGATCTTTGGAACAAATCGCTGAAAAAGAGGTTATCCGACCTGATATTGCAGGCTTAATGGGCGCGTATGGGTGTTCTATTATTTCAAGAGAGCGTTATGTACTTGGAGAAAAAAGTTCAATGATAGATCGAACTTTTATTGATGATTTTTCAACCAGTACATCTGCCAAACGGTGTGATCTTTGCGGAAACCATTGCCATTTAACTGTTAATACCTTCTCAGATGGTAGACAATACATTACAGGAAATCGTTGTGAACGTGGCGCTGGTCTTGAGAGAAAAACAGTCTCTCTCCCTAATCTTTATGACTATAAACTCAAACGCGTGTTCAGTTATCCCTCTTTACCAAAAAAAGAAGCAAAAGGGGTCATTGGTATTCCAAGAGTTTTAAACATATATGAAGATTATCCATTTTGGGCTGTATTTTTTCATCAATTGGGCTATCGCGTAGAACTTTCGGCACGGTCTTCAAAAAAAATATATGAAATGGGCATGGAAACCATTCCATCTGAAAGTGTCTGCTATCCTGCAAAACTTGTACATGGTCATATTGAGGAATTGTTAAAACGCAATGTGGATACTATTTTTTATCCAAGTATTCCATATAATATAAAAGAAGATGATGGTGCAAATAATCATTATAATTGTCCAGTTGTAACATCCTATCCTGAAACAATCCATGCAAATGTTGATACTATCAAATTGGCTTCCATAGAATACCTACATCCATTCTTGCCACTGGATCATCCAGAACGCATGAAAAAGAGGTTGTATGAAACGTTAAAGCATTGGAAAGTGTCAAAAAAAGAAATTGATGCTGCTACTGAAGCTGGCTATAAGGCTTTAGAAGCGTATAAAGAGGACATTAGACGAAAGGGAGAAGAGACCCTAGCGTACATGAAGGACAATAACAAAAAAGGAATTGTACTTTCTGGTAGACCCTATCATATTGACTCAGAAATTAATCATGGTATTCCCGAACTTATTGAATCCTACGGTTTTTGTGTTCTATCTGAAGATTCAATTGCGCATTTGGCAGATATTGATCGTCCCTTAAGAGTTGTTGACCAGTGGATGTACCACACACGTCTTTATGCAGCTGCAAAATTTGTCGCCCAGCACAAGGATTTGGAATTCGTACAATTGAACTCATTTGGTTGCGGCCTCGATGCGGTTACCTCTGATCAAGCAAAGGAAATTTTAGACCGCGCGGGTAAACTCAGTACCCTTATTAAAATTGATGAAATCAATAATTTAGGCGCCATTCGAATTCGAATAAGGTCTTTACTTGCAGCAATTAATGAACGTGATAAAAAATGTGTTTCAAGTGAACTTTTACCAGTGCTTGAAGAACGCGTTAAATTTACAGAAGAAATGCGAAAAACTTATAAAATACTTGTGCCGCAGATGTCACCTATACATTTTCAGTTTATTGAAGCTGCAGTTAAACCAGCAGGATATGATATGGAAGTTTTACCTTCAATAGACAAAGGCTCCATTGATGAAGGGCTTAAGTATGTCAATAATGATGCGTGTTATCCTTCTATATTAGTTGTGGGGCAAATGATGAAAGCCTTAAATTCAGGCAAATATGACCTTGATAAAACGGCACTTATCATCACTCAAACTGGAGGTGGCTGTAGAGCAACCAATTACATTGCCTTTATACGACAAGCTTTAAAAAGTGCTAATATGTCACACATCCCTGTTATTAGCTTGAATGCTTTGGGACTTGAAGACAATCCAGGATTTAAGTTGTCCAAATCATTATTGGAAAAATTGATACAAAGCATGCTCTATGGGGATCTTTTTATGCGTGTGCTTTACAAAACACGACCCTATGAAGCAATTCCAGGTAGTGCAAATGCCCTTTATGAAAAATGGGTAGAAAAATGCAAAGCGGATCTTCAAACTTCAGGTAGAAAAGTTTTTGTTCAAAATGTTAAGGCCATTGTTAATGATTTTGATGACCTCCCACTTAAAGACATAAAGAAACCTAGAGTTGGACTTGTTGGCGAAATTCTTGTGAAGTTTCATCCAACTGCGAACAACAACATCGTTGAGCTTTTAGAAAAAGAAGGCGCTGAGGCTGTAATGCCAGACTTAATTGATTTTTTTGCCTATACCGCCTACAACAGCGTCATTAAGCATAAATATCTGTCTGGATCACTTAAAAGGCGATGGACAAGTGAAGCGGTTATTGCTTTTCTAGAGTATTACAGAAAACCTATGGTTGAAGCACTTAAAAAGAGTAAGCGTTTCGATTCACCAAAGCATATTAAAGATCTAGGGGATCTCGCAAGCCCACATTTATCTCTTTGTAATCAAACTGGAGAAGGGTGGTTCTTGACTGCTGAAATGATTGAACTGATTCATACAGGCGTTGATAATATTGTCTGTATGCAACCTTTTGCGTGTCTGCCGAATCATATAACAGGTAAGGGCATGATAAAAGAACTTAAAACAGAGTATCCAAAATCCAATATTGTTGCAATTGACTATGATCCTGGGGCTAGCGAAGTCAATCAACTTAATCGGATTAAACTTATGTTGGCCTCAGCATTTGATAATTTATAAGAAACTTTTAATCCCAGTTTGTCTGGTACGGCGGCGAACTGGGATTTATCACGTTCTGTGTGATATAATAAATTGACTAAACTGAATTGGAGTGAAAATATGAATGATGAGCTATTAATTTTCGGACACAAAAATCCCGATACCGACAGTGTCACTTCAGCCATTTCACTGGCATATCTCAAAACAGAACTTGGTTATAAAGCGACACCGTATGTTTTAGGTGAATTGTCGAAAGAAACAGAATTTGCACTTTCTTATTTTGACATGGCCTCACCTAAACACCTGAAAAATGTAAAAATTCAGATGAAAGATCTAAACTATGACCGTGTGGAACCTGTAAGTCCTGAAAATTCAATCTTAACTGCCTATAATCACATGAATAAAAACAAGATCAGAACTTTACCTGTGGTTGATGATCACAATCACCTTATTGGGATTGTTACAATGAAAGACATTGCAATGAACGCAATTAATGGCAATATTAATACCATTAATACAACGTTTGATAACATTAGAAATGACTTAAATGCCATTTCACTCAGTTATGCAAATTCCAGTATAAATGGCAGTATAATTGTAACTTCTTTTCATGATTCAACAATTATAGAAAATGATGTTCTCAGACGTACATCAGTTGTTATAACAGGCGACCGTTATGATGTTATTGACTATGCTATCCAACGTAAAGTTCAACTTATTATCGTCACTGGCGGTCATCGGATTCCAGATGTACTTATTGAAAAAGCTGCTGTTTCCAGAGTAAACATGCTGGTTACACCATTTGACACTTACTATACAAGTAAATTAATCAATCAAACCAATTTCATCAGTTCAATAATGATGTCTGATAGGTTAATTCGTTTTAAAGAAGATGAATACATGGAAAACTGTAAAGATATTGTTCAGTCTTCCAAACACTCAAAGTTTCCTGTAATTGACTCGCAAAATCGGTACTTAGGAATTGTAGGTCGGACGCACTTTTTATACCCAACAAAGAAAAAGGTGATTTTAGTTGACCACAATGAATACGCGCAATCTGCCGATGGCCTAAATGAAGCAGATGTTCTAGAAATCATAGACCATCATAAACTAGGAGATATTTCGACTGCACTCCCAATAGTCATTCGAAGTATGCCAGTTGGGAGTACAAATACAATCCTTTGTAAATTGTATAAAGAATCAAATGTTCCAATCCCCAAAAACATGGCAGGTATAATGTTGTCAGGTATTATTTCAGACACACTTTATTTAAAATCACCAACAACAACGCCCGATGATATTGAATCTGTAAAATACCTTTCGGATTTAGCAGGCATTGAAACATCAAAATTCGCAATGGAACTTTTTAAAAGTGGAACGTCACTGGTTGGCAGAACTGTAGAAGAAATATTTCATAACGATTTTAAGTCCTTTATTATCGAAGGGTATAAAATTGGAATTTCTCAAGTTTTCACTTTAAATTTTAGTGAGATTCTAGATGATCAAACCACATTTCTTAATTATATTAAAGGGGTTCAAAAAAATAGTGACTACTATATAACACTAATGCTGGTCACCGATATTATTAAGGAAGGCTCTTATGTTATGTTTTCATCAGCACACGATAAACTCTTGTCCGTTGCATTTAATCAAACAATTGAACAAGGTACTTTTATTCCCAATTGTGTTTCACGAAAAAAACAAATTATCCCAAAATTGATACAGGCAATAAAACTACTCAAATAGGAGGTCCAATGTCTGATTTAAATACGTATTACGCGAAATTGGGCGTCTCGAATGCAGCAATAGAAAAAATAAAAACAGCAGAATCTGAAATTTCAGATCAATTTAAAGCAATTGACGCCATCTATGAATTCAATCAACTTAAAGTACTTAGTGCCTTTCAACAAAATCGCATTTCTGATATTCATTTCCAGTGGAATACAGGTTATGGTTATGATGATTTGGGTAGAGATGGGGTAGAAAATGTTTATAAAACCGTCTTCAATACCGAAGATGCCATTGTACGCCCAATTATAGTTTCTGGAACGCATGCTTTAACCTTAATGCTATCGGGTGTTTTAAGACCAGGGGATACACTTTTAAGCATAACTGGAAGACCTTATGACACACTGGAACAAGTTATAGGCCTTGTGCCTTCAAAAGGCTTAAGTCTCATAGATATTGGTGTTCACTATAATGAAATCAATCTCACTTCAACAGGTGCATTCAATTATAGCGCAATTGAAGAGGCGCTTAAATCGTATCCACGTGTCATTTATATTCAGCGTTCAGCTGGCTATTCATGGCGAAGTGGGCTTAGCATTGATGAAATCTCTAAAGTAATTGCGTTTTCAAAAGAAAGACATCCAAATGTAATTGTTATGGTTGACAATTGTTATGGTGAATTTCTTGAACCTTTAGAGCCTACAGATGTTGGCGCTGATATTATGGCTGGTAGTCTCATAAAAAATCCAGGCGGTGGCTTGGCACTAAGCGGCGGTTATATTGTTGGTAAACAAGACTTGATAGAGGCAGTTGCAGAACGTATGACTTCTCCAGGAATTGGAAAGGAATGCGGCTTGACATTTGGACAAACCAGGACGATTCTTCAAGGCTTTTTCATGGCACCACAAGTTGTATCTGGCGCTTTAAAAGGGGCGATTCTCTGCGCAAAAGTGTTTGAATCAGAAGGTTACGCGGTTAATCCAAGCCCAAGAGACCAAAGGTCAGACATCATACAATCTATTAAATTAGAGTCGCCTGAAAAGGTAATTGCATTTTGTAAGGGCATTCAATCGGCATCACCTATTGACAGTTTTGTTTCTCCAGAACCTTGGGCAATGCCTGGATATACAAGTGATGTCATTATGGCTGCCGGAGCATTTGTTCAAGGCTCTTCTATTGAATTAAGCGCCGACGCACCAATTAGGCCACCTTTTATTGCCTATTTTCAAGGGGGCTTAACGTACGCACATTCAAAATTTGGTGTTATGAAAGCATTAGATGCTGTCATAAAGTTAAAAAATAGGGAAGGGGACACAGATGAATTATAATGAAAAAGCACTAGAACTGCACAAGACCCACAAAGGAAAAATTGAAATAACCAGTAAAGTTCCTTTAGAAAATTCAAACGATTTGTCCACCGCCTATACCCCTGGCGTTGCAGAACCATGTCGTGCGATCCATTCGAATAAAGATGCTGTTTACACTTATACTGCAAAAGGCAATTTGGTAGCTGTTGTATCAGACGGATCGGCCGTACTTGGGCTTGGAAATATTGGGCCAGAAGCAGCGATTCCGGTTATGGAAGGCAAATCAATTCTATTTAAAGCTTTTGCCAACGTAGATGCATTCCCGATTTGCTTAAAATCACAGGATATCGATCAAATAGTTGATACCATAGAACAGATATCGCCGGTGTTTGGTGGCATCAACCTGGAAGATATTGCTTCACCTAGATGTGTTGAAATTGAACGAAAATTGAAAGAACGCTTAGATATTCCTGTGTTTCATGACGATCAGCACGGCACAGCAATAGTCGTTTCTGCAGCCCTTATTAACGCTTTAAAACTTGTTAACAAAACCATAGATACGGTTCATATTGTTGTAAATGGTGCGGGTTCAGCTGGAAATGCAATTGTTAGAATGCTTATTGAACTCGGTGCTAAAGAGATTACTGCCTGTGATCGAAGGGGAATTATATCAAGAGATGTACCTCAAAACAACTGGGTAAAAGATGAAATTGCCCAACTCACAAATGTAAAACGCTTAAAAGGAACTTTGGCTCATGCTATGAAAGGTGCGGATGTTTTTATTGGTGTCTCTTCTAAAGATGTTGTTTCAAGCGACATGATTTCCAGTATGGCCAATGATGCAATCTGTTTTGCCATGGCCAATCCTGATCCTGAAATTATGCCAGATAAAGCGCTTAAAGCAGGTGCGAGAATTGTTGGAACGGGTCGGTCTGATTTCCCGAATCAAATCAATAATGTTCTAGCTTTTCCTGGTGTTTTTAGAGGCGCACTTGATGCCAGAGCATCTGATATCAATGGCCCTATGAAAATTGCAGCGGTACATGCCATAGCAGGTTTAGTTGGGAAAAATGATTTGCGAGATGACTATATTATTCCCTCTGCTCTAGACCATTCAATCGCGCGCGCAGTCTCGAAGGCTGTTTACCAAGCCGCAATTGATTCAGGCGTTGCTCAAATTTAAAACAAAAATGCGCCAATGAAATTACATTCCATTGGCGCATTTTTTAAGCTTAAAAATTACCTTGTGCCATCATAGCATCAGCCACTTTTAAAAAGCCAGCTATGTTTGCACCTGCAACCAAATCATATCCAAGTCCATATTGATTTGAAGCTTCGTAAGCCGATCTATGAATTTTTTTCATGATTTCTTGCAATTTTATGTCGACCTCTTCAAAGGTCCAAACATACCGAATTGTATTTTGTGACATTTCAAGTGCTGAAGTTGCAACACCACCTGCGTTTGCTGCTTTTGCAGGGGCTATGAGTATCCCATGTAATTTTAAATAATCAATTGCTTCATTTGTTGTTGGCATATTAGCACCCTCAACCAAAGCTACTAGTCCATTATCAACAAGCATCTTAGCATGTTCTAAGTGGATGTCGTTTTGTGTGGCACATGGCAAAGCAAAGTCACATGGTATTGACCAAACACAGCCTTTGCCTTTCATATATTTGGCATTGGGGTTATAACGGGTATAGCCTTCAATTGATTCCCGCTTTATATGCTTAATCTCTTTGATATAGGCTAAATCAATTCCTTCAGAATCGTATATGCAGCCTTCCGAGTCAGACATCGCCAAAACTTTAACGCCAAAAGAAATGAGCTTTTCCGCTGCATAATAGGCGACGTTTCCTGAGCCCGATATAACTGCAGTTTTATCTATGAAGGTCATTTTATGGTGATAAAGTATTTCTCTAAGAAAATAAACAAGTCCATAGCCTGTTGCTTCAGTTCGTACGAGTGACCCTCCATATGTGAGTCCTTTTCCAGTGAGCACACCATTGTTAAAGCCGCCATTCAGTCTGCGGTATTGGCCAAATAAATAGCCAATTTCACGACCACCAACGCCTATATCACCAGCAGGCACATCAACATCTGGACCAATATGGCGATACAACTCAGTCATAAAACTTTGGCAAAATCTCATAATTTCAGAATCACTTTTGCCTCTGGGATCAAAATCTGAACCACCTTTTCCACCACCAATTGGGAGTCCTGTCAAAGCATTTTTAAAAATTTGCTCAAATCCTAGAAATTTTACAATGCCTATATAAACACTGGGATGAAATCTTAATCCACCCTTATAAGGGCCTAATGACCCATTAAATTGAATTCTAAAGCCTCTGTTTACATGTACTTTACCAGTATCATCAACCCAAGGAACTCTAAAGACAATTTGCCGTTCTGGTTCTACAAGACGTTCTAATAAATACTTCTTTTCAAACTCAGGATTTTTTTCAAATACAGGTTTCAAAGATTGAAAAACCTCATAAACAGCCTGTAAAAATTCTGGTTCTGCTGAATTTTTTTCTTTTATCATTTCATATACAGAATCCACATAATTCAATCACATCACTCCTTTTTGTCTATATAAGTTATCCATACCAAATGCCCCAAAATTTAATCACAAAAAAAGAAACTTTCACCAACACTAGAAATGAAAGTTTCTTAAAACTGACTTAATTTACATTTTTCGAAAAACACCTTTAACTTTCCCTAAGATTTGGACATCATCAAGATAAATAGGGGACATAGATGTATTTTCTGGTTGTAAACGAATTCGATTTTCTTCTTTGTAAAATGTTTTTACCGTTGCACTTTCATCAATCAATGCAACTACAATATCGCCACTATTGGCTTGATTCTGTTGTCTTACCAAAACCAAATCCCGATCAAATATACCGGCTTCAACCATACTTTCACCCTTAATTTTAAGCATAAAATAGTCGCCGTCATCTATATAGTCAGAAGGGAGTGGAAACGTTTCATCAAATGATTCCACAGCTAAAATTGGTTCTCCAGCTGTAATTTCACCAATAATAGGAACAAATTGAGTATCCCGTGCCATATTTATCACATTGGAAACTGGCGCTGGTTCCAGACCTAGAATTTCTATTGCCCTTGGTTTAGTAGGATCTCTACGAATATAGCCTAATGTTTCAAGCTTCGTTAAATGCGCATGAACAGTTGAAGTCGATTTAAGACCTACCGCTGTACAAACCTCTCTAACTGATGGGGGATAACCTTTTTTTGAAACCTCATCTTTAAGGTAATCGAGAATCATTTGTTGTTTTTTTGATATTTTTTCAGCCATATGAACGCCCCTTTGACCCTTATTTTAATAGAAGTATAGCATATTTGACAAAAAAAATCAAACATAAGTTCTGTTTTTGCTTTACAAAGAACACCCGTTCGTATATAATGAAAATATAGAACAAACGTTTGGAGTAGGAGGGTGTTATGAAAGGTAATAAAAAAACAAATCGTCGAAAAAAATTAATAGTTGTCAACCAAACACGTTTTATCATTGCATCTCTATTAACGCTCATTATTTTAAGTGGTCTCATTTCATTATTTACAAATTCCATTATTTCTGAAGCCAAATCTACAATTGATTCAATTGAACTCACTGTTAATCGTGGGGATACGCTTTGGGAAATTGCATCAGAATATAACTATTATAATGAAGATCTGCGTGAAGTTGTCTACCGCATCAAACAGTACAATAATCTTGATGATTCTAGAATATTCGTAGGTCAAACACTGGAAATACCAGTCTCTAATAAATAATCAAATCTTATTTTTTTTCACTTTTTCATCTAGATCTTCTAAGAGTTCGTAATTTGAAACAACATCGCGCTTTGCATTTTTTCTATGTGCAGCATATAGTTGAGTTGTTGTGACATTTTCATGATCCAAGAGATTTTGAACATCATAAATTGAAAATCCATATTGGATTAATGATGATGCAGCAGTCGCTCTTAATTTATGAGGACTATAACCTTTACTTCTTGGTGCATCTAATGCAATAGACGTATACTTTTTAACCAAGTCACGTATGGTGCGAACCGTCATACGTTTTCCTTGCAAAGATAAAAATAAAGGATCATCTTCATCTTTACATATTGGTCTTTCTAATTCTATATATTCTTTAATCACAGTAATTGCAGATTTATTTAATGGCATATTTGTTTCTTTTCCACGTTTTCTATATATTTTAAATTCTTCACGCGTATAATTAAAAGAACTTAAATTTAACTGTTGCATTTCACTGACTCTAAGTCCATATGTTGTAAAGAGAACAAGTATGGCTTTGTCACGTCGTTTTGTTTTTTTCCAGTACTGTAATTCCTTATCAGATAATCCTGTGCCGTCTGTGACAGCGTCTAACATTTTTGCCACTTCTTGGATTTCTAGTCGCTTGATTGCATCTGGCTGTGGCTTGGGCAATTTAATTGGATTAAATCCTTCTGTAATGTTAATTTTCATTTGTCCATTTCGATACAAGTATTTAAAGAGGACGCTCAATGAAGAACGTTTACGAGCAAGGGCTCTTGTGTGATTTTCAACAACATATTGTGTTGTTTCAGTTTCCATAATATAATGGCTACAGTAATCTAAAAAATAATTGATATCACGTGCAGTCAAGTTACAAAATTCATTTTCCGATATATGGAATGGATTTTTTGATTGTATTTGTGTTGTCTGATCAACAAGATAATTGCAAAAGAAAAGTAGGTCATTTAAATACGCCAACCTGGAACTTATAGCAACCGAATTCTTTAAATATAAAAAATAGTCATATAGAAAATTTGGTAATACAGATTCAATTTCTTGGCATTTAGTCAACATATCATTTTGTTTTTGAATGATATGATCTGGAATATCTGATTTATTGTATAATTTTTTTTTCTTTTTAGGGGACGATATATTTTGATTCACTGCAAATACCTCCAAATTCAGAATCTAACTATTCCCTAAATATACATTTGAGGAATAGTTAACTTATTCTTATTATATCATTTTCCTTTAATGCTTGCCACCTATTTCCATATAAAATCAAAAAAAAGAATCTCTAATTTAAGAGATTCTTTTCAATGCTAATCTTGAATAAATTTAGAAAAAGGTTTTAAAGCTTTGATTAAAATTAAACCAATTCCAAATGCAGATACCATCTGTCCTAAAAACACACCACTCATTAATGCCAAAAGACCCTCTGGAAACCCATAAGCTACCTTCAACAGTATTCCAACGACGATAGTATTGATAATTACTGGCGGTACGGGTACCAAATACTCGAATTTCCGAAGCTTATATGACAGATAAGCCGCTAATAGCGTTGCCAAACTTCCAAAAATTATGTCCCCAATAACAGCACCACCAATAATATTGGCAATGAGACAGCCTACAAATAAGCCTGGTATTGCAGCAGATGTAAAGTATGGGAGTATTGTCAATGCTTCTGCGATTCTAAATTGAATAGGTCCAAAGCTTGAAAAACTAAATACTGCAACCAAAACAACATAAAGTGCTCCAATTACCCCTGCTTTTACGAGATACGTTACATTTCGATTCATTTATTAACCTCCTAGTTTTGTTTTATGACAGGATGGTTTCGAACTGTCATTTATTGCAACAAAAAATCCCCTTGTAACAAGAGGATTGAAATACAAACAATCCCTTGATTTTTAAAGTGGGTGCCAAGGAAACACTTTTATTGCCTTATAAAGTATACCACAATTCTATAGTTTGTAAAGTGATTCTTACTCAAGCCGATTGAAGCGTTTGAGAATTAATAAGTGATCTAGCGTTAATTTCCCCTTCCACTCTCTTTCAGCAATTTGCCACTCATCTGTATACTGATTCCATTTCCAAGTTGGCGAAAGTACACCCGCTTCCTCCATATGCTCAACAATATAGTCTAAATTCGTATTTAAATCTTCATTTGTTACTGGAAAAATTGATTTTTCAGTGATGCTTATAAATTTTAAGGGATATGGCACATAAGACGTCCAGTCTGAAACATTTGTATTCACCAACTTATGATAGCCCTCAATTAATGATGATGTCATTTGATTATTGAGGTTATTTGGTAAGACATCATACATTTTTGTGTAACAAATTAATTCGTGTTCTTCGAAAGTCTTTATTTTTTTCAATCGGTCTAAATAATATGTAACAATCTGGTTGATATCCAATTTTGTTACATCCTCTTTGAGAACATATAAATAGCCTGCCAGCTCAGCAGAGGGATTGCCATCTACCTCCCCTTCTACTTTCTCTTGATGCCACCACGGAGCATGTGGGTATAAATTAACATGTTGTGGTACAGGTATCCACCCTTTGTAAGCATCATTATATGTGTCACACAAATATGCGATCGCTTTTTCCACTTGTGGATTTTTTTTATTAAGTGCGTTTATATCTTTAAGAATACCAAGTGCAATGGCTGTTGCCACAGCAGAAGAAAACGGCATTCGAAAATCAGGCTCCAAACCATTACCATACCCGCCATCTTTGTTTTGATACATCTCTAAGGCTTTACTGATTTTAGAAGGACAAGGTTCATAAAACCAATGTTCTAGCAATAATTTTTCAATATAACGTCCATTATTGACAATATATGTTTCTGCTTTTTCTTGCGCTTGTTTACTCAGTATTTTCATGATATCCTCCTTTTTCTTACTATTTCCTTACTACCCTTTTTAGCAAAATAAAAACCGAAAGCGTATACATTCACTTTCGGTTTAAATTAATGCTTTATACTTTCAAATCTACCATTTCACCAAGTGATTCCCTGTGATTTGCTCGAATGGGTTCTACCTGTGATTCAAGGAATTCATTAACTTGTTCAATACTACGTCCAATATAGTCTTTGGGATTCATTAATGCTTTTACATCATCTAAAGACAGATGGAATATAGGGTCATTTACAATTCGATCTATTAAATCATTTTCAAGCCCTTCTAATTTTACCTTTTTCCCAGCTTCCATAGAATGAACACGAATAGATTCGTGCAATTCTTGTCTGTCACCACCCTTTTTTACAGCTTCCATGATTATATTTTCTGTCATCATAAAAGGCAATTCAGCATAAACGTGTTTTTCAATCACTTTTTCATACACCACAAGACCAGTTGCAATATTATTGCTTATATCCAGACAAGCATCTATTGCTAAGAATGCTTCAGAAATTGACAAACGTTTATTTGCACTGTCATCCAGAGTGCGTTCAAACCATTGAGTAGCTGCAACATATTGAGGACTTGTAGACAAAGACATCACATATTTGCATAGTGATGCAACCCGCTCACTTCGCATAGGGTTACGTTTATAAGCCATTGCAGAAGACCCTATTTGATTTTTTTCAAAAGGTTCTTCAACCTCTTTTAATGATTGAAGCATACGAATATCATTTGTCATCTTATGCAGAGACAGAGCTACACCATTTAGTACATTGGCAACTTTAGCATCATATTTACGTGTATATGTCTGTCCAGTAACAGCTAGAGATTCCTTAAATCCCATTTTATTGGCTACCATACGATCTAAAGCAATTACTTTTTCATGGTTGCCATCAAATAGACTTAAAAACGAAGCCTGAGTTCCAGTTGTTCCTTTCACGCCCCTCATTTTTATTTGATCAATTAATACAGACACATCTTCATAATCCATCACCAGATCCAAAAGCCACAAACTCGCACGTTTTCCAACAGTGGTTAACTGAGCTGGCTGGAAATGCGTATAACCAAGTGTTGGTATATGCTTGGTTTCATTTGCAAAAGCAGCCAATTTATCTATTAAAATTGCAAGTTTTTTTTGTGTAAGCATCAAGGCTTCACGCATAACAATTAAATCTGTATTGTCACCAACATAAGCACTTGTTGCGCCTAGATGTATTATTGGCTTGGCATTCGGACATTGATCTCCAAAAGTATGCACATGGGCCATAACATCATGTCTAAATTTTTTTTCGTAACTTGCAGCCTTTATAAAATCAATATCATATATATGCTGTTTCATCTCATCAATTTGTAAATCACTTATGTTAAGGCCCAATGCCTTTTCTGACTCCGCAAGTGCAATCCATAGTTTTCGCCAATTAGAAAATTTGTTATATGGCGAAAATATTTTTAGCATCTTTTCACTAGAATATCTTTCAATTAAGGGATTTAAGTACTGTTCCATTGTATTTTGCCTCCTATTTCCGAACATTTTTAACATTATTCGATTTATTATACACCTTCTGTATCATTATAATCTATTTTTATAAAAATAACAATTAAAAAAGAGCCCTTAGGCTCTTATATTTGTAGGCAAACTATCTTGGTTGTACAATTAATTTAATTGCAGTTCGCTCTTCACCATCAATCAATATGTCAGAGAAAGCCGGTATGCAAACCAAATCTATACCTGAGGGTGAAACGAATCCTCTAGCAATTGCAATGGCTTTAACAGATTGATTAATTGCGCCTGCACCTACAGCCTGAATTTCAGCACTTCCGTGTTCCCTAATCACACCAGCTAAAGCCCCTGCGACAGAATTTGGGTTAGATTTTGATGAAACTTTTAAAACTTCCATTTTTACGCCTCCTATTTTAATTGACTTCTTTGAACAATGAGTTTGATTGCAGTTCGTACTTCGCCATTAATTTCAACTTCAGTAAAGGCAGGAATAAAAACTAAATCAATACCACTTGGTGCCACGTACCCTCGTGCAATTGCAATGGCTTTTATAGATTGGTTTAATGCCCCAGCACCAACTGCCTGTATTTCTAAAATTCCTGACTCGCGTATGATGCCAACTAAAGCCCCTGCAACAGAATTTGGATTAGATTTGGTTGCCACTTTTAGTACTTCCATAATTAGAATCCTCCTTAGTGCATTTTAAACCATTACACTATGAAATATACCCCTAGTGCGAATTGTTAAACATCTGTAAAATTTATTTTATTCTAATTAAAAAGAAGAATTCAAAATGAATTCTTCTTATTTTCTTAATAGCTCTATAGTCAACTACTTAGCAAAATCAGTTACCCTTGACTCTCGAATAACATGTACTTTAATTTGTCCTGGATAATCTAAATCTGCTTCAATCTTCTTGCTAATTTCTCGAGCAAGCATAAACATATCATCGTCGTTTATCTTTTCTGGAATAACAACAACTCGTACTTCTCGTCCCGCTTGAATTGCAAATGACTTATCAACACCATCATAGCTGTTAGCAATACCTTCCAAAGATTCAAGACGCTTAATATATGTGTCTAGCGTTTCACGTCTTGCGCCTGGTCTTGCAGCAGAAAGTGCATCTGCCGCAGTTACAAGAACTGCTTCAACTGTTTCTGGTTCATAGTCACCGTGATGTGTACTCATTGCGTGAATTACAGCTTTTGATTCCCGATACTTTTTAAGAATCTGCATACCAAGTTCAATATGTGTTCCTTCTAAATCATGATCTACAGCTTTACCAATATCATGCAATAAACCTGCGCGTTTTGCAATTTTCACATCTGCGCCAATTTCAGCTGCCATAAGTCCAGCTAAATGCGCAACTTCAATAGAATGCTTCAAAACGTTTTGACCATAACTTGTACGGTACTTTAAACGACCAACAAGTTTAATCAATTCTGGGTGAAGGTTGTGAATACCAACTTCAAAAGTTGCATTTTCACCTTCTGTCTTAATTAACTGATCAATTTCTTTTTTAGATTTCTCTACCATCTCTTCAATTCGAGCTGGATGAATTCTACCATCAATAATCAGTTTTTCAAGTGCAACACGTGCAATTTCTCTTCTAATTGGATCAAATGAAGATAAAATAACAGCTTCTGGTGTATCATCAATAATCAAGTCTACGCCCGTTAAAGTTTCAAGCGCTCTAATATTACGACCTTCTCTACCAATAATTCGCCCCTTCATTTCATCGTTTGGAAGATTAACCAAGGAAACAGTTGTTTCTGCAACATAATCTGCCGCACACTTTTGAATTGCATGTGCCAACACATCTTTTGCTTTCTTTGTTGCTTCCTCTTTTGCTTTTCCTTCAATGTCTTTCATTAAAAGAACCGCATCATGTTTTACCTCTTTTTCAATGTCTGCAAGCAATTGAGACTTCGCTTCTTCAATTGTTAACTCTGAAATACGTTCCAACTCACTAATTTGTTTTTCATATAGAGCATCAACTTCGGACTCTTTGTTCTCTATGCTTCTTAGCTTGGCTGCCATCTTTTCTTCTTTGACTTCCAAGTTGGCTGATTTTCGATCCAGTGCTTCTTCCTTTTGAAGATTTCTACGTTCAAGTTTTTGCATCTCAGCACGTCGATCTTTAGTCTCACGATCAATTTCTTTACGAATTTGATGTGCTTCATCTTTCGCTTCCAAAACTTTTTCTTTTTTTAATGACTCCGCGTTTTTAGCTGCTTCAGCTAAAATTTCTTTGGCCTTAAATTCAGCACTTAAAATCAATTTTTCAGCTGTACTCTTTCTCAGCATGTAACCAATTCCAACACCAATGAAAGCCAATACACCGCCAATAATAACTACTAAATATACTGGTACGTTTATGTCGTTCACCCCCTTGCATAAATGTTAAGACCAGTGAACTGGTCTTAACTAAATTTTAATGGTATTAAAATATATACCTATCCATTTAATTTTATATGCTTTTATGCAAACTGTCAAGAGCAGTGAACCATCTCAAACATAGACAAACTCTTATTCTGAGTCTGCTTTTGCAGCTGTCTTGTCAACGTCGGCTGCTAAGTTGTAAAATGCCCTAACTTTTTGTTCAATTTCATCACAGATTTCTGGATTTTGAATTAAATATTCTTTGACATTTTCACGGCCTTGACCTACTTTATTGCCGTCATAGCTGTACCATGAACCTGATTTTTGGATAATATCTGCACCTGCAGCGACATCGAGAATGCTGCCTTCCTTTGAAATTCCAACGCCGTACATAATATCAAATTCTGCTTGTTTAAAGGGAGGTGCTACCTTGTTTTTTACTACTTTAACACGCGTCCTATTGCCTATTATTTCAGAATCTTTTTTAATTGAGTCAATTCGTCTGACATCCAATCGAATTGACGCATAGAATTTAAGTGCATTTCCACCAGTTGTTGTTTCAGGATTTCCAAACATGACGCCAATTTTCATACGCAATTGATTAATGAAAACAACCGTACAATGTGATTTGTTAATTATAGCGGTTAACTTTCTAAGGGCTTGAGACATCAACCGTGCTTGTAAGCCCATATGAGAATCGCCCATTTCTCCCGTTATTTCTGCTTTTGGCGTTAAGGCTGCAACTGAATCTATTACCACTATATCTATAGCACCACTTCTAACCAGTGCATCTACAATTTCAAGTGCTTGTTCACCAGTGTCAGGTTGAGAAACAATCAACTCGTCAATATTAACACCAATATTTTTTGCATAGGCAGGATCTAGAGCATGTTCTGCATCTATAAATGCTGCAACACCACCACGTTTTTGAGCTTCAGCAATCATATGCAGTGTGACAGTTGTCTTTCCTGAAGATTCTGGTCCATAAATTTCAACGATTCTCCCTTTTGGAATACCACCTATACCCAATGCAATATCTAAGTCAATGGATCCTGTAGGGATACTCTCTACATTTATTTTTGCAGATTCATCTCCCAATTTCATTATAGACCCTTTACCAAACTGTTTTTCTATTTGTCCCAATACGTTATCAAGCGCTTTTTGTCTTTCACTCATACATACACCCACCTTTTATTTTAGAACACTTGTTCTATTTGATTATAACATACCACACATAAACTGCAACCATTAAATTAAGTTTATCGTAATTTCCATTATTTGTCAATTCATTAAGTCATAAGCAAGCTTTAAGGCTTTATTTACCGTTCTTCTTTGTATGCTCTCACGATCCCCAGTAAATTTGTTTTCAACCGTCATGATTTCACCATTATAATATATTCCAATATAAACCAGGCCAACTGGTTTTTCACTCGAACCACCGCCTGGGCCTGCAATTCCAGTTGTGCTAATTGCAATTTCAGCACCAGAACTCTCTGCAACTCCTTTGACCATTTCGTAGCAAGTTTGATGGCTTACTGCCCCATAATTTGTAAGTGTATCTGTTTTTACACCCAAATAAGTTGATTTCGATAAATTGCTATAAGTAACCAAAGACGTCGCAACGACATCTGAAGCGCCAGGATGTCTAATAAAGGTATAACTCAACAAACCACCTGTACACGATTCAGCAAATGCAATTTTAATGCCTCTGGCCAACAATTGATTCATTACAACCACTTCTAGGTCCTCTCCATTTTCAGATACAATGTAATCGCCGATACGACTCTTGATCTGTTCGCAGAGCCTCTCAACTGCATGCTTATCTGAATGGTCTCCTAAACCTGAAGATGTAATTCTTAATAAAACCTTTCCATCGCCTGCATATGTTGCCAAAGTAGGATTTGATTGACCTTGAATCAAGTCCATTAATTGATCTTCAACAGCGGATTCTCCTAAATCATAAATACTTAAATATTTAGACGTCATACTGTTCAATGCCTTGTTTTTTAAGTATGCAGCTATGTGAGATTCAAATATATGTTTTAATTCTTTAGGTGGCCCAGGCATGACCAAAATCCCTGTATTATACTCTTTTGCCTCAATTATACAAGCAGGTGCCGTTCCTTGCTCGTTATCTAAAATAATAGCGCCTTCAGGAAAATACGCTTGGCGCGTGTTAGATTCAGGCATTTCTCTATTAAACATTTTAAATCTTGTTTTAATGCGCTCTAAACTATGAGGATCCAAAACCATATCAAGGCCCAATACATCTGCTATTATCTCTTTGGTGATATCATCTAAAGTTGGTCCTAAACCACCTGTTGTAAAAACAAGATCACACATCTCCATAAGTTGTTTAAAGTGTTTCGCAATTCTTTCAGGATTATCCCCTACAGTATAATGATAATACACACTGATCCCTAATTTATGAAGTTCCTGACTCAGATAGGTTGCATTGGTATTTACAGTTTTGCCCATCAACAATTCAGTCCCAATTGCTAATATTCCAGCTTTCATATTGCCTCCATCAAAATAGGTTGACATAATTAAATTATGTCAACCTAAGATTATTCTTTCAACACTTGCTTGTTTTTAACAATATAATCATAACCTGATATAACGGTTAACACGGTGGCCAAATAAATCAAAATTTGATCCATTGGAAAATTTAACAGGCTGAAAGGATAATTACCCATTAATAAAACAATAATCATAATCATTTGAGAAATGGTTTTAGCTTTTCCCCACCAACTCGCAGCAATAACAATGCCATCTGCTGCTGCGATTGCTCTAAAAATACTCACAATAAACTCACGAGACAGGATAATAATCACAACCCAGGCCTTTAGTTCACCAAGTTCTACAAATCCGATTAATGCAGATGTAACAAGCAACTTATCTGCTAAGGGATCCATAAATTTCCCGAAGTTCGTCACCAAATGATACTTCCTTGCCAAATAGCCGTCTAAAAAATCTGTAAACGAAGCCGTGGCAAAAAAAATCAAAGCAAGAATCGATTGCCCGGTCAATAGAAAGAATATAAAAAATGGAATCATTAAAATTCTAAGAATCGTTAATTGATTTGCGACATTCATTTTCATTCTACAAGTCCTCCAATTAAGTCATATTCCATAGCGTCAGTAATTTTCACAGAAACAAAATCCCCAATTTCTAAATCACGATCTGTATGAATGTAAACAACACCATCTACATCTGGTGAATCAAACTGACTCCTGGCAACGTATATTTTTGAAGGTTCTGCAACTTCTTCAACAACTGCCTCAACCACATCACCTAGACGTTTATATAAGACCTCTTCCGAAATAACCATCTGCATAGACATAAGTATATCACGTCTTTCATCCATTATTTCTTGAGGCACATGATTCGGCAGATTATAGGCAGCTGTATCTTCTTCATTCGAATAGGTAAACGCACCCAACCGATCAAATTTCATTTTTTTTGCAAAAGATACCAATTCTTCAAAATCAGATTCTGTTTCACCTGGAAATCCTACAATAACAGTTGTTCTTATAACCGCTTTCGGATCACGTTTTCTAATTTTTTCTATTAATGTCTCAATATCTTCTTTTGAAGTTGCCCGATTCATAAGTTTCAAAATGCGATTGCTTGCATGCTGAATCGGGATATCAAAATAAGAAATCACTTTATCATTTCTAAAAAATCCATCTAATAGTGCATCGTCCAAAATGTCCGGGTAAGCGTAATGAACTCTAATCCATTGAATTCCTTCAATCGAATTAAGAGCATCTAATAATTTATCAAGACTAGGTCTATCATAAAGATCTATCCCATATCGCGAAGTGTCTTGTGCAATGAGAATCAGTTCCTTTATGCCCATTGACGCTAGATCACGCGCTTCTTCCACGACATCCTCAATGGTTCTTGACCGAAATTTTCCCCTTAATTTTGGAATGATACAATACGTACAAAAATTATCACACCCTTCCGCAATCTTCAGATAGGCATAATGTCCAGGTGTTGTAAGGACACGCGGTAAATCTTCTGGAATCATTAAATCCACAGATTCTAAAAATATTTTTTGACTTGTGCCCTTTATCAATTGATCAATCACTTCAGAAATCTTAAAGAAATTACCAGTTCCCACAACTGCATCAACTTCTGGAATTTCATCAATTAAAGCTTCTGGGTATCTTTGAGACAAGCATCCGGTCACAATTAAATATTTTAATTTACCTAAAGTTTTAAGGCTTGCAATGTCTAAAATTGCTTTTATAGATTCCTCTCTGGCATCATGAATAAAAGAACATGTATTGACAATTACAATTGTAGCATCTTCAATTGTCTCACTAAGTTCAAATGTATCATCCAATAGGCCTAGCATCTGCTCTGAATCAACTAAATTTTTAGAGCAGCCCAATGTTTCTATATAAACTGTCTTCATAACGACCTCTTTCATTCATCTTGTGCATCTGTTTCTACTTCAACTCTACTTGCACTTTCGAGTTCTGACTTTGAAACAAGCACTTCTCGTGGCTTACTTCCTCTTGAGGGTCCCACAATCCCACGTTCTTCCATAGAATCAATCAGCCTTGCAGCACGATTATAACCCACTCTAAAGCGTCTTTGAAGTAACGACGCAGAAGCCTGTTCCGAATCCACTACAAATGCTATAGCATCTTCCAAATAATCATCGACTTCTTCATCTGAAGGTGTAAAATTTTGAACTTCATCTAAAATTTCTTCATTATATTCGACTTCCACACTTTGATTTTTAATGAAATTTACCAAAGATTCCACTTCTTCGTCTGACATAAAGGCGCCCTGTGCCCTTTTCGGCTTTGATGCACCAACAGGATAATATAGCATATCCCCTTTTCCTAACAACTTCTCAGCACCCCCCATATCAATAATGGTTCTTGAATCAATTGCAGATGATACGGAAAATGCAATTCTAGAAGGTATATTGGCCTTGATAAGACCTGTAATAACATCAACCGAAGGTCTTTGTGTTGCAACAATCAAATGGATTCCTGCGGCACGTGCCATCTGTGCCAGCCTACAAATAGCATCTTCCACTTGATTGGGCGCTACCATCATTAGATCCGCCAACTCATCGATAATCACAACAATTTGTGGAAGCTTTTCCAAAGCCAAAACCTCTGCTTTTTTATTATAACTTTTCATATCGCGTACCACTTGCTCAGCAAAAAGTTTATAACGTCTTGTCATTTCATTAACTGCCCAATTAAGTGCAACAGATGCTTTTTTAGGATCTGTAACAACTGGTAAAATCAAGTGTGGTATGCCATTATAATTGCTTAATTCCACAACCTTAGGATCAATCATAAGAAACTTAACTTCATCTGGTTTTGCGTTAAATAAAATACTGGATATAATTGTGTTGACACAAACTGATTTACCAGAACCCGTTGCACCAGCAATCAACAAATGAGGCATACTGGACAAATCTCCAATAATTGGATTTCCTGAAATATCCTTACCCAATCCAACAGAAAGTTTTGATGATGTTTTAGAAAATTCAGGCGATGAAATGACTTCTCGCAAAGTTACCATAGATGTGGATTTATTAGGCACTTCTATTCCAATTGCGGCCTTGCCCGGTATTGGGGCAATACGTACATGACTGGTTGCTAAATTTAGTGCAATATCGTCACTAAGGCCTACGATTTTGCTTACTTTAACGCCTGGACTTGGTTGAACTTCAAACATTGTAATTGAAGGCCCTCTCTTAACGGACACAACTTTTGCATCAACATTAAAATTTCCCAAAGTGTCTTCAAGAAGACGTGCCATTTCAATGTACTCAGACTTATCGTCCGTACGATTCGCTGTTTTCACCTCTTTAAGCAACTCAATAGATGGCATTTTATATGCTGCAACTGTCTTTTGTACATTTTGTTGAATTTCATCTGTAACTTGTTCAGTTGTCTTAGCGTCAATATCTTGATTTTTAAGCTTCACAGGTGGTTTCTCAATAGGTTTATCCACTTGATCCACTGACTTATTTTGATCGTGATCAAAAAATGAAATCGTTTCAGACGCAACAGGTTCAGCTTCTTGTTTTTCATAAGAGTCATAATCAAAAGGTTCAATTTCTTTTTTACGTTTTACTTTTCGCAAAGTTTCAAGTTGCGTTAAAAATTCAGGTGATTGTGATTGTGACTTAATTTTTTGTTTTTGACGGTTTACAGGGGTCTCTTGTGTAACCAACGTTTCAAGAGCCTCTGCCTCAAGTTTCTTAGCCTCTCTACGTGCTTTTAATTTTAATTTATAGGCTTCATACAATTCCTGTAGAGAAACCCTAGTAAATACAACAAATCCAGTAATAAAAACACCCATTATCAAAATAAGAGTTCCAACACTACCGATTGCTTTTACCGAACTGCGTGTTAGAAGTTCCCCAAAAATACCACCACTCGCTAACTTTTGACCCGAACTATAATATGATTTAAACGTATTGACATCAAATGAGAGGTCCATATTTTTTAGATCAAAGTAAGCGTCAGAAGCATGTACAATCAATGTCGATGACAAAATAAGCCCAATTGTAATAAATGCCAAAGATATTGAAACACGTTTCTTAGCAAGTTTAAAATTAGGATTCAGGTTGACAAAAATTATGCAAAAAATCAGCAATGGCATCAAATAACCAACATATGAAAAGAGCCCAAGAACAAAACCTGTAATCCATTCACCAACAACTCCAACAGCTTTAGTGTATAGGCTAATCATGGCAAATAAAGTAACAGAAAAAAGCGCAATCATTTTAAGTTCATATTTAATTTTATAGTGTTTCATCTGTTCAGCTTTTGTCAAACGAGTTGTTTTCTTTTTTGTAGGTCTTGATTTTGTTTGTTTCTTTGTAGCCAAAATATCACCTCTTTATTATACACCTGTAGAACCAAATCCACCGTGTCCACGATCGGTTTCATCCACTGAATCGGAATCTTCCCAGATAACTTGTTCGTATTTTGTTACAATCAATTGAGCAATACGATCGCCTCTTTTTATGGTGAAATCTTCATGCCCCAAATTGATAACCGGAACTTTTAATTCGCCCCTGTAATCACTGTCAATTGTGCCAACTGCATTTACAAGGGTTATACCATTTTTAATTGAAAGGCCACTTCGCGCCCGAACTTGACCTTCA
This sequence comes from Fusibacter tunisiensis, assembly GCF_016908355.1. Taxonomy (GTDB): domain Bacteria; phylum Bacillota; class Clostridia; order Peptostreptococcales; family Acidaminobacteraceae; genus Fusibacter_D; species Fusibacter_D tunisiensis. Next base: position 139,447 of record NZ_JAFBDT010000001.1, on the reverse strand, counting down.
TAACCATTCGGAATTTCTACAAACAAACCCGTTGGAACTAACGTACGCTCCATAGGTTTTAAAATAATCTCTGCTTCATTATTTGAAAGCAAGTCCATCCCCGCCGAACCTTTTGTCTTATACTCAGGTAAAGGGTTGGTTGATTTATTAAGAATTCTAATTTTCATAAGAAAAATCCCCCTAATCTAATGCTGTTTTCATTTTATTATAATAGGTCTTAACTTCTGATTCCGTTACATCTCCAACAAAAGCCATGGCAAAATTCCCAGTTGAAAAACAATGTTCTATTAATTTTTTCATTCCAATTAAAGACGTTTCTTCAATTTTAGCGAGCATTTCATCCATATTTTTTTCTTTATGGGCAAACAGTTCAATCCGACCTATAAAATCCATGTATTGATCAGAGCCTTCCATGCCCAGTACAAAACTACCCTTTAAATGGTTCTTGCCATGTTCAATCTCTTGATCTGTAAAAATTCTAGACTTTAATTCTAGTATTACAGAAATTATGGCACTCAATGTTTCTGACATTTTTTCCTTTGATACGCCAAAAGAAATTTCTAGCATCCCTATTTCATCATAAAAAGTCGGTTCACTAAAGATAGAGTACGTCAGTCCCAAATTTTCTCTAACTTCTTGAAAAAGCATGGAACTGTTTGATCCCCCTAAAAATTGATTGAGCAAAGACATGTTGTATGACATCTTATGATCAAACGGAATGCCTGGAAAAGCAATAACCACCTGAACCTGTTCAAAGTCTTTTTGCTTGAATCCATATGTCCAATTTTGAGTTGGACTGGGTATAGTCTTTAGCGATAAATCCAATTTTTCAGGTATTCGTTCAAAGTACTTGGTCACTTGAGATTCAATTTGTTCTGGATCAAAATCCCCTGCTATCGAAAGAACCATATTATTCGCCCTATAAAATCGATTAAAAAAATCAAACACGCTAACTTGGTTAAATTTTGAGACACTTTCTTTTGTTCCAAGAACTGGTAGAGACAATGGATGATCGCCATATAAAACTTCATGAATCAAGTCATTTGCAATTTCTTCGGATGCATCCTCATACATATTAATTTCATCTTGAATAACAGTTTTTTCAAGTTCAATATGATCTGGATCAAAAGTAGGATTTAGCATCATATCCGATAACAAATCCAAGGCCAAATCCAAGTCACCACTCAAGGTCTTTGTATAAAAGCAGGTACATTCTTTGGCTGTAAACGCATTCATTTCGCCACCTACAGCATCAATTTCAATCGCAATTTGAGCGGCACTTCTATTTCGGGTGCCTTTGAAAACCATATGTTCTATAAAATGTGCCATACCATTATCTGACTGAGATTCAAATGATGAGCCTGCCTTAACCCAAACCCCAACACTAACTGACTTATAGCCCTTTAAACGTTGGGTTACAACTGTTAAACCATTTTGTAATACAATTTTTTTTACCAACGATCCACCTCAGTCACATCCTTATAACATAAGGGAGATAATATCTGCCTTGCAAATATTATCTCCGCTATTGATTATCGTCTTATTATATTAAGCGTTTTTGTTCTGGTCTTCCAATAAGACTTTTCTTGAGAGATTGATGCGCCCTTGATCATCGATTTCAATAATCTTAACAACGACTTCATCACCAATATTTAAAACATCTTCTACTTTTGCAATGCGTTTTGTATCGATTTGCGAAATATGGCAGAGACCTTCCTTACCATGTCCCAAGTCAACAAAAGCACCAAATTTAAGAATTCGACTTACTTTTCCTGTAAACACTTGTCCAACTTCAGGATCAGTTACAATGCCTTCAATTTCACGTTTAGCACCTTCTCCGCCAATACCATCGTTAGCTGTTATCAGAACCGTTCCATCATCATCAATGTCAATTTTAACATCGTATTGTGACGTGATGCGGGTAATAACTTTTCCCCCTGGTCCAATGACATCTCTAATTTTATCAGGATTAATTTTAAGTTGGAATACGCGCGGTGCGTATGGTGACATTTCAGGTCTTGGTTCACTTATAACCTCACTCATTTTTCCAAGTATAAAGAGTCGACCTATTCTTGCCTGCTCTAAAGCATTTTCTAAAAGTTCACGGCTGAGGCCATCCACTTTTATATCCATTTGAAGTGCTGTAATCCCGTTTTTAGTACCTGCAACTTTAAAGTCCATATCCCCCAAAGCATCTTCCATGCCTTGAATATCACTTAATATAGAAATTTTGCCTTCTTCTTGAATTAATCCCATTGCAATTCCAGCTACTGAATCTTTAATTGGAACACCTGCATCTAAAAGTGATAAGGTACTTCCACAAATACTAGCTTGGGAACTGGAACCGTTACATGTTACAACTTCAGAAACCAATCGAATGGTATACGGGAAATCTTCTTCAGAAGGAATAACTGGAAGAAGAGCTCTTTCACCCAAAGCACCATGGCCAATGGCACGTCTATTAACACGGCTCATGCCAACTTCACCAACTGAAAATGGTGGGAAATTATAATGGTGCATATACCTTTTAGTATCTTCAAGATCTAAACCATCAATCCTTTGTGATTCACCAAGTGCACCAAGCGTTGTAATTGTTAGCGCTTGTGTTAACCCGCGCGTAAATAAGCCCGAACCATGTGTTCTCGGAAGTAAAGCTACCTCACACGAAACAGGTCGAATGTCTTTTACACCTCTCCCATCAGGTCGAAGGCCTTCGTTGATTATCATCTTGCGCACGATTTTCTTCTCATTTGCCTTAAATTGATCCTTTAAAAAATCTTCTTGATCTGGATGTGATTCAGCAAAATGTGTCAACAAATCATCTTTTAAATCATCAAGCGCAGCATTACGATCATGTTTGTCATGAATTCTTACGGATGCATTCATACGATCAGATAAGAACGCCTCAATTTCACTAACGAAATCATGGTCCACTTCAGGTAACTGAATTTCAAATTTTTCTTTGCCAAGTTCAGATTGAATTTCTTCAATGAAAGCACAAATGTCTTGAATAACTTCATGTCCTCTCATAATTCCGCCTAAAACAACGTCTTCTGGTAAAATATCTGCACCAGCTTCAACCATAACAACCGCTTCTTTTGTACCAGCAACAACAAGGTTTAAAGAAGACATTTCTTTTTGTTCAATCGTTGGATTAATGATATACGTACCATTTGTATAACCAACTGTTACAGCTGCTACAGGTCCTTCAAAAGGAATATCCGATATACCAAGTGCAATTGAAGCCCCATTCATCGCCACTGTATCAGGTGTACAATCTTGATCCACTGACATAACAGTTGCAACCACTTGAACTTCGTTTTTCATACCATCTGGGAACAAAGGCCTAATAGGTCTATCAATTAATCGCGCTGTAAGCGTTGCGCGTTCAGAAGGTCTGCCTTCTCTTTTAATGAAGCCACCCGGTATTTTTCCAACGGAATATAATTTTTCTTCAAATTCAACAGTAAGTGGGAAAAAATCAATCCCTGGTTTTGGTTTTCTTGATGCAACAGCTGTGACAAGTACAACTGTCTCTCCATAATGTATTAAAGCTGAACCATTGGCTAAATTTGCCATCTTTCCAATTTCAACTTTAAACGGTCTGCCGGCAATCTCTTTTTCAAAGACCCGTACAACATTCTTATTGTCAGCACCAACTGCTTGACATCCAACATTTTCCATTCTATTGCCTCCTAATTCTCTTCTGATACTCGAAATTTATCCTACTTATTTCAAGTCAACGCTGATACACAGACTGATAAACCAGCATTCACTTCAAATAAGTAGGATATTAAGATAAATTTCAGTACCGTTAAGTTCCACTACTTCATTATACTAAAATAACGTCAAAATAGAAAGTCTTTTAGCATAAAACAAGACCTGACATTACCATGCCAGGCCTTAAATTTTTTTGATTATTTTCTAAGTCCAAGATCTGCAATAAGTTCTCTGTACTTTTCAAGATTGTTGTTCTTAAGATAGTTCAAAAGACTTCTTCTCTTACCAACCATTTTAAGAAGACCTCTTCTTGAGTGATGGTCTTTCTTGTGCGTTTGTAAGTGCTCGTTAAGCTCGTTAATTCTTTGAGTCAATATCGCAATCTGAACCTCAGGTGACCCTGTATCCGTTGCATGCACTTTGTACTTTTCAATAATATTGGTTTTCGTTTCTTTAGAAATCATGTGATTTCCTCCTTTTCAATTAATTTTGCCACAAGCCTAGTTCAACGTCGGAGCGTCGATGAACAAAGCCTGAAGTCTACAACAGTCATATTATACCATTACACATAATCAGAGTAAAGAAAAATATGCTTTCATATTTTGAATATCTCCATTCATGGCTTGAATCAACTCATTTTCCGAAGAAAATTTAACCTCATCACGAATTCTTTTTAGAAAATGTACTTCTATAAGTTCATCGTACATGGGGTGATCAATCCCAAGAATATAAGTTTCCATGTGAATGCCTGTTTGATTATAAGTGGGATTAAACCCAACGTTCGTAGCACTTGGATATACAAAACCTCGCCAATGCGTCTCTGTTATATAAACGCCTGGTTTAATGGTGCTGACATTTTCTTTAATTCTTAAGTTAGCCGTTGGAAACCCTAAAGCCTTGCCTCTTCCTTTTCCTTTAACCACTGTCCCTTTAATAAAATGATTTCGCCCAAGATATTTGTTGGCTTCTTCTATATTGCCCTCCGCTAAAAGGCTACGTATAAGGGAAGACGAAACGCGAATGCCTTGTCTTAAAACAGGTTGTATGATGTCATACGTATATCTGTATTGACTTGCATATTTTTTTAAAGTCTCTACATCACCCTTTGCACCAGCACCAAATTTATAGTCATATCCAACTGTCAAATGCTTCATATTCAAAGTATCCACTAAAATTTCTTTTATAAATCTTTCTGGAGAAAGTTCAAATTGACGTTGATCAAATTTTAAAAGAGCTAGATAGTCAATTGTGTTTCTTGTGAATATTTGCACCTTCTCATCAATATCCATAATCTTAGAAGGCACATCATCAGGATTCAAAATTTCTTTGGGATGATTGGAGAAGGTATAAACAAAAGATTTTAAGTTTCGCTCGGCTGCAACTTGTTTCATATGATTAATAATTTCCATATGCCCGATGTGAAGGCCATCAAAAGTTCCAAGCGCAACAGAAGTAAACGCCAACTGCGGATCTATATTCTCCAATTCAAAATAGATTTTCATACACTCACCCTATAATCAATTTCTTCATTACTAGTTTATTATGTGTTTTCATGGCAATGCCATAAAATGAATCGCCAATATAACACCGTTGGTAAACAGCATCAGAACTGGAATATGAAGTCAAATCCAGTTTTACACCATTTGAAATTTTTTGAACCATATCTTCAGTATCTGGAAGAATAAGTTTTGGCATCCATGAAACAGCAGCATCAATGGGTTTTAAATACTGGTCAATCGTTTCAATTGATATATGTTCTAGTGAACTTGCATCGGCAATTTCAAAAGGTTCAGAATAAATGCGTTTGAGTTCTGTCATGTGTGCATAACATCCCAACTTCTCTCCAATATCATTGCAAAGTGTTCTAATATAAGTTCCCTTTGAACAAAAGACATCAAAAGAAACATACGCTCCATCCAGTCCAATGGACTCTATGCTATAGATAATTCGTTTGCGCGGTTGACGTTTAATTTCTATCCCTTGACGGGCCAAATCCACAAGTTTTTGACCGCCAACCTTGACCGCACTGTACATGGGTGGAATTTGGTCAATTTCACCGACAAAAGAATTTATAACATCTATTATTGTTGTTTCAGATATGTGGTCTAAACTGCCTGTCTTACATGTGGTTCCCCACTGATCTTGTGTGTCTGTTGAAGACCCTAATTTCATTTTACAAGCATAGCCTTTTCGCCCATCCGTTAAGAAGTCCACCACCTTAGTTGCCCTACCGATACATACAGGTAAAACACCTGTAGCCATAGGATCCAGGGTTCCAGTATGACCAATTTTTTTCATCTTTAATTTTTTTCTCAAAATAGCAACCACGTCATGGGAAGTCATATTTTGTGGTTTGTGAATCACTAGTATACCATTAAAATCATGACTCAACATGGAACGCTCCTTCAACCGCCTTCTTTAACGCTTCAATTAGTGCTTCCAATGATAGGTCACTCTTAAAACCAGCCGCTTTTCGATGACCACCACCTGAAAATGCCAAAGCAATCTTACTAACATCAAATTCATTTTTTGAACGCATGGAGACCTTATGGGAGCCATGCCCCATGTATCGAATAAAAACAACAACTTCAACGCCTTCAATGTCTCTAACAAACTCTACAATTCCATCTGTGTCATAGGTTGCATAATTCAGCCTATCCATCATTGATTCACTTAACACCACAAGCGCTGCTTTGCCATTTAAAAACAAATCCAGCGTCGCAAAAACTTCATTTAACAATTTAACTTTTTCGAATGGTTTGTTTTGAAAGATTTCTACGTTTAAGCGGTTAAAATCAAACCCTGAAGCAACAAGTTCAGAACAAGCTGCAAACGTATCAGGATTTGTATTGGAATATCTAAATCCACCCGTATCAGTTGTAATTGCAGCATATAAAGCTTCAGCTGTAACAGAATCAATTTCAACATCGAATTCTTTGTACATGCGATAAATCAATTCACCTGTAGAAGATGCCTTAGAATCCACTATATTAATCTCAGCATACATAGAATTGGTCAAATGATGATCAATACTAATTGTATGCTTTGTACTTTTAAACAACGGATATCGATCTTCAAAAAGTTTTACTTCGCCACAGTCTACTGCAATTCCAATTGCTGGTGTATCCATTGTAACTTCATCCGAACGTTTCCAAATTAAAGGATCTTTTAAAAACAATAAATTTGAGGGTATATCGTCATTTAAGACAATATACCCTTCTTTACCAAATCCTTTTATTAAACGGTGGATGCCAATAGCAGAACCAATTGTATCGCCATCAGGCATAACATGTGGAAACACAAGAAAAGTCTCCAAATTGGAATCTGCCAATATTTCTTTTATCTTTGCCACCATCTGTTTCATACTACGCCTCATCCTCTTCGTCATCTTCGTCATCATCATGTTTGATATCCAAAGTCCCAAGGATCTCATTTATATGCATCCCATGTTCAACTGAATGATCGGGCTTGAAAATCGGTTCAGGTGTATAATGCAACTTGATTTTCTTGCCAATTTCCTTTCGGATAAAACCTTTTGCACTATTCAAACCTTCTATGGTCAGACTAACGTCATGCTTGGGATCAAATGAACTGATATATAAAGTTACATATCTAAAATCATTTGTGACTTCCACATGATTAACTGATGAAAGTTTTGAAATGCGTGGATCTTTAATACCAGCAAGAATCAATTCGCCAACGACTTTTTTGATTTCTTCTGAGACTTTACGCGTTCTTGAGTTGGCCATGAGAACACCTTCTTTCTTATAATAATCTACCTATACGCGTTTCACTTCTTCATTGATGTAAGCTTCTATTTCATCATTTTCCTTGATGTCATTGAATCTATCAATACCTATACCACATTCGTAACCTTGAGCAACTTCCTTGGCATCGTCTTTAAAACGCTTCAATGATGAAATTTTACCATCATGAATTACAATACCATCGCGGATGACACGGACATTTGCGTTTCGAGCTACTTTTCCACTTGTTACATAACCCCCTGCAATAACACCGCCAGGAATTTTAAATGTTGCACGAACTTGTATACGTCCAAGTACAACTTCTTTGAACTCAGGATCAAGCATGCCCTTCATTGCAGTTTCAACATCATTGATTGCATCATAGATAATTCGATACGTTCGAATATCCACACCTTCCTGTTCAGCTACGGACGTTACATTTGTGGAAGGTCTCACATTAAACCCAATAATAATTGCATTAGAAGCTGATGCCAAAGTAACATCTGATTCTGAAATTGCACCAACATTGGCATGGATTATGTTCACACGCACCTCATCGTTTGTAAGTTTCAATAGAGATTGCTTAATTGCTTCTACGGATCCATGAACGTCTGCTTTAACAATAATATTGAGGTCTTTAATAACACCTTCTTGAATCTTTGAGAATAACTCTTCAAGCGTAACACTTGTGTTTTTATTAAGTGTTTTCATTCTGTAGTCTTCCGCTTGTTTGTCTGCTATATAGCGGGCAATTTTTTCATCAGGTGTTACATATATTTTTTCGCCTGCCTGAGGAATATCATTTAATCCGTCAATTTCCACTGAAGTTGATGGTCCAATCGTTTTAACGCGTTTTCCTTTATCATTATACATGGCTTTTACTTTACCATGGGTAACGCCGGCTACAATTGGCTCTCCAACAGACATTGTACCTTTTTCAAGAATAATTGTACAAACAGTTCCTCTTCCTTTTACGACCTTAGCTTCTATCACTGTACCAATTCCCAATCGATCAGGATTAGCCTTAAGTTCAAGCATTTCGGAAACCAAAAGAACCATTTCAAGAAGTGTTTCAAGTCCTTCTCCCGTTTTAGCTGATACTGGAACTGCAATTACGTCACCGCCCCATTCTTCAATGAGTACGCCTCTATCAGAGAGTTCTTGTTTAACACGATCCGGATTGGCGTCAGGTTTATCAATTTTATTGATAGCGACGATAATCGGTACACCTGCAGCTTTACTATGGTCTATTGCTTCAATGGTTTGTGGCATAACACCATCATCTGCAGCAACAACTAAGATTGCAATATCTGTTATTTTTGCACCTCTTGCCCTTAAAGAAGTAAAGGCCTCATGTCCAGGTGTGTCTAAAAACACTATTTTTTCATTTCTATGCATGATTTCTGAAGCGCCAATGTGCTGTGTAATGCCACCCGCTTCACCATCTGCAACACCTGTATTTCGAATTGCATCAAGAAGAGATGTTTTACCATGATCAACGTGTCCCATAACCGTTACAACAGGTGCACGTTTTTTAAGATCCTTTGGCTCATCCTCAAAATCTAGTTCGAATGCCTCAACATGATTTTCTTCCACAACTTCTTCTTGCGCAAGGGTAATATCATATTCAAGCGCAACAAGAGCAGCGGTATCGAAATCTATATCTTGATTGAGTGTGGCCATTATACCAAGGCCCATTAACTTCATGATGATTTCATTGCTTGGTTTATGAATCACATCTGCAAATTCACCAATTGTCATCTCAGCAGGCACATAGATCGTTTCACGCGTAAGCTTTTCTTCAATTTTTTCAGTTTTTTCCTTTTCACTCTTTTCTTTATACTTACCACTTTTTTGTTTGGTTTTCTTACCAAAGTCAAAGTCTTTTTTGCCTTCTCTTTCTTTAAGAGCCAGCTCTTCTTTAAGTAATTTTTTTGCTTTTTTTGATTTTTTTTCTAACTTGTCCGTATCAAATGTCATTACAATTTTATCTTTTTTTACATGCTTCTTTTTGCTTGGCGTTTTTTCTTGAATCTCTGAAGCAATAATTTCATCTATACTTTTTTCTGGTTTTTTACTTCCAGATTGATCGCGGCGTTTATAAGGTGGCTTACTGCCTGAATCTTTATCCTTGTTAAATCCGCCTTGCGGTTTTGAACGGTCATAAGGCTTACGATCCCCTTGAGGCTTATTTTTATCATAGGGCTTGCGATCGCCTTGTGGTCTATTGGGGTCATAAGGTTTACGCTCACCTTGCGGTCTGTTTGGATCATAAGGTTTACGCTCACCCTGCGGCCTATTCTTATCATATGGTTTTCGTTCACCTTGTGGTTTGTTTGAGTCATAAGGTTTACGATTATCATTAGATCGAACATCATTTTTTTTCTGAACTGAAGGCTTCATATCCGGTCTCTGATTTTCTGGCTTTCGATAATCTTTCTTTTGCCCTCCTGCACTATAGGCACGACTTCGTCCACGCTCTTCAGCCTTAACCTCTTTCGTTCGATCATATATGATTTTATTGTGTTTCTTTTCAGGCGACGCATTTGTAGACGCTGTATTATTTTTGGTATAACGGCTTTTAAGCTTTGTGACTTCAGTGTCTTCAAGCGTACTCATGTGATTCTTAACTTCAATACCCAACTTTGAAGCAGATTCGATTAATTCTTTACTTTGTACATTTAATTCTTTTGCCAATTCATGGATTCGGGTTTTTGACATTGCTTCACCTCCGAATTATAGAGCTTCCATTTTATCGATGATTGCTCTAGAAAATTTTTTGTTTGTCACGCCGAACAGTCCATAATTTTCCTTTCCAACCGCATGTGATAAATCGGCTTTATTGGAAAATATTCTATACTCAACACCTTCAGTTTCGCACAACTGTGACATTTTATACCGCGTTGTTTCATTCAAATCACCAGCAATAATCAGTAAAGACACTTTTTTTGACTTAACACCTTCAATACAAAGCGTCTGACCTGTTATAATATTGCCTGCTCTTCTGGCCAAACCTAATAGTGATAGCACATGATTACTGTTATTCACTTTCTTCCAACCTTTCTTTCAAAGCTTCGAATATAGAATCATCTATTTTACATTCGAGAGCCCTATTAAAGGCGTTTTTCTTAATGGCCAAATCAAAACATTTTCTGTCTTTACAAATGTAAGTCCCTCTTCCATTTGCTTTACCTGTAAGGTCTAGAAAAATTTCGCCATCTTTGTTTTTTACAACTCGAATCAGTTCTCTTTTTGGTTTTTGATCACCACACCCGATACATTTTCTCATAGGGATTTTTTTCATCTTAATCAATCTCCATAAACTTCTTCGTACTCGCCAATTTCTTTTAAGTAGTCAATATATTGAGTCTCACTTTTGATATCAATTTTCCAGCCTGTCAATTTAGCTGCCAATCGGGCATTTTGTCCTTCTTTACCAATGGCAAGCGACAACTGATAATCTGGTACAACGACTAGGGCTGAATTGTCATCTGCATCCACTTCAACTCTCATAACTTTTGAAGGACTTAATGCATTTGATATGAGAATTGCTGGATTTTCATTCCATTCGATAATATCAATTTTTTCACCTTGAAGCTCGTCTACAATACTTTGAACACGTTGCCCTTTAGGACCAACACATGCACCCACAGGGTCTAAGTCAGGATTTTGTGCATAAACAGCAATTTTCGTTCTTGACCCTGGTTCTCTCGAAATATTTTTAATTTCAACTTCACCATCATATATTTCAGGAACCTCTAGCTCAAATAACCGTTTTACAAGTCCAGGATGTGTCCTAGACACATAAATTTGAGGTCCTTTTGTAGAATTTTTAACTTCTGTAATAACACTTTTAATGCGCTCACCTTGAATATAAGATTCATCTGGAATCTGCTCGTTGGTAGGCATAATTGCTTCAGTTCGCCCCAAAGTAATATAAACAATACCCTTGGAAACCCTATGAATCACGCCATTGACAATTTCGCTTTCACGGCTGCTAAATTCTTCGTAAATCACACCACGTTCTGCCTCACGAATTTTTTGAACAACCACTTGCTTAGCAGATTGAGCTGCAATTCGTCCAAAGTCTTTTGGTGTTACCTTTTCTTTAAGAACATCTCCCGGTTCAAAGTCAGGATTCACTTCCTTAGCTTCTTCTAAAGAGATTTGAGTTGCATCATCAATAACTTCTTCAACAACGATCCGTACGGAATAGACACTGATTTCACCTGTCTCGCGATTCAATTCAACTTCCACATTATGTGTGGCGCCAAAATTGTTTTTATAGGCCTTAACCATTGCATCTTCAATTACATCGAACAGCATATCCAGTGAAAGACCCTTCTCTTTTTCCAACTGTTCAAGTGCCAGCAACAATTCTGTCTTCACGTTATACCTCCTCATCCTCTCCCAGATCTTCAAAATCGACCATTAGTTTTGTAACAGAAACCTTATCCTGTGGGATATCAATTTTAACACCAATTTCGTTCTCAATAACAATACTGCCATCGATTAAACCAAGTAAATTTCCAGTTAACATTTTTTGCCCTTCATAAGGTTGAAACAACTTTAACTGCACCTTGTGACCCTTAAACTTCTCAAACTCACTTGGCTTTTTCAACACGCGTTCAACACCTGGTGAAGTGACTTCCAAAAAATACTGTTCTTCAATTGGATCCACCTGATCCAATTTTTTGTTCAAGTACTGACTGACCCATTGGCAGTCATCAAGTGTAACTGAATCTTCTTTGTCAATTGTTACGCGTAAGTACCTATAAGGTCCTTCTTTAACAAATTCAACATCTACAAGTTCCAAGTTTTTCTGTCCAATATATGGAATCAGAATGTCTGCAACGACATCAACCACTCTCTTTTTCTTCATGATTACCACCTGCTTTCTTACAAATCGTTCTATTCAATAACAAAGAGTGGGACAAAACCCCACTCTTGTTGTCATTTCACTATTCATCAGAACAATTATAACATATCTGACCACTTTATGCAAACGAGAATAGGGAGAGTTGATTGTCTTCAGGAAGTGCTTCAAAACAGCCATGATTTTTCATTGCCTCTATTACAGTTTTTGAAACTTTTGTCTGCCTTTGAAAATCTTCAATTGATAAAAAATCCTTTTCTACGTCACGAGTTTGCGCAATACTCTCTGCTGCAGAAGCACCTACACCTTGGAGTGCCATAAAAGGTGGTACCAATTTACCATTTTTTATAATAAACTGAGAAGCTTCAGAGTCTTCTAAACTGACCTTTGCAAAAGAAAGTCCCCTTGCATACATTTCATCTGCGATTTCCAATATCCCAATAAAATCCTGTTCTTTTTTTGTAGGACTCTCCATTTGTTCAATTTCTTTCATTTTAGCACGTATAACTTCACTGCCTTTACAGATTAAGTCCGCATCAAAATCATCAACCTTTGTTGAAAAATAGGTTGCATAAAAAGCCAAAGGATAGTGCACTTTAAAATAAGCAATTCTTACTGACATCATCACATAAGCAACAGCGTGTGCTTTTGGAAACATATACTGAATGGTTTGACAAGAACCAATGTACCAATCCGGAACATTATGTGATTTCATCATTGCAATTTCTTCTGGTTTTAACCCTTTTCCTTTACGCACATTTTCCATGATTTTAAACGCACTTAAAGGTTCTAAATCCATTTGCAATAAATAGTTCATAATGTCATCTCTTGTTGCAATAACATCTTTAATCGTTACAATATTATTTCGCACGAGATCCTGCGCATTGTTAAGCCACACATCTGTCCCATGAGACAAGCCAGATATACGGACCAAATCCGAAAAAGTTTTAGGATCTGTATCTTTAAGCATTTGTCTAACAAATTTAGTGCCAAACTCAGGGATACCCAAGCTTCCAATATCCAGTCCATAAGTTGTATCTTGAATGCCTAAAGATTCAGTAGATGTAAACAGCTTCATCGTTTCAGAATCGTCTAAAGGTATTTCAAAGACATTTACGCCTGTCAATGCTTCAAGATATTTAATAATCGTGGGCACATCATGTCCAAGTATATCTAACTTCAATAATCTTCCGCTAATAGAATGATAATCAAAGTGTGTTGTAACAACACCTGAATTCACGTCATTTGCTGGGTATTGGACTGGGCAAAATTCGTGGATATCATTTGTAGCAGGGACAACCATAATTCCCCCTGGATGTTGACCTGATGTTCTCTTAACACCAGTTAGTCCTTGGGCCAATCTTTCAACTTCATAACGATGGACTTGAATTTCACGTTCTTCAAAATATTTTTTTACATAGCCATACGCTGTTTTGTCCGCAATGGTTCCAATTGTACCTGCTTTAAACGTTTTGCCTTTTCCAAAAAGTACTTCACAGTATTTATGGGCATTCGCTTGGTATATACCCGCAAAGTTCAGGTCAATATCGGGTTCTTTATCCCCATCAAAACCAAGAAATGTTTCAAATGGGATATCATGACCTTCTTTAATTAAGGGGTTGCCACACTTAGGGCAAACTTGATCAGGCATGTCAACACCCGCACCATAAGATCCATCTGTAATAAACTCAGAATATTGACATTCTGAACACAAATAATGTGGCGGCAGTGGATTTACTTCTGTTATATCACTCATAGTTGCCGCGAACGAAGAGCCAACAGACCCTCGCGAGCCCACGAGAAATCCATCTTCAAGGGATTTTGCAACTAATTTTTGAGCAATGATATACATAACCGCATAGCCATTTCCAATAATAGAGGTCAACTCACGCTCTAACCTTTTTTCAACGATTTCAGGCAGTGGATTTCCATACATGCGCCTTGCTTTAGTGAGACACATGTTACGAAACTCTTCGTCTGCACCTTCAATTACAGGTGGAAACGTTCCCTTGGGCACCGGAATCACAGACTCACACATTTGTGCAATTCGATTTGGATTTTCAATGACAAGCTCTTTGGCACGTTCTCCCAAATAGGAAAATTCTTCAAGCATATCCTCTGTTGTTCTAAAATACAGTGGTGCCTGATTGTCTGCATCAGAAAACCCATTTCCCGCCATTAAAATACGACGATACACTTCGTCTTCTGGTTCAAGGAAATGCACATCCCCGGTCGCAACAGCCATTTTCCCCAGTTCATCAGCTATCCCAACAATTCGCTTGTTAATACTCTGGAGTTCTTCAATATTTTTAACGCGTCCATTAGCCAACATAAACGCATTGTTTCCAACGGGTTGAATTTCTAAATAATCATAGAAATTAGCCAATTTTACAATTGATTCTTCAGGCAAATTGTTCATAATGCCCTTGTAAACTTCACCAGCTTCACAAGCACTCCCAATGAGTAACCCTTCTCTTTTTTCCATCAAAAGGCTCTTAGGGATTCTAGGTTTCCTATAAAATGTATTTAAGTTGGAATGTGAAACAATCTCATAAAGATTTCTCAACCCCTTTTGAGTCTGAGTCAGTAAAATCACATGAAAGGTTTCCCGCATACTGTAGTTGAAATTCAACCTAGCATACTCATTTATTTGCTCTAATGTTACGACATTCTCATCTTTTAAACGTTCAAATAATTTAATCAAAACACGACTGGTAGCTTCCGCATCCGCAACTGCCCTATGATGATCGCTCAGTGGAATTTTCAGATGCTTTGTAACTGCTTTTAAGTTGTGTTTTTTTATACCGGTTAAAATCATACGACTTAAGGCAAGTGTGTCTAAAATTAATGACTCAAATTTTAAGCCAAGCCGATTGGAATAATAACGTATAAATGAACAATCGAAAACAGCGTTGTGGGCAACTACTGGCACACCATTCACAAAGTCCAGAAAAGCAGGAAGCACTGTATCAAGCGTCGGCATATCTCGAACCATTTCATCTGAAATTCCAGTTAGTTCTGTAATGAAAGCTGGAATATTACACCCAGGATTAATCAACTGGCTAAATCTTTCAACAACTTCCCCATTCCGAATTTTAACAGCGCCAATTTCAATAATTGTATGATTGTTGTAAGAAAAACCTGTGGTTTCGATATCAAAGACAACATAAACATCATCTAAACTATAATCCGTCGCATTTTGAATCAAATCACTTAAATCATCAATTAAATACCCTTCAAGTCCATAGATTACTTTTATCTTATCTCCAGCAGCAGAAGCAGCGTCAGGAAATGCTTGAAGGACGCCATGATCCGTTATGGCAATTGCTGGATGGCCCCAATCTATTGCAGTTTGTATCAGTTTTTTTACAGGCGTTATCCCATCCATCTCACTCATATTCGTATGCAAATGCAGCTCTACACGCTTTTCTTCTGACAAATCTACGCGCTTTTCTTCAGTTTTACCTTTGTTAATCGATACGATATTAAGCACTTGTTCCTTATCAAACGTATCAAATCGATTTATACCTTCAACAATATACCAATTGCCTTTAATTAAATCCCCTTCGAGCTTTTCATAATCTTTTTTCTTCATAAAAGCCTTACAAGCAATTGCATTTGTTAGGTCAGACAAATACAGCTTAACAATATATTTTCCGCCCTTAATCTCTCTAGAATCAAAAGCAATCAATTTACCTTCAATTGCATATGTCTCTTCTTCCATGTCAATGTCTTGAATTTTAGACACAGCACGCTTCACCTTAGAACGGTAAAGCACATCCTCGTTTTTAATTCGCGACGCTTTGGCTTCTGTAATCTTTGATGTATTAAAAGCCTGTGTCTGTGTGGAAACAATCTCAGCAACTGCCTCTTCTTGAGCCTTTTCAAACGCTTCAAGCCCTTCGTCCATTTCTTTATTTGATAAAGTAATAATTTCAAACGTCTGATTGAGGTTTTTTTGACAAATTTTTTGAATCATTGCGTCCACTTCGTACTGATAAAACGTATTTTCAAGCCCCTTATCTTCAAATTCAATTTGAATATTGCCATCAGGAAAGGAAACTTTTGAACGCTTTAATATGCTTGCAACAGCAGGATTTTTGCGTTTGACTACCATAAGTATGTTTTCCCAGTGTACACTGACATCTTGAGTTTGTGGCTTAAAATCAACTGATATATCAAAAGACTCTATAAAGTTCAAATGGTCTTTTAGTACTGATTTCAATCCGTTAATAGCCTCTTTAGAAACAACCTCTTCAGCTTCAATGTCAATGTTCAGCAAAGCATCATTTTTTACATATTCAATTTTTTTAACCTCAATTTTATCCGTTCTCAAAGAGTGTTGAATCAATTGATTGAATGGAATTCGATTCATAACAGGCCTTTCTTTACATAGTTTCTAATGCATGAATAACAGCATCAATAATTTCGTCCTCATTGTACTTGGCAACAACAATTCCTTTTTTAAACATCAAGAACTCACCCTTTCCACCTGCAATCCCAAGGTCTGCTTCTTTGGCTTCACCTGGGCCGTTAACTGCACATCCCATAACCGCAAGTGTCAAAGGCTTATCTATATGCTTCACCCGTTCTTCAATTAAACTGGCAATGCGAACTAAATCCACTTCAGTTCTTCCACAAGTTGGGCACGAAATGACTTTTATACCAAAAGACCTTAAATCTAAAGATTCAAGTATCTTTTGAGCAACTTTAATTTCATCCTCTGGTGGTCCAGTAACAGACACTCTAATGGTACTGCCAATCCCCTCATAAAGCAGCATGCCAATTCCAAGTGCAGATTTAACCGTACTGGACAGAAGGGTGCCTGCTTCCGTTATTCCCAAGTGTAAAGGATAATCCACCTTTTCACTCAAAAGACGATAGGCTTCGACAGTTAATCTCACATCAGAAGCTTTAATTGAAATAATGCTGTCTTTAAAATGCAGAGACTCAAGAATTTCAACATGACTGAGTGCGCTTTCAACTAAGGCTTCTGGCGTAACACCACCATACTTTTTGTGGATGTGAGGTTCTAAGGAGCCGCCATTCACACCAATTCGAATTGGAATACCTCTTTCCCCAGCTGCTTGTACAACTGCTTCAATCCTATCCTTTGACCCAATATTACCTGGGTTCAAGCGAATTTTATCAACACCGCGTTTTATAGATTCTATCGCCAATTTGTAATCAAAATGAATGTCTGCTACCAATGGAATATGGATTTGCTCTTTAATTTCTGAAATTGCGTGCGCTGCAACCATATTTGGAACTGCCACACGTACAATTTCACACCCTGCTTTTTCAAGACGCAAAATTTGTTCTACCGTCGCCCGAACATCTTCCGTTTTTGTATTGGTCATGGATTGTATCCGTACTGGAAACCCACCACCTAGAGATAGATTGCCTACTTTTACGACTCGCGTCCGTTTCATAATTCTGCTCCTATAAGTTCTGAATGTCTCTAAAAACTAAAAACACCATTAATCCCATGAGTATTACTATCCCAATAAAGTGAACATAGCCTTCCTTTTCACGGTTAACAGGGCGGCCCATAATCATTTCAATAATAACAAATACAATTCGGCCACCATCTAAGGCTGGAAAAGGCAATAAATTTACAATACCAAGATTGATTGATATATAGGCAGCAATAAACAACAAATTCCATATGCCCTGTTGAGAAGCCTCTCCAATTATGCCAACAATACCAACAGGTCCAACGATTTCTCCTTGAACATCTCGGGAGCCAAGCTGTGAAAAGAATTTAAATATGTCTGTAAAGAACATAACAAACTGTTCCCCTGCTCTTGATATGGATTGGTTCACACTTTTTTCAAGCATGGTTTGAATGCCCACTTTATATGTGCCATCCGCACCTATTTCCGGTAGAATTTCTAAAGAGATACGTTCACTTTCATTTCTCTCAACGATAACCTGTAAAGGGTCACCATCACTTGCATTGATGCCTTCTATGACGGCTTCCCATGAATCGATTGAAGTGCCATCAATTTCAACAATTCTATCACCTGGTAGCATACCCGCAACTTCGGCAGGCATACCTTCTTGAACCGCTTCAATTTTATTGGACGTTGAACCCATTCCAAACAAAATTATAACGAGCAAGACATATGCCAATAGGAAGTTCATTAGGGCTCCAGCTGCAAGTATAAGCAATCTCTGTATGGGTTTTTTAGCCGAAAAACTTCTTGGATCATCTGAAGACTCATCTTCACCTTCCATTTTAACAAACCCACCAATCGGAAGGGCTCTTAATGAGTATAAAGTTTCAGTCCCTTTTTTCTTTAAAATAACTGGGCCCATACCAATTGAAAATTCATGGACCTTAACACCATTTAATTTTGCAGTTGCAAAATGACCAAATTCATGTGCCATTACAATAATACCAAAAACAAAAATAAAACTAATAATTGTTAACCACATTGTGATTACCTCTACTTTCTATGTCTAATACGGTCTTCGACCCACAAGCGCGTCTCATGGTCAACGGCTAAAATATCTTCTAACGATGGTGACAGAATCGTTTCAAAGTTTTGAATACTCTCTTGAATAATTTCCGAAATATCATAAAATCCAATTTTATCATTTAAATAGGCCGCCACTAAAACTTCATTTGCTGCATTCATGACAGTTGGAACAGTTCCACCCACTTGGCATGCGTTTATGGCAATTTCAAGACACGGAAAACGATCCAAATCTGGCTGACCAAACGACAATGATTTTAACTTTGAAAAATCGAGAGATTCAACTGAGTTTTCATGACGTTCAGGATAATCCAATGCGTAAATAATAGGAACTCGCATATCAGCCACGCCCATTTGGGCAATTATGGAATGGTCCTTGAACTCTACCATTGAGTGAATAATACTTTCGGGATGAACCACAACTTCAATTTGAGAAGGTGGTACATCAAACAACCAATGCGCTTCTATAAGTTCAAGTCCTTTATTCATTAAGGTTGCTGAATCAATGGTTATTTTTTTCCCCATAGACCAATTCGGATGTTTTAAAGCCTCAACAGCCTTCTTGTTTTTTATGGTTTCTTTGTCAAAATTTCTAAATGCGCCCCCAGAAGCGGTTAATAAAATACGCTTTATTTTAGCCTGAGATTCGCCTTGCAAACTCTGAAAAATTGCACTGTGTTCACTGTCTACTGGTAGAATAGGAACATTCATTTGTCTAGCAAGTGGCATTATAAGACTGCCAGACGTTACCAAAGTTTCTTTGTTTGCCAAAGCTATCGTTTTCCCTGCTTTTATGGCTTCAAGTGTTGGGATAAGTCCTATATTTCCAACCACCGAAGTCAATACAATGTCTACCTCAGAATCCGTAACCATTTCAATAAGTCCTGACATGCCAGAAAGGACCTTAACATTTGTATGCGCAAGTGCTCTTTTCAGGGCGCTATACTTTTTTATATCATACACAGTTACAAATTTCGGATTATACAGTTCCACTTGATTAATAAGCGTCTCAACACCTGAATTACAGCTTAACCCCAAAACCCTAAAACGGTCTTTGCTTTCATTAATACTATCCAAAGCTTGTGTTCCAATTGATCCAGTTGATCCAAGAATCACAATATTTTTCATACATCCTCCATGCTATAGTAATTGATACAGCATCATAAAATAATACACCAATGGCATGGTTACAATGATGCTATCAAATCGATCCAATACACCGCCATGGCCTGGCATAATTTTCCCAAAATCTTTAATTTTAAAAATGCGTTTTATTCTTGATGCAATCAGATCTCCAATTTGTGATAAAATGGCGCCAATTACACCCAAAAATAATGCAAAGGCAAAAAATCCCGGGTTGAACAAATAGGCGTAAATGCCACTTGCAACGACACAAGCCAACACACCACCTACTGACCCTTCAACCGTTTTATTGGGACTTACAGATGGAATTAAAGGGGTTTTTCCAATCATTTTTCCTGTGAAATACGCAAATGTATCCGTTATAAATGCAATGATAAAGGGATACCAAATAAAAAATTGCGCATCTAACTTTGCAATCATAACCAAATGCGAAAATGCAAAAGGAATATAAAAAAAGGCAAGTATCGAAAGTGCTGCATCTGTTAAAGAATGGTCAGAAAATACAACAACAGACAATACAGTAAATACCAAAATTGCAATCATAAAATTATAATAGTATGTTGGAATGTCTATATAAAGTCCTGCAAACCAAATAAAGGTCAGCACATATACAATCCCTTTTAGAGGCTTATACTCTATTGAAATGGGCTTAAAAAATTCATTAAGCCCGATTATGCTCAAAATTAAAGTAGCCGCATACAGTAAAGGTCCTTTAAAAAAAAGAACAACAAATAAGAGCGGCAAGGCAATTAAGGCTGAAATAATTCTAGTTTTCATAACGACTCCTTTAGAGCGACCCAAAACGTCGA
The DNA here is from genome assembly GCF_016908355.1 of Fusibacter tunisiensis. Classification (GTDB taxonomy): domain Bacteria; phylum Bacillota; class Clostridia; order Peptostreptococcales; family Acidaminobacteraceae; genus Fusibacter_D; species Fusibacter_D tunisiensis. The sequence continues at coordinate 118,671 of NZ_JAFBDT010000001.1, read as the reverse complement.
TTTCTTTGTTGGTAGGATATAATTGCATTTTTATATATTTCTTCAGTGAAATCTGGCCAATAACAAGATTCAAAAATAAATTCTGCATACGCCAATTGCCAGAGCAAAAAATTACTTAACCGCTGTTCGCCACTGGTTCTTATCATTAAATCAGGATCAGGCATCCCTTTCGTATAAAGATAAGCTGAAAACAGGTCAGAATCAATATCCTCTACTTTTAGCGATCCTTCAGATACTGCTGTAGAAATGCGTTTTACCGCTTGAATTATTTCATCTCTTCCACCATAATTCAAAGCAATGTTAAAGTTCATTCCCGTGTTGTGCTGAGTCTTTTCAAGGGCATAAGTTACTTCTTTTCTCGCATATTCTGGCAAGGATTTAATATCACCCAAAACATTAATCTTAATATTGTTTGAATGAATCTCATTAATCTCACTTCGAATATACTTGACCAATAGTTTCATCAATCCAGAAACTTCATCATTTGGTCGCTTCCAATTCTCTGTTGAAAAAGCATAGAAAGAAACATATGAAACACCAAATTTTTGACTGATTTTCACAATGTTTTTTAACGTTTCGGTCCCTGCATTGTGTCCTGAAAGTCGTGGAAGGCTTCTTTTTTTTGCCCATCGACCATTACCGTCCATAATAAAAGCAACATGTTTAGGCATTTGGTCAAGCTTCATTTCAATTTTATCGGTTGATCTCATAAGTGCACCTCAAATTGAAGCCCTCCACAGGGAGGGCATCATACTTAAACTTCCATTATTTCATCACTTTTTTTAGCAACCAATTGATCTACTTTGCTAACATATTCATCAATTTGCTTTTGGACTTCTTTTTCACCAGAAACCAATTCGTCTTCAGTAATCTCTTTGCTTTTTTCCATTTTCTTTAAATGGTCTATGGCATCACGTCTTTCATTACGTAAAGCAATCTTAGAATCTTCTCCCATTTTCTTAACGTCTTTTACCAATTCTTTACGGCGTTCTTCTGTAAGCATTGGAATTGTTAAGCGAATCACCTTGCCATCATTGTTTGGATTAATCCCCAAATCAGCAATTTGAATGGCCTTTTCAATATCCTTAAGAATAGAACCATCATAAGGTTGAATTTGAATTATTCTCGGTTCAGGTACAGATATACTTGCAAGTTGCTTTAGAGGTGTTTCAGAGCCATAGTATTCTACCTTTACCTTATCTAAAATTAAAGGATTTGCACGTCCTGCACGAATATGATTGAGTTCATCTTTGAAGACACTTAATGTTTTTTCCATTTTTTCCTGCAATTGTTTATGAACCTGATTTCTCATCATTTACCTCCTCTATTAGGGTGCCCACGTTTAGCCCCATACATGTTTTAATTATATTTTCTGGTTGATTTAAATCAAATACTGCAATTGGAATACTGTTGTCCATACACAAAGTAATTGCTGTAAAATCCATTACGCCCAGACGTTGATTCAGCACCTGTGAGTACGTTAATCGGTCATACTTTTTAGCATCAGGATTCAACATTGGGTCACTGTCATAGACACCATCCACACGCTTAGCAAGTAAAATGAGTTCTGCATCGATTTCAGCTGCCCTTAAAGCCGCAGTTGTATCCGTTGAGAAAAAAGGACTTCCTGTCCCTGCTGCAAAGATAACAACAGAGCCATTTTCTATGTAGGATACGGCTTTTTCACGATTATAATTCTCTGCAAGTTGTGTCATAGAGATAGAGGACATCATATGGTTTTTGACACCTAAGAATTTTAAAGCATCTGCCATTGCAAGGGAATTCATAACAGTACCCATCATCCCCATGTAATCTGCAGTGGTTCGCTCCATTCTTTTGCTGCTGCGTCCTCTCCAAAAGTTTCCTGCACCAATCACAACACCAACTTGAAGTCCTTCTTGAACCATTTCACGTATGGTTTTAGCAACCGTCAACACAACTTCATCATCAATCCCGAAACCTTTTTTACCAGCCAACACTTCCCCACTGAGTTTTAAAATCACTCTTTTAAATTTCAAGTCCAATTCAGCAACCTCCATTTAAGTCTATTCTACCGTAATTTGTACATCCATTCAATTATTTTTCCCGAAAAAAGAGAACACTTCCGTGTTCTCCTGATAAAATCATATAATCACTTACCCTTGAAGTTGTTTTGCAACCTCTTCAGCAAAGTTTTCTTCTTTTTTCTCTAAGCCTTCACCAACTTCAAATCTTGAGAAACGACGAATTGATAAATTTTCTCCAATTTTCGCAATTTTCTCTTTAAGAAGTTGATCAACTGTTTTGTCTGGGTCTTTAATAAAAGGCTGCTCTAATAAACAAACTTCTTTATAGTATTTAGCAATTCGACCTTCAACCATTTTTTCAATGATTTTTTCTGGTTTACCTTCATTTAAGGCTTGATTTCTTAAAATAACTTTTTCAGCTTCAATAGCCTCTTGTGGAACATCTTCAATTCTTACATATGTTGGGTTTGAAGCCGCAACTTGCATCGCAATATCTCTACCGAATTCTTGGAATTCAGAATTCTTAGCAACGAAATCTGTTTCACTGTTGATTTCTACTATAACGCCAATTCTTCCGCCGTGGATATATGACGCGATGATACCTTCTGAAGCGATGCGATCCATTTTCTTCGCTGCTTTAGCGATTCCTTTTTCTCTTAAATATTTAATTGCTTCTTCAATGTTTCCGTCTTTTTCCACAAGTGCTTTTTTACAATCCATCATTCCTGCCCCAGTTGCCTCACGCAACTCTTTTACCATAGCAGCCGTTATAGACATAATTGTTCCTCCTTATTTTGTCTTAAAAAAAGGTAAGAACGGATTCTTACCTCTTGTGATTAATATTTGACTCTAAACTCATTAAGCTTCAACTGATTCCTCTACTGGTTCAACGTCAGTCAATTGCTCACCTTGACGACCTTCAATAATAGCATCTGCCATTTTTCCAGAAATCAACTTAACCGCACGAATTGCGTCATCGTTACCTGGAATAACATAATCCACTTCATCTGGGTCACAGTTCGTATCTACAATAGCAACCACAGGGATTCCCAAAGTCTTTGCTTCTTTAATTGCAATTCTTTCTTTCTTAGGGTCGACAACAAAAATTGCACTTGGCAATTTAGGCATTTCTTTAATGCCACCCAAGAATTTTTCTAGTTTCTCTTTATCTGCTCTCAACTTAAGAACTTCTTTTTTAGGCAAAGCTTCAAAAGTTCCATCTGTTTCCATTTTTTCAAGTTTGAACAATAAATCAATTCTTTTCTTAATTGTTTTGTAGTTTGTAAGCATACCACCAAGCCATCTTTGATTAACAAAGTACATACCTGCTCTTCTAGCTTCTGCTTCAATTGCTTCTTGAGCCTGCTTTTTTGTACCTACAAATAAAACAGTTCCATTTTCTTCAGATACACTTCTGATAAAATCATAAGCTTCCTCAATTTTACCAACAGTTTTTTGAAGATCGATAATGTAAATTCCGTTTCTTTCAGTGAAGATGTACTCAGCCATTTTAGGGTTCCATCTTCTTGTCTGGTGACCAAAGTGTACACCAGCTTCAAGCAATTCTTTCATAGAAATTACTGACATTTTATGTCCTCCTTGTTTTTGGTTTCCTCCCCTTTTTTCATCTTTTACAAAGACCTTTAGGCAACATCTGTAAAATTAAAAAGAGTGTGTTTTAATTACCTTTGATATTATATCACAGCCTCAATATGAAAACAATATTTTTTTAGCGGTTGAGTTTAAGAAGCAATTGAACTTCACCAATTCCCATATCAAGGTCTCTTGCTATCTGTGAAGCACTTTTCCCTTGTCTTTTCAGCTGATGAACTTCTAGTCTTTTTGACTCTTTTATATCCAAATCAATCGCAATTTTCGGAGATTCAGAAATAAAATTGATTTGATCATTTGCCTTATTGAGTGTAACCTCTTCAACTTCATGAGATTTCTGAGCTGTTTCTAATGATTTTTTCAGTTCAATGAACAATTTTTGAAGATCCTGTATTTCCTTTTCATGAACACTGTACTTACCTTCTAAGTCTGCAGCAATGTCATAAAACGCACGATTCATTTCATCAATTGAAACCTGCATAGACTCCAAAAGATTAAATAGGTCCTCTTCTTTATAAACCTTTGATTGTTCAATAATTTGAGCTTTGGTATGAAGTGCTCTATTTAATTCATATCTTATCAAAAAAAGTGAACTGATTACTAAAATCAGTCCTAGACTTATACTTAAAAAATACATACTTACACCTTCATATCAAAATGAATCCCTATGGGTTCCAAATCACTTGAATTCTTCTTATTTTTTTCAGACGCTTCATCAGAATCGTGCTTGTCACTCTGTTTTGAATGCCCTTTTGCGTGACGTTCTTCATCCCCACGAATCTTTTTAAGCTCTGTTTTTTCAGTGTTTAGTACGCGCTCTCGATCCCGCACATAGGTCACTTTATTTTGCATCTGCGCTTGGGTAAGTTCATTATCTTGTTTGTTCACGACACTCTGTTTAGCTGGATGAATGTCTTGAGTTTTTTGTACAACGACTTGCATGTCGAGAGGTCTAATTGACATCTTGTCACCTTCTTATAATCAACTAAAATCCAATAGCAATGATTTCACCATGGTCTTTTTTAATGATACTTCTCGTCAACTGATGTTTTACATAAAAATTACCATTTCCAACTTTTATCCTTGTGCCAGGATAAAATGTGTTTGCCTTTATTTGTGCACCACTAATGTTATTAACAAGTTCGTTTAGCATTTTTAGTCTTGTGCGTTTTTCGTTTAAACTTACATCCATTTCCACAAAATTTGCACTGTATTTTTCATACATAAACACAGACCGCTTATCCTCTGGGTTCTGTTCAATCTTAGTTTTTAAAAGTTTAACAGATTTCCCTAATTTATCATGCATGTCTATCAGGTCTCTCACATCAGAGGTTAAGGTCTTTAGCTCTTCTATCGTTTCAACATCAACACCTAGTTTTATGGATGTGGTAACACCAAGCTCTGATCCAACAACATTGGCTTCAATGTCTGATTTAGAAGTGATTTCGCCACCTACAATTAAGCCCTTTTTCCCTTTAACGACAATTCGGCCATCGCATTTTATCTTACTGCTCATAATAGCCCCAGTTTCAATCGTCCCTTTTACATACACATGACAAGAGTTTATAAAATTACTTGTAAGATCTCCATGACACGTAATAGATGCTTTATCATGTCCCTGAATTCCTCTGGAAATAACAATGTTGCCGCCAGCCTTAAGGACAGCCCCCTCCACAACGCCATTTACCACGAGATCCCCATCGCATTCAACTGAATAACCACTGGTCACATTGCCATTTACGACAACTTGCCCTTGAAATGTGATGTTTCCGGTCTCAACACCTACATCCCCTCGAATTTCCAAGGACTTAATAACAGAAATTCGATCATTATCAACCACAACAGTACCGTCTGAAGTTGCAATGGCTTTTAAGCCGTCAGGACTAACGCGCATGTTCTTCCCAATCTTAAGCACCACATCTTTACCATCTTTGCCCCGGATGGCTTTTCCTGTTACAGTAGTTCCGTTTTTGCCTTTAGTTGGTGGGACTTTTACTGCTAAAACATCTTCCTCATTTACCAATTCAACAAAACCCATGTTTTTAAAATCAACGCGCCCGTCTTCTAAGATCTGTGGCTTCACTTTGTGCTCTTTGGTAATTTTAAAATCAATATAGCCATCTTTTCCATTTTCATGAACAATGCCTTCGGCAACAACAATGCTGTGCACAGTTGTACCTTCTTTACATATTTGTTCAATCACATTATGCTTAAGGCCAAAAATAACATTGCGTTCCTTAAGAATTTTTATAATATCATCAGGTTTAACTTTTGCGCCAGGCTCCATTTCTAGTGATAAATAAGCCACATAATAATTATCTGAAATTTTAACTGATGCTTCAAATTTTCGACTGGTTTCGCTCATTACATCCCCCTACAAAGATTGTCTTATATTGTTTCATATATCGGCATATATGTATAAAAACATTAGTATTATTATGAAGACACAAGAGAAAATCACAGGCTACTGTGATTTAATACAAGTCATTCAATGCTATTTTAAGTTTTGAAATGGCTTTTGTATGAATTTGTGAAACTCTAGATTCTGATATCTCTAAAATTTCTGCAATTTCTTTGTAGGTTAATTCTGAATAGTAATACAATTGCATAACACGCATTTCTTTCTCAGGAAGTTGCTCAATTGTTTGAGACAAAATCTTTTTCATTTCGTTCTCTACAAATCGGTCCTCCGGCTGAATGTCAACCACATTTGATGCAATATCAAAATTTAAGCTGTCTTCAATCTTTTCTTCCAGAGATACCACTGAATAAGTGGTTGCCTCGCCAAGTAATTTGCTGAACGCTTCAAGCGTTAAACCTAACTCATCTGCAATTTGCTCGTCCGTAAAATCATTGCCAAACTTCTTTTGAAGCCTAGCGACCGCTTCTTCTATTCGCTTATATTTTTGCCTTGTACTTCTAGGGATCCAATCCATATGACGAATTTGGTCAATAATTGCACCTCTAATTCGAATATTGGCATAAGTTTCAAATTTAATGTTCTTTTTATGGTCAAATTTTTCAAGTGCATCAATCAAGCCAATAATGCCATAACTTAGGAGATCATCGAATTCAACATGCGCATTATAACTGGTATATAATCTACCCGCAATAATTTTAACCAATTCCACGTATTCAATAATTAGCGCGTCTTTGGCCTCTTTGCTGTTATACTCCTTGTATTGAACCCAAAGCTCTTCATTGGTCATTCTAAACCACCCTCGTTATTAAATCTCTTTAATGCCTTTACCGGCTGTCTTAATTACAAGTTTGCCATTTTCGCTGAAAAACTCAATTGTACGGCCAAAGTTTCCTCCTGTTTCATCCGCTTTAATTGGGATGCCCATGGATTTCAATATTGCACGTACAGCTTCAGCATTACGCTCCCCAATTTTCATCGAATCATTCGCGGATGAAAATGAAAACATTTGTGCCCCGCCAGCAATTTTAGCAGTCAATCTTGTTTTATTGGCCCCTTTCAATTGCATTTGTTTGATTAACTCATCAATGGCGGTATCGGCAAATTTGGCAACGTTCTCATTCTTGCGGATTGCTTTACTGGATGGCAACATAATATGTGCCATTCCAGTAACTTTTGACATAGGATCGTAGAGGCAAATGCCCACACACGATCCAAGTCCAAGTGTTGTTAAAGCATCCGGGTGTTCTACAACTTTCAAATCAGCCATGCCGACTTTTACCATTGTGCTCATAGTGTCACTCCTAAACTGCCTAATAACACGTCATAAGATTCCATATCCGGAATTAAGAAAAAATAACCGTCTACGCTTTTTGCTTCCTGTGTTTCAATAAATTCATTTTGAATGATTAAGACATTGTCACTCAATTGCCCAAATTCAATTGCCGGAACACTTAAAATAGCGCCAGCCATATCAATCGACAGTGAAGGTACTGAAATCTTGATTTGTAAATTTGTAAGACCTGACAAAGAACGTATATATGATCCAGAAAGAATGTTGCCAATTTCCATCAAAGCAGAAACTGTAAATTCATCAAATTCAGGGTTATCGCGTGGCATCAGTAAATCCACTAAGTTTAATGCAGACTTCTGGTCAAGCACAAACATTATACTGCCCGTTATATCCCCCTCAAACTTAAAGAAAATCCCGCAAACAATATTCTCTGGTCCTCCAAGCAGTTCCGGCACTTCATCAAAATCAAGCAATTGAATAACAGGAACCTTCATGTCTATTTTTTTATCAATCATTTGTGCCAAAGATGTTGCAGCATTCCCTGCACCAATATTACCAATTTCTCTGAGTACATCCATGATGATTCCATTGCTCATTTCATCAAACTGAATTCCCATTCTTCACCTCACTCAACGTGTTGCTCAATATTAAGTACTTTATGCAAATCAATTAGCATAATAATTCGACCATTTTTCTTGCCAATGTTCTTAATAAATTCATTGTTAATATCTTTTTTTACATTTGGTGCAGCGTCAATCTCTGAAGTTTCTATTTGCAACACTTCAGAAGACGCATCTACCAACATACCAATTTTCAAATCTTCCAAGTTTACAATAATGATTCTAGACTCCTCAGAATTTTCTTTTGGTTCTAGGTTAAATCTAGATCTCAAATCAACAACTGGAACAATTATGCCTCTTAAGTTAATCACACCCCGCACATAATCATGTGTGTAAGGAACACGTGTTATAGGGAGGACTTTTTCGATATTCTCCACATTGTTAATGTTAATGCCATAATATTCTTCGTTTAATCTAAACGTCACAAATTCTTTTATTTCACTCATAGTATCACCCCCCGACTAGAATAACTGATTTGGATCTACAATCAATGCAACAGTTCCGTTTCCTAGAATAGTAGCACCAGAAATTGCTTTTATACCTGTTAAATATTTGCCCAGTGATTTAATTACGATTTCCTGCTGGCCAATCAAGCCATCTACAACCAGACCAGCTTCAACATCACCTTTTTTGACAATAACTACTGTCAGTTCATCTGCATCGTCACGGGTATGGTCAATTTCAAGAACTTCCTTTGTACGAATAATAGGCAAAGTTTTATTTCTATATAAAACGACTTCTTGATCTTGAACCATTGTAATATCTTTTGTATCAATATTTGTAATTTCTTTGATGTTATTTAAAGGTACTGCAAATTTTTCTTCATTCAAATAAACCATAAGCGCCTGAATAATTGCAAGCGTTAACGGTAGTCTTATAATAAACTTACTGCCTTGTCCCACAGTGGAATTAACTTCAACAGTACCATTAATCGCTTCTATCTTTGACTTAACAACATCTAGTCCCACGCCGCGACCCGATAAATCTGTTACCTTATCCACTGTGCTAAAACCTGCCTCAAAGAGAAGATTAATAATCTCTTTATCGTTCATTAATTCAACCGCATCTTTTGTGACAACATTTTTTTCAACAGCTTTGCGTTTGATAATTTCAGGATCAATTCCCTTGCCATCATCTTCAACTTCAATAACAACATTGTTTCCATCCGGGTAAGCTCTAAGTGCAACAAACCCTTGTTCAGCTTTTCCTGATTTTGCACGTTCATCAGGAGATTCAATCCCGTGATCTAGTGAATTTCTAATTAGATGAATCAATGGATCTCCAATTTCGTCAATTACAGTTCGATCTACCTCTGTCTCTTCGCCAGACATAAATAATTTGATATTTTTGCCAAGATCTTTTGAAAGGTCTCTGACGAGTCTTGGAAATCGATTGAAAGTTCTCTCTACCGGTACCATTCTAACTTTCATAACCGCATCATGCAAACTGGTAGTGATTCTTTCTAAATACTCAATCGCCTCGTTCATGTTGTTCTTACTTGATTGATCCACCATTTTTTGCTGGGTTGTGTCTAAGTCTTCAAGTCTTGTTTTGATAATAATCAATTCACTTACTAAATTCATTAAGTTATCCAAACGGCCAATTTCAACTCGAACAGTTTTGGATGTTTTGCTCTTTTCAGTTTTATTTTGGTTCTCTTCTTTAACCTTCTGAACTTGGTCTTCTACATGTGCCAAATCGACCTCTACATCTTCCTTAGTTTCTTCAAGAAGATAATCATCTTCAGAAAGCGGTTCAACAACCACATTTGCTATTTCAGAAATATTCATCAGCTCATTTTTACAGTATTCCTTATCCAACTTTGTAAAATAAAGCACTTCAAAAGACTGATCAAATTTTTCATCTTCTATTTCCTCGGCTTGTGGATGTGATTTTATCACTTCTCCAAAACGTTCCAGAGTATTGAAAACAATAAATGATCTTGCAGCTTTGAGCATACACCCTTCATCTAAAGTTACTTTAATTAAAAAAGGCTTAACCCCCATCTCAAAAGCTTTTTTAATAATTGAATCTATGTCATTTAAGGGGATATGAAACGCATCAGAAAGTTCAGCTGTTGTGGTTTTCGTTTCACTTGGCGCATCTTTTTTACCAGACATATTTTCCACATGTCCTTTGTTGTCGGCGATATCTGCTAATTTTTTTACAAGGGCTGTGGAATCCAAGTCGCCTTCAGAACCGTTTTTTTCAAGATTGTCGATATATTCTTCGAGTGCATCAAAACATTCAAACAATATATCCACAATATGACTGGTAACTTTAACTTCACCATTGCGAACAAGATCAAGTACATTCTCCATTTTATGGGTTAAGTCTGCAACCTTATTAAATCCCATCGTTCCTGACATACCTTTTAAAGTATGTGCAATTCTAAAAATTTCCCCCAAGTGCGATAAATTGTCAACGTCCTTTTCAAGGTCCAGAAGGATTTCATTCATCGTCTGCAAGTGTTCTTTCGATTCATCAATAAATATTTCCAGATATTGGCTCATATCCATATGCACTACACCTCCATGGCTTTTATTATTTCATTTGCCAGATTGGACAGGTCGACAACCTTATCCACACCGTTCAGCTTAATTGCTGACTTTGGCATTCCAAACACAACACAACTTTCTTCATTTTGAGCGAGAACAAATCCACCAGCCTCTTTTAATGCCTTCATACCTTTAGCACCATCGGCTCCCATTCCAGTCATAATTACGCCAATAGACTGTCTGGGCAATTCTTTAACAACTGATGCCATCATAGCGTCTACCGAAGGCTTATGTCCACTTACACGCTCACCATTATCTAATTCTATCATAAATTGGCCATTATGTTTAGTGACTTTTATATGGTAGTCACCTGGCGCAAGATATGCCCAACCTGATTTCATCACATCTCCATTTTCGGCTTCTTTTACGCGAATCATACTCATTGAGTCCAAACGATCTGCAAGCGATTTTGTAAACCCTGGAGGCATGTGTTGCACAATCATAATACTGGCATCTATATCTGCAGGTATAAGAGGTATGACCTCTTGAAGCGCTCTTGGGCCGCCCGTAGAGGTTCCAATAGCAACAATTTTTTTAAAACGCGTCGAACCTCCTTCAACTGCAAAAGTTCGATTAGACTTAGTCGGGTCAATTTTAGGAACATAAGCATCCACCCTAACTTTTTTTACAGTTGTCCTACTGGCAATATTAATTTTTTCAATTAATTCCATCTTCATTTCAGGTGTAGAAACTTTAATTAAAGAGGACGGCTTTGTAATAAAGTCAAAAGCACCATAATCTAATGCTTTAAGCGTCTCCTCTGCACCCTTTTTAGTTAAACTGCTCAGCATGATAACAGGAACAGGCATATCTCTCATGATTTCTCTAAGTGCAGATAAGCCGTCTTTTATAGGCATCTCAATGTCCATTGTGACCACATCAGGAGACAAAGCTTTAATCTTTTCGATGGCATCGGCACCATTTCTAGCTGTTCCAATGACTTTCATATTTGCTTCTGATTCAATCATATCTGTTATGACTTTTCGCATAAATGCTGAATCATCAACCACTAAAATTTTTATTTTCATATCACATCAAACCCTTTTTTATCAAATTTCGCTCAATCTCAAAGACATATGCAACAATTTTTGATTGTACGCCTGGATTAAGGTCTATAAATCTAATACCCACTTCATAGGTAAAATCATCTTTTTTCTCAACCCGTGACACTTCACCGGTAAATCTAATTGTCTCATGATTTAATAAGACCTCTCCCACAATAGGCATACCTTCTTCAAACGCCTTCTTAACGTGAAATCGAATACCGCCACCACTTAAATCAACTGAATCAAATGGAATCCGCTCTTCAACAGTGTCTTCCACAACAACGTCTGTAGAATGTTTTAGAGCTTTTCGCTTTTCACGTTCAAGCTCAGCATCGCTCAAAGAACGGTTAACAATAACAGCACCCTTGGCCCTGAAATTAACTCTAAAAAACTTACGTCTTTGAATTTTTTTGATTTCAGATGCCTGCCGGATTAGAACACTGGGAAGGTTGTCAAACCGCATACGTTTTTCAACTGTTCCTTTGAACAAGTACATCCCACTATTTTCAATGTAAAATCTAAAATAGTAGTCATATCGCGTTTCCATTGCATACAAATGCCCCTCATGTATCGGGTTGGATATGATTAACGTATTTGGATCCACAATATCATAAACAAAAGCCGACAATGTATAGGATTCCATGCTGTTCACAAATATCATGATATCCAAGGAATCTGCAATATTCAAATATTTCGTGAATCCTTCCATTTATACCACCTTATATTTTATTCATCAATTTATTTAAAAAACTTCTAAAGCTGTGATTGCTTTTACTATATTTACCATTATTGTCGAGGTTATACGCAATATTTTCTATACCTTTGCTGGCAATTGCCCTCGGATAGGCTTCTAATAAAGGGACTTGTTTTCTAACAGCCCTTTTCAAGTTGTTGTCTTCAAAAATATACCCCAAATTTTCCAGTTCTTTATTTAAAAATTTAGTAACTGCTTGCTGCATTTTATTAAAGACTTCGTCCCCTTCTTCATTGCTTTCAACACGATTAATAATCAGTTTGATCTTTTTTGTATCCTCTTTTATGATGTTTTTTACCAAAGCATATGCATCTGTAATTGAAGTTGGGTCAGGCGTAATCACCACAATTACATCTGATGCCGCATCAATAAATGAGAGCACTGACTTACTTAACCCTGCACCTGTATCAATTAAAATGTAATCTGAAACTTCATTAAAATACATCAAACTTTGAATCAATTTTTCAAGTTCTTCATTGGCCAAGTCAATTAAATCCATGATACCAGAGCCGCCAGATATAATATTGATACCATATGGGCCTTCAATAATTACGTCTTGTATCGGCACTTCTCCTTTAATAACATGTGACAAATTATATTTTGGTACAATGCCAAAAAGAACATCTACATTTGCAAGTCCAAGATCTGCGTCAATAATAGTGACGCGTTTTCCTAACTTTGCAAGCGCAATGCTCATATTCACTGTGAAATTTGTTTTGCCAACCCCACCTTTTCCACTTGATATTGTAATGATTCTTGCGTCTTGTACTGAATTTTCAGCTATGTCTACATCCCCTACAATATCTCTTAGTCTTTGAGCTTGATCCATTTCAACCCCCACTTAACAAATTAGGCCTCATCAAAAATAATTTGAATGATTTTTTCACGATCAGCTTCTTCAATGTCATCTGGTACACTCTGTCCAGTTGTAACATAAGAAAGCGGTTTACCGGTTAAAACTTTAAGATTGAGAATATTGCCATAAGCCGTTGCCTCATCAAGTTTAGTGAATAACAATCGATATTCCTCCAAGAATTTATAGGAATCGATGATGTTTTTCATGTCTTTAAATCCAGTTGTCATGCTCATAACCAGAAAAATCGTCGCATGATCTATAAACTGCATCAGCTCATCAAAATCTGACTGAAGTTCCTTACTTTTGTGGCTTCTGCCCGCAGTATCAATCAAGACATAATCTTTATCTTTAAACTTATATAAGGCCGATTCCAATTCACTGGCTTCGTAGATAACTTCAAGTGGTATTCCTAAAATCTCACTATAGGTCTTAAGTTGTTCCACCGCTGCAATTCGATAAGTATCTGCCGTAATTAACCCAATGCTTTTATTTTCTACCAAAGTTAATCTTGCCGCTATCTTTGCTAGCGTAGTTGTTTTTCCAACACCTGTCGGTCCTAAAAAAAGATAGATTCCAGGATTACCAGGTAAATCCCGATCAATGGTTTTTACCTCACCAAGATATTCCCTTGCAATTACTTTCATAGCGTTTAAAATCGATTCATGATTCTTTTCATTGATGCTTATTTGTCTTTGAACGATTTCCATGATTTTTTTTGCAATCGATTCCTGTATGTCTTTCTCTTTAAGGTAATCAATGTACACCGACTCTTTTGCTGGCTCTGAATCAACCTGTACAGCCCGTTCAGTATGCTCAATGTGATCCACTTTTTCAATGAGAATTTGAACCATTTTTTTTAATTCCATCATTTCAGAATTCACCACAACGGGTTCTTTAACAGGTTGTACATGCTCTGGTCTAGAGTTGTTTTCAGAAACTTGTCTGGTTTTCTTCGGCAAAACTGGCTCATCAATAGCTGCAACAACTTCAAGCACAGTTTTTTTAAACAGGCCAAGAAACCCTCCAGTTTTGATCTTTCTTGTGTTCAAAATCACAGCATCCATTCCAAGTTCATTTTTAATTTTTATCATGGCTTCGCTCATATCGTTAACCAAATATCGTTTTACTTTCATTATGCACTCACCATCCCGGCAGATTGTATTTCAATGTCTGACTCAATTTCATTATACGACAATACAACTAATTCTGGTATTGCCTGCTGTGATATGCGCTTAAAATAAAATCGTACAATTGGTGCCGTAACAACAATTGCTTGTTCTCCCATTTGAAGCAACTTTTTAATTTCTTCACTTAAACTTGATAGTATTGATTGCGTTGTCATTGGGTCCAAAGATAAAAAAGTACCATTTTCATTTGTGTCTATAGACTCCATCAACATATTTTCAAGTGATTGCTCTAATGTAACCACTTTTGCTTCTCCAAAAGGAAAATACTGTTTTGATATTTGTCTGGATAATTTTTGTCTAACATATTCTGTTAAAATATTGACGTCTCTCGTTGAACGGGCATGGTCTGCCAAAGTCTCCAAAATAGAAACAAGATTTCTAATAGAGATTCCTTCTGACAAAAGATTTGCCAATACTTTTTGAATGTCACCAATCATCATTAAATTTGGTATCAATTCCTCAAGAAGGGCGGGATTTGATTCGCGGATATTTTCAACTAAATTTTTAACATCTTCTCTACTTAAAAGTTCATGTGCGTGCTTTTTAATAACTTCTGTCAGATGTGTAGAAATAACTGAAGAAGGATCTACAACCGTATACCCTAGCAGTTCTGCCTTTTCCCTCAAATCCGATTTAATCCATTTGGCAGGCAAGCCAAAGGCAGGTTCAACGGTATCTATTCCCTCTATCTCACCTTCGACACTCCCAGGACTCATCGCCAAATAATGGTCAAAGACAATGGTGCCATATGCAATATCATTGCCTTTAATTTTAATCAAATATTGATTGGCATCCAACTGAATGTTGTCCCGCAAACGAATCATAGGCACAATTAAACCAAGTTCTAAGGCAATCTGCCGCCTAATCATAACCAATCGGTCAAACAAGTCTCCCCCTTGATTTGGATCCGCTAATGGAATTATACCGTAACCAAACTCAAGTTCAATAGGATCGACTTGCAATAAAGGCATAATGTTTTCAGGCCGTCTCATGTCATCTTTTGAAGTATCCTCTGGCACCTCTTCAACTTCTGCCAGTTTCTCCTCCTTTTTTGTCACTTGCATTGCCCGATATCCGAGCAAAAGAGCAGCACCGCCAACCACTAAAAAGGGTAATGTTGGCAAAGGCGTTCCAGCTCCCAACAACACTAAAAATGATCCAACAATATACAAAACAACTCTTCGCATAAATAATTGCGCAAACACATCAGTTCCGAGGTTCTCTTCTGATGCAGATCGTGTCACAACAATACCCGTTGCAACAGAAATCATAAGTGCAGGTAATTGACTGACCAAACCATCACCAACAGTTAAAAGCGTAAATTTACTGATTGATTCCACCAATGGCAAGCCCATCATAAAAGTACCAATTAAGAAACCCGCCAAAATATTAATAACAGTAATTAAAATTCCCGCAATTGCATCACCTTTGACAAATTTACTGGCACCATCCATTGCCCCATAAAAATCTGCTTCACGTTGGATCTTTTTACGTCTTTCCTTTGCATCTGATTCATTTATCAGGCCCGAGTTCAAATCCGCATCTATCGCCATTTGTTTCCCAGGCATAGCATCCAGTGTAAATCTTGCAGCAACTTCAGATACCCGTTCAGAACCTTTTGTAATAACTAAGAACTGAATAATTACAATAATAATAAAAATAATAAAACCTACAACGGCATTTCCGCCAATAACAAAGTCGCCAAATGCTGCAATGACACTCCCTGCTTGTCCTTCACTTAAAATATAACGTGTTGTTGAAATATTTAAAGCAAGCCTAAACAACGTTGTAATCAGCAAAATTGAGGGGAATACACTAAATTCTAAAGTTTCTCGCATAAACATTGACAAAACTAAAATTGTTAGAGCAAGTGCTATATTAAGCGCGAGAAAAAAATCCAAAAGGCCCAAAGGGATTGGAATAATAATCAATAAAATAATTACAATAACGAGAATTGCTACACTTATGTCACTAAAACGCATTTATTGCCTCCTAAGCGTTTCTTTTTAATGTATATACATATGCCAGTACTTCTGCTACAGCCTCATAAAAATCCGGAGGTATAAAATCGCCAATATCCACTGCCTTATATAGCCCTTGAGCCAAGGGCTTGTTTTCAACCAATGGCACTTCGTTTTCTGTGGCCACACGTTTAATATTTTGTGCAACCAAATCTTGCCCCTTTGCCACAACACGAGGTGCATCCCCTAAATTTGAATCATACTGTACAGCAATTGCATAATGTGTTGGATTTGTTATAACAACGTCAGCTTTGGGAACTTCCTGCATCATTCGACTCATTGCAAATGCCCGTTGCTTTTCTTTGATTTTTGCTTTCAATTGAGGGTCACCCTCGCTTTGTTTGTATTCGTCCTTTATTTCCTGCTTGGTCATCATAATATCTTTTTTGTTTTTCCATTTCTTAAAAGCAAAATCAAAGACAGCAATTACAAATAAAATTAAAGCAGACCTTATGACAACACCGAAAACCAAATCCCACATAATTAGAACAATTTGACCAGTTTCAAGTTCCATTGTAAGTAGGATTTCGCTAATTCTAGATGTAATAAATGTCCAAGATACGTACAAAATCAAGCCAGCTTTAAATAAGGACTTAAGCAGTTCAACCAAAGATCTGGTAGAAAACATATTTTTAAATCCCTTTAGAGGATTAATTTTATTTAGTTTTGGTTTAATAGGCTCAATTGTAAAAAGTACCCCCACCTGCATATAGGATAGCAGAACCCCCACAATCATTGCTACAACCAAAGGTGGTAATGATAGTTTCAGTATGGTGAGCAAGACTTCTTGTAGCAGTTGATTGATGCCTTGACTGGAATACAAAAAAATAGGGTCTTCCGTTAAATTCATAATAAAGTGATAAAATCCAAAAATTTCATCCACATAAAAGTCACTTAAAAAAGAAAGGGCAGCAAAAACTGCAAGTAATGAAAAAGCACCATTCAAATCTTTCGATTGTGGGACTTGACCTTTCTCGCGTGTGTCTCTGATTTTTTTCGCCGTGGGCTGCTCTGTTTTTTCTTCTGAAAAAAGCTGTAAATCATAATATTTCAGCATACGGCCTCCTTAATATCAAGGGAAGAGATTGAAAAATTGCGTTACATATTTAAAACCATGACCTATAACTTCTGCAAAAATTTCATAATAAAATGGCATGAGGATGATGAATAATAAAAAACCAAAAAAAATCTTAAACGGCATCCCTAAAATAAAAACATTCATTCCTGGCATTGCCTTTGCAAGTAATCCCAAAATAATATTAGAAATTAAAACTGTAATTACAAAAGGGGCTGCTATTTGAAAGCCAATAACAAAAGTTTCTCTCAGTGCGTCTAACAAAATAGGAAACGATGTCACGGAAAAAAAACTAAACCCTAAGGGAATTCTTTCAAAGGAAACGGTCATTGCCGTAATCAATTCATGGTGAAAATCTAACTGAACAAAAATCAATGTGGCAAAAATATAAAAGAGATTGGCTGTAATTGGAATTTGTGATTCATCCATTGGATTTACCACATTAACCATAGAAAAACCAATATCACGGTCAATAATATCCCCTGCAAAGTAAATAAAATTCCAATATAAAGTTAAAACAAATCCTACAAAAACGCCAATCATAAGTTCACTTACAATTTTAGCGCCCAAATCCAAAAAAGTAGATACATCGTAAACTACGGTTGAGGATATTAATGGGTTAATTAAGATTGCTAAAAAAAACATTAATCCAATTCGAAGCGGTGCAGGATAATTACGGCTGCCAAAGAATGGCGCTGTAAAAATCATACCTCCCATTCGTGCTGCAACCAGAATCAAGTCCAAAACAGGTACCGAATACAGCATCTAACCCCCTCGATTCTAATAGATTATCAAATCAATCATATTCATAATCATTGTCGTAAAGTCAATCAAAGAATTAATCAACCACGGCCCTGTGAACATCATTACCAGGAATACAACAATAATTTTAGGTACAAAGGCCAATGTCGCTTCCTGAATTTGTGTTGTTGCTTGAAAAATTGCAATCAGAAGTCCTATTAATAGACCACTTAAGAGCATAGGTGCAGAAAGAATCAAAATCATCTTTATGGACTCAGTAAACAAATCTATGATCATACTTTCATTCATCAAGGGCCTCTTCTATCTTATACTTAAAATCAATTTTTCAACTATCAAATGCCAACCATCAACCATAATAAAGAGTAAAACCTTTATTGGAAGCGATATCATAACGGGTGGTAACATCATCATTCCAAGTGCCATAAGCGTTGAAGCGACAATCATATCAACCACAATAAACGGGACAAAAATTAGAAAACCAATTTCAAAACTCAACTTCAATTCGCTGATAATAAAGGCAGGCACGACGACAGTGAGTGGTAAATCATCGTTGGTTTCCACCGTTTCAATTTCAGCAAGTTCGACAAAAAGTGCCAAATCCTTTGATCGAACCTGTCTAAGCATATATTCTTTAAATGGTTCTGAAGCTCTGTCTACTGATTCTTCTAAGGTTATAGTGCCTTCTTGCATAGGAACATAAGCATTTTCATAAGCATCCGTAAAAACAGGTTGCATGATAAAAAATGTTAAAAAAAGTGCCAATCCTATCAAAGTCTGATTGGGTGGTGTAGACTGTAAAGAAAGTGCACGTCTAACAAAACTTAACACAATTACAATTCTCGTAAAGGAAGTCATCATAATAAGAATTGATGGTGCCAACGAGAGTACAGTTAGCAACAGCAAAATTTGAATGCTATTGGCCACTTCAACTTCCCCCTCTTCATTGTCAATGCTTATGTTTATGTTCGGAAGTTCCAAAGAAGTAGCCCCATAAGAGGGTAGAGAAAATGAAATTAATATAGACACAACAAAAAAAAGCAACAAGGCTTTTTTAAGTTCCCCAAATAAATCATTGATTGTTGTCATTGGTTTTCTCTCTCTTTTGTATAGATTCTTTAAGTTGCTTTACAAAAGACAACTCTTCTACAGTAGATTTTCGCTGAAAATCCATAGGATCTAGATCATCTCTTTTATCAACGACGTGTATGCCAGTCTTATCAACAGCTAACAAATAAAAAATATTCTCCAATTCTACTAATACCAAACTCTTATCATTTGAAAGAAGGGTTCTTTCCAAAACCCTGATTTTTCTTCCTTTCAATGACATCTGATTTTTCTTAGTTAGAGCCTTAGAGAATATCCATAAAACGGATATAAATAATGTGGCTACAACGATGTACCTAATTGTGAACCACACATCATCCGTCTGATTATATGTTGTAAGAGCATAGGTGAATAAGCTCATACTTATCACCTATCCCAAAACTTTCTTAACTGCTTCTATCACGCGATCAGCTTGAAATGGTTTTACTATAAAATCTCTAGCGCCTGCCTGTATAGATTCAATAACCATTGCTTGTTGTCCCATTGCAGAACACATAACAACTTTCGCATTTGGATCAAAAGATTTAATTTCTTTAACCGCTTGAATCCCATCCACTTCTGGCATTGTAATGTCCATAATAACAAGCTCAGGTTTGAGTTCCTTGTATTTTTCAATTGCCTTTTGGCCATTCTCGGCTTCTCCGACAACATCATATCCGTTTTTGGTGAGAACATCCTTAATCATCATCCTCATGAATGCCGCGTCATCGACAACCAATACTGTGTTAGCCATATTACTCCTCCTTAAATCTATTCAGTGACTTTTCTTGGTATGACAATATCTGTAATTCTGATGCCATAATTTTCATCTACTACTACAACTTCACCCTTAGCAATTCGCTTGCCATTGGCAAGTATATCTAGCGGTTCACCGACCAATCGATCTAATTCAATCACTGTGCCAACGCCAAAATCCAATATCTCATTGATTTTTTTCCCTGTTTTCCCGAGTTCTACGGTAATCTCAAGCGGCACATCCCGAATTAAGTCTATATCATTATTATAATACATTTGTGCAGAATTGCTATCAAAATTTTCAAATTGGAGTGGAACTGCATTGACTTTTTCATTCGAAACGCGACTTGGTGATTGATCTTCCTCATAATAATAAGCCTGTTTAGGAGGCGCAACGCTTGGTGAAATCACATCTTCTGCTTCTGCAGGTTCAGGTTGCTTCTCTTTAGCGGGTGCTGGCTTAGCTTCTTGCTCCGGCTCATCTTTGCCAGAAATCAAAGTCGAAACCATCTGCTTGGCAACTTCAAGCGGTAACACTTGCATAATTTCACTGTCAATTAGGTCGCCAACAGTCATTCTAAACGATATTTTCACAACCCTGTCTTGATCATTGACACCAAATTGGTTGTAATCAAGTTCAGAAATTTTATCATGATAAGCTTCTGGTGGTGAAATATCAATTTTTTTCCCAAGCATTTCAGACAAGGAAGTCGATGAAGACCCAATCATCTGATTCATCGCTTCACTAATTGCACTTAAATGCAAATCATTTAATTCACTCGATACATTTGTACCATCATTCCCCATCATCAAGTCAGTTATAATTTTAACATCTTTTTCATGTAAAATCAAAAAGTTTACACCCTCTATACCAACTCGATAGGTAATGTTTATCAGAACTGAAGGGTCCACAAACTCGTTGGCAAGAGCCTCCATTGTTGTTTCTGATACTTTAGGGGTTGTAATGGTTACTTTCTTATTCAATAATGTAAAGAGAGTTGTTGCAGCAGTCCCCATGCTGATGTTTCCAATTTCACCTATGGCATCAGCTTCTTCATCAGTCAAAGCTTCAACCGTACTATTTTCAGTTACAGGTGCACCGCCACCCAATAAAGCATCTATTTCTTCTTGAGATAGCATATCAGTCATCTAGATCATCTCCTCCCTCTACGACTTCAGTTATCATAACAGCTATATTTTTTTTCTTAATACCCGGTTTTCCTTTGAACTTCATTTGCCCTTCAACATAAACGCCAAAGGAATCTTCCACCTTTTGATCCAAAAGAATGATATCCCCTCTTTGAAGATTCAACAATTCAGCAACTGAAATTGCAGATTTTCCAACAACAGTGGATAAAGCGAGTTTTGACTTAGAGATTCCTGTCTCTAACGCGCCCCGTTCTTCTTCAGTAATTTCCTTTTTATTGGTTGTTGCAAACCACAAACGCGAACTTAAACTCGGTAAAATTGGTTCAATAACATAATGTGGGATACAAACATTTACCATGCCCTCTATATCCCCTATGTGAATGTTAAAGGTTACAAGCGCTATAGATTCTGCAGGTGAAACAATTTGAGCAAACTGAGAATTCGTTTCAATGTTCTCAAGTTTTGGTCTAAGTTCTACAATATTTCCCCATGGTTCTTTTAGTAAATTTATAAATTTAATTAAAATGTTTCTAAGAAGTGTCATCTCAATTTCTGTTAACGATCGATTTTCCTTTGAAGCCGCTTTCGCTTTATTATTGCCACCTAGAACGCGTTCAATCATTGCATAGGCAATGTCTTGAGAGACATCAATAATAATTTGCCCATCAAATGGTGAAAAATCAACGATTCCTAAAATTGCAGGATTAGAAATCGAGTTGCTAAATTCTGTGTAAATCAAACTTTGAACAGATATAACATCAACTTCTATATAAGTGCGTAAATACCCAGATAAAAAGTTGTTTAAAAGGCGGGAAAAATTCTCATGAATAATCTCTAAAGTTCGAAGTTGATCTTTAGCAAACTTATCTGGTCGACTAAAATCGTACTTCCTAACTTTACGTTCCTTCTTTTCTTCCTCTATGTCCTTTACATCCACTTCACCGGTACTTAAGGCGGTTAGCAGTTCATCTATTTCATTTTGTGACAATACATCTGACATACAACCACCTCCTTATCATTAGAGTATTAAAGAAATACTATATCAGAATAATTATCGGCAACATCTCGATAAAACTTAACCTTGAACTACAAAAGGTTGTATATAAATGTTGCTGATTGTATCTTCATCCGATTCAAGAACATCAATTACCATATTCCGAATTCGATCTCTAAGTCTTTGCTTTCCATTAACTTTTGCAATATCTTCTGACAACGTCGACCGCATAATTTCATCAATATTGTTTCTGATTTTTGTTTTATTAATGTCGAGTTGTTCTAAGAGTTCTTCGTTCGTATACTCAATTGTCACCTGATATTTTACGATTTTTGCACTATCTGAATCTGCAAGATTTGAATATTCTTCATCCAACAAATACTCGTAATATACAATAGGCTCTTCTTTGTCACTGTTCATCATAAAAAAGACCACTACAGCACCAACAACAACAACAAGCAATAAAACCACTGCTATAATAATTATAAGTATCTTCTTGTTCATAAATTGCCCCCTTCTATTCTTCATCCTCTTCTAAGTCAGCTTGTTGGTTCACCACCACAACGTCAACGCGTCTGTTGGCAGCTCTGCCTTCTTCAGTATCATTGCTTGCAACAGGCCTATATTCACTAAAGCCAGCAGCTGATATACGCTGTGGCGACATCCCAGCAGCTTCAACAAAATACCTAACAACATTTGTTGCCCTTTCTGTAGAAAGTTCCCAGTTGGATGGATGTTTAGAGGTATTTACAGGCACATTATCTGTATGTCCCTCAACCCTAATTTCTTCGCTTATTAATTCATCAGTGGTTAACAAGCCAACTAAAAAATCAAGCACCTCATAATAATTTGGGTTTATAATTGCACTACCCGATGAAAAAAGGACATTGTCTTCAAATCGAATAACCAGTCCCCTTGCTTCAAGTTCTAGCGTAATTTGAGCTTCCATATCATTTTCTTCAAGGTATTCTTCAATTTCTGTTTTTAAATTTTCCAACTTCTTCATTTCAACAACAGATTCTTTTGAAGTCTTACTTTCAGGCATGGCATCAAATACAAACGGTGCTTCTGAAAGTGACTTTCCGCCAGAGAGTACGCCTGCTGACCCTTGAAACGATTCCATTACTGCCTCAAATTTTTGAGCGTCTATCGACGAAAAGGCAAAAAGTAGAACAAAGAAACACATGAGCAAGGTAACCATGTCACCATATGTGGCCATCCATGCAGGAGAGCCTTCTTTACATTCTGGACACTTCTTCTTAGCCATTTTCTGATTTCGCCTCCTGTGTCCCCACAGTCTTTCGAACTGATGGCGGTAAAAATACTTTTAATTTTTCCTCAATAATCCTAGGGTTTTCCCCAGCCTGTATAGACAACAAACCTTCAATCATTACATTACGAATAAGAACTTCTTCATTGCTCTTAAGGCCTAATTTAGCTGCCATTGGGATAAAAATCAAATTGGCAAATAAGGACCCATAAAAAGTGGTTAGAAGGGCTACAGCCATGGATGGACCAATGGATGATGGATCGGATAAATTTTGGAGCATGGCAACAAGACCAATTAAGGTTCCAACCATACCAAAAGCAGGCGCAAGTGTTCCCATCATTTCAAGCATAGATTTACTTTTCGAATGCCTGTCCGATAAATTCTCAATTTCAGTTTCCATGATATTTTTGACCAGTTCAGGGTCAGTTCCATCTACAATTAGCATGACACCTTTTTGAAGGAATTCATCATTGATTTCTGAAACAGCTTCTTCAAGTGCTAAAAGGCCTTCTCTTCTAGCCACATTCGCAAGTTCAATAATTTTCCCGATAATTTGATCAATATTAAACTCGCTGTTCTTTACAGTTTTGCCAATTACCTTTCCAATGTTAAGGACTTCTTTCAACGGAAAGGCAACCAAGTATCCCGCTATGGTTCCACCCAGTACAATTATAAGAGATGCAGGGTCAATGTAACTGCCCAAATCACTATTGGTTAAGATTCCCCATGCTACAAGTGCCAACCCCAGCACAATTCCAATGATTGTTGTAATATCCAAAATAACACCTCTTTTACTAATCTATTTTATTTCTCTATACTTATATATTGACTTATTTTTGCATGATATTCAAGAATACTTTGAATAACTGCTTCAACCGACTCTTTTACGATTATTTTTTTTCCGGTTGTAAGTGTAATAACCGTATCTGGTGTTTCTTCTATGAATTCAATCAAACTGGAATTGACGTAGATAGGGCTATCGTTCAGCCTTGTCACTTTTATCATGTGTCACCTCTCACTTAAACACTAAAACTACCCGTAGGATCGCTACGGGTAGATAAATTATCGTTTCAGATTCACAAGTTCTTGCAAGATTTCATCACTGGTTGTAATAACTCTTGAATTAGCCTGAAAACCTCTTTGTGTCGTAATCATATCCGTAAACTGTGCGGATAAATCCACGTTACTCATTTCAAGTGCACCTGGTGTTAAAGAGCCAAAGCTACCTGAGGCCGGTATGCCGTATTTAGGTGAACCGGAGTTAGGCGTTGCTTGGAACATATTGCTGCCCATCTTCATGAGTCCCCCTGGATTGTCAAATGAAACAAGCCCAATTATTTGAGGCTTTTTATCATCCTCTTCTTCATACATGTTTGTATTTCCATTTGTATAATAAGAGATTACCTCACCTTTTGAGCTGATGTTAAATGATGAAATAGAGCCTGCTGAAAATCCATCCATCTGAATACCTCTGGCATCTGAATCTTGTGCGTACTGGCTAAATGATGTTTGAGCATTTGGACTTGTGTCATCCCCATTTAAATAAAACATAGATTTGTTTAATGGAATATTAAGGGCTGCTGCACCTGGAATTGGGATGTTGCGCTCGTCTGTTAATGTCGCATAAGCAGAATCATATAGACCCACAACATTTCCATTTTCATCAAAACCTACGTAAAACGTTTCAGCACTATCCCCTATATATTCTCCAAGACCATCTCCGTCGTCAGCAATTGCGTCTGTCCCTCCGGGAAATACTCTTAAATCACCACTTTCTCTTTGCATTGTAATTGTCATTTTTCTTACTGAAACGGCATTATCCGCTGTTAAATCCGCACTAGTAGCCGTAGTTATTGGGTCTTCGAGAAACTTTATATCAAAGGTATGGGTATCTCCCAAAGAATCATAGGCATCAACTGTAACGCCATATTCCTTATCATTGTAATTGATATTTCCTGAAACCAAAAGTTTACTTGTGGCACTTGCATTTACAGTTTCAGACATGTTAACCTGAATTGGCTCAAAATCTTTGTCAAGGACATAATATCCCTCTACAGTTACCAAATACCCACTGGAATCCATTGAAAAGTTTCCAGCTCGAGTGTACATAATATTTTCGCCATTTCTAGCTGGTGAAACCATGAAGAAACCTTCGCCATCCACCATTAAATCGGTGGCGACATCTGTTCTTTGAATAGAGCCTTTTGTATGGTTCACTGCAATTGCAGCAGTATTTGTACCCAGGCCTACTTGCATTGGGTTCGTACCACCACGCGACTGGCTTGAAGAACTTGCACCTGCAAGTGTCTGTGAGTACATTTCTGAGAAAGACACGGCAGACGATTTATAGCCAACCGTATTTACATTGGCGATATTATTGCCAATAACGTCCATTCTTAACTGGTGTGCCTTTAGTGAGGATACACCAGAAAACATCGATCGCATCATAACGATAACCTCCTATATCGAGCAGGTCCCCTATCCATCATTCAAGGGGGGAAATAGCTTCCTAAAAAGGTCCAGCTATACGATGACTGCTCCGTCAATATTCGTAAAAACATTTTCTTTTAATTGCTCATCTGTTGCTGCTGTAATAATGGTATTGTTAGGTACACTGGCAATAAATACTTTATTGTCCATCATGATCAGCGCTTCTCTAACGCCCTTTGACTTGGCCTTGCCAACACCTTCTTGAATTCGATTCATCTCAGCTTCAGTAAGCGTAATATTTCTTTGATCCAAACGCGTAATTGCATGTTTGGAAAATTTAACTTGATCAGAATCCTTAATTTTAGATAAAACATCATTAAATGAAGGTCCCTTTGTATTTATTCCTTTTTGTACAGCTTGCGTTTTCGGCGCTTCAGCAGGATTGACTTTGAGACGCTTCAACATATAATCACTGTTCATTTTTGTCGGACTCATCTCACCACCACCTGATTCTAATCATTTGCCAAAAGTTCAAACAAATCAGTGTCTTCAACAGAAGTTTCACTTTCAAAGTATTGCGTAAGCATCTGATTCATTTTCATCAATTCTTCAAGAATCTTTGTGTTTTGTTCTAATAATTTTCCCGATTCTTCAGTTGTGCCACTTTTCTCAACCGCTTCTTTAAGTTCATCTAACTGGGTTGAAATAAGAGCATTCAATTCATTTGTACCCTCAATAGAGCCCACAATATTTGACAGCTGTTCCACTGATGAAAATTGTGCCATTTGAGCCATATAATCCTTATTATCCACTGGCTCGAGGGGATTCTGATTTTGAAGTTGAGCCATCATCAATTTAAGGAAAGCATCTTTATCCAGTTCTTGTGACGCTTTTCGCTTTTCATTTGCTTTGTCATTGCTAATGACATTCAACTTTTCAATTTGATCTTGTGTAAATGTTCCACTAATTGGAAATGCCATATTTACCTCCTATCCTAGATAATTAATTGTTGAGGTTTCATCACTGTCAAACATATACGTTTGAACACGTGTCTCATTTCCATTTTCCTCTTCAACCGATTGAACACCTTTTTTTGAAGCCTTTTTTTGACTTAAAAACTCAAAAGCCTCTTGCTGTTCTTTTTTACCAGTATCGACAGATACATTGATCTGATTTACTGTAAAACCTTTGTTTGCCAAATTCTGCTTCAAATCATCTAATCCTGATTCAACAGCTGCTTTAACAATTTCGTTCTCAACCTTAATTTCAGCCATTACGAGACCCTTATGAATATTCAATTTAAGTTCTACATTTCCCAGTTGTTCCGGTTGTAATTTCACGAGCATCGACGTCCCATTTTCATCGATCTTAAAATTACCCTTAACTGCATCCATAACTTGCGTAAATATATCTTGTTTAAGTACCTGTGTTCCTTGTACCGTCTGATTGGATACCAAACCGGGTTGACGCATTACCAGTTGATGAAAAGATATCACATCATCAACGTCTTGATTCTGAGCACTGTTCGTATCAGGATCATGCACATGCTCTGAAACATCCTTGGTGCCGCTTGTCTTTAATTCCAAATTAGTTTCACTTTTCTGTTGGTCTACCGGTTTTGTTTCCGCGTCTTTTTGGATCACTTGAGAAGACTTCACAGGCGTATCACTCTGTACAGTCCCTTCAGAGTTCTTAGTGGTCATCAAAGGTGCATCTTCAGTTTGTTCTTTTTTTGTAGACGCATCAGAAGGTTTAATATCCAACGTTTGCTGAAACTTCACAAGGATTTCATCAAAGTTCTCCATTACGTTTGCCAGCAAGGCGGAGTGTTCTGGATTGCTATTTTCGATAGCAGGTTCCAAAGACTGTTTTAACAACTCAATTTGCTGGTCTAACTTTTCAACCAACTCTAAGTCCAAGGGTTCATTTAGCATCTTGTTAATTTCAAGAGATTCAAGTGAAACATGAATTTCTTTTATAAGATCTAATGACACCTCAGGAACCGATTCTAACAGTTGAACCATTTCTCTCAAATCCAAATTCATAAATGCCATTAAAGCATTTAAATCTTCA
Organism: Fusibacter tunisiensis; assembly: GCF_016908355.1. GTDB lineage: Bacteria > Bacillota > Clostridia > Peptostreptococcales > Acidaminobacteraceae > Fusibacter_D > Fusibacter_D tunisiensis. The sequence goes on along the minus strand of NZ_JAFBDT010000001.1, from coordinate 90,707 downwards.
TCGGATAAGCCAAATTTTGATTTGAGTTTTTCTTTTAGCGCGTCAAGTTCCTCGTTTGCATCCATTTCTTTTGTCATTTCTGATGCATTCGTCTTCTCAGCTACTTTTGTTTCAGTCTTTTTACTGTCAATTTTTGACGGCCCATCTTTAGAATTGTTTTCTTGCTGCTTAACTTTTACTTGGTCTGTCTTATAGACTGGATCTTCAATTGGAACCTTTATTTTCTCTGGGTTCCCCTGCACCGGTTCTTTAAAGACAGGTTCTTTCATGGGATTTCTTTCGATTTTTGGTATCTTTTTACTTTCAAACAACTGGCTGAACGCATCTGTTGGCTGATTTGATTTGTTGCCAACGGATACTGCTGGGTTGAGAATCGATTGACTTGCAATCCATTCTCTAATTTGCATATACACCTCCTATTGTTGTGGTAGCGCGAGTTTTCGCGTCAATTCTGTAGAGAGCGTGCTGTCCATCAACGCCAATAGTTCAGAACGTTTCTTTTCAGTAAACTGTTCCAATAAACCTAAAACAAGATCTTCATCTGAAATTCTGATTAAATCGCCATTATTAAGTTCATATATTGCAGAAGGCGCTGAGTTCAAAATCATACTCTCTAAAATTGGTAGAATATCTGTATTTGCCATCCTTGCATAGACATTTACCAATTCTCTAACATTATCGTCAAATTCTCGATAAACCTTTAGTGATTTTAAAATATCCGGTGTCAATAAATCTTCACCCTTATCTAGCATTTCTGTGGCTTTAATTTGCGCAACCAAATCAAACACAAACGTTTCATCTGTATTTTTCGCCAAAACTTCTCCTGCTTTACGTGGCCCCATTTGCGCATAAATAATTGCCAGTTCTTCCATTGAATAATTGCCTGAACTTCCCAATGCTTCCGCCACAGCTTCAGCATCTTCAGATCTATATACATCTGCAATCTGCTTCAAATCTTCAGTGCGTCTGGTGTAATCGCTATACATTTGCTGAATTGCTTGTTTCTTTTGAATTGAAAGATGTGAAAACAATATGTTTCGATCTTCAACATCCATTTGATAAAGGATCTTCATTGCAGCATCATCTGAAATCCATTCAATTATTGAGCCCACTTCAGCATGACCATTTATACCACTTTCAATAATGGATTCAATTTCTTGAATTGCAGAGTCAACTGGTAACGATTCAATATGAGCGGCCAATTCTTTTAAATCGTCTTGTCTTTCAGTCTCAATGGATTTAAGCGTATTTTGAAGGACATCTTCACTAACAGTTGCATCCCTGATTGCATCTAATATGCGTCTGGTTTTATTTGGATTCAGTCTCAGCATATCTTTAACCACATCATTGTAAGCACCACTGTCCTCACTGTTTAAAACCATTAGCTTGTCCACAGCGCGTTCTTCCGGTAAGTCGAGCATAAATTCAGAGATTTGCTTAATCTGTTCCATTTGTTCTGCCCTTGTTGGGAATTTTGAAAAATAGTCGCCCAAACCTCCTGGTACATTGGACATCAAACCATTTACAGTCATATTAAAATCATTATTCAAAAAATAAAGACCCCCAACAACCAATAAAGGGGTCAATAAAAGTACAAGTAGTACAACGAGACACCCCGTTAACCCTTTTGATTTCTTTTCGGATTCATTCCCAGAAGGCTCATTGTTTTGTATTTCTGCCATTACGATTCTCCATTCGTCCGATTATTTTTGTAGTTAACAACTTCTTCAATCAGCTTGGCATCCGCCTCATTAAACGCTTCAACATATGCTCTATACGCATTTTCTTTCAGTTTTTCCATTATTTTTCTAGACTTAACTGCCTCAAGAAGTTCTTCTTGTTTTTTCTTAATATCTTGGTCCAATCTTGATACACGATTTTGAAGCACATGTTTATGATCAGAGTAATACTTTTTTCCATCTGAAAAATGATGCATTTCATGTTTAGCACGTCCACTTCTTAAACTCTCTTCAATAAACACCAAGTAAGACTGCTCGCGACCTTTTAAAGCTTCAAGTGCATCTAACTGGTTCTGGCGCTCTTTAATTAACCCAGCCAGTTGATGCTTAACTTTATCTTCCGCATCCATGCGCATTTTTAAAACGCTCTCATATCTAAATTTGAACTTCTTCATCTAATCAAGTCCTTTAATAACGACTTACTTTCTTCAAATGACAAAGTCTCTGTTGTTCTCTGCTTTAAAAACGTTATAAAATCGTCATATTTATCAATTGCGAGGTCAATATGTGGATTTGTCCCCTTTGCATAAGCACCTATGTTAATTAAATCTTCAGAATTTCTATACGTTGCTAAAACCTCTTTAAATCGCATTGAAGCAAGAAGGTGGTCTTCATCAACAATATTGGGCATGACTCGACTTGTACTGTCCAAAACATCAATTGCCGGATAATGGCCCAGTGACGCTAATTTTCTAGATAACATAATATGACCATCCAATATCCCTCTCACAGCATCTGAAATCGGTTCATTAAAGTCATCACCGTCAACCAAAACAGTATAAAGACCCGTAATCGATCCTTTGGATGAATTTCCCGCCCGCTCCAGTAGCCTTGGAAGCATGGCAAACACGGATGGCGTGTACCCTCTGGTTACAGGTGGCTCGCCGACAGCAAGTCCAATTTCCCTTTGGGCCATTGAAAAACGTGTGACAGAATCCATCATCAAAATTACATTTTTACCTGAATCCCTGAAAAATTCCGCTATTGAAGTTGCAATGAGTGCAGCTTTAACACGAACAAGAGCCGGTTTATCAGAGGTCGCCACAACAACAACTGATCTTTTTAGCCCCTCTTCTCCAAGTTCATTTTCAATAAACTCACGAACTTCACGTCCCCGCTCTCCAACTAGTGCAATCACATTTACATCTGCTTTAGTGTACTTTGCAATCATGCCTAGCAAGGTACTTTTACCGACTCCAGAACCTGCAAATATACCGATTCTTTGTCCCTTACCACACGTGAGCAGCCCATCGATTGCTTTAATCCCAAGTGGCATTGGCGCATCAATACGGTCTCTAAAAAGCGGGTTCGGCGGATCATTGTTGGCAGGATATTTTTGGTCGGCAGCAGGTTTCGCCATCTCATCAATAGGGTTTCCAAGACCATCAAATATTCGACCAAGCATAGCTTCAGAGACTTCAACTTGAAGGGCATGTCCAGTAGCAACCACACGGCTACCGGGCCCTATACCAATCATATCCCCAAGTGGCATAAGTAAAACTTTGTCTTGATTAAAGCCAACAACTTCACCTTTTAAAGGATTTGTCCCTTTAATTGGGAAAATATCACACACTTCACCAATTTCAACAGCAGGGCCTATAGATTCAATCATCAACCCAACAATTTTTGAGACGCGTCCACTGTATCTTAGAAACACCGACTCTTCAACTGCCTGTTTATAGCGTTCCAACATGTCTACTCACCTTTCAACATTTCTTCAAACAACTTGGTGACTTCTTCAAATTGTGTCCAAATGCCACTGTCAACACTGCCCGAGTCAGCGTCTATCATACACGAGCCATTTTGAAGCGATGGATCTCTTTTGATTTCAATAGCATCTATTTTATCGCTCATAGCCAATATTATGGGTTTTACTGAAATTGCTTGATTGTAATCATCGGTTGAAACACGTATGGTGAGTTGTTCCGTTCTAGAAACCCTTTGAATCCCCATTTTTATTAAGGACTCTATCAAAGAAACATCCGTTTCCACATGGTGATTTAGCAGTTTCTCTACAACTTCTAAAACAAGATCAATCATCTCTTTTTCAGCGCTCTTAAAAACAGCTTCTCTTTCAGTAAGCCATGCTTGCTTTATTGTTTCAGCCTGTTCAATAATTTTATTGCCTACTTTTTGACTTTCTGCAAGACCAGAATCAAATCCATCTTTATAGCCATCTTGTTTCGCACGTTCCATTATACCTTTGGCCTGATCGTAAGCATCTGAAATAATGGATTCACTGCTCATTTCAGCATTTTTTAATTTTAGATCCGCTTCTGCATCCGCCTCTTCCAATATAGCCTCAGCCTCTTGCTTTGCTTGTTCAACACTATCATCCGGTCTTCTTTCATTTGATAGGTCAGAAAAATCAGGTTCTGTATCACGCTCTTGAGCGTTATGATTTTCTATCACTTCTTCTTTATTTTTCAGTACAAAGGCGTTTTCATCCAAAATAACTCTGGAAGCTTTAAAAATCTTAGACAATGAGTTCATCTCCTCCGCCTCTTGCTATAATAATTTCATTTGATTCCTCAAGTTTTCGGATGATGTTAACAATTTTTTGTTGTGCTTCTTCAACATCCCTTAAGCGAACAGGACCCATGAAGTCCATATCTTCTCTGAGCATTTCAGACATACGCTTGGACATATTGGCAAAAATCATTTCCTTAACCTCATCAGTAGCACCCTTAAGTGCAACTGCAAGATCGTTGTTGTCCACTTCTCTGATAAATCTTTGAATACCAACACTGTCCAAATTGACGATGTCCTCGAAAACAAACATCTTTTTCCGGATTTCTTCAACAAGTTCTGCATTTTGAATTTCAAGTGTCTCAAGGATGTATTTTTCAGTTCCACGGTCAACAGAATTCAAAATATCAACAATACACTGAATACCACCCGTTGCTGAGTAGTCTTGAGTAACCATAGACGATAACTTTCTCTCAAGGACGAGTTCGACCTCTTTTATAATTTCAGGCGATGTACTTTCCATCGTTGCAATTCGCTGGGCAACATCCGCCTGTTTTTCCTGTGGCAAGGCAGATAAAACTTGAGCAGACTGATTGGGGTTAAGGTAAGATAAAATCAACGCCAGTGTCTGAGGATGTTCATTTTGGATAAAGTTCAACAATTGATTTGCATCTGTTTTTCTAACGAAATCAAAAGGCTTCACCTGTAATGAAGACGTCAATTTATTGATAATCTCAAGTGCTTTTTGAGATCCCATTGCTTTTTCAAGAACCTCTTTCGCGTAATTGATACCGCCTTCTGATATAAATTCTTGAGCCAGACATACTTGATAAAATTCCTCAAGAACCGATTCACGTTCTTCAGGCGAAATTCGGCTAACATTTGCAATTTCAAGTGTTAATTCTTCGATTTCATCATCATGCATATGACTAAATAGCTTAGCAGACCTTTCTGGTCCTAAAGCAATCAAAAGTATGGCAGCTTTTGTCTTTCCTGTCATTTTCCCTTTTTTTACAGCCATCAAGTCGCCTCCTAATCGTTAAGCCATGCTCTGAGAAGTGCTGCAGCCGCTTCCGGATTGTTGTCCACAAATTTTTCAATATGGTACTTAGGACTGCCTTTATCTTCTTCAATTTGATCAATTTCATCAAGGTCTCGTTTTGCTTCAAGTTCTTTCTTGCGCTGGGCTTCAAGTTCAGCCGCTTCAGCCTCTTTTGCTTTCTTACGTCTAATCATTAGAACAACAACAATCACAACTATAAGTGTCACCACAGCCACAACAATCAGTGCCCATAATGGAACGCCAAAGACAAGTCCATCTTCCACTTCAGCAGTATAAACGTCATAATAAGCCATCGGATCAGGAAATTCACTTACCATAACACTTATGTTATCGGCAGCAGTTCCTGCAGACATGGCTATAAGTGATACCAACTCAGTATAATGGTCGTTTGACAATTGACCGTCAATAAGCGCTGTGGAATTTAACAAAACCCCTATGGACAGTTCCTTAATGTCACCTTGTGAGCTTATAATTTCACGATAAATTTCATTGAGTTCATAATTTAAAGTTTCACTTGCTTTTTCATAAGAAGATTCTCCAGAATCTCCTTCCACATATCCAGTCGCTTCCCCCGAATTAGAATCTGTGCCAGGCACACCTACTGCACCAGCACTATTAACGACGTTTTCAGTTATAGTCGTCGCACTTCTAACCATTCCGGAAATCTCACCTTCAATAGGCGGACTAAAAATACGTTGAGATTCCGTTTGACGGTCAAATTCCATAATGACACTTGGTTTTACTTCAACATTTCCAACGCCATACAAGGTTTCTAGAAACGAGGTCAGATCATGTTGCATCTGCTGTTGAACTTTATATTGAAGTTCATAATTTGAGTTGGCACTAAAATCATCCATACGGTATGGATCGTTTAATTGAATGCCATTTGAATCCAATAAAGCAACATTTTCAGCTGTTAAATCTTTAACAGAATTTATAATGAGACTTACGATGCCATTAATCTGTTGCTCATTTAAAGAAGTTCCACCTTTTAATTCCAGAACAACCGAAGCTTTTGATTCAATTTCATCTTTAACGAAATAATTACTTTCTTTTGGAATTTGTAATATTACAGTGGCATTGTCAACAGATGTTAAAGTCTCAATGGATTCCTCAACACCAGAAGCTGTTGCTTGTATAATCATTTGTTCTCTGGTTTGGGAAGTCATAGTAATAGATTCACTGCTAAAAAAATCAGACCAGCTAAAACTAACAGCCTGGACATTTGCTGCAATTTCCATTCGCGCCCGAGACGCATAAGCTTCAGGCACAGAAATCACCGAGGTGTTCATACTGTCTTGCCAAGGAATACCCAATTCATCCAACTGACCAGTAACAATCTGAGCATCAGCTGCAGTAAGCCCTTGAGCCACAACAACATATTCAGTTCTTGTAAAAAAAAGAATTCCAAACGTCAGCGCTAAGATTAACACAGATAATCCCACGTATAATAAAATTTTTCGATTTCGGTCCAAACGCGAGTGAAAGGCTTTGACGCTTTCTAGAATTCTGTTTAATAACTCTCTCATTAAAACACCTCTTATGACTATTAATTACTACAATTGGAGTCGCATTATTTCACTATAAGCTGCCAGTAACTTATTTGTTACTTCAACCGCTAGATTTAAAGACAGATCAGCCTTCATCCCTGCAATACTTACATCATGGACACTGTCAATTTCGCCGAGCAGAAAAGCATTCCCAATCTCAGTAGAATAATTTTGATCTGCATTGACACTATTAAGTGCATCTGCTAAGAGTTCTGAAAAATTAACTTGACCAGAATCAAGTGTTTGATTTACTTCTTTAATTTTATCGAGATTTAAAGATCCGATGTTTTGAATACCATTAACGATCATGCCTACCCCTTTCTACACTCTTAAACGGCCTATTTGCCGATTTCTAAAGCTTTCATCACCATTGCCTTGGTTGTGTTCACAGCGGTAATATTGGACTCATAGGCCCGAGAAGCAGAAATAAGGTTAATCATTTCATTAACCACTTCGACATTCGGAAGACTTACATAGCCCTCAGCATCCGCATCTGGATGATCTGGATTGTATTCTTTTTTAAAGGGTGCTTGGTCTTCAACAATTCCTGCAATTTCAACCCCTTGACCAAGTGTTTGAAGTCCCTTTGCCGAATTTAGCATTTGCTCAAAACTAGAAGCTTCTTGAGCTCTAAAAACAGCCACTTTTCTTCTATACGGTGTGCCACTTGCAGTTCGTGTCGTATTGGCATTGGCAATATTTTCACTAATCAAGTCCATCCTAAGACGTTCTGCAGTAAGGCCAGTTGCACTGACATTAATTGAATTAAAAAATCCCATAACGTCCCTCCTTATTTATTGATATTAAAGACACTTTTCAGTCGGCTATATTGCCCATTTACAGAATTAATGACAGCGTTATAATATAGTGTATTTTTAGCCATCTCTGCATTTTCCACGTCAATATCTACATTGTTGTCATCAACACGGTAACTGGTGTTCGCTTGTTCTTCAATTGAAATTTGACCATTTCCCATGTGATCCATATGTTTTGGATTTGTTTTTATCATTTGAGCCGACGAAGACTTGGCGATCTCCGTTCTTAGCACCTCTTCAAAATTCACCGTCTGACGTTTATATCCCGGTGTATTCACATTGGCTATGTTGTTGGAAATCGCGCTATTTTTAAGCCAAGCACCGTCTAAAGCCTTATTCAATAAATTAATTCGATCAAATGATTTGTTTAACATAGCACCCTCCTTATGACGCCCGTTACATACTCATATATAACATATCGGTTCATGTGGACAATTACTTTATATGATTACAAGTATCCCAATTTATACTATATATACAACTTATGGGTCTATTTTACCCTATATATTGTATAAAATAAAGTGTTTTTCGTAAATAAGGCAAAAGTCCTTCTTTGAATGAATTTCAAGAAGGACTTTTAATATGCCAATGCATCAATTTATTGCTTAACACGTTCCAATTCAGGAAGTAGCAAATCATTTAAAACTTTAATATAGGTACCTTTCATGCCCAACGAACGCGTTTCAATAACACCTGCACTTTCAAACTTGCGGAGTGCATTTACAATAACAGAACGCGTGATCCCTGCTTTATCTGCTATTTTACTTGCAACAAGTAAGCCTTCAGCACCATCGAGTTCATCAAAAATATTCACAACAGCCTCAAATTCTGAGTATGAAAGTGTGCTAATTGCCATTTGAACAATTGCCTTCTTACGAACCACTTCTTCATGCTCATCACTTTTTGCGCGGATGATTTCTAAACCAATAATAGTGGCCGCATATTCTGCCAAAATCAAATCTTCTTCTAAATATACTTTTTCTCGTCTGGCAATTATAAAAGTTGCCATCCTTTGGGCATTTCCAATTACAGGTACAATCGTTGCAAATTTAGAGGAACTCCCAATTTCGTTTTTAAAGAGTGACTGCAGTTCTTCTTTTGTCACATTAAAAAGCGTTTCATTAATTTTAAGAAGTTTTTCCTGCTCTTCCTGATCATAAAACTGATCACCCTTTTCTGTATTCACAACCGCGCTGTCTTCCTGCTCAATCAAGCTGGCACCTAATATCTTACCGCGTTTGCTAACCACATAAACATTGGAATCTAGAATTGTCATCATCGTGTGACACAGGTCCTTAAACGACAACTGAGTCGCTGCAGATGTTTGTAAAATGCGATTCAACCTACGCATTTTTTGAAGAATGTTACTTTCCAATTAATTTTCCTCCTAATTATTCCTTATAGTCACATGATGGATTGTGACATTTAATAGTTTTACCCTTTTTGGTTTTTTTCTCAGTTAAAATATCGCCACATTTCGGACACTTTCGATCAATCGGCATATCCCAGGAGACAAATCGACATTCTGGAAACTCTGAGCATCCATAAAAAACTTTTAATTTTTTTGATTTTCGCTCTACAATCTCACCATTCTCACATGCAGGACATGCAATCCCAAGCTTCTTCAAAATTGGTTTGGTGTTATTGCATTCCGGATAATTTGAACATGCCAAAAACTTTCCATATCGGCCATGTCGAATCAACATCATACTGCCACATTTCTCACACTCAATATCCGTTTCTTCTGTCAAATCTACTTTTTCGATTGCTTCATCCGCTTTTTTTAGCATTGTTTCAAAAGGCTTAAAAAACGTCCGGATAGAATTTTTCCATTCATCTTCTCCCGCTTCGATGGTATCAAATTGTTTTTCCATTCCCGCAGTAAAATCAACATCTACAATTGAGCTAAAATAATCGTTCATAATTTCATCAATAATAAAGCCGAGTTCAGTTGGCTTTAAACTCTTCTTTTCTTTCTCAACATAGCCGCGGCTTAATATCGTAGAAATTGTAGGTGCATAAGTACTTGGTCTTCCTATACCCAATTCTTCCATTACCTTAACAAGCGAAGCTTCTGAATATCTTGCAGGCGGTTGTGTAAAATGTTGTGTTGGTTGGTACTTAATATTTTCTAACACATCGCCCTTAGTCACTTCAGCAAGAATTTTATCCGATTGTTTAGACGCTGTATAAATGCGTAAAAACCCTTCAAAAATCAATTTGCTCCCACTGGCTTTAAATACGTAATCACCTATCTGAACTTCGATACTCAGACTTTCAAATTCTGCACTTTTCATTTGGCTTGCCACAGCTCTCGACCATATTAAATCATAGAGTTTAAGCTGATCTTTTGAAAGTGCATTTTGAAGGGAATCTGGTGTCAACTCTACATAAGTGGGTCGAATTGCCTCATGTGCATCTTGTGCATTTTTTACACTTTTTTGCTTTTTTTCCATTGTGCCTAGCCATTCGCTGCCCAAAGTTTCTTCAATATGCGCACGCATTGTATCTTTCGCTGTATCCGAAAGACGTGTAGAATCTGTTCTCATGTAAGTTATCAGACCAAGTGTCCCACGTCCCTTAACCGCAATACCTTCGTAGAGTTGTTGAGCCAACATCATTGTCTTCTTTGTTGAAAAGCCAAATCGATTTGACGCTTCCTGTTGTAAAGAACTGGTAATAAACGGTGGTGATGGGTGTCTGTATTTTTTCTTTTTCTCAACAGAAATAACTTCGCCTTTTTTAGTGTCAAGGTCTTTTAAAATAGCCGCAACCTGAGCTTCATTTTCCAAAGGTAACTTGCCATTATGAGTGCCATAAAATTCAAGTTCCAAAGAATCTTTGCTTTGATCCAATTGACCTTCGGCATCAATTTTCCAGTATTCTACTGGAATAAAACTTTGTATCTCGCGCTCTCTTGAGCAAATCAATTTTGTGGCAACCGATTGGACTCTACCAGCGCTTAAGCCTTTCTTGACCTTGCGCCATAAAATCGGACTAATGGAATACCCTACCAAGCGATCCAAAACACGTCTTGCTTGTTGTGCATCAACGAGATTTAAATCAAGTGGTCTTGGGTTTTTTATAGCACTTTTAATGGCATCCTTTGTAATTTCATGGAACATAACCCGACACGCTTCATCATGGTCAATTCCCAAAATATACGCGAGATGCCACGCAATAGCCTCACCTTCTCGGTCAGGGTCAGTAGCTAGAAATATCTTATCTGCTTTTTTCGCAGCGGATTTCAAAGATTTAATCAAATCCCCTTTCCCGCGTATGTTGATATATTTGGGTTCAAAATCATTTTCAATATCAACACCCATTGTACTTTTAGGCAAATCCCTAACATGACCAATAGAGGCCACAACTTTATAGTTCTTACCCAAAAACTTCTCAATGGTTTTTGCTTTTGCAGGTGATTCAACAATTACTAAATTATAGGACATTATACGCTCCAAACTCTATTTTTATTTATCTTACAAGTGTACCTAATAAATTTATAAAGTTTTGTATCACTTGTCAAGCCTTTTTTAAGCAAGTCCTATTTCAGTCAGAGACTCAAACCGACATAAACCCTCAATAACAAGCTCATTAACCGCAGCTAAAATTTCAGAATATTCTAAATTGAGTTCGCTTTCAATGGCATCATAATCTTGTTTTTTCTTCTCTTCTATTAAGCGAAATATTATTTGTGCATTTTCACTAAATTTTTCTAACTCAATCGATTTGTGTGCGTCTGCTTTAACAGGACTAACACCTGACACAGCAAGTAGGTCTTCCAAACAAATTAAAGGATACGCACCATCATAAATCAATTGATTGGTTCCTTTTGATGTTTCTGAAAAAACAGGCCCTGGCAATGCAAACACTGGTTTTCCTTGATTAATTGCATGCTGGGCAGTTGTTAACGTTCCGCTTGCAAAACTTGCTTCAACTACAACAACAGCATCCGAAAATCCACTTATCAACCTATTCCTTAATGGAAATTCATAGGGTTTAGGCGCCTCATCAAAAGGTTTTTCAGACACAACAAGTCCATTCTGGTCTAGTATGCCTTTAAAAATAGAAGTGTTGGTTTTGGGATAGGCATTCATAACGCCTGACGCCATGACCGCCATGGTAAGTCCATTAGCTTCTAGAGCAGTTCTATGGGCAATTGCATCAATTCCAAGTGCCATCCCACTTACAACGACAATGCCATGCTTAGATAAAAATTTTGCAATATCAACTGTTGCTTTTCTCCCATATGCGGTTGGTCGTCTTGTACCAACAATAGCCACTTTAGGTCTATTCTCAAGCAATCTTTCATTTCCTTTATAGAAAAAAATATCGGGCGGACAGTCAATATGATGAAAATTATTTGGATATAGGACACTTCTTTTGCCAATATACTGAATGCCATTCATTTTTAGTTTTTCCAAAAGCATGTAATACTCACGAAGACAAATTTCTTTCGTCTTTTGACTTTTTTCTTCTATTATATTATCCGGTAACCCACACTGTGATAATCTACGCCAATTTATTGACTCAATCGACCCAAAATATGCCAGTATCTGATTCTGTTCTTTTTTTGTGAACCGACACCAGTTTTTTAAACACATAAGATTATACAAATATCGATCCATCAAAGGCCTTCTTTCAATCTTGATAAGTTGTGATAAGATGCAGCTTCATACAAAGCACTTTTATCAATGGTATCCGATGCGTTAAAATGGGCTATAACTTCTGCAACTGACAACAGCTGTTTTGCACCTCTCATGGATAAGTTTTTAGTTGCATATAACTGTTGCAATACTGGTATTGCATCCACTTCTATCTGCATTGGTGTATTATCATCCCTAAACTTAAGAATGCGTTTACACACATCCTCAACATCCTTGCGCAGTTCTATTGAGTCTTTTCCCCTAGTGCCTTTATTTTCAACAAATTGACCCGCGCGGTCTAGATACACAATCATATGAAAACGGTCAAGCAGGGCACCAGACATTTTATTTAGATACCGTTTAATTTCATAGCTGTTACACGTACATGCCTTATACTTTGACAAATGAAATCCGCATGGACAAGGATTCATCGTTGCAATCATTGTGAATTCACAAGGATAACTCGCGTTTTTAAAATTCTTTGTCAATTGTATTTTTCCACTACTTATCGGCTCTCGTAAGGCTTGAAGAACAGGATTCTTATATTCCAGTATTTCATCTAAAAAAAGAACGCCCCTATGGGCTTTAGATATTTCACCTGGCAAAAGGGCGCTTGTACCCCCTATCATTCCCGTAATAGAAATGCTATGATGTGGCATTCTAAACGGCCTATGTCTGTTCATATAGGCTTCACCAGTTAGTGCGTAAAGTTTTGAAACTTCAACATATTCTGTCTCTGTAAGAGAAGGTAAAATTGTTTGAAATCTTTCCGCGAGCATGGTTTTTCCACACCCTGGCGGTCCAACAAGCAGTGTGTTAAACCCACCAGCTGCACTAATGGTAAGTGCCCTGATCACATGGTTCAGCCCTCTTGTTTCATTGTAATTTCCCTGTGCCCTAGGCGCATCTGCAACTGCGCCCAAGCCTGATGCCGTTTCTAAGCTTCCCTCAATCAGCTCTTTAATCAAGTCACCTAGTTGATTAACTGGATGATATGACACACCCTCAATTGTAATCAGTTCTTTTAGATTTGATGCCGGTAAAACAATATGATTTATACCTTTCTTTGCAAAGGCTTCAACCAATGCAACACTTCCAGAGACCGGTTTAATTTCACCTTCTAATGACAATTCGCCAATAAAACCATAAGTGTCTAATTTTAAGTTAAAGTCTAAAATACTGGCTAAAATTCCTATTGAAAGTGGCAAATCTAAATGCGCACCTTCCTTTTTCAAATGGGCGGGGTACAGATTTTGTGTAATTTTTTGATCTGGAAACTTAAACCCACTTTCCCGTATTGCCGATTTCACACGATCTTTTGATTCTCTTATGGTCTGACTTGGTAAACCAACAATTATATGGTATGGTAGCCCATTACTGATCTGCGTTTCAATTTCAATAACTTCACCCTTCATGCCACTTACAACTGCAGAATTAATTTTTGAATACATAACACCTCCATAATTTGTTAATTTATAATATATTATACAAATTATGGAAATAAGTCAACTAAAATTAGACCTTCTGCCAACACTTAAACCAAAAGATCCTCAATCCAAGTATATTCAATTTTTGAGTCCATCTCCAAAATGCCAATGTATGAAAGTTTATATTTTATAAATGCCTTATAATTTTCTGAAATATATTTTGACGCTGTCTGCCGCATACGGCTTACTTTACCTTTGTTTAATAAATTGACTGCATTTCCATAGTAGAGGCTTCGTCTATACTTAACCTCAACAAAATATAGTGTTTTGTCTTTTTCGAAAATCAAGTCAATTTCACCATATCGACTGTAATAATTTCTACAAAGACAGGTAAATCCTCTCTTTTCAAGCCATTTTTCAGCAATGCCCTCTCCCATTGCGCCAACATCTCTCTTATTCATTTAATTGTCCCCTTCTTTTGGTCCACATCACTTATAAACACTAAAACTTCAGCCACAACCTCATACAATTCATATGGAATTTGATCGCCAATATCCAACTGATTCAATTGTCGACTTAATTTTTCATCAACATATACAGGAACATCACTTTCCTCAGCCCGTTTTATAATATTTTCAGCAACAAGCCCTATTCCTTTTGCAATAACTTGAGGCGCTGCATCAACATCAGGATTAAATTTCAAAGCGCTGGCCAGTTTCTTTTTATTTTCCATACCCTCACCTAAACTTTCATATCAATGGTGAAACCATCGTGTTCCGGTTCAAAGGATTGAACAAAATCTAATTCTTTTACACCAAATCGAATAGAGACATCTGAAATGCCCATTTCGTTCAAAACCATTTCTAAATTTAGCTGATTCATTTTAAACAAATCTCGTGTATCCTTTTCTTCCAAACTAAATGCAAGATCATAGTGTGACTTCATTTTATGGACAGCACACCTTACTTCACCACAATTGTGGGTATTTAGAGCAACTAAAAGGTATAAGTCATCGGGGTCCACTTTTTTATGACGTTTTTTAACATATAAATCAACGGTTGTAAATTCTTTTTCAAGTTGTATCGGGAACTGATAAAAGGCAATAGAGTCAGGCACACCTTGAGGCACTTGCTTCAATTCTTTAACAATACTAAATTGAGTCTGCATCTCTTCTACTATCGATTCAGATAAACCTGATTGTTTTGCCCACTGAAGCAGTGACTCTACTTTTTCATCATTCGTGGCTTCGTTAACAAGTATCTCTAAAGCTTGTGAAACCACATGGTCTTTAAGGGGTAATTTAGAAATTTGGTCCAATAGTTTAACAAACGCTTCAGAAACAGGGTTCTTATTTTGGATGGCAGCTTCAATCAGCGTTAAGTTTTTAAGTGTCAATTCTAAATTTTCGCGTACTAAAACGCTACTTCTGTTAACCTCAAACTGGTTCAGAAGTTCTTGAACAACTTTTGTGTCCGGCAAGCTAGATTCAACGTTTAAGACTTGTTTAAGCGCTTCAAAAACACCTTTAGCCTCAGCCTTTATAACCTCATTTGCAAGTGGTGTTGTTAACAGACGCTCAACATGCCCACTGTCATTTGTTTTAAAAGTGGATAGGCTCTCATTAGAACGTTCTGGCGTTTGCTCATCCTTCATCATGAATAATATCATTTCTTTTAATGGCTTGTCTAAATTTGCAAGTGCCATTTCACGTGTAGGCTCAGGTGCAGTACTAAATTCAGCACTAAAAACACCCACTTCTTTTATAGCATTTTGCATTGATTTTACCGTTGTCAAAGTGACAGGCACTTCATTTTGAATGAGGGCTTTAACAATTTCCTGATTGATTGGTGTGGTTGGAAGTTTCATTTTATTAAGCAACTGCATTGGTATGTCTTCTGTCTCTTGAGGTAAATCATCTGCAACGCGAATCCACAAAGCCCCATCTTTAACATCAACAATTTGCGCAGAAATAAAGTCGCCTTTCTGAAAAGCATGTGACGACTGATTTTGAAGTTTAATTACCTCTCCATCCACTTCAACCGACAAGGTTTCTCCTTCTAGTGCGATAACCTGTCCTTCAATGATAGAACCAATCAATTGCTTTGTTTTTGCAGGCACATCCGGTTGATTCATCAATTTTATTAAATTATGCATTATGGCTTGATTTGTAATTCTCATCAGAATCCTCTTAAAAAAATCCTTTTAAAAAACTTCTTCTATGGGCATCAATTACGCCATATTCATTAATAGCAGCATAGTGCTTTGGTGTTCCATACCCTTTGTTCTCATCAAATCCATATTGGGGATATAATTTATGGAGCTCTGTCATCATCGCATCCCGAGAAACTTTTGCCAAAATCGATGCAGCCGCAATGCTGATACTGTTTGCATCTCCTTTTACAATTGATTCCTGTTCTATAGGTATATCGGCTAATCTAACTGCATCAATTAATAAGTAATCTGCCTCTACACTTTTTAGCGCCCGCTTCATGGCCAGTTTTGTTGCATTTAAAATGTTAATCTCATCAATCTCTGTATGCGTGGCTATGCCAATACCATATGCTAAAGAATTGTGAATTATCTTATCATAAAAGTAAAGGCGTTTGCTTTCAGAGAGTTTCTTTGAATCGTCAATCCCAGTCCAGTCATGACGCATATCAAGCACAACAGCAGCAGCAACAACTGGTCCAACTAGGGGCCCTCTGCCTGCTTCATCCAATCCTGCTATATGTTTAAACCCCTTATCTTCCGCAGCAAGCTCATAGCGTTTCATAAAATTAAGTTTTTCTGATAGCGCCTGAATTTTAACGATTTTTCTTTCAAGAGATTCAGCCAGTAAAACGGCCCCTTTTCTACCATCAGATTTTAAGCTTGCACAAAACGACGGAATTTCAGAGTCTTCAATTGAATTGGCAATTTTTTTAAGTTGCGATATCGTCTTCCCTTCAATTATCATTCTTCTAATCCTTTACCAGAATCCTCGGGAGATTCCAACGAAATGGTACCAATAATCCCTTTTCTAAATTCGTCTACTATTAATCGACTGGCTTTTTCCAAGTCCACTTGATTACCTTTAACGAGGCAGCCTCTTTTTCGGCCAATTGCTTCCATTATTTCAACAGGATCTTCAACTTGTTCCAATTGGTATCGATGCTTTATAGCTTCAGGATATTTATCACTCAATATGCGAATAAGGTGAAAAGCAATGTCTTCAATATTTAGGATTTCATCTTTAATCGCCCCAGAACACGCTAACTTAATCCCCATCATATCTTCTTCAATTTTTGGCCAAAGTATTCCAGGTGTGTCAAACAATTCAAGGTCTTTATTAATCCGAATCCACTGCTTGCCTTTTGTAACACCAGGTTTATTCCCTGCTTTTGCGGCATTTTTCCCCGCCAAGCGATTAATTAAAGACGACTTCCCGACATTAGGGATTCCAATAATCATGAGCCGGATTGGTCTTAATTTTCGGCCCTGTCTTTTCATCTTTTCAGCAACTTCAGCAGAAGCTAATTTCACATGACCAAGCAACTCTGAAATACCTTGACCGTTTAATGAATTAATGGGTATTGCATCAATCCCCTTTTCCTTATAGTAGGTTACCCACTTACGTGTAACCACAGGGTCAGATAAATCGTGCTTATTAAGTGCCACGACTCTTTTTTTACCACCAATTAAATTTTCAAATTGGGGATTCTTACTGCTAATGGGAATCCGAGCATCTAAAAGTTCAACCACGATATCCACCAACTTTAAATTTGCTTCAATAAGATCCCTTGTTTTTTTCATGTGCCCAGGGTACCAATTTATACTCACGATTTTCTCCTTTTTATACCATTCTAACACAGTTCATACGTTTCAAAAACAAATAAAAAGGGACTTTGAAGTCCCTTTCTACTTGAATTAGTACTTTTTCTTTTCTTTTACTTTTGCGGATTTACCCACACGTGATCTCAAGTAATTTAATCTGGCTCTTCTTACGCGACCTTCTCTAACCACTTCGATCTTTTCGATTTTTGGTGAATGAAGCGGTAAAGTCTTTTCAACACCAACACCGTAAGAAATTTTTCTTACTGTGAAAGTTTCTGCAATACCACCGTTTTGCTTTTTAAGCACTACACCTTCAAAAATCTGAATTCTTTCTCTCTTGCCCTCTTTTACGCGCAAGTGAACTTTTACAGTATCACCAACATTAAACGGTGTAATGTCTGACTTCAACTGTTCATTTTCGATAGTCTTAATGATGTTCTGATTCATCGTACTACCTCCTTCCCTCAAAGATGTTCATTAACGCCTCTGCGACAGAGGAACATCCGTAATTCAAACATAGGTATTATACCATTTTCACAATTTCTTATCAACCTTTTTTTGCATATAGGCTTCATAAAGGTCTGGTCTTCGTAATTTTGTAAGTGCCAATGACTGGTCTAAACGCCATTTTTCAATTTTAGCATGATTTCCAGAAATTAAAACATCGGGAACCACATCACCATCGTAAGATGCTGGACGTGTGTATTGGGGATATTCCAACAGACCATTGGCAAACGACTCATCACTTGCAGAATCATCGTTGCTAAGAACATGCGTTACCATCCGGCTCACACTATCAACCAAAACCATTGCAGCAAGCTCACCACCTGTTAAAACAAAATCTCCAATTGAAATTTCTTCATCCACATATCGATCAATGAACCGCTGATCTATCCCCTCATAATGACCACATACAATCACAAGTTCATCATATTGGGATAAATCAACCACTTTATCATGTGTCAAACGGCTGCCGAGCGGTGACATATATATGACTTTTCCTTTAGGTGCTATGGGTTTAGCCTGCAAAGCATCTTTTAACGGCTGCACCATCATCACCATTCCAGCACCGCCTCCAAAAGGCGCATCATCTACCTTTTTATGGCGATTTTCTGAATACTCTCTAATATTGTCGCATTCAATTTTAATATGGTTTTGTGCCACTGCTCTTCCAATAATGCTTGTACTCAAAAACCCATCAAACATTTCTGGAAATAGTGTTAGGATTCTGAACTTCATTCTAGCATCCCTTCAATCAAATGAATCACAATCTTTCTTGCATTGATATCGATGGATTTTACAAATTCATCCACAACAGGGACATAAAAAACCTGCATTGAGTCCTTCCGCTTAATTTCATATAAGTCTTGAGCTGTGTTTTGAAGAACATCCTTCAAAACGCCAAGTTCTTTTCCATATTCATCCAAAATAATGCACCCAATTAAATCTACAATATAGTGACCCTCACCGTCATCATCAGCCATTTCGCGGGGAATATAAACGCTTTGGTTTATAAGTTCATGAACAGAATCAATCGACTCATATCCCTTAAATTTAACAAGTGCCATATTTTTATGAATGCGAACGGAAACAACCTCTATACGGCGCTCTCCAACAATCAAACTTGAATACTTTTCAAATTTGGTCACATCGTCTGTATAAGGATAAATTTTAACTTCTCCTTTGACGCCATGTGTATTTACAATTTTTCCAATATTAAACATTTGTGCCACAGCATACTCCCAATACCTTAATAAGAAAAAAGCTATTTCAGGGTAAAACCTATGAAATAGCTCTACAGTTCAATTACTGAATAATTTCCACAACGACACGTTTATTTTCTTTAGTCGCCGCAGCTTTAACCACAGTTCGAATTGCCTTCGCAATTCGCCCTTGTTTGCCGATTACCTTACCCATGTCTTCAGATGCGACTTTCAACTCAATAATAATTGATTGAGAGCCTTCAACTTCTCTTACTTCAACACTTTCAGGATTATCTACCAGCGAAGCTGCAATAACTCTTACCAATTCGCTCATTGTATCACCTCTGTCTGATTGTTACTTGGTTTCATAAACGCCGTGTTTCTTAAAAAGCGCTTTTACAGTGTCTGTAGGTTGTGCGCCATTAGCGAGCCATTTGTTAGCTTTTTCAACATCAAGTTTTACTTGCTCACCTTCTCCAACTGGGTTATAGTAACCAATTTGCTCGATAAAACGACCATCTCTTGGTGATCTTGAATCTGCAACTACAACTCTATAGAAAGGTTTTTTCTTAGAACCCATTCTTGTCATTCTGATTTTAACTGCCATTTTTTCACCTCCTTAGTGATTTTTCAATTTATTAAAAGAAAGGAAACTTTAATCCCTTACCTTTTTTCATTTTTTTATCCATTTGACCAAACTGTTTCATCATTTTTTTAGATTGTTCAAACTGTTTGAGCAGACGATTGACCTCTGAAACATGAACACCACTTCCTGAAGCAATACGTCTTTTCCGACTGGCATTGATAATATCTGGATCTTTTCTTTCCAAAAGGGTCATAGACTGGATAATTGCTTTTGTACGGGCCAAATCTTTATCATTTACTTCTAAGCCTTTTAATGCTTTGTTGTTCATTCCCGGCATCATGCCAAGTAAATCACCAATAGGGCCCATGTTTTGTAGTTGTTCCAATTGATCTAAAAAATCTTCTAGATCAAATGTCATTGTCTTCATTTTATTTTCAAGTTTTTTTGCTTTTTCTTCGTCGAAATTTTCTTGGGCTTTCTCAATAAGAGATAATACATCACCCATCCCAAGAATTCTAGATGCCATTCGGTCTGGAAAAAATTCTTCAATATCTGTCAGTTTTTCACCAACACAAGCATATTTAATCGGTTTACCCGTAACTGCACGTACAGAAAGTGCTGCACCACCTCTTGTATCACCATCAAGTTTCGACAGGATAACACCATTAATTTCCAATTGACTGTTAAAATGTTCTGCGACATTAACCGCATCTTGACCAGTCATGGCATCTAAAACAAGTAATATTTCTTTGGGGTTGACAGCCTCTTTGATTTTCTTTAATTCTTCCATCAAAGCTTCATCAATATGCAATCTACCTGCTGTATCTAAAATCACAACATCGTTGTTGTACTTTATTGCATGTGCCACAGCACTTTTGGCAATTTCGACTGGGCTCACTTGGTCTCCCATAGTAAAAACAGGAACATCTACCTTTTCACCTACAACTTGCAATTGTTTAATTGCTGCAGGTCTATAAATATCACAAGCAACAAGTAATGGTCTCTTGCCATTTTTTTTCAAAATATGTCCCAGTTTACCACACGTTGTGGTTTTACCAGCACCTTGCAATCCTGCCATCATCAAAATGGTTGGTGGCGATGATGCAAATTCAATTTTAACCTGTTCAGTCCCCATCAAAGCTGTCAACTCTTCATTAACAATTTTGATAACTTGTTGACCAGGTGTTAAACTTTGTAGTACGGATTCGCCAATAGCACGCTCCGTAACTTTATTAATAAAATCTTTAACAACTTTAAAATTAACGTCTGCTTCGAGAAGTGCAAGTTTAACTTCTCGCATGGCCACTTTTACGTCTTTTTCAGATAATTTACCCTTACCTCGAAGTTGGCTAAATGCCCCTTGAAGCTTTTCGGCTAAACTTTCAAATACCACCGGCAACCTCCATTAATGTTCCCTAATCTATTTCAAGTTTTATCAATGTCTTTATGCTTTCAAAAATTTTTTTGTCAAAATCTTTTTCATAAGCTTCAACAAGTGCATTTAATTGTTCAAATCGTTCCTGCTTTTCAGAAAATCTTCTATATAGAGACAAGTGCTCTTCGTAATTCTCTAAAATTTTTTCCGTGCGTTTAATCGTGTCATGAACAGCTTGACGACTGATGCCCAAAAGTTCTGAAATCTCGCCGAGTGAATAATCCATTATACAATAGTATTGCATAATTTCATTCTGTTTTTCCGTCAACATTTTTCCATAAAAATCATATAGTGCATCGAGTCTTAATTTTTTTTCAAACATGATTACCTCACAAATTATAAAACAAATTAGCAACTGTGTCAAGCATTTTTACTTTACATATCTAATTGAATAAAGCTTCCACAAAATCATGGGCATCAAAAAGTTGTAAATCTTCTACTTTTTCACCCACACCAATGAGTTTTACTGGAATATCCAGTTCTGAATCAATGGCCAATACCACACCACCTTTAGCCGTTCCGTCTAATTTGGTAAGCACGATACCCGTTATTTGAGCAGCTTCATTAAAAACTTTTGCTTGCTGAATCGCATTTTGTCCTGTAGTCGCATCCAAAACCAGAAGAACTTCCTTTTCAGCTTCTGGATATTCCCTTTCAATAACTCGAAATACCTTTGCAAGTTCATTCATTAAATTCACTTTATTGTGCAATCTTCCTGCAGTATCACAAATCAGCACATCTACCTTCCGCGCTTTTGCAGATTGAATCGCATCAAAAACAACAGCAGCAGGATCTGAGCCTTCACTTTGATGAACAACAGGAACACCCGTGCGGTCGCCCCATACCTTTAGTTGCTCGATTGCAGCAGCTCTAAAAGTATCTCCAGCAGCAATCATAACCCGGTTCCCATCATCTTTCAACTTCTGAGCAATTTTACCAATAGATGTTGTCTTTCCAACACCGTTAACCCCAATTACCATTATTATTGTAGGGGTTTTTTCAATTGAAAAGGGTTTATTGTCCTTTTCAGTCAGCATTTTTTCCACAACATCTTTAAAAACAGTCTTAACCTCATGTACATCTTTAACTTTACGAACTTTAAGTTCTGCTTTTAAAAGGTCAATTAAAGTCATTGTTGTTTGCATTCCAACATCAGCAGTAATTAAAATCTCTTCCAATTCATCAAACAGCTTATCGTCAATTTCACCATAACTATTAAACAAGTCATCAATTTTATCGGTTATGCCTTTGCGGGTCTTATCTAACCCCTCTTTTAATTTTGAAAATAATGACAGTGCCATATAACCTCCTACATAAACTTTTCTTCAACATCTTCTAAGCGTACAGATAAAACTTTCGAGATGCCATACTCTTCCATTGTCACCCCATATAAGGTGTCTGCAATTTCCATAGTGCCTTTTCTATGCGTAATAACTACAAATTGAGATTGTCTTGCATACTCTCCAATAAAAGCTGCAAACCTATACACATTTACATCATCCAGCGCAGCTTCAATCTCATCTAAAATACAGAAAGGAGATGGCTTTGTTTTAAGAATTGCAAACAAAAGTGCAATAGCAGTCAAAGCTTTTTCTCCACCTGACAACAAATTTATACTTTGAAGTTTTTTACCAGGTGGCTGTGCAATAATTTCAATGTCACAATTCAACAAGTCATCGTAATCCGTCAAAACAAGTTCTGCCATCCCGCCGTTAAAAAGCGCAGAAAAAGTATCCTTGAAATGCGTGGCAATCCATTCAAAATTTGTTTTGAAAAGCTGTATCATTTTACGGTCCAAATCCCGAATAATTTTCTCCAACTGTTGAATCGCTTCTGTTAGGTCCGCCCGTTGTTCTGTTAAAAATTCATATCTTTCAGAAACTTCTTCATATTCTTTAATTGCATTGAGATTAACTGTTCCCAACAATTTCAGTGCCTGCTTTAGTTGCTTTACTTCTGATGCCGGATGGTTGTGTTCAACCTGCATTGCTTCTGCGATAGACATTTCATACTTATCCCAAAGTTCGGATACAACAACATCTTTTTCCACTTCCAATTTTGCCATGCGTACATCAATTTTGTGCAACTTATCTTTAACATCATCTTGCTCACTTGACACCGCAGTCAGTTCACGTGTTAATTCAGTTACACGAGCAGAACACGCCTTCTTTTCCTGAATTAAAAGGTCAATATCTGATTTGATTTTATGACTTTCTCGCTGGATAGATTCAATTGTTTCGACTATTTTAACCACTTGATTGGCCATAGCCCCTTTACTGTCTTCGTAGGTTGAGCGTTGAGAATTTCTCAAAGTCAACTTTTGAACAATTGTTTTAAGGTCGTCTTCCACTCGAGCTCTTTCTCTGATTTTAAAAGCCATATTTTGATCTATTGACGCTAGATCAATTTTATATTTGGTCAATTTATCAAGCAGCTTTTGAAGTGATCCTTCCTGTGTTTCAATAGTTTGATTTTCTTCAACCAATGTTGTCTCAAGGGCTTTAGAACGATTTTCAAGCTCAATTATTTGTTTTTGTTTCTCTGAAGTCTGTGCATCTGAATCAATTACTTCATCCTCAAGGGATTCTATATCACGCTTAACCTTAAGTATCTGAGCCTCAACTGACTGCCGCCATTGATTTTGGTTGTCAATTTGGTTTTGAATTTTCAACCCATCCATCCTTAACGCATCCAATTGTTCTCTAATGGCTTTTACCCGCACTTCATCTTCAGTTTTAAGTATGACCAGCTGATTTTGATCCTTTTTGATGTGATCAATATCAAGCGCCAATTGTTCAAGCATTTTTGAAAGTTCAGATATCCGCCGTTTACGGCCTAACATGTTGTGGGCCCTAGACTTGAAGGCACCTCCCGTAATATGTCCGCCAGGCACAAGAACATCGCCCTTTAAAGTAATCAATTTAAACTTCATTTTTTTTACTTTAAGCATATCAGATGCGTGTTCAAAAGTATCCACAAAAATGACTCTCCCAAGCAAGTGTTCAACCATTGGCCTATAAAGGGCATCCACTTTTACAAGGTCACATCCTAAACCAATATAGCCCGGCATTTTACGAACAGATTCTGGCGCATCACGATTGGGCTCTCTCTCTGATAAATTTTCAAGAGGCAAAAAAGTAACCCGTCCAATATTATGCTTTCTTAAAAAGTCAATTGATCTTTTTGCATCTGAAACCTCTTCACAAACGATATTCTGTATCGCACGTCCTAAAGCAATTTCAACTGCTGTTTCATAGCGTTCAGGGACCTCAATTAAAGTTGCAACAATTCCATGAATCCCATCTTGGTTGGGCAATTTTGTAAGGATTTCACGAACGCCTTTATCGTAACCTTCAAATTCTTCTTCCATCGTCTCTAAAAGTTGCTTTTCCGTTTGAATTTTAGACTGGTTTAAGGATTGGTTTTCCAGAATTTGATTTTTTGCATCATATGTTTCTTTATAATACTTCAAACTTTTTAGTTTTTCTGAAAGTTCTTGATTTAAATGGTCAATCGCATGCTGAATTTGATCCAATTGCTCTTGATTGGAACTATGAGAATCATTAGAATCAGTCACTTGTTTTTGCAATTTTTCAAGTTCCAAACTGCTTTCTGTGATACGACTTTGAATCTGTTTTTTAAAATGCGCCAGTGTCTCTATTTCGCGCGTTAAAATTTCTATCTTATTTAAAATTTCAAAAGCTTCTTGACGCTCATTGTCATTTTGTGTTTTTAAACTTGAAAGTGCAAACTGAAGGGATTCTTTCTCTGCAGAAATTTCAGCCATTTCATTTTCTAAACGCTTTTTTTCCAGTGAAATGTGTTCCAAACTATGAGTTACCGCATCTCGTTCTTTTAAATTTTCTTCTTGGTCCTTCTCTATTTCACCAATTTCTTCATACAAACGCTTAATATTTGCTTCAAAATTTATGATTTTCTCTTCAATTAATTGCTTTTCTCCCAGAGTTCTACTTTCTCTATTGGAAGTGTCATGCAACTGTTCTTCATAGGCTCGAATTTTTTGATTTAGTGTATAAAGCATTTGATCCTTTTCAGTGTAACGATTTGAAAGCATATCCTTTTTTTCAGCGAGCCCTTTTAAAAAGTCATCTGCCTCATTTTTTTGATTTATCAAAGCTAAAATGGACTGTTCACAAGAGTCATATTTTTCAGCAAATGCTTTTAATTCAATACTCCGAACAGCTTCCGACAATTCTAAATATTGCTTTGCACGTTCACTTTCAGCCTTTAAAGGTGCAACTCGATCTTCTATCTCGGAAAGTATATCTTGTATCCTCAGTAAGTTTTCACTTGTATTTTTCAGTTTTTTCTCTGTTTCAAGTTTTCTATGTTTATATTTAACAATGCCAGCAGCTTCCTCAAACAACATACGCCGTTCATCTTTATTGTTACTCAAGACTTCATCAATTCTGCCCTGTCCAATAATTGAATAGCCTTCTCGTCCAATTCCAGTGTCCATAAAGAGTTCTCGAATGTCTTTAAGTCTACATGGCATTTGATTAATATGATACTCACTTTCTCCAGACCGATGCACCCTTCTTGTAACTGAAATCTCTTCGTATTCCAATGGGAAAAACTGTTCGGAATTGTCAAAAACAAGTTTAACTTCAGCCAACCCCAAAGACTTTCGGTGCTTGGTTCCATTAAATATAACATCTTCCATTTTTGAGCCTCTCAGCGTCTTGACACGCTGTTCCCCCAAAACCCATCGGACTGCATCTGTTATATTACTCTTGCCACTTCCATTAGGACCCACGACACAAGTGACGCCTTGCTTAAATTCTATAACAGTTTTATCTGCGAAAGATTTAAAACCTCTCATCTCTATGCGTTTTAAATACAATGAAACACCTCTATTCATCCATAACATAAGTCCATCTGATCTCGCAACCGGTGTCGATCTTCAAATGGTCTTTTGGTATATTTTTATCTTGTAAAATTTGAATCTTATACGTGTTAAATACGTCACGATAAAAGGGGAGATTACATTTTCCCTGGCCATTTACATATGACATCTGACTTGGATGAACCCAAACAATCAAATTCGATGATTCTGTCAAAACTTTTACAATTGCATCTCTAAAAATTTTTGAGTACACCAAAGCGCCAAAAGCAGGGTGGAATGGACCGGCCACTACATCAGCCCCAAGTTCAATCAGGTCCGTATTTTGGAGGCCAATACGAATAACATTGATCCCCTGACGCCTGAATTTTCTTAAGGCAGAAGCACACCAATCAATTGCAGTTTCAAGGTTTATCGGTTGATAAAGTCCATTTAAATACAAGGCTTCCATTTCAGTATCTTTAATCACCAAAGCAGGATACAAACGCACTGTATGTGGCTTAAGCCCAATTGCGGCTTCTACCGAACGCATAAATATCGTTTTTGTATCCCCTGGAAGACCTGCCATCAGTTGAATTCCAAAGTCTATGTCGTAGCGCTTCAAAATATCAATTGCAGTATAAATTGCATTTTTATCATGGCCTCTTTTTGACGCAGCCAAAACAGCATTCGAAAAGGATTGACAGCCTAGTTCTACCAAATCAACTTGATACTGCATCAATCGCTCGACAATCTCGGGCGAAATATAATCCGGTCGTGTAGACAACCGGATTCGGTGACATTTCCCACGCACCTTATAGTCGCGTGCAATTTCCAGATATTCAATTTGTTGTTTTACAGGAATACCGGTAAAACTACCGCCGAAAAATGCAATTTCAATGATGTCAGACTTAATGGTTTCCAACTGCTGATCAATTTCAACCTTCAACGCATTTGCCTTTGGAATTTCAACAACACCTGTAATTTTTCTTTGGTTACAAAAAATGCAAGCATGTCCACACCCATAATGCGATATGAAAATGGATACAATTGACTGTTTAACGCCCATTTTTTCCCAACCTTTTCAATCCTTCCTTGGCCGCTTCCTGTTCCGACTCTTTTTTGCTTCGCCCTGATCCAGTTCCAATAACATCGTCATTTAATATCACATGTGTATAAAATAATTTTGCGTGGTCAGGTCCTTCCTCTTTAAAAATTTCATACCGAATACGATTTCCTTTTTTTACTTGAATCACTTCTTGGAGTTTGGTCTTATAGTCCATAAACAGTTTCCCGACAGCTGCACTTTCAATTGTTTCTCTTAATTCTCTCAGGACAAAAACTTGAGCGGCTTCTATACCGCCATCTAAATACAATGCTGCTACAATGGCTTCAAACGCATCTGATAAGATACTGGTCCTATCACGCCCTCCTGTAAGTTCCTCGCCTCTACCAAACAACATAACCTCGCCAAGCCCTAAGTTTCTAGCCGCCTCTCCCAAAGATGCTTCACACACAATTTTTGCACGCATCTTTGTAAGTTGACCTTCTTCCTGTTTCAGATAGTGGGTGTACAGATACTCACTTATAATCAAGCCCAAAACAGAATCACCCAAAAATTCTAGACGCTCATTGTTTTTCATGTCACTTTTTTTGTGCTCGTTGGCATAAGAGCTATGCGTTAAAGCCCATTTCAAATAAGACTTATCCTTAAAAGAATACCCCAATACCTGTTCAATTTTGTCCATCGTACTCACCTCCTTAACCTGTAAGGATCTTTAAATATATCATTTCAATCTGTAATAACATATTTAAACAACCTTGCACTCTATATTTTATAATTTTATACCTTAAAAAACAATTACCAGTTGCAAAAATTAAGACCTGTAAATACAGGTCTTAAACGTCTTCTTCAGGATTTACTTGCAACTTCTCGCGAATACCACCTACCAGATCCTGTTCAACACCTATTGCCGCATATTTAATGGCATTCTTAAAAGCCTTAGAATTAGAAGAGCCATGTGCTTTCACAATTAATCCATTGATTCCAAGTAGAGGTGCGCCACCATACTCAGTATAATCAAGCCGCTTCTTAAAAGCACCTAAATTCCCTTTAAGTAAAAGACCACCTATTTTGCCAATGGTATTTTTCATAATTTCAGTTTTAAGGCCCTTAACCAATTGAATTGCGACACCTTCAGTCAACTTCAATATAATATTTCCAGTAAACCCATCGGCTACAATTACATCCACACAACCACTGGGAATATCCCTGCCTTCCACATTTCCAACAAAATTTAAAGCCTCATTTTTAAGTTGACTATGTGTTTCAATGTATAGAGGCGTCCCTTTTGTTTCTTCTGCACCAATATTGGCCAGACCAACTTTTGGGTTTGAAATACCCAGTATTTTTTCAGCATAAACGCTTCCCATCTGCGCAAATTCTACTAAATTTCGAACTTTACACTCTGCGTTTGCACCTGCATCTACCAGCACAGAAGTTCCCACCATTGTTGGATAAACTGAACATATCGCTGGTCTGTCTATGCCTTTAATTCGACCAACTTTGAACAACCCTCCAGCAAGTAGCGCACCCGTATTGCCTGCAGAAACAAAAGCATCTATTTCTCCTTTTCGAAGGGCTTTAAGTCCTACAACCATAGACGCATCCGATTTTTCTTTAATTGCTTTAACCGGCTTGTCCTCATTCATAATAACTTCTGAAGTATGAACCAGTTCAATTCGATTTAAGTCCACTTTATACTTTAACAGTTCTTTTTCAACGACATTTGAATCCCCATAAAGAACCATCGTACCTTCCATGATTTCAAGTGCTTCAACAGCACCCTTTACAGTTTCCATTGGCGCATTGTCGCCACCCATTACATCTAAACCAATTTTCATGAATCCACCTCTTATTAAAGTTACTTCAATCATACGCAAAAAAAACAAAAAAGGCAATAGCTGAGCCATTGCCTTTAAATAGAAACTCTTAAGCTTCTTTTTGTTTTGAATCTCTTGAGTGATAGTAACCACACTCACCACACTCTCTGTGTGATACAGTTGGCGCCTTACACTTTGGACATTCGATAATGTTCGGAGCAGTCATTTTAACATTGCTCGCTCTTCTTTTATCTCTTCTCGCTTTACTAATCTTACGCTTAGGTACTGCCATATCTTAACACCTCCTTAATCTAAGTGAATAAATTCTTCAGCGCCTCAAGTCTTGGGTCAATTTTCGATTCGCTGCACGTACATGTCTCTTTATTCAGATCTGCACCACAATTTGGACAAATGCCTTTACAAGTAGGATGACACAAAATCTGCACAGGCAGATTTAATGTAATATCTTCTTCCAAAATTGGTACCAAATCCAAAATCGTGGATTTCAGGGGAATCTCGTCTTGATCTTCTTCCGAATCCACCAGCAGTCTTTCTACAGAATTTTCTACATCCAAAGTTACCTTGGACAAACATCTGTCACATTCGAAAACCATATTGCCAGAATAAGAGAGGGTTAAGTCATATCGATCATCAATTCGTCGAACTTCTCCAACGATTTTGAAAACCGACGCATCTACTCCCTTGATCGACTTCAAATAGGCATCGCTAATTTGATAATCGAAACTGAATTCCAGTTGATTCTGAAGGCCATTAATAACTTTTGATAAATCAAGGTTCATATTTTCACCTCTTCAATGCAACATTAACATTATAATTACTGCCGAGAGGTTTGTCAAGCAAAAGTACTTACATCTCAAGAGATTATTTTAAAAGTTCCAATGTATCTCTGGCAATCATCAACTCTTCATTTGTTGGAACCACCATGATTTTTACACTAGAATCTTCTGTATTTACAAATGCTTCCTTACCTCTTACTTTGTTCTTTTCTTTATCAAGTATAGCCCCCATAAATTCAAGGCCCTTACATATTTCTTCTCTGCTCTCTGCACCATTTTCACCTAGACCAGCTGTAAATACAATGGCATCAGCGCCACCAAGAACAGTTGCGTAGGCACCTATATACTTACGGACATTGTCATGGTAAATATCAAGTGCTAAAATAGCTCTTTCATTTCCTGCTTCTGCCGCCTCTTCAATATCTCTAAAGTCACTGCTTACACCCGAAATTCCAAGAACACCTGACTTTTTATTCATGATGTTGTTCATTTCATCTAACGAAAGTCCTTCTTTACCCATGATATACGTTACAATTTGAGGATCAATATCGCCACATCTTGTGCCCATTACCAAGCCTTCAAGTGGTGTAAATCCCATAGACGTATCTATTGATTTTCCGCCTTTAATTGCCGCAATGGATGCACCATTTCCAAGATGACAAGAGATGATTTTTGTCTCTTCAAGTGGTTTGCCCAACATCTCTGCAGCTCTTTGAGAAACATAACGATGGCTTGTACCGTGGAAGCCATAGCGACGCACATGATCTCTTTCATAGTATTCATATGGAAGCGCATACACATAAGCGGACTTTGGCATAGTCTGATGGAAGGCAGTATCAAAAACAGCCACATTCTCAATATTTGGAAGCAATTCTTGAATGGCACGAATGCCAATGATATTTGGTGGGTTGTGTAAAGGTGCAATTTCTATACACTCTTCCAAAGCAGCCACAACAGAATCATTAACAACTACAGATGCACTGAATTTCTCACCGGCATGAACCACTCTGTGTCCAGCGGCATTAATCTCCTGAAGAGACTGGATTGCACCATATTCAGGGTGCTCAAGCGCAAATAGAACTTGTGAAAGCGCATCCTTATGGTTATGCATTGGAACTTCAATAACCTGTTTGTCTTTGCCTTCTGCTTCATGCTTTAATCTTGAACCTTCAATTCCGATTCTTTCCACCAAACCCTTTGCAAGAACAGCCTCATTTTTCATGTCAAACAATTGATACTTTAAAGATGAGCTGCCACAATTGATAACCAATACGTTCATTTAATGTCCTCCTTGTATATCACGTTTCTAACGTAAGATAAATTCTTAGTGCTTTCGGTCACACATATATATTATAATGTAATTAAGGCAATTTTCAAGATAAATGGAGGAATTGATGAAAATAATTGGGATCGTTTCTGAATACAACCCTTTTCATAAAGGTCATAAATATCAAATCGATAAAAGTCTAGAGTTAACAAATGCAGATGGTGTAATTGCAATTATGAGTGGCAACTTTGTCCAGCGAGGTCTTCCTGCATTTCTAGACAAATGGACACGCGCAGAAATGGCTTTACAATCAGGCGTTAATCTCGTTCTTGAATTACCCACTTTTTATGCAACTGCAAGTGCTGAAGATTTTGCAAAAGGTGCAATCTCTCTTCTAAATGCAACTGGTGTTGTCACACACCTATCCTTTGGTTCAGAAGTGGATTCACTTGATGAAATCACCAAAATCGCCACACTTTTAGCCAATGAACCAATGGCCTATAAAAATCTACTCAAAAATCAACTTCAAATCGGTCATTCTTTTGCAAAAGCTCGAAACATAGCAATTAATCAGCATATGGGGACGGACATCAACTTAAACCAGCCCAATATGATTCTTGGTATTGAATACCTCAAGCATCTAATACGTCTAAACAGTAAAATCAGCCCCCTGTTAATTAAACGTGTAGGTAGCGCTTACCATGATACCAATCTATACCATGATATTTCCAGCGCATCTGCAATCAGAGAAAAATATTTTGACCCAACCGTTGACTTTAATTTCAAAAACCACTTGCCACCACAGGCAGTTAAAGTTATAGAAAACACCCCCTATATGCCAGTAAATATTGAAACATTTGAAAATCAAATTTTCTCACTCTTAAGACGTCTGACACCAATTGAATTGCGCCAGTACAGAGAAGTTACTGAAGGATTGGAAAATAAAATTGTCAACGTTATTAACCAAACAACAACTTACAGCGATTTAATTAATGCTCTAAAATCCAAAAGATACGCAGAAACAAAACTAAACCGTATGCTTCTCAATATTTTTTTAGGCATTAAACCCTTTGACTGCAATTTAGAAAAGTTTGGCTATTTAAGATTACTTGGAATGGACTCAATCGGTCAAAAAATTGTTAAAAATATGAAATCTAGTGCCAGTTTGCCAATTATCACAAACTTGAATCGAATGGAAAAAAGTTTGAAAACAAATCCATTAATTGAACTTGATGTTCGCGCTTCCAACCTTTACGCATTAGGTCAAAATTCGCAAATTCTAAAGCGCGGAGGCCGAGATTATCTTGAACAGATTATTCGTGTTTGATCCAATCATATAAAAAGAGTTGTTTGACAGCCTTAAAATAGGTGTCTAACAACTCTTTCAACCATTTACTTGTATTCTTCTAACTCTTCCAAATTTTCATTTACTGTATGCAAAACTTTCGACATATTGTAGGCCACTTTTTTCATAATTTCCTCTGCATACTCATACGAACCTCTTCTTATTTCTTCAGCGCGTATTTCCGCTTCTTCAACAATCTGGTCTGCGCGTTGTCTCGCTTTTAAAACAATGTCATTTTCATCAATCATCTCTCGAGATCTTAAACTCGCATTCATTAATATATCATTTTCTTGTGCCTTTGCTTGTTCAACAATTTTAAGTTCTTCATGTCGTGCATTTGTTATGAGTTCTTGAGCTAATTTATTTGCATCTTCAATAATCTGCTGTTTTTGAGACTTAATCCATCGGACATGTTGGTATTCATCTGGTAAAAGTATATTAATATCCTTTAAGATTTCAAGGAATTCTTCACGATCTACTAAAATTTTTCCTGTAAGCGGAACAGTTGGTGCACTCTCTAACTTGTCTTCAAAATCATCCAACAGTTCCAATACCTTAAGTTCCATTTCTTGACTTTTTGAATTTGACATTATAACCCTCCCACTTTTCGCTCAATGGCTTTTTGAACACCTTGTGTAACAAAATTCGAAATATCCCCACCATATTGCGCAACTTCCTTCACAATACTTGAACTCAAGTACATGTATTCTGTTTTCGTCATAATAAATACAGTCTCTAAATTGGCAAGCAATTTGCGATTCACGCTTGCCATTTGAAATTCAGCTTCAAAATCAGAGATAACGCGTAGCCCTTTGACTAAAATATTAAGATTTCTCTCTCTTAAATAATCTGTCAATAAGCCTTTGTGAAAATCAATTGTCACATTATCAAGATGACCTGTTGCCTCTTTAAGGAGAGCAACCCGTTCTTCTGGAGTAAACATAGGCGTCTTCGTACTGTTAATCATTACTGTAACAACAACGTGGCCAAAAACAGCGCTTGCTCTTTCAATAACATCCAAATGGCCAAGTGTCACTGGATCGAAACTACCGGGATATACTACTGTTTTCATCCTGCCTCCTTAGTATGATAACTGAAATTTTGCCATATGTCTTTTCTCGATAAACTTTGAAATATTCTTTTAACGCGTCAATTTCAGGATCACCTGTTCCGTATTCTACCACAATAAAAGTATCATTTGTAATTAGGTTTCTCCGCTCTAATTCCAAGACATTCTTTAAAATCAAATTCTGAAAATAAGGCGGATCTAAAAAAACAAAATCAAATGCCTCCCCATCATATGTTTCCACAAATTGTGTTGCATTTTTACAAACCGTTTCTGCCTGATGGTCTAATTTTGTTTTTTTTAAATTTTCTCGAATGCATCGGATGGCTTCTAGATTTGAGTCTACAAAAACACACTGTCTCGCACCCCGACTAAGCATTTCAATTCCAAGCGCACCTGAGCCTGAAAAAAGGTCTAAGCAGCGGCTATCAAATATATAGGTTTGAAGCATATTGAATATGGATTCCTTAACACGATCCGTTGTTGGTCTAGTTTGTAATCCGTCCATAGTCAGCAACTTTATCCCACGTGCGCTGCCTGAAATCACTCTCAAAAAATCACATCCATTCTCATCTATAAAGTAAACCAAGTTTCTAATTCATTGGAAAGCTTCTGAATATAGCGTTTAACTTGTACATTGTTCATTTCATATTCTGCAATTATCATTTTAACATATTTTTGAACTTCCTTTAATGTTTTTTTATCTTCAATTAAACTGGCAAGCCTGAGCTCAGGAAGCCCATGCTGTTTAAGTCCAAAAACTTCACCCGGTCCTCTCAACATCAAATCTCTTTCAGCAATTTCAAATCCACTGCTTGAATTAACAAGCGACTCAATCCTCTCTTTTGACGTTTTTCCCAATTTTTCACTCAGTAAAAAACAATACGATTGTACCTCACCTCTACCAACGCGCCCTCTAAGTTGGTGTAACTGAGAAAGACCAAACCGTTCAGAATCCATAACCACCATAATCGTTGCATTGGGAACGTTAATGCCAACTTCAATAACCGTTGTAGATACCAAAATTTGAATTTTATTTTCATGAAATGCTTTCATGATTGTTTCTTTCTCGCTTGATTTCATTTTTCCATGTACAAGACCAATCTCATAATCTGGAAAACGGTTTCTCAAATGCTCATAGTGGCCTGTTGCAGAGGTCAGATCTATAGCCTCAGAATCTTCGACCAATGGACACACCACATAAACTTGGCGTCCTTCTTGAATGCGTTTATCAATAAACCCATACATATCCGAAACCTTTTCAGGCTTAATAAAGTGCGTTTTTATAGGTTTACGACCTTCAGGTAATTCATCAACTAAAGAAACATCCATATCCCCATAAAGAATCAGTGATAAAGTCCTTGGTATAGGCGTAGCAGACATAATTAAAGTATGGGGTTGATTGCCTTTCAATGCTACGTTCATACGTTGCCTAATCCCAAACCTATGCTGCTCATCGGTAATAACCAAACCTAAGCTTTCAAAAACAACATCTTCCTGAATAATGGCATGGGTCCCAATCACAACTTTTATATCACCCAAAGCAATCTGATTTTTTAGTGCTTCCTTATTTTTAGCCTTTACGTCTGAGGTTAAAAGAGCAACTGTGATGGTGTTTCCAAATATTTTTTTAAAGCCTTCATAGTGTTGCTCTGCAAGCAAAGCAGTCGGTGCCATTAGTACTGCTTGCTTATGGTTTAATACTGCCAGAAAAATAGCTGCAAAAGCCAGTATGGTTTTTCCAGATCCTACATCGCCTTGTATCAGCCGATTCATAGCATAACCACTTGTTATGTCTGTTTTAATTTCATCCAAAGTTCGTTTTTGTGCCTGTGTCAATTGAAATGGCAAACGGCTTATCCAGAACTCGAAATCTTCCGGTATGGTGTAAGGTGCTTTAATAGGCTTGTGGTAATTTTGCTTAAGAAGCATCAACTTTAATTGTAAAATAAACAGCTCCTCAAAAACCAACCGTCTTTTTGCTGCCTTATACGCTTCTGCAGAGTCTGGAAAATGAATCTGAGTGAACGCCGTCATACGCGTGACCAGCTTCGCTTCCTGTACAACAAACTCGGGAAGATTCTCCATTATTTTTCCTTGTAAAGCACTTAACACACCTTTTTTATAGGCAATCATTTCTTTGTTGGATATCCCTGCGGTTAAGGGATAAACTGGAATAATCCCCAAAAATCCTTTTGTGCCAACTTTAGCAAACTCCGGCTGTAGCATTTTAAAAAACATCCCAGTCTTATCCATCTTCCCAAAAAAATAATACGACTGTCCAACTTCAAATGCATTTTTCAAATACTTTGGTGAGAAAAACACCATCTCGCCTTGGTGAAAATGAGATTCTACAGTAACACTTAAAATTTCTTTTTTTGCCCGCTTTTGTTGAACTTCTACTACTTTTGCCTCAATACATCCAAGCGCCCCAGTTTTTAAAGCCGAAACTGAAATGACGCGTCTGCGGTCTATATAGCGATGCGGGTAAGCCATTAACAAATCACCAAACGTTCTAATATTTATTTTCTCAAGCAGTTTTCGTTTTCGATCACCAACACCGTACAACTTATCAACAGATGTATCCAACATGATTGCCCTCACTATAAAATAAGCGCCCCAAATAATCCCATATTTGAAGCGCTTACAAATCAATTGTTATTCCAATGACATGACAAAATAATAAACTGGCTGACCGCCATAAAAAACATCGACTTCTAAATTTGGAAACTTATTAGAAATACTTTCAGCTAAATCATTTGCATCTAACTCCGAAACGTCTGCCCCATAATAAATGGAGAGCATTTCAGAATCTTCCGTCATTGTTTTTTCAATAGCATTTAATACAACTTCAGATTGATTCTTGCCCACATCTTTAATTTCACCATCCGCTACTGCAAGATAATCATCCTTTTCAATTGCCATATCATTGAAGGTTGTGTTCCGTACAGCGTATGTGATTTGTATCGTTTTTACAGAACTGAGACTCTCTAGCATGAGCTCATAATTATCAGCTGGAGATGCTTCTCGATCAAACTCTAGCATCGCGGTAATACATTGCGGCATTGTTTTAGTTGGAATTACCCATATGTCCTTCTCTGACAATTCTTTCGCTTGATTGGCTGCCATGATAATGTTGCTGTTATTTGGAAAAATGAAAATATGGGCTGACGGGCATTCTTCAATCATCTTCATAAAGTCCTCAGTACTTGGATTCATCGTTTGACCACCTTCAATATTTCCAAGAATACCTAGATCTTTAAAGATATCTGAAAAGCCTTCACCCATAGACACACCTATAAATCCAAATGTTTCATCATAAGGGATTTTTGAAACATTTTCTTGTTCATAGGACGCGTGTGCCCCTTCAATAATATTGCTATGCTGTTCGCGCATGTTTTCAATTTTAATTTTCTTTAAAGCGCCATATTTAAGTGCTTCTTCAAGTGC
Source organism: Fusibacter tunisiensis (assembly GCF_016908355.1). GTDB lineage: Bacteria > Bacillota > Clostridia > Peptostreptococcales > Acidaminobacteraceae > Fusibacter_D > Fusibacter_D tunisiensis. The sequence continues at coordinate 53,810 of NZ_JAFBDT010000001.1, read as the reverse complement.
AACGCCAGGATTATTGGTGTGGATATGAACTTTAATCAAATCATCATCCTGAACAAAAACCATGCTGTCACCCAATTTTTCAATTGCTGTTTTTAGGCCTAAACCTTCAGATTCAGTTTTATTGGTTTCAATAATGAATTCAGTACAATATCCAAACTCAATATCTTCAGTACGTAGGAAGGACTGGGCAGGTGACTGTGCCGAAGCTGTTTTGGATAAAACCTCTTCAGAAAGTTCGTGTCCCTTTAATACGTCCTCACACCCTTTTAAAATAAAAAGCAATCCCTTACCACCAGCATCCACAACATCAGCTTGTTTCAGCACTGGTAGCATTTCAGGTGTTCTTGCCAGTGTCTCTTCACCGCGTTTGTTTAAAAGTTCAAACAATTCAACAATATCTAAAGAGTCTTCTTGATACTCTATAGCTTTTTCAGCAATTTCACGAATCACAGTTAAGATTGTGCCTTCAACAGGCTTCAAAACAGCGCTATAGGCTGTATCTGCAGCATCTTTAAAAGCAAGACACAGTTCTTGTGAATTCAGTTCTTTCTTTCCTTTACACCCTTTTGCAAATCCTCTAAAAATTTGAGACAAAATAACACCAGAATTACCTCTGGCTCCCATTAGAGATCCTTTTGAAATTGACTTTGCGACCTCATCAACGGTTTCAAAATCTGCTTTAGAAAGTCCTTCAACAGCAGAATTCATGGTTAATGACATGTTGGTTCCAGTATCGCCATCTGGCACTGGAAAAACATTTAGCGCATCAACGACTTCTTTATTTCGATTCAGCTCATACGTGCCTTGTTTAAACATTTTGGCAAGCATTTGAGCATTAATGGTTTTATGTTCCACTTGATATCCTCCTACTACTCTTGTACTTTTACGCCTTCAATGTTTAAATTCACTTCCAGCACATTTAACCCTGTCTGTGTCTCCACATTGTATTTGACTTTATCAATAATATTTTCAGCGACAACTGATAATTTTGTCCCGAATTGTACAATTACAAATAAGTTAATCACAACACCATGTTCTTCAGGAATGATTTCAACACCTTTCGACAAATGTTCACCCTTCAACAATTTAGCTATCCCATTTTTTGTTGATTTGTATGTCATTCCAACAAGCCCATAACATTCCATAGCTGACACAGCAGCGATGGTTGCTATAACATCATTTTTAATCGCTATTTCACCAAAAGAGTTGGTCATTTTTATGGACATAGTTTCCTCCTTAAATTCTTTCGAACAATGAATTCATACTTTATTTTATAGTATGATGACGCGAATATCAAGATAATACCACCCTCAAGCACAAAATAATCAAAAAAAACAGACAAACAAAGAAAATTCTACTTGAAAAACCAACATTGCTCTGATACAATATTTTTGTTATGTTGTGAGTCAATCACTCGAAGGAGGTGTCATAAATGGCAAAAGTATGTGATGTATGCGGAAAAGGTAAAATGTCTGGTAATACTGTCAGTCATGCCAACAATCACAATAGAAGAACCTGGACTCCAAACTTAAGAAGTGTTAAAGCTTCTGTTAATGGCGGAACTAAGCGCATTAAAGTTTGTAGCAGATGTTTGCGTTCAGGTAAAGTTGAAAGAGCGGTTTAATAAACTTTCAATCTTAAATTAAGATCGAGGCTGTAGCCTCGATCTTTTATTTTTTGTCACTGGACTGAATTAACAAACAAGTGCCCTCTTCAATTTTCACAATTGCATGATCTGCTGTAATCTCATTGCTAATCCCTAGTGTCTGACCAAACTCTACTTTTGCTAGATCGAGCGGATATTTTACCCCGCTCAAGCTCACACCTGAAACCTGCCCCATCAAAGGTACAAGAGACATATACTTTAAATTAAATGGCGTCTCTTCCACAAGCCACTTTCCAGGGCCCTTAAGCCGTTTCACAATGTTTTGAGGGTCAAAGAACATAAGGTCCAATTGGCTAAATTGCTCCATTAAAAACACATTTGCCAGCATATGATCAACGCGTCCACCAAATCCACCTAAAACACAAACGTTTTCTATGTCATTATCCAGCATCCACTCAAATGCTAATTCAGCGTCTGTCATTGATTTTTCTGAAGGAAACTTCACAACTTTTGCTAAGGGCCATCTGTGTGTATAATAGTCAATGCTTGAAATAGAATCAAAATCACCTAGAATAAGGGTTGGTTCTAGTCCTAATTTTTCAGCATATTTAAGGCCACCATCTACAGCCACTACCTCTTGAAAATCGTAAAGACTTAGAAAAAGCTCTAACCATTTAGGTGTATAATCTGAAAGGGACATAGGCCCACCTAAAAGTACTAGCCCTGTTTTCATAACACTTTTCTAAAGGCTTTTACTGTTTCATCAATACTTGGTGTGTTAAAAATTGCTGATCCAGCTACAATAACAGTTGCCCCTGCATCAACAACAGCTTTAACATTATCAAGTTTAATACCACCATCTACTTGTATGTCACAAACCAAACCTTTTGATTGAATCATATCTTTTAACCGCTTAATTTTATCCGTCATACTGTCAATATAACTTTGTCCACCAAATCCAGGGTTAACTGACATGATTAAAACCATATCAAGATCCGGTAGAATCTCTTCTATGCTAGATAATGGAGTTCCTGGATTTAAAGCCACTGCCGCTTTAACACCAAATGAACGAATCAGTTGAATGGTTCTATGGATATGTGGGCAAGCTTCAATGTGAACATTGATTAAATCTGCGCCTGCTTTAACAAAGTCTTCAATGTATAAATCAGGATTTTCAATCATCAAATGAACGTCCATAAACAAATTCGTTTTGCCTTTTAATGATTTTAAAATTGGTGCGCCAAACGAAATGTTTGGGACAAAATGACCATCCATAACATCTATGTGCAAGTACTCAACCCCTGCTGCTTCAACCTCTTGAACGTGTTCAAGCAATTTCGAAAAATCTGCAGATAATATTGAAGGTGCTAATTTTACCATTTCCTAAACTTCCTCCTTTGATCGACGATTTCTTTATATAAATAAACATAGGATTCATAACGCTGAGGAGACAATTCTTTACTAAAGACAGCTTCTTTAACCGCACAACCTGGCTCATCTAAATGTAAACAATTGTCAAACCTGCAGTCTTCAGCGCGTTCACGAATATCGGGAAAAAGTTCCCAAAGTTCATCCGGATCAATTTCAAGCATGCTTAAAGACGTGAATCCTGGCGTGTCTACTACCCATCCCCCCTGTTTAAGTTCCATCAGTTCTGAATGACGGGTGGTGTGCTTTCCACGTTTAATCTTCTCACTAACTGCGCCTGTCTTAAGTGTAAATCCTGCTTCAATGGCGTTGAGTAAGGATGATTTGCCTACCCCTGAAGGCCCTGAAAAAACTGAAATTCTGGATTTTAGTATACTGCTTAACGCCGCCACGCCTTCACCTGTTATGGCACAGGTTTTCAATGTCGTGTATCCTGCCTTCCGATAATCATGACTCACAGCTTCATAATCATAGGCCGAATCTAAATCCCCCTTATTAAAGCAAATCACAATTTCCAGACCTGAATTTTCAGCTAAAACAAGCATCTTGTCTAAAAGCATCATATTGGGCATGGGGTCTTTAATGGAAAATACAATAATGGCTTGATCTACATTTGAAACACTTGGACGTAAAAGTTCAGTCTTTCTAGGGTGTACTTCCTCTACAACCCCAATTTTTTTTAGGTCATCTAGAACAGAAATATCAACATAGTCTCCAACTAAAGGTGTTACATTTATATTTTTGAACTTGCCTCTTGCGCGACACTCATACACGTCTTCATCAGATTTCACATAATAAAACCCGCCAATTCCTTTGATTATTATTCCTTGTTTCATTCACACCATCCATTAAAATTCGATTTCCTGTTCATAACCAACAACATCACCATAATAAACCGATATAATCGCAGTTCCTGTACCACTCACTTTTGCTGGTATAAAAATTTCAGGACCCTCTGCTTTTGAATGCACATTTTCATAAATAACCGTCACAACACCTTGATTTAACATTTCAATGCGTATGGTTTCAGTTTCATCAGAAAACTTGTCGACATTTAACGGAATGGTTAAATTAAGTTCAGTGGTCTCCCCTTCAGTTGTTTCACCTTCAATAGGTGTGCCGTCTGGCGAGGTTTCAATTGGCAAGGTTTCAGGTCCATTGCTGACCACTACTGGTATTTCAGTCCCTTGTTTCACTTCTTCACCAAGGAACTCTTGAGCCATAATTTGCCCCTCATCGTAGGCATCACTCAATTCATAAGATATAGAGCCTAGCTTTAAGCCCAACTGATTTAAAGTTATTTCAGCTTCTCTAATTGTATTGCCAATAATAGAAGGCACAATATAAGTTTTGATTTCAGGACCTCGACTAACCACCAAATCTATAACCGAGCCTTCACCAAGACGAACACCCGATTTTGGCGATTGTTCAATCACCATCCCCTCTGGAAAATCATTGAACTCATAATCCACTCGACCAACTTCAAAGCCATTGCCTTCAATAATAATACGCGCCTCTTTTAAATCCTGCTGTTTAACATTTGGAACCAACCCCTGTACTGCGCCATTTGATATAACCAATTTTACAATATTGCCCTCTTTTAAAACATCACCTGATTCATGATTTTGCGAGATAACATGATCCAATTCAACATCTCCATTAAATCTACGTTCTGTTGCATCAGCAACAAGGCCAAGCGCAGTAATTTGTGTTACCGCTTCATCCACATGGAGGCCTACAACCATTGGTACAGACACTTCTTCCACTTCAAAAAAAGCTTTAAATCGTCCAAATGCAAATATTCCAAAAACAAGTATGGCCATAATAAGAGCGGACAAAATAATCAGCGTCATATTGATTTTATTAACACCTTTCACTTCATCAAGCCTCTCATCTTCCAGTTTTGTTTCCATCACAGGCTTTTTCCGAACAACCGGCTTATGCATGTTAATCGTGTCGTCTGACACTTTTGGAATCACCATTGTTTCTTGAGAAACGGCACTGCCGAGTTCAGCAACAAAATCCTTATCCCGTTGAAGCATTTTCAAATCATGTATAAATTCAGACATGTTTTGATACCGCAGTGAAGGACTTTTTTCAGAAGCTTTACATATAATGGATGACAATCCTTTAGAGATTTCAGGATTATATGCTCTTGGATCTGGTAAATCGTCCTTAATTTGCATCAGAGCAATGGAAACTGGACTCTCCCCTTCAAAGGGCAAACGCCTCGTTGCCATTTCAAACATCATGATTCCAGTTGAATAAATGTCGCTTCTTGCATCTACATAGCCACCTCTCGCTTGTTCTGGAGACGCATAATGAACTGATCCAATAATTTCTCTCGTATTCACTAGAGTTGACGTTGTCGCAGCTCTTGCAATGCCAAAGTCAGCAACTTTAATACTGCCATTTTCACCCACAAGGATATTTTGAGATTTTATATCTCTGTGTATAATTTCTTTAGAATGGGCTTCACTTAGCGCTGAAGCTACCTGCAAAACGATATTAATAATGGCCTCTTCTTTCATATAGCCATTCATTTGATCCAAATAATCTTTTAAGGTATTCCCACTTACAAGCTCCATAACAATATAGTGATGGTCATCGCTAAATCCCACATCAAATATGTTTACAATATTAGGATGAGACATCCTTGCTGCAGCTTGAGATTCCTTCTTAAACTTATTTACAAATTCTGCATCAGAATTATATTCTGTTTTAAGTACTTTAATTGCAACCAGGCGGTTCAAAATCAAATCCTTGCCCTTATAGACAGTTGCCATTCCACCAGTTCCTAAAACCTCGAGAATTTCATACCGATTGCTAAGTATATGCCCGGTAGACCCACCGTTACGAGTCATATACGTCCTCCTTTTATATCAACACAAATAACAGTGATGTTGTCTTTACCACCGTTGTTATTGGCACATTCAATTAATTTTGCTGGAATTACGTTAAACTCTGCTGTCTTAAAAATGCGTAGAATTTCTTCTGATGACACCATATTGGTAAGTCCATCAGAACAAATCAGCAAGTACGCATACTTCTTTATTGCAAACGCCTGTTTGAACAAGTCAAACTTAGTTTCAACGCCCAAAGCACTTGTAATAATATTTTTATCAGGATGTTGTTCCGCTTCCTCGATACTAATACTCCCAATTTTTACCAATTCTGCAACCAAAGAGTGGTCTTTCGTCAGTTGAATCAATGCATTATCCGAAAGTGCATAACATCTTGAATCACCTACATTGGCAACGTGCAACGTTTCATTGTCAATCCAAACCACAACTATGGTTGTGCCCATGCCACGACACGCCGGATTTTCTTCGACATAATCCAGTATACTTTGATTGGCAATCGCCAAAATTTCATCAATCTGCGTTTGAAATTCAAATGTATTTTCATGAATTCGACGCTCAATTTCATTTGAAATGGTTTTTGCAGCAATTTCAGCAGCAACTTCACCCGCTTTGTAGCCTCCCATGCCATCTGCAACAATATAGAGTTTTAGTGCTTCGTTTACTATAAAATAATCTTCATTATTACTGCGCTTAACGCCGCGATCTGTTAATCCATTTACATTCATAGACACCTCAATTGTTTCTTCTAGTCATTTTTGCAATAAAAAAGCCGTCCGACGCATGCACGTTCGGAAATAATTGTACAGTCCCTTCTTCCGTTACACCAGGAACACCAGATACCGGTGTAAGCACATACTGTGGATGATGCCTTAGAAATTCATGTACAATAGCGCCATTTTCTTCATCATTTATCGTACACGTACTGTAAATCAATACACCTCCTGGCTTAACATATTCAGAGGCTGTTTCAAGTATTTTAAATTGAATCTCAGTCAGAGCTTGTAAGTCTGCCTCTGACTTATTGTATTTAATATCCGGTTTGCGGCGAATAATTCCAAATCCGGAACAAGGGGCATCTACCAGAACAACATCTGCAGTTCCAGTCAATGTGTCATCGTACTTCATTGCATCAAAAACTTGAACTTCTAAAATATCTATACCCAAACGCTCTGAATTTTCCTGAATCAAGCCTATTTTTTGAGGCGATATATCTCTCGCTAGTATACGCCCCTTATTTGACATCAATTGTGCCATATGCGTGGACTTTCCACCTGGCGCAGCACAAACATCAATCACAAAATCTCCTGGCTGTACACCCGAAATCGCGCCAACACTCATAGAACTTATATCCTGTACTGAAAACAAACCAGACTTATAGGCTTTTAAAGTCTCAATTCGCTGTGAATGGCTTGCTTTAATTTGTAGTGCATCAGGCAATATCGTGGCACTATGTGAATCAACACCTTCTTCTGCCAAATCCTTGATCAAGGTATCTGAATCAGTTTTAAGCGTGTTTACACGAACCCACAATTCAGGCACACTATTGTTTGCGGATAAAAGTGCTTCCGTGAACGTCGCTCCATATGCCTTAAGCCATTTTTCAACCAGCCATTCCGGATGAGAATATAAAATACTCAAATGTGTGGAAAGGTGCCTTTTGCGATCTGGGAGTTCTATGGTTTTTTGCATTCGAATAAACGCTCTCAAAATTCCATTTACGAACCCGCCATAACGGTTTCCAATTTTTTTAGCCAACTTGACACTTTCATTTACAGCTGCTGAATCAGGTACCCTATCCATAAAAATCAGTTGATAGAGCCCCATTCTTAAAATAATTACGATTTCATGATTGATTTTTCCAAACCGTAAAGTGGATAATTTTCGAATATAATAATCCAGCAAAAGTTTGTTTTCAAGCACACCATAAACAATGGACATAATAAATCGACGGTCCATATCAGACAATTCAGGGTTGCTTAAGGCGTCATTTAATGTCAAATGAGAAAATGAGCCCTCAACATCAATTTTTCTTAAAATTTTAACACTTTCTTTTCGTGCTTCTATTTTCATATAGTCACCATCTATTCATTTTATCAAATATCATATTCTATTATATCATTGTAGAATAAATTCGTTTTCATGTAAATAACAATTGCCCTCCACACCGAAGAATGAAGGGCAATACCTAAAATTATTCAGAAAACACAATATCCGCCTCTGAAAGCCAAGCTTGATCTTGATCCAAATTAACAGAAAAGATTTTTCCAGCATTTTCAATGTTTTTTGCTTGGTGATATTTGAACATCATCTCACCTTTATAAACGCCTAAAATCTCAATTTTCCCAGTAATATGACTCATGCAAAATTTAATTCTTTTACTATGTCCATGCATTAATTTTTTGGCTTCCTCAACCACATGTACAGCCGTTTCAAGTGGCAACTGAAATTGATTTTTCACACCCTTAACCGGTCTACATTGAAAGATATAATAAGGGACAATTCCTTTTTGTACAAGTGCATTTTGAAGGTCTGCCATAACTTCTGGTTTGTCATTGACCCCATGAAGTAAAACAGTTTGATTGTTTACAATTATATTAATGTCATGTAATGCTTTAATGGATTTCATGGCTTCATCTGTTAGTTCTTTCGGGTGATTAAACTGTGTCACGACATATATTCTCTTTTTCTCACTGTATTTTCTTAATATGCCCAAGAATTCTTTATCGTCATAGATTCTTTCAGGGAAAACCACAGGTGTTCGTGTCCCAAATCTAATAAACTCTATATGTGGCACCTTGGATAGCTCTTCCAAGTATGTCTCAATCAAGTCATTTTCTATCATAAAAGAATCCCCACCCGTAATCAGAACATTGTTGATTTCCTTATGTGCCTTAATATAGTCAACAGCATCATTGATAAAGGAAAGGGTTTCATTATTGGCAGTTCCCACCAGGCGCTTTCTAAAACAATGCCTACAATACATGGCGCACTTGTTTGTGGAAAGCAATAAGGCTGTGGTGTGGTATTTGTGCTGCAATCCTTGCATTTTAGTGTTTTGTCCTTCACCACTTGTATCGAAGTCCCCACTTAAGTCAAATTCCTCTATACTGGGAATCGACATGAGGCGAATAGGATCTTTTGGATCTTCAGGGTCAATTAAGTCCAAGTAATAAGTTGTTGATGAAAGCGGATAATTCTTAATTATTTTTTCATAATCTTGTTTGTCTTCTGGTGCAATGTCAATGTAATCTTTTAATTTTTCTACTGTGTTTACGTTGTTCTTCCAAGTGTCTCTCCAGGCCATCCTTACCTCCTTGTTTATTTATAGTCATTAAGACCTAGACAATATAAGTATACCTTAATTTAGAAGTTCATTATATCATATTGGCTTATGATGTTGAAGACATTTTTTTCCATATTGTTTTTAAAATCCCAAAAAAAGAAAAACCCGGCTAAATCGCCGGGTAATGCTTTTTAATCACGCCCACGATTCAAAAGAATCATCCTAACCAGTTGACCAATGGCCATTGCTGCGGCAGCAACATAAGTCATTGCAGCTGCATTTAGAACCTTCTTCGCATGTACATTTTCTTCCATGGCCAATATACCTGATTCGTCCATTATTTTTAAAGCCCTTGAACTGGCATTAAACTCAACCGGCAAAGTAATTAACTGAAATAAAACAGAGAAAGAAAAAAATATAATCCCAAATGTAATTAAAGGTGGCATGGACAATATAATTCCTGCAAAAAATAGTGGCCATAAGGCTTTAGTTCCAAGTTGAGCAGCAGGAAGAATCGCCGTCCTTAATTTTAAAGGTGTATACCCCATCGCATGTTGAAGTGCATGACCTGCTTCGTGGCATGCGACACTTACCGATGCAACAGAAGGATTGTCATAAACAGGCTCAGACAATCTAATCACCTTTGCCCGTGGGTCATAATGGTCTGACAAATACCCGTTTACCCGTTCTATTCGAACATCATTCACACCATTTTGTCTAAGCATCATCTCTGCTGCTTGAGCACCGGTTAATCCTCGCACATTCCGAACTTTATGGTATTTATTAAAAGTTGATTTTACCCGCATACTTGCAACCGAAGCCAAAAGCATAAGGCCAATCAATATGAAAAAACTACCGTCTCCAAAATACATAATTACGCCTCCTTATCTCCAAAAACGTCCCCTAGCTTCACATCATGTCCAAGTAAAAACGCTTCAACAGGCATACGTTTTCCACTGCCCCATTGAATTTCTTTTACCGCAACAGCTGAATGACCTGCAGAAACAATAATGGCTTCCTTGGTCAAATCAATAACACGGCCTGGAAGTAAATTTTCATCAAAACATTCAGAGACAGACGCCTTAAATATTTTTAGCATCTTCCCCTGCCAAGTTGTATGTGCAACAGGCCATGGATCAAACCCTCTAACTTTGTCAACAATCTGTTTTGCAGTTTCCGTCCAATCAAGTTTCGAAACGTCCTTACTTAACATTGGGGCATAGCTGGATAAATCTGAATCCTGTGGTGTTGGGTTTATCCCATTTTTTTCAAATTGGTCCAACGTTTTGATTAGTAGTTTTGCGCCCAAATTTGCCAGTGCATCGTGCAACATTTGGGCATTCATCTCAGCAGTAATTGGAACACTCTCTTTTAAAAGCATATCTCCAGTGTCAAGCCCTTCATCCATCTGCATGGTTGTTACACCACTTTCAGTCTCCCCATTTACAATCGCCCAATTGATTGGTGCAGCACCACGATATTTTGGCAATAATGAAGCATGTACATTTACACAGCCCAATCGTGGAATTTCAAGTATCTCTTTGGACAATATTTGTCCATAAGCCACAACGACAATCACATCTGGAGATAGGTCTTTTAGTACCTCTACCCAGGAATCTGTCTTGATTCGATCAGGTTGGTAAATTTTCAACCCGTGGTGCGTTGCAACCTGTTTAACCGGAGGCGCTGTGAGTTTTTTTCCTCTTCCACTCGGCTTATCTGGCTGGGTAAAAACCCCAACAACATTATGCTTTTCCAATAAGGCTTCCAATGTTTGGACTGAAAACTCCGGTGTGCCCATAAATACAACTCTCATCAATACGTCGCCTCAACTTCTTCAATATCCAGTTCAGATTCAGGAATTGCTTTATCAATATAAAGCACACCTTCTAAATGATCCATTTCATGACAGAGAGCCCGTGCAAGCAGTTCCTGTCCTTCTATTTCATGACTTTCACCATTTAAGTCTTCATAGGCTACACGCACTTCAGAAGGCCTTTCAACATATCCGGATTGGCCCGGCAAACTCAAGCACCCTTCCTGTTCGATTTGCGATCCTTTTGAAGCCAATAGTCTTGGATTAATCAGCGTTACTGGCCCCTTATCATCATAAAGGTCAATAACGACAACCCTTTTTAAAATACCAATTTGTGGTGCAGCAAGGCCTACGCCATCTGCATAATGCAGGGTTTCTATCATGTCTTCAACCAATATTCTAAGACGGTCATCAAATTCAGTAACCACTCTACATTTTTTTCTAAGCACCGGATCGTCATCCGTTCTAATTGTTCTTATTGCCATTTTCAGCCTCCTAAATATTTTTACAGTTACTATTATAATATATTAGACGCGTTCAAATCCACGTTTAATTTACACTTTGATTCCTTTGACAGCCTCTTTTCAAGGTTTTTTACATATTGACGCACAAAATCCATGTGTGCAGGATTTACTTTTATTAAAACTTGCCACCTGTAATTGCCATCAATCTTCTTTAATAATGCAGGATTTGCATCAAAAATTTCTATCTCATTTTGTAAACGATTTTTTAAAATCCTTTGATTCAGATATGTTCTGGATTTTTTTGCAAAAGACTCAGCCAATGTTTCTTCCTTACTGGAAAATAATAAATTTACAATTCTAGAAAACGGTGGATATCGCATTTGTTTTCTAAAATCGAGTTCATGCCTATAAAAGGCCTCATACTCTGTATGATTGATTGCATAATGATCCGGAACATACGTTTGAAGGATTACTTGTCCTGGGATATCGCCTCTGCCTGCGCGGCCAGCCACTTGGTTGAACAATTGATACGCACGTTCTGAAGACTGAAAACTCGGGAAATTTAACATTAAGTCAGCAGACAATATTCCAATTAAAGTCACCCGTTTGAAATTAAAACCCTTTGCAACCATTTGAGTTCCAATTAAAATATCTGTTTTATGCGTTTCAACATCGGTAATAATCTTTTCAATACTGCCTTTTCGCTGAGTTGTCGTTCGATCCATCCTTGAAATTACAGCGTCTTTAAAAAGTGTCCTCAATTCTTCTTCAACCTTTTCAGTCCCCACACCAAAATACTTAAAATAGTCGCTCCCACATGAAGGGCATTTTTTTGGTACATAACTCTCATACCCGCAATAGTTGCATCGGACTGTTTTTTCGCCTTTGAAATACGTAAGTGTCACATCACAATTGGGACACGCAAGCGCAAACCCACAACTTCTGCAAGAAACAAAAGTAGAATGCCCTTTTCGATTTAAGAGAATAATTGTTTGTTCTTTACGTTCCAGTCGAGTTTCAATAGCTTGATACAACCGCTCACTTAAAATTGATCGATTCCCAGCCACAAGTTCTTCACGCATATCTACAATTTCAATTTCAGGTACTTTTTGAGCATTATATCTTGAATCCAACTTCACTAAAGCGCGTTCCCCAGAAAGCGCACTATAATATTCTGTAATAGAAGGTGTCGCAGAGCCAGAAATCAAAATACCACCCGACATTTCTATTCTCATCTTGGCGATTTCATAAGTATCGTATTTAGGTCTTTTTTCAGATTTATAGGTGCTTTCATGGCTTTCATCCAATATAATCAATCCCAGTGATGTCACAGGTGCAAATATTGCTGAACGCGCCCCAATGATCAAATCAAATTGCCCTGCCCTAATTTGTTTCCACTGATCATATTTTTCACCAGGTGAAATTTTAGAATGTATAAGCGCAATCCGATCAGAACCAAATCTAGCAGCAAACCTGGATACAATTTGAGGGGTTAAAGCGATCTCGGGAACCATCAAAATAGCCTTTTGGCCATTTTTCACTACCGATTCTATCAATTCAGCATAGACCTCAGTTTTGCCACTCCCCGTAACACCATGCAACAAAAATTCTTGCTGATGGTCCTTAAAGAAACCACTTAGAATTGCATCATAGGCGCTTTTTTGTTCTACAGAAAGATGAATGGCCTTACTTTCAGTGTTGGCATTCATAAACTCTGGTTTTCTCAAAGCTTCTTTGTGGGTCACTTTCAAATGTCCCAAATCAACCAAGCGGTCTACAACACTTTTTGAAACCTTTACCGCATCTTGTACATCAAGACGTTTTGCACTTCCAACACCTTGCATATACTGACCTAGACTCTTCTGTGCTTTATATCGGTTAGGAACAGACTTCAAAAAATCACCTAAGGTTTCAGTTGGTTCAATCCATTCAACATAACGGTCTTTAACAACCGATTCAAACTGGACTTGATATTTAATCAATTTAAGTGCAATCAACCTTTTAAGCGCATTTTTCCGTTTGTTATCCGAACAGATCCCAATGAGTTTATCTTCTGAAATTGGTTCCAATTCAATGGTTTTCAATAGTTTCAGTTCACATTCTGACAGCGTCAAATCAGAGTCCTCTGTAAAACATGGATAGAACACCCGATATTGATGTGTTAAAGTGCCCATTGGCATAAACAATTGTGCCGCTTCTGTATAACTGCATAAATATAAATTATGAATGGTTTCAATTAATTCAAGTTCCGATTCCGTCAAAAAAACACCATCAGAAAACACATAGGCAATTTCTTTAACCTTATAAGAAACAGGTGTCTCTAAACTTTTATAGGTCTTAAAAATAATGGCCTCATTGAATTTTGAAACCCCAAATGGGACAATAACCCTTGCACCATGTATGACTTTACTTTTCAATTCATCGGGAACTCGATAGGTAAAGGTCATATCCAAGTCCCCAGTACTTCTCAGTAATATTACATCTGCATACATGTACAGCCTCCACTTAAATAAGAGCGGAAATCCGCTCTTATAGTTCGTTATCTTTTAATTGAAGCCTTTCAACGACTCTTTGAACAATCAAATCAGCGACTTCATCTTTTCCCATAAGATCATAAGACGTCATACGCCCATTGTCTTCAAAAAAAGTAACTATATTTGTATCTACATCAAATCCTGCACCCGGAAGGCCAACATTATTCGCAACTATAAAATCCAAATTCTTTTCCAAGAGTTTTTTCTTGGCATAAGCCTCTACGTGTTCTGTTTCAGCTGCAAAGCCAACCAGTATTTGATGCGTCTTCAGCTCACCCACAGCCTTTAAAATATCAGGATTCTTGGTAAAATTCATAGCCATTTGCGAATCGCTTTTTTTTATTTTTTCTTTTGAAAAAATTTCAGGTTTATAATCTGATGGGGCTGCTGCTTTTATGATAACATCTGAATCCAAGTTTTCCATAACCGCTTCATACATTTCTGCTGTTGTTTCTACGCGAATAACCTCGGCGCCTTGGGGCGGAACAAGATGTGTAGGCCCTGTAATAAGCACAACACTTCCACCTTCATCTAAAGCTTTTTGAGCAATTGCATACCCCATACGTCCACTGCTTCTATTTGAAATATATCGCACTGGATCTATTGGCTCGCGCGTAGCCCCCGCTGTAATCAGAACTTTTTTCCCAGCCAACTTAAAAGATTTCGTAAAATGATCGCACACTTTTTGTACAATATCTTCAGGATTAGCCAGTTTTCCAGCACCAACATCACCACATGCAAGGCGACCAGACTCCGGATCTACAAAATAGTAGCCCATTTGTTTTAGAAATTCAATATTCTTTTGAACAATTGGATTTTGATACATTTTGGTGTTCATTGCAAGTGCAAAATAAACTGGCGCCTCTGTGGCCATAACAGTTGTGGTCAACATATCGTCGGCAATTCCAGATGCAATTTTTCCAATACTATTGGCAGTCGCCGGTACGATTAAAAACAAATCGGCCCGTTTAGCAAGTGAAATGTGTTCAACATCCCATGTTTTAGGATCATCAAACATATTGGTAACCACATAGTTTTGCGAAATTGACTGGAAAGTCAAAGGGTTTACGAATTCTGTACTGTTTTCAGTCATTATACAGTAGACATTTGCGCCTAATTTCTTCAAACGACTCACAACATCAGCCGCTTTGTATGCGGCAATGCCGCCAGTTATACCTACAACAATATTTTTACCGGTCAGCATTTCATCACTCCTAACCCACTTAGATACGATCTTTTGGTGGCTCTGGTATAAAAGCTTCGATTTCATCAGCCATAATTTCTTCTATGGCAACTGAAAGTGGTTTCATAATCATTTCTTCTTCTTCATCTGCCTCGTGTTTTTCAATTAAATGTCTTGCACGTTTTGCGGCAAGAATGCAAAGTGCATATCGGTTCCCAGTTTTTTCAATCAAGTCATCAATCGACGGATTTAACATTTTGTTTTTCCTCCTTAAATTTTAAAACAACTTCAGAAATATCAGATCGAACGCGGCATTTTTCAGCAAGCAAGATGGCTTGAAGTTGATCTGTTGCCCACTCTACCTGATCGTTTACAACAAAATAATCATAGTGTCTGATACTTTCTATCTCATTCATGGCACATGACATACGTTTTTCAAGTGATTCGGGTGTTTCAGAACCCCGTCCCACAATTCGGTCCCTTAAGGTTTTCATAGAAGGTGGTAAAACAAATACAAATACACCTTCAGGATATTTTTGCTTCACTTGAATCGCACCTTGTATATCAATTTCAAGAAGTACGTTTTCACCTCTTGAAATATGATCTATAACAAAATCTTTAGGTGTGCCATAATAATTGTCATAAACTTTGGCATATTCCAAAAATCCATTTGCTTCAATACGATTCAAAAAATCTTCTTTTTCATAAAAATGATAGCTGACACCATCAACTTCACCATCTCGTGGTAATCTTGTGGTTGCAGAAACGGAAACAATCAAACTTGAATCCCTTTTTAAAAGAGATTTACAAAGTGTTCCTTTTCCAGCACCACTAGGCCCCGAAACAATGATCAGCAATCCTTTTTGATTCATTCAATAACCTCACTCTATATTTTGAATTTGTTCTCGAATTTGTTCCAAATCGCTCTTCAATTCAATGACAAGCGTGGAAATTTCTGAATCTGGTGATTTTGAACCAATTGTATTGACTTCCCGATTTAATTCTTGAATCAAAAAATCTAGTTTTCGCCCAACTGGAACGTCTGTCTCTAAAATACGCTCGATTTGCTCTAAATGCGAGTGGATTCTAACAATTTCTTCATTGATATTTGTTTTATCCGAAAAAATGGCAATTTCATTGGCAATGCGAGACGCATCAATTTCAGCATTCATGTCGGACAAAAGCTCTTCGATTCGATCTGTTATTTTTTTGCGATAGGTAGACACAATAAGGGGTGCGTATTCAGATAATTTTTCAAGATTTTCTTTTATATTGGCAATTTTTTGAAGGACATCGATCTTAAGTTGCTGACCTTCAATTGACCGCATCTCCATCAGATGTTTAAGCGCATCTGTCAATGCCGGTTCAATGGCATTCCAAAATTCAGCTTCGTCACGGTCTTCATAAGATACCTCAATACCATCTTGAACTCTTGAAAGTAAAGCCAAAGAGACATCATCTTTCAAATCATAGCGCTCTGATATTGATCTGTACACTTCCACAAATCGATCCAATATCTCATAATTGGCTTTTACCGCATAATTGTCATGTGATGTTTCTTCAAGGTTGATATAGACATCAACACGTCCCCTAGACAATTCAGATTTAACTTTTGATTTAATTCGTTCCTCAAATACCGTTAATTTCTTAGGCATCTTCACAACAATATCACAGTATCTATTGTTGACGGCTCTCATCTCAACAGTAACATCAAAAACACCACTGCTAAACTCACCGCGTCCAAATCCAGTCATACTATAGATCATTCATTTCCTCCATGTGCTTGACATCATTAAATTATAACACAAACACTCAAAGATTATCAAGGCGAACAGGCCTTTTATTTCCCACATGTTAGTGGTATACTTTAAAGCATAATTCACAACTTCGGAGGTAATCATGGCTTTTGACGGTCTACTGATGCATAAATTAATTGAAGAAATAAATTTAAAAATACAAGGGGGTCGAATTGATAAAATTCACCAACCTGAAAAGGACGAATTAACCCTTAAAATCAGAAGTGGCGGCATAAACTTTTCTTTTTTTATATCCGTTGATGCGTCTATCCCATATTTTTCCTTAACTGAAGAACGTCGGGAGAATCCCGATAACCCACCAATGTTTTGCATGCTAATGCGCAAACATTTAACCAATGGAAAAATCAATCGGTTTTATCAAATTAGGCACGAACGGATTGCAATTTTAGAAATACTTTCCAAAAATGAGTTGGGCGATTTAGAACTTAAAAATATTATCATTGAAATCATGGGCAAGCACTCCAACATTATTGTAACCCGTGAAGACGGCGTTATTATTGACAGCATAAAACGTATTAGCCCAGATATGAGCCGTATTAGAAGCGTGCTCCCGGGCCTTCGTTACGAACAGATTCAATCTAACAAAGTCCCTTTATCTGGTAACTGGCAAGAACACTTAATGACATTACCAAGCGAAATGCCTATTCTTAAGGCGCTCTATTCGACTATAGAAGGCTTTAGCCCAACCATAGCCAAATATCTTCTGACTCAATCCGGGATTTTTCATGATTTAAAACGCGCCGAACTCACTCAAGACCACCTTATAACTCTTACAAACCAGATTAAAAAAATTGAAACCCTGCTTAAAACTTCAAATCATTGCGGCTATATTTATTATGATTCTCATAATATCATGCAAGATTTTTATTTTATCCCGGATTTACATGAAGCTTTTGAGTATAAAACTTTTGAAAGTCTTGCACATGCAACTGAAAAATTTTACACCGAAAGAAATCTGGCGCTCAAAATTCACCAACGCACTGCTGACCTTAAGAAATCAATTTTGATTAAAAGGGACCGGGCTAAATCAAAACTTCAAAAGCTCCGTTTAGAGCTTGATTCTGCGGAGAATGCAGATCATTATAAAGTTGCAGGTGAACTCATTCTTGCAAATATATATCAAATTCAAAAAGGAACCAATAAAATTGAACTCCTAAATTATTATATGGATCCACCTGAACCCGTGACAATTGACCTTGACGTCAGGCTTGATGCCACTCAAAACGCACAACTTTACTTTAAAAAATATGCGAAATCAAAAACTGCTTTAGAAGAACTTGCAGTTCAAATTGATGCCACACAGTGGGATATCCAGTATTTAGACAGCATACTCTCACAATTGGAGCTCAGCGAAGACAGCAAAACCATTCAAGAAATCAGACAAGAGCTTGCCGAACAAGGCATTATTAAAAGCCGTCAATACAAAGGGCGAAAAAAAGACTCCAAAAAACAAGGCTATAGACAGTTTCGATCTTCAGATGGTTATGCAATATTCGTTGGCAAAAACAATATGCAAAATGATTATCTAACCACAAAAATAGCGTCAAACAAAGACATATGGCTGCACACCAAAATTATTCCTGGATCACATGTAATCATTCGTACAGAAGGACAAGAACCACCTGAAAGAACACTTGAAGAAGCAGGCATGCTTGCAGCATATTATTCCAATGCGCGTGCTTCAGAAAATGTACCTGTAGACTACACTTTTGTTAGATATGTTACTAAGCCCAATGGCGCAAAGCCCGGAATGGTCATCTACACGCATAACAAAACACTTTATATTACACCAGATGAGGCAGCCCTAAAAACTCTAATTTCTAAGGAGGACTAATGTGAAAGCGCTATTAATATCCGCTGTATTATTGGTGACAATTGGGGCTGGACTAAATATACAAAAACAAATAATACCTTCTGATTCTCCAGTCCTTGCATCCATAGAAACTATAGAAACATCTGACTTAACCAACTGGATACATGCGCCTAATACGCGGGCACTTTTAGGCGTCATATATGAGCGTTCGCCTGATATTGTTTTAATGGATAGTTTTAATTACATTTATAATTACAAGACGCTTCATCAATACCGGGCAATAGGAATGATTCCTTCATCATATGGCCTTCACGGTCCATTGCCAGAAGCCACAGAGACGCCTCAAATTGGCTACATAAGTGAACTTCCAGCCTTGTATTTTATAGAAACCAATCAACTCTGGAAAAACTTTTCGCCCATGATGGCCAGGGACTCAAGAGAATTGGCTTTAAATTTAGACTATGGACACCTTGAAAATACAGTGGATTACGCCCCCGATACGCTTCACTTTAATTCAGAAAGCACTTTGTTCGCAACTTTGATTCTTGTGAATCAAGAATGGTATACTCAAGAGCATAAGCAAAGCCTTGATGCCCTTTTAAGTGATTTGTCTGCCATTCGACCAGATGAATCTGCAATGGTTGAAGTTGTCAGATGGCTATATAGCAATGCCTTAATAGATTCTCGATATTACTTCAAAGATCTGGTCATGGATAAAGTTTATGATTAGGATGGTTATTTGTTAATACTCTATTCATATTTTTCAATTATACTAACACTGTTAGTGTGAACAATGAATGCTAAAGGTTGGTGTATCATGACTCTTTTTAGAAAAATGAATCTGTTTCAAATCATCGGTTTGATTATTTCCATAACCGGTTTGCTCTTTATGGCTTTTCCAAGCTTTATTGGCACCTTAGCCATTAGAGTGATTACTTTCATCTTTTTAATGATTGGCTTTTACAGTTTTACTTTCGCGCTTGTCAGTGGTAGTAAATTAAGTATTATTGCCAGTGCTGCAGTTTTAATCCTCAGTTTTTATGCGTTTATCAGACCCGAAAACGTTTTAATGATTATTGGGCTTGGGTGTATAATTTCAGGAACAAATGGTATGATTATGTTTTTTAAAACACGAGGAGAAGGTAAGGAAAAAGCAGTAATCTCTTCAATTATTCTCATTCTACTTGGTGTATTCGCAGTTATTAATTCAAAAGCTGCCCTTGCAACAGTGGTTATGATTTTAGGAATTATGATTACAATCATTGGACTTGTGGTTTTTTTCCTTGGAAAAACACTCATCATTAGGAAACAAAAAGCCTTTTTTAAAAGCCACGCCTATTCAGGCCCAAGAGGCCGGGTCATCATAAATATTGATTCAGATGATGTGGAAGAAATTGATTACAAAGAAATAAAATAGAAAACTTCAGTCCATATAACTTGGACTGAAGTTTTTTTAATCGCCTTGATAAATGCTAATTTCACTGACGCCATCCATCTCTTCAATTTTTACTTTCACAATTTCTTTTCTAGAAGTTGGAATATTTTTTCCAACATAATCCGCCCTTATTGGTAACTCACGGTGGCCTCTATCGACCAAAACCGCAAGTTGAATCGATCCAGGCCTACCATAGTCCATAACTGCATCCATAGCTGCCCTTACAGTCCTTCCCGTAAAAATCACATCATCAACTAGTATAACAATCTTATCATTGATTTCAAACCCTATAGATAACTCTTTTACATCTGGAACATCTGTGCGTTTGCTTAGATCATCGCGATAAAGTGTAATGTCCAGCTCGCCCACAGGTAAAACAGAACCTTCAATTTTTTGAATCTTCTCTGATAGTCTTTTTGCAATGGGCAGGCCTCTTGATTTGATGCCCAAGAGTACCAACCGATCAACGCCCTTATTTTTTTCAATGATTTCATGTGCCAATCGCGTTAAAGAACGATCCATCGCTTTATCATCCATTAATTTCGCTTTAAATTCCATTGATACCTCCTAATTACAATGCCCTACACTTTTCCAAAACCCGAACAAAATAATCAGGCAACTCAGAATCAAATTCCATCCATTGACCAGTAGACGGATGCATAAAGCCTAATTTTTTTGCATGTAACAATTGTCCTACATGTTTTACTTTTTCATTTTTTAGGCCATAAACAGGATCGCCCACTAGCGGGTAACCTATTGAGGCCATGTGAACCCTAATCTGATGTGTCCTCCCAGTTTCAAGTTTCAAAGCAACCAAAGTATGAAATTTGAAACGTTCCAATACTTCAAAATGTGTTACAGCATTTCTGCCATCTTGACGTATCGCATTTTTTTTTCGATCCACAGGATGCCTTGCAATTGGGGCGTCTATTGTCCCTGCCGTTTCCTTCATTTGGCCATTTACAATTGCCCAGTAAACTCTAAGTGTTGTTTTTGCCTTTAGTTGGTCTGCAAGAAATTCATGGGCATGGTTATTTTTTGCAACCATCAGAAGCCCGGATGTATCTTTGTCTATTCTGTGTACAATTCCAGGTCTAATTACGCCATTAATTGACGATAAGCGGTCAGAAGTGTTCATTAGCGCATTGACCAAAGTACCAGAGTAATTGCCTGGAGCTGGGTGGACGACCATTCCCTGTGGTTTGTTGACAACCATTAAATCTTGGTCTTCATATATAATGTCAAGGGCTATATCCTCCGCAACTACATCTAAAAGTTCAGCATCTGGAATCACAACATCAACAAGATCCCCTTTATTTAATATTTGTTTTTTGATGCCACACGGGTGGCCATTTAACGCCACATGTCCCTCAGAAATTAATTTTTGCATATAGCTTCTAGAATGTGACGAAATCGCATTTCCTAGGTAAACATCTAGTCGGATGCCATCCTCATCACATATTAAACGGATTATTTCATCCATAACAGTCTCCATTCTTTAGGATTTATAATGATTTTATCAAATATTCATCTTTAAAAAAAGACTATTTTTCTGTTATAATGACTTATAACTTTTAAAGAAGGACTTTTTTATGAATACTAAATCCAAACGTATACTCACAATATCAGTTGAAACTGGTAAAACTATGCTTATAAATGGGGCAGAAACTTATCGGGTTGAAGATACTGTTAAACGTATGACCGAAAACCGACTGCATCTTCCAGTCAATGTTTTTGTTATCCCTACAGGTATTATTGTAAGTGTTGATTTTGAAAATGAAACCGTAACCAAACTCTATCGGGTAACACCAAAAGGTATTGATCTGGAAATTATTGACCGGGCCAATACATTTGCAAGAGAGTTCAGTGCCTCTGACATGAGTCTGGATGATGCTGAAGCATTATTGGCAAATTTCAAAACACCACCTATTTTCTCAAACCGCGCACGCTACTTTTTTGGAGGCATGGCTGGTGGTTTTTTTGTTTTTCTCTTTGGTGGCACACGCCTTGAATTTCTAATTTCCTATTTTGCGTCTTCTTTGACCCTATTTACATGGGATCATCTCAGTAAACTTGAATTAAATTTCTTTATAAAAAATATTTTTGGAGGCCTCTCCTTATCTCTTTTAAGTTTTTTGGGAATTTTTCTAGCGACACTTTTTGGCTATCACCCTGATTATAACATGGTTATTATTGGACCGCTCATGACTTTAGTTCCTGGGGTCTCATTAACTAACGGCATACGAGACTTGATTTCAGGCGAACTATTGGCTGGGAGTGCTAAAATTATGGAAGCGCTTTTCATCGCCATAGCCCTTGCCTTCGGTGTCGGTATGGTACTTCAACTCATTCTAGGTCATATTTAGGAGGCTTTAATGGAATTGTTATTTCAAGCACTCTATTCTTTCTTCTGTGTGGTTGGCTTTTCTGTAATCTTCAACCTTCCCAGAAAACTCATTGTAATTGCCAGCATCAATGGCATGATTGGATGGATTTTATACTACGGACTTCAAAATTCAAGCGCAAGTTTTATTGTTCCAGCATTAATTGGCTCAATATGCGTCGGTTTTATTGGCGAAATTCTAGCCTCTATTCAAAGACATCCTGCAACCTTATATATTATTCCTGGCATTATACCCTTTGTTCCTGGGTATGGCATTTATTACACAATGTACCACATTGTTAACCAAGACTTCCAGAACGCTTTAACGACAGGAGCAGAATCGCTTTTTGTTGCAATTTCAATTGCATGTGGTATCGTACTGGCCACTTCAATTTT
The DNA here is from genome assembly GCF_016908355.1 of Fusibacter tunisiensis. GTDB lineage: Bacteria > Bacillota > Clostridia > Peptostreptococcales > Acidaminobacteraceae > Fusibacter_D > Fusibacter_D tunisiensis. Next base: position 30,788 of record NZ_JAFBDT010000001.1, on the reverse strand, counting down.
CAGATTAATAAAGCCCTATCTTAATCGTGTCAAAAATTAAAAAACCTCAACAGCTCAATAAAGATTAGCCGTTGAGGTTTTTCCCTATTTCGGTGGCATTACTGTTGCTTTACCATCAATAACGATATCACCATTTTGGTTGGTACAATAGGTTCTTAAAATCAATCGATTTTTCTCTTCAATTCTCTCAATAACCTCAACTTTGGCTGTAATGGTATCTCCAAATTTTACAGGTCTAAGGAACTTCAACTCTTGGCCCATATAAATAGTGCCTGGACCAGGAAGTTGATTTCCCAAAACTGCAGAAATAAGACCAGCTGAGAGCATGCCGTGTGCTATTCGTTCTTTGAACATGCCCTTTTCAGCTTCAACCGCATTGATGTGTGCCGGATTAAAATCACCACTCACCCCTGCATAAGCATAGACATCATACTCTGTAATGGTTTTTGAAAATTCAGCAGTATCGCCTAATTGAATTTGCGCAATTGTTTTTGACATATTACCCCCTAAAGTCTTAATCCACCATTTACCGAAAGATTATGTCCTGTAACAAAAGATGATTCGTCACTTGCTAAGAACAATACAGCATTTGCTATTTCTTGAGGTTCTCCCAGTCTGCCAAGCATCGTTTTCGCACGAATTGGATCCAAAACTTTATCTGGAACAGTTTGCATCATTTCAGTGTTTACATAACCAGGCGCTACTGAATTAACACGAACCGCTTCACCTTTTCTTGAAAATTCTTTTGCCCAAGTTTTTGCAAGCGCAATAACACCTGCTTTTGTAGCTGCATAATTGGACTGTCCAATGTTTCCATATTCCCCTACAACAGAAGCAATATTTATAATGGATCCTTTTTTCTGCTCAATCATTTGTGGCGCTACTGCTTGAGTAATGTTGAAAACGCCCTTTAAGTTAACATTAATAACTGCATCCCACATGTCTTCAGTCATTTTATGAATTAGAGCATCTCTGGTAATGCCAGCATTGTTAACTAAAATATCAATGTGTCCGTATTCGCTTACAATGTTTTTCGCAAACTGTTCAACTTCTGGACGATTTGTAACGTTTAAAATGTATCCCTTTACATTTTCACATGTGTATGCCAAATCAGACATATCTACCGCAACAACTTTAGCACCTTCCTTTGCAAAAGTCTCACAGATTGAACGGCCTATTCCCTGCGCGCCACCTGTTACAATTGCTACTTTTCCTTCGAGTCTCATTTTCTTCCTCCTTTAAATTTTAGTGATGTTTTCTTAAATCTTATTTGCAACTTCCATGCCAAAGCGATAAAATAATACTATAAAAAAACAAGGAGGCTTCCCATGCAAGATAAATGGATCAACAAGGGACGTGCTTTTTACAAGTACTATTCAGAAACGGACAAAAATACAATTGAATTTTATGTCGAAGGCCTTGGATGGATGATTTTACTTAAAGAAAACATCGAAATCGTATCTGACAATTGGTTTTCTTCTATGAAATTTACAGCATCCGAAATTTCACTCAATGAAGAAGAAACCAACTTAATTATAATAAAAAATGTCTATCGCGCCAACTCTTCTTTTATTGATAATGAAAATAATGTTAAATATAACCTTCATTTTGATGTTCTACACCTCTATGCAGATAAAATTGTAGCCTTTCACTAAAATTAAAGGCCCTCTTTGATGGTCAATCCGCAGGAAGATTTTTGGCAAGTGACAAAAATCTTTTGAGGACTTCTTGACCTGAAAAGAGGTTACATTTCTAAAAAAAATAAAGGCCCTCTTTGATGGTCAATCCGCAGGAAGATTTTTGGCAAGTGACGAAAATCTTTTGAGGACTTCTTGACCTGAAAAGAGGGCCTTTATTTTTTTACATTGCCCCTTCCGCCAGCTCCGCAAGAGGACTTCTTTCAACACGTTTTAATGTCACATGTCCTGATAAGACAGAGTGTTTCATTTTTTCAACTGTATAGACAAGACCGTTGGATTTTGCATCCACTAAAACATTGTCAATTTGATTGTCGCTCGGGTCTCCAATAAAAACAAATTTAGATCCAAAGCCTGCTCTTGTAAGCATGAGTTTGGCTAAATGAGGTGTGATTTCTTGAGCTTCGTCTACAATTACAAGCGCATCCGTTAACGTTCTTCCCCGCATATAGGTAAACGTTTTCGTTTCAATAACGCCATATCGACGATATTGTTCAATAAAATCATCTACACTGAATTCAGGTTTCTCACTGTATACCACGTGGTGACCTTTGCCTGGTGTGTCTTTTTGTTTTTTCACTATCTTTTGATCCACAAGATTTTCAATGGCGTCATAAAAGCTCCCCATCCAAGGTCTAAGTTTTTCTTCCTCTGTGCCAGGCAAATATCCAATATCATTTCCTGCTGGTACAACAGGTCTAACAAACACAATCCGACGATATTGCCCCATCTCAATAACTTTTTGTAAAGCGACAGCAGTGGCCAAAATTGTTTTCCCTGATCCAGCACCTCCAGTAATTGAAACAAAATGAATGTTCGGATCCATCAAAAGTTCATATGCCATTTTTTGTTCTCTGTTAATCGGCGATAATCCCCAAGAGACTTCATTGACATACTTAAGTGGCACTAATTTTTCACCATCAAATCGTGCCAATACTTCATGAGATTCCCGCGTTGAACTTTTCACATGTAGGAATTCATTAGGATTCAGACCTTCTAGTTGAAACTGTAACCCACCACTATATATGGCATCAATTTCATCACTGGTGAGTTGAATATCTCGATAGCCTTTATAAAGTTCATCCGCTGTGACTTTATCATTTTGATAATCTTGAATCTCAATGCCTATCGCATCACCTTTAATGGCCATATATAAATCTTTAGTGACTAAAATCGTTTGTGTTGGCGCATATATTTCCTGAAGTTTTTTTACCACCGCTAATATGCGTGTGTCATTTTTTGACGTGTCCAATCCATCTGGCAACGTATTAAAATCTAAATGGTTTAACTCAATTCGTACCGTACCACCTCCCTCTAGTTTTACGCCCTCAGAAAGGCTTCCCATTTTCCGAATAATTGAAAGCTCACGCGCCGCACTTCTCGCCTGGTAGCCCACCAATCCGTCTCTAGATTTTAGTTTATCCAGCTCCTCAATACAAATAATGGGAATAATAACATGGTTGTCTTCAAACTTATAAAAACATTCAGGGTCGTGTATCATAACATTCGTATCAAGAACATAATTTTTAATCATAGAACCAACCTTTCTATCGCTTTGGCATAAATTTGTGTACACTTAACAAACGCCTTTACGTCCATGTATTCATCTGCCTGATGCACAAGTTTTGGCATTCCAGGAAAAAGCGGACCAAAAGCAACAGTGTTGTCCAAAGCACGTGCATACGTTGCACCACCACTGGAAATTGGTGTACCATCTAAATTCGTTTCTTCTTCATATACTGCTCGAAGTGTTTGAATCATTGGATGAGTGTCGGGCAAGAAAACGGGTGGCAAAAAATCCAGTTCATCATAAACCAGACCATACTTTTGAGCCGTCCGCTTAATGCCTTCAGCAATAAATTTTTTATCTATGGTAACTGGTATTCGAATATCAAGACCAATCACGCCCCCATGTGCGCCCATATCCAATTGGTTGACTGATACTGTAAGGTCACCTGAGTAAGCATCTACACACTTTCCAAACATGGTTTCACCATGAAATGTGAAGCCAATCTTATCATATAAAAATGAAAGAATTGGTGATTCAATCCCAATGTCATAAGCTGCCATTGCCATTCGCATAACTGCATTTACACCCATTTGAGGCTTTGAAGAATGTGCACTTTTTCCAATAACGTAGAGTTCTTCGCCTTCTATTTCATGATCAAATCCCATTTTTTTAAGTTGTTTTTCAAGTTTATAGATATGATTACCATGATAAACACAAGATTCCGGAATAGAATTCATAGCATATCCACCCTTTATTCTAACATCTGTTTTACTTGTGCTTTTTAACCTTACTTGCAAAAGTCCTTTTTCAGCAAATTGAACGGGAAAAGAAGCATCTGGTGTAAACCCAAAATCTGGTTTTTCTTCACGCTTGAGATACCTGTAGATGCCCCGCCATTGATTTTCTTCGTCTGTACCAATGATTATGCGAAGCCGCTTGTTAAATGGAACCTCCATAGCAATAAGCGCCTTCATTGCGTACAATACAGATACGATAGGTCCCTTGTCATCCAAAACACCTCTTCCGTACAACCGACCTCCTGCCAAAGTGCCTTTAAACGGACCATATGTCCAGTGTGATTCAATGCCACCGGGGACAACATCAACATGCGTAAGAATACCAAGCATTTCCCTGCCTTCACCATAATCGGCATATCCATAATACCCTTCTGGATCATAGTACGTTTTAAAACCAATTGCCTCAAATTGATTCAGTACCCATTTCAAGGCCCTATCAATTGCCTCCCCAAATGGTTTATTTGAATCCATTTCATCAATAACACTGGGGATTCCGATAAAATCAATTAGGTCCTTAGTCATTTGATCGACATTGTCTTCAATATAATTTCTAGTTTTCAACTTGTTCGCCTCCCCTCGTCTCTTATATTTTATATATTGGCTGAATTTGCGTTTTCAATCACAAAATAGAAAAAAAGCAGGCAGAATTTAAAATTCTACCTGCTAAATAATCACGCGTTCTTTTCCAAATACAAGTCTACATCATGTCCATTTAAGTTAAATGTTTCATATGATTGGTCTGAATCTTGAATTAAATCAACACCCAAAGTTTCAGAAAGGATGTAATCAGCGTGCTTCTGAACTGCTTTACCAAATGCCTCTGGTGCACGATAATAAATTTTAATCTGATCCATCATTTCATAATCATTTGCTTTACGCATTTGTTGAATTCTTGAAATCATTTCACGCGCATACCCCTCATCAATCAGCGCATCTGAAAGATGGGTATCCAAGATAATAAAACGGTTATTTTCCATTTTTACCGTAAATCCTTCTTTCGCTGTGATGTTAATAAGAACATGTGAACTGTCTGCTATGAAGCGTTCATCTCCTAAATCCAATTCAACTGTTTCACCTGCTTCAAAACGCATTGCGTATACTTGAGGATCTAATTTACCTAAAGCTTTTGAAAATTGTCCCATTTGGTTTCCAAGAATCGGACCTAAAACTTTGAAGTTTGGTTTCAACATGAAATTCATATATTCAGGAAGATCGCTTGTAAATTTCACATGTTTTACGTTCAGTTCTTCTTCAATCAATGGAACCAAGTCACCAATTAAATCCTCATGCTTGCCATCCACAATCACTTCTGCAATAGGTTGTCTCACTTTTATTTTCACGGATTCACGCGCAGCCCTTCCAAGCGTTACCAAATCACGTACCAAGTCCATTCTATCTTCAATACGTGGCTGAATCAGAGTTTCATTTATTTGAGGGTAATGACTTACATGAACGGATACTTCACCTGTTAGATTTCGATATATTTCCTCAGATAAGTAAGGTGCAAAAGGCGCAGCCAATTGACTCACAGCAACCAAAACTTCATAAGTTGTTTTGTAGACCGACTTCTTATCCAAACTTAACTCTGAATCCCAAAAACGTCTTCTAGAACGTCTAATATACCAATTTGAAAGGTCTTCACTAACAAATTCCTGAATTTTACGAACCGCTTTTGTAGAATCAAAAACTTCCAAATCCAACTGAACACCTTTAATCAAAGTGTGAAGTTTGGATAAAATCCATTGGTCTAGTTCTGATCTGTCCGTTTCAGGAACATCAAACTCTAAAACATTTATACCATCTGTGTTTGCGTAGAGCGTGAAGAAATTGTACACATTTTTGAAAGTTCCAAAAAACTTCGATGCCACTTCTGCCAGACCATCCTCATCAAACTTAGTTGGCGTCCACGCAGGAGAAACATAATACAAATACCATCTAACAACATCTGCGCCATATGAATCTAGTAATTTAAAAGCGTCAACCGTGTTGCCTCTAGATTTTGACATTTTTTTGCCATGTTTATCCAGTACAAGATCATTTACCAAAACATTTTTATAAGGTGCTTTTCCCATCACAAACGTGCTGATGGCAATTAGAGAATAAAACCAGCCTCTCGTTTGATCGATGCCTTCACAAATAAAGTCAGCAGGATACAAACTGTCAAAAGATTCCTTGTTTTCAAAAGGATAATGGTGTTGTGCAAAAGGCATTGCACCACTGTCAAACCAACAATCTATAACATCGGGGACTCTTGTCATAACGCCACCACACTTATCACAAGTCAAGTGAACATCATCCACATATGGACGGTGGAGTTCAATGTCAATGTCTATGTCTTCTATTGCTCTATCCTTAAGTTCTTCACGAGAGCCAACTGACGATAAATGACCACAGTCACAGCGCCAAATATTTAACGGCGTCCCCCAGTATCGACTTCTTGAAATCGCCCAGTCATTTAAATTCTCTAGCCAATTTCCAAATCTTTTCTCTCCAACATAGTCTGGGAACCAATTAACACTGTTGTTATTGGCAATCAACTGATCTTTTAATTTTGTCATTTCAATATACCAGCTTGGTTTTGCATAGTACAAAAGTGGGGTTCTACACCGCCAGCAATGCGGGTAATTGTGGTCCATTTTTTGCTTTCGATAAAGAATGCCATTTTCACCGAGCCAATTTACAATTTCAGGATCGGCATCCATAACAAACTGTCCCTTCCAAGGGGTTTCAGTATAGCGTCCTTCTTCATCCACAGGCTGGATTACTGGCAAATTATACCTAACCCCTGTATTGTAATCATCTTCACCAAAAGCAGGTGCCGTGTGGACAATACCAGTTCCATCTTCAACAGTAACATAATCCGCACACGTCACAAAAAATGCTTTCTTGTCTACGGCAATGAACGGCATTAATTGTTCATACTCCATATATTCAAGAGATTTACCCTTCATTTCTTCCAGCACTTCATAATCTCCCTCCAAAACTTGAGGGGCGAGATTCTTTTCAACATAATAAACCGTATCGTTATGACGCACTTTTACATAAGTTTCATTGGCATTAACGGTAAGTGCCACATTGGAGGCAAGTGTCCAAGGTGTTGTTGTCCATACTAAAAAGTATTCATCATAGCCTTTTCGTTTAAACTTTACATAAACAGTAACTGTTTTTATTTCTTGATAACCTTGTGCAACTTCATGGGATGCAAGACCAGTTCCACATCTTGGACAGTATGGCAAGATTTTATGGCCTTCATAAATATAGCCCTCTTTAAAGAATTTGTCTAAAATCCACCATTCACTTTCAATATAATTGTTTTCTAAAGTAATGTATGGATGATCCAAGTCAATGAGATATGCCATCTTTTTAGTCATTTCACGCCAAGTGTCTTCGTATTCAAAAACAGATGCTTTGCACTGATGGTTAAAATTCTCGATGCCATACGCTTCAATTTGAGACTTGTCATTAAGATTTAATTTCTTTTCCACTTCAATCTCAACAGGCAGTCCATGAGTATCCCATCCAGCTTTACGCTTAACTTGATAGCCTTGCATCGTTTTGTATCTGCAGACTGCATCTTTTAATGCTCTGGCCAATACGTGATGAATTCCCGGACGTCCATTTGCAGTTGGCGGGCCTTCATAGAATATAAAGGGTTCCTTACCCTCACGAGAATCAATACTGAGCTTCAACAAATCAATATCTTCCCAATAAGTGCGTATTTGCTTTTCATGATCTGAAACTACGCCTTTGCTCAATTCCTTATAACTCATTGAATACATCCTTTCATAATTGTTTTTTCAAAAAAAATAAAATCCCACAGCATAAGCCATGGGACGAATAACTTCGCGGTACCACCCAAGTTGCACAATTTAGTGCCTCTCTAATCATGATAACGGTTTGAAACCGACCAGCGCTACTAAAATTTCACACCGATAACTATGGGTGATTTTCACTTGAACGATTCACCTGTTTTCACCAACCACAGGCTCTCTTGGAATCTGTTTCAAGATACTCTTCCCAATCCTTGCTTTGACAATTACATTTGTAAAATATTATAACGTATGACTTCTGCAACGTCAATCATTATTCTTTCTCTGCATTTATAATCATTTCATCTACCAATTTAAGTTCTGATTCAAGCAAAACCTTAAACTTTGTTTGAAAGGCCTTTAAAACCATTTTTGCTGCTTCATGGCGCTTTAAAACTTCGATAACTTCAGTATTTGCATCATTGATTGTTTTTTTAGCTTGATCTTCAGCCCGTTCAACAATATATTTTGCTTTTTCATTTGCAGAATGAATCAAATCATCCGAAGTCTTTTGAGCCAAAACCACAGCATCATGGATTGTTTTTTCCATTGCTTGATACTTGGAAATTTCTCTTTCCAGCTGTGCATTTTGGGCAGTTGTGTCAATGTTCGTCTGAATTAAATCTTCCATACTCTTTACGATATCTGCTAAAAATTGTTCAACTTCTGTTTCACTAAACCCACGAATCACTTTTGAAAAATGTTTGTTTTGTATGTCAAGTGGTGTTAACATCTCTATCCCCCCCTACTCGTTATCTTGAATAAAATGATAAGCTTACACGTATACGGTCTTTACGGGTTACACCCGAAATTTCCTCAAGAATAAAACGGCCTTTTTTCCTTACAGAAACCAAATCACCTTGTTTCAACACCTGTGCAGTCTGTTCACACACTTTATAATTGACCTTAACCGATTCTGAAGCAATGCATTTTTGTGCTTCACTACGAGAAATACCCATTGCAAGTGCAATAAGTGCATCCAATCGCAAAGACTTTACAGTGCCTTCCCGCCGAATTAATTTTAAATCTTTTTCAAACTTCATATCAAGTGGAATACGGTTTCCACTAACACCTGCACGTCCAATTTGGTCTAGATGTGCCAAAATATATGTTTCAAGCTCACAGTCAACAGCCATTTGAATTTTTGAACCCGATAGAACAATATCACCAACCCGATTTCTTTGAATGCCGAGCCCCATCAAAGCCCCTAACACATCTTTATGTGCCAGAGTATTGAACTTATCATTGTATTCAAACTCAAGCAAAGCAATAAACGCATTGACATCACAAGGCTCTGAAAATTCAGGATAAAAACAAAGTCTCACCCGTTCAGCGCCTTCAAATACACCAAAGGGCATAAGATTGAGTTCGGTATATTGACTTGCAATCTGATTAAAAGCATACGCCATATCCGGCGTGATAAAATCAGTCATTGAAGCTTCATAATATAAGTCACTACGTATCAGTAAATCTAATGTTTTTAAAAAAATACCGTCTTCATCCAAAAAGGCGGCATATTGCTTTAAGACTGTATTTTTATTCATTAGAATAAGCCCAATACCATTGCACTTAACAATTGAACCAACAACAAAGCAGCCAAAGGACTGAAATCAATCATATTTCCACCAATCTTCAGCTTAAAAAGCAGGGCTCTGATTGGACTTAATATAGGTTCCGTCAATGCCAAGAGTATACTCATTATTGGATTTTGAGGATTCCTAATAAACCAAGATAGAAGTGCCCGTGCAAAAATCAGGTACATAATCACTTGTAAAAAATAATAAATGGTTATTCTAAGTTCCAACATGTCTTATCCTTCCTGTCGCTTTATTCTCTTAACCAGCTTGCTGGTTCAGAATGGTCCTTTTTCAACATCACATCACCTGTTATGTCCACGTTTTGAGGCGCCATAACAAAAATTCCTTTTGAAACTTGCTGAATATGTCCATCAATTGCATATAAAGCACCAGAACAAAAGTCAAATATCTTTCGTGCCAAATCCTTATCCACTTCAGAAATATTCATAACCACTGGGCGTTTGCTTTTTAAAGTATCTACTATGGTTGTAGATTCTTCAAAACTCTTAGGGCTAAAAAGCACAACATTAAGTTGAGAATTCGAATGGATATTTAAAACCTTGTTAGAAGTTTTAATAGTACTGACAGGGTCAGAATATGTTTCTCCTTGTTGCGCGGCATATTCTGGATCCTCCAGGTCTTTTCGCTTTAATTCATCATAGAAATCTTCAGTTGTATCATCCTCTTCTTGCGTATCTACACCCCAAAAAAATTTAATTTTGTCAATAAATTTATCGCCCATTAGCATCCTCCTGTGTAATTGCGTTTTCCATAAATAGCAGTTCCAACTCGAATCATGTTGCTGCCTTCTTCAATAGCCACTCTATAATCGTTGGACATCCCCATTGATAAAAACTCAGATTTCACATTTGAATACCCAAGTCCTTCCAATCCGTCAAACAATCGTTTCATTTGCTTGAAATCCGCCCTTAAATTTTCAACATTTTCAACCAAAGGCGCAATGTTCATAAGACCAACAACTCTAACACAATTCATTTTTGAAATTGATTCCAACAATTGAGGCAAGTCATCAGGTTGAATCCCAAATTTCTGTTCTTCATCTGCAATGTTTATTTGAATCAAAATTTCTTGCACCTTGTTAATTTGAGCTGCTCTTTTTTGAATCTCCTCAACGAGTTTAAGACTGTCAACCGAGTGAATAAGCTTTACCTTATCTATGATATATTTTACTTTATTTGTTTGCAAATGTCCAATAAGATGCCACTCAACATCTGTAGAAATAGCCTCAAATTTTCTGGTTATTTCTTGCACTCTGTTTTCTGCTATTTCGCGGATCCCATAGCGGATTGAAGCGTTAATTACATCTGGCTCATAAGTCTTTGTAACACCAATCAAATGAATCTCATCTACCTTTCGGCCCGAATCTCTACAAGCGGCCTCAATAGATTGATTCAAAGTTTCAATATTTTCTTTAAGATACGCATAATCTTCATTTGCTGCTTTGGTAATCTCACTCATGGACAATATCTCCTTCCCTAAAAGCCTTAGAATCTATAACCACTTCTTGATCTACAGAAATCGTTCTAACAAGCCCAAATTCTGGATCATAGAATTGCGCATTATAAACAATGGCATTTTCTGAATCATATGCCAACACTTTAATTGGTATAAATGAAACACGACGATCAGGTCCTACACTATAGACACCCAACCGATCTTCTTGCGTCACGATAGAGGAAACTTTAATTTTTAAACCTCTATAATTTTGACGCACAACCTTGAGATCCTGCCATCTGTTTAAATGAAAATCATCAAACGGCTCATGTAATTTAATTAAAACAACTGCAGAATCTTGATCAGAATAGACGTCATGGACAACTGCTTTTAAAACTTTTTGATCCACATGTACTTCAAGATCTTGTATGTCTTCATAAGTCTGAATGGCATCTTTTGCTATTTCAAATAAAAGATAATACGTAGAAACGTCTACAATTTTAAACAAAGGCACCTGAGACTTTGATACTTCCGTACGTGTAGATGTTTCCTCAAATTTCAAGTCAGAGAGTTCTTTAAAACTAATATTGTAAATATTATCGGCTTTTAAGACCGATTCATAACCATCAATTTGATAGGTTAAAATACCCTCGGCTGGAGCACTGACTGTCCGTTTTTCACCTTCAGTTAGGTGTCCACTTCCTATTGTTTGTGTCACGTTTGAGGTTTCTCGATTTGAAAGAAACTTATTTTCAACTCTCAATTTTCCAAGTCGTGTTTGTTTTAAAATAAGTTCTTGCTTAAGTGCTGGAATTTCACCATAAGTTTTATTCAAGAGATTGAGTTCAATCCGATCTTTTAAAGACCCAATTTCATATTCCAAAGATGTATAATCAAACTGAATTTTTTTACGGTCTAGTTCGCGTTCACTAATTGTTTCAGAAGTTACAATGCCACCATCGTTGTAAATTTCCAGAATTGGATGATTTTTCTTTACTATACTGGACTCTTCAGCAATATAGTTTATTTTTCCTGTCAATTCAGTATCAACTACCAATTCATTTCTCAAAATAAATGCTGTATATGAATCTTCTAGATTCAAACTGTCAACTTGAACAGTATAAGTAAGCTGCTGATCTGCAAAAAATCCTAGAATAAGTTTAACAGCAAAATAAATGAGGCCGCCCAGAAACAAGAGGCTCATAATAATACGATCGTATCTGACTTTTCGATGTTTCTTTTTGTTTTTGACTCGTGTCATACCGCTGCCTCTTAATCCCAAGGTTCAATTTTCGATGCGTATTCGTCCATTTCATGTTTTTTACGTCTGGTCATAAGGTCCAAAACTGCAGTTTTAGCATTTTTATCTTCATATAAGACTCTATAAAGTTCAGCCGTTATAGGCATCTCAATGCCATGTCTTTGACTCAAAGCATAAGCAGATTTAACCGTGTACGCACCTTCAACAACCATTCCAATTTGTTTGACTGCTTCATTTAAGGTAAGGCCCTGACCAATAAGCATACCGCAACGTCTATTTCGACTGTGCATACTGGTACACGTTACAATTAGGTCTCCTACGCCCGCAAGCCCTTTAAACGTTTCAGGTTTTGCGCCAAGCGCCAATCCCAATTGAGAAATTTCCTTAATGCCTCTTGTTATAAGTGCCGCCTTTGCATTGTCTCCGAATCCAAGTCCATCACTGATGCCAGCACCAAGTGCTATAATATTTTTTAACGCCCCACTAATTTCAACGCCAATCACATCAGGGTTCGTGTAGACCCTCATGTAATCATTAGAAAACAAATCTTGTATAAGTTCAGCATCATTTCTGTTTTTTGAGGCTGCAACAAGGGCTGTAGGCAATTCAAGCGCCACTTCTTCAGCATGAGATGGGCCCGACAAAGTCACAAATCTAACTTCAGGGTACACTCTATAGGCAATTTGTGAAGGTGTCTCTAAAGAATTCATATCAATGCCTTTGGACACATTGACAACAACTTGCCGATTTGTCAATAAGCCCTTTTCATAAAACATTTGAAAAGTATCTTGAAAATGTTGACTCGGAACAGAAAAAACAACAACATCGGTATCAGTTAGCGCCATCTCTGCATCGCAAGTGAAATTAATTTTTTCGTCTAATCTTATACCTTTTAAATACTTTTCATTTTGTCTGGTTTTACGAATTGTCTCTATATGATCGGCATTTCTCGCCCAGACTGTTACCTTGTGTCCATTAGAATTTAAAACCATGGACAAGGCAGTTCCCCAGCTTCCTGCCGCTACAACTGAAATTTTCAAGTCGAACCTCCTTAAATGTGATTTATCGCTCATAATTATAACACAATTGCTGAATAAACTCTATTTCTCCAAACAAAAAACGCGGCATTAACCGCGTTCTTTAACTGAAAATAAAATAGGTGTTCCTTCATAATTAAAATTCTTTCGGATCTGATTTTCCAAATAACGAATGTAAGAAAAATGTGCCAATTCTTTATCATTCACAAACAAAACAAAAGTCGGTGGTTTAACTGAAGCTTGGGTTGCATAATATATTTTCAAGCGCTTGCCCTTGTCTGAAGGCGGTTGATTCAATGCCATTGCCTCATTGAGCACGTCATTTAGAACGCCCGTAGAAATTCTCAATGCATGATTGTTGGATACATAGATTGCCTGTTCCAACAATTGCATCACACGCTGGCCTGTTAACGCTGAGACAAACATAACCGGCGCATATGGCATGTAGGCAAATTGTTCTCTAATTGTACGTTTAAATTCATTAAACGTCGTGTTGTCCTTTTGTAGCAAATCCCATTTGTTAACAACAAAAATTGACGCTTTTCCTGCATCATGCGCATAACCGGCGACTTTTTTATCTTGATCTGTAATACCCTCTTCAGCATCTATCAAAATAAAACACACATCAGACCGTTCAATTGCAGTTAAAGTTCTAATAATGCTGTATTTTTCAATATTTTCATTAACTCTGGATTTCCTTCTAAGGCCCGCTGTATCAATAAGTACAAAAGGCTGTCCGTCATACTCAAATGGCGTGTCAATTGCATCCCGTGTTGTGCCCGCTATTTCGGAAACGATTACCCTATTTTCGCCAATTATTTTATTAACCAAAGAAGATTTACCAACATTTGGTTTTCCAATCAAACAGATTTTAATTGACTCTTCTGCTTCTGTCATGTCATCTTCATTTGGAAATAATTTCACGATATCATCCAGCAAATCGCCTAATCCCATAGCATTTACCGAAGAAATCATAACCGGCTCACCTAATCCCAAACTGTAATAATCATAAAAATGATCTGGTTTTTTATATTGGTCAATTTTATTGAGAACCAAAACCACTGGTTTTTTACTAACCCTCAACATTTGAGCAATTTCTTCATCAGCAGTGGTATAACTGTTCTTTCCATCACATAAAAAAACAATTACATCTGCAGTGTCTATAGCAATCTGAGCTTGATCCCGCATCTGAGACAAAATAACATCAGAAGATGAGGGTTCAATGCCACCTGTATCAATTAAAGTAAACTGATGGGTCAGCCATTCACAATCTGCATAAATACGGTCTCGCGTTACGCCTGGGGTGTCTTCTACAATAGATATTCTTTTTCCTGCAATTCGATTAAAAAATGTCGACTTACCAACATTTGGTCTCCCTACAACTGCAACAATAGGTTTTCTACTCATTTGTGCCTCCATTCAATATATAAGCAACCAGGGATTCACCATCCACTGGGACTTTGTAAAAGGGTACTTTAAAATAATCCTGTAAATCCTTTAAGAAAACATCATCTAAAAGGATGGTCTCTCCAGACCTAAACATTGAGTCGGGTAAGAGGACACATGTGTCATTGGAATCCAACTTAATCTGAGATTTAAGGTCAAAACCAGTTAACAAGCCAGCAACTGTAATCCTCGGTCCAAAGAAGGTGTTTTCAATCCCTTGAATCCTGCATTCTATGGTTTCGTATTGATGGGTTATATGTGATACAATCTCTTCTAAATAAGGCTTTGCAGCCATACCAGTTACGATGAGAACTTGCCTTCTATCAGAAGCCGTTGACTGTATAACCTGTAAGGCATCCTTAACTTCCGATTCTAACTTTCGCACCATACCGATGCCATCTTCCAACTGAATATACCCTTCATAGGCATCATCGTCAGGAAATGGTCTTTTTGCTTGAATGTAAAATTCATCTGCAGCAAAAGCAAAACGCGTTCCAATTTTTTTTAACGCCATCGCTTGAAAATTACCAAGCAAATCTAGGGTTTCACAAGCTTCAGAAAATACAACAGGCCGCATATCCGGTAGACCTTCTCTATATT
Organism: Fusibacter tunisiensis; assembly: GCF_016908355.1. Classification (GTDB taxonomy): domain Bacteria; phylum Bacillota; class Clostridia; order Peptostreptococcales; family Acidaminobacteraceae; genus Fusibacter_D; species Fusibacter_D tunisiensis. The sequence continues at coordinate 15,599 of NZ_JAFBDT010000001.1, read as the reverse complement.
TAGTAAGACCTATTGGAACAATTGCAACACTTTCCAATTTAGGATAAAAAGTCATCAAATCTAGCAAAGTCTTTTCAAGAGCAGGTCCATCATTGTATGAAGGGCATAATACAATTTGAGCATTTATTGTAATCCCACCTGAAATCAAGTACTCAAGACGCGTCATAATCTGACCTGCAAATTTATTGCCCAACATTTTTACACGCAAGTCCGGATCTGTGGTATGAACAGACACATTGATTGGACTAATACCATATTCTACAATTCGTTTAAGATCATCATCTTTTAAATTTGTGAGCGTCACAAAATTCCCCTGTAAAAAAGACAATCTTGAATCGTCATCTTTAAAATATAGAGGTTCTCGCATGCCTTTAGGCAATTGATCAATAAAACAGAATACACAATTATTGGAACAGCGCCGAGCATGATCAATAATTGGGTTTGTAAAATCTAGCCCCAATGGCTCATCGTACTCTTTGTCAATTTCCAGCGTCCAAATCTCGCCATTTGTTTTTTGAATATCCACTTCAATATAAGCATCATGGCACAGATATATAAAATCCATGATGTCTTTAACCTCTCGACCATTTATGGACAAAAGGGTATCGCCTACTTCAATATCCATTTCTTCTGCAATGGATCCAGGCGTAATTTCCTTGATCTGGTTCATTTCCAACCCTTTCTAACTTAATCTTATACAGTACTTCATTGTAATACAATTAACTCTGAATTACAATGTTTTATTTTCAAGTTGTACAAGTATACTCATCATACCTCGATTGCCACCTTTTGCACCACGATGAGAATGAAACAACGATGGCGCACAAACTGTACAGCCAGAATCAATTTCAATATTCCCCTGTAAAACCCCTGATTTTTTTGCCAGCAGTCTATTGGCTTCCTTTAAATCCAAATGCCACAAATTATCAGCTTTGGCATGGAAAATCACTTGCATTTCTTCAGGAACCAGTATTGCTTCAAAAGCCTCGTATACGTTTCTCTGTACTTCATAGCAGCATACACTTGCAGACTGGCCAATCACAACTTTAACCTCCGACATTAAACTTCCAAACCGCATGTGCATTAAGTCAAGCGTCTTAGACAGTATCATTTTAGAAGTTCCCAACCAGCCACTATGGATTGCTGCAACAACATGTTGTATCGGATCGTATACAATTATTGGAACACAATCCGCATGAAATGTCATTAAAGCTATATCCGTTCGATTGGTAACCATTGCATCATGATCTTCAATGGCATATAGCTGATATGCCCTCTCACTAATTTTTGCTTGATCGTAAACGTCTAATGACGTTAACTCGGTCGATTCGTCAATCACAAAAATTCGGTCAGAATGTGTTTGATGGGTCATAAAAATTGAGGATGCAGTTATGCCCACTCTATCTGCTGCAATTGAAATGTTTTTAAGGACATCTTCGCGCACGTCAGAGCCAAAAATGCCTGTATTCATTGAAACGTAGTCACCCTTGCTAACGCCTCCAACTCTTGTGGTGATGCCGTGTTTAAGACCTGGAAAATCAAGCATTTTATAATTTCTAATCATGGCAACCTCCATCCAAACAGTTAAAAAGAAGCAGACAAACGCCTGCTTCTTGAGTATATGCTTGCTATTTATTTAAGCGGTGTTTTTTCATTTAAAAGTTTGGTTAATTCTGTAATAAACGTATTAATATCTTTGAACTGCCTATAAACCGATGCAAACCGTACGTAGGCAACTTCATCCAAGTCTTTTAACCCAGACATAACCAATTCGCCAACCCATTCTGATTGAATTTCCTTTTCCATTGAACTATGAAGTGTCATCTCAATTCGATCAATTAAAGCTTCCATCTGTTCCATTGTAACAGGTCTTTTTTCACAGGCTCTAATTATCCCGTTAAGTACCTTCATGCGATTATAAGATTCGCGCATACCGTTTTTCTTGACAATAATCATAGGAATTTCTTCAATTTTTTCATATGTCGTAAACCTTTCACCACATCCTATGCATTCTCTTCTTCTTCGAATCACATGGCCATCGTCTGTAGGTCTTGAGTCGACTACTTTAGATTCCAAATTATTACAAAATGGACACTTCATCTGTTCACCTCTATTCATATAGGTTAAAAATAAAACCTTGCTAGAAGCAAGGTTATCTTTTCTTTCTCAAAAATGTAGGAATATCAAACGTGTCGTCCTCGTTAGGTTCAGCTTCTACTTGTTGAACTTTAACGGGTTCTGATTTACTATTTTGTTTGTCTGCCTTAACTTCAGGTCTTGAAGATTCAAATCCTGTTGCGATAACCGTAACTGAGATTTCATCTTTTAATGATTCATCAATGACAGCACCCATAATAATATTTGCATCTGGATCTGCTTCGCGATAAACCAAATCAGCTGCTTGTTGAATTTCCATCATCCCTAAAGATTTTCCGCCTCTGATATTAAGAAGAATTCCTTTAGAGCCTCGGATTGACGTTTCAAGCAAAGGAGAATGAATGGCTTGATTGGTTGCATCTATTGCACGATCATCACCACTAGAATGGCCAATACCCATGTGTGCAAGACCTTGCTCATACATGATAGTCTTTACATCTGCAAAGTCTACATTTATTAGGCCTGTTTCAGTAATTGTATTGGAAATTCCTTGAACCCCTTGTCTAAGAACATCGTCTGCTATGGTAAATGCATCGAGAATAGAAGTTCGCTTCTCTACGATTTCAAGCAAACGGTCATTTGGAATTGTAATCAATGTGTCTACTTTTTTCTTTAACTCTTCAATGCCTTCTTCAGCATGTTTCATCCTACGCTTGCCTTCAAACGAAAATGGCTTTGTTACAACACCAACTGTTAAAACACCCATTTCCTTGGCTATTTCAGCAACAATCGGCGCGGCACCAGTTCCTGTTCCACCACCCATTCCTGCAGTAATAAACACCATATCTGCACCTTGTAGGGCTTGATAGATATCGTCGCGACTTTCTTCCGCCGCTTTTTTCCCAACTTCAGGATTTGCACCCGCACCTAAACCACGCGTCAATTTTTCGCCTATTTGCAATTTATATTCTGCAGCTGAACTGTACAGCGCTTGCTTATCTGTATTGATTGCAATAAATTGAACGCCTTTCAAGCTGGCTTTAATCATTCGATTAACGGCGTTATTCCCCCCGCCACCAACACCTATTACTTTAATCTGGGCAAATTCTTCAACTGCAACATCAAATTCTAACATGAAACTCCTCCTTATCTTGTAAGGCTAAAACCCCTTCAAGTGTAGATTCTTTATATAAACTGTATCGTATGGTTATAATCATCGTAATTGTATAAATTTTATGATGTGAAATATCACAATCATTCGCAATATCTATTGGTATCAATCTATAGTTTTCACTACATATAGTATATACTCTTTCAATGAATTTTGGAATATTTTTTTGTGAAAAATGTATTTTTTATTGATATTTAAATGATTTTGGGCCCGTGGACCTATTTATTTTTATGTTTCGTCCGCATGCGATCAATTGTCAAACGTCTAATACTACCAATATTATTAAAAAGACGTGTTCCAAACACAAAAATAGCAGCATAGTAAATTGGCACACCAAGTTTATCACCTATATAGGACAAAGAAATTGCTAGAAGGGCATTTACAATAAAACCGCTTAAAAAGATAACCCCATCAAACTTGTTTTCCAAACTTGACCGCAATGCGCCTAAAATTGAATCCATTGCAGCCAGTATGCCCACAGAAATATATAAAGAGGATATCGTGGTAAACTCAAACGGTAAATATAATCCAATTAAAATGCCTGCGACAATACCTAAAATAGCAATAATCATATAGCTGCCTCCTGTTAATTTGTATAAAGATATTCCACAAATCCTTCATATTTAGGGATCTTGATATTGACTGAAGTGTTTACTTCTACAAAAAGTCCCCACTGTCTTAAGCTTTCACTGTAACTGTCTGGCGAATTAATGGCAGATTCAAGAAATTTGCGGTCCCCTATTGCTTGTATAATATATGGTGGTGCAAAAACTTGATCGTTCACTTTAATTGTAGGTCCAGTACACTGAATGTTGGATTTGTTAAAAATTACGCGTTCATTATTAATTGAAATCGCTTCAGCGCCTGCATTTCTGAGGTCATCTACAAGTGCCCTAATATCGATATCGTGAACCAAAACATTGTTAGGATTTTCATCTTCCCCCAGTTCCCGGGTTCCATCAGTGATGACAATTACAACACCAGGACCTTGCACAGGGGTTATCCCTGAAATTTCTTTTGTCAGTTCAATTTCATCCGCTAAAAATTGTGCATAATCAATCCGCTCATCTGTTTTAGCAAGTTGATAGGTGGCCACTTGATTTTTAATATCTTCAATTTTAATTTTCAATTGTTCAACTTCACTCTGCTGACTCTCCAATTCAATACTGAAAGCGTACATGTCTTTAATCGAAGTATACTTAACCTCCGTAGAAATGGTTTGTATTTGAAGACCTATGGATACGCCCAGTAAAAATATCAAAAGCCATATGACTTTCCAATTTGTCAACATGAAATCATTCCTCATTCCACTGTAGTGGCATAATTGAATTTTACAGTACCATTAAATGCAGGCACTTCTATAATTTCGACTTGGTTCACTTCAACATAGTACCCCAGTTCTCGTAAGTTTTGAACAATTCCAAACCTCTGGTTAATTGCCCCATCTAAGGTTTTGGCGCTTCCTATTGCTTTGATAACAAATGGAGGCGCAATTGGAATTGTATTTACATTAACCTGATTTCCAGCCAGACGTACTTCTGTGCTGTTAATCATGCGCTGTTCATTAATGGAGATTGCTTCTGCACCAGCAGAATTGAGCTCATTAATTAAATCAAGTATCAACCGGTAGTCATATGCTATATTCTTTTCCGATCCAAGGTTAACATCCTGAGGCGGATTGTCTATGGTAACCAGAACGCCGGTTCCAGAAACTCTCGTCATTCCAGAAAACGCCTTATATCGATCCAACTCATCCGTAAGATTTTTTACTATGGCGCTCTCTCCAGATGCTGAACTTTTAATCTCTTCAAGTTGAGTTTCCAATCGCGTAACTTCCTCAAGAAGCAGCTCTTTCTCTGCTTCCACAGATGCTAGCTCATTTAAAATCTCTACCGTTTTCTGTGTTGGCGTATCGCCATCCAAATATGTTCCCTGTATAAATTTCATTTGAAATGCCATGAAAATTCCTAAAATAATACACGCCAGTCCAATCCAAACATAATCTCTTTTCATAAGCCACCTATTCTCCAAAAGGTTTATATATTGGCAAACCATCCGTACTCACATCAATAATACCACTTGTAATGCCCTTGAGTGATAAATCATCGTATATAGAAACAAAAGCATTAAATCTTTTTTGAATGTTCTCTCCATCGCCAAATTTTACTTTTATTTCATTCAAATCTGCTATGATGCCATTTTTTTCATATTTAAGACTGGGCACCACAGTCACATGGGATTTTTGAAAAAGTTCAATTAACTGTACAACATTTTCGAGCAAATACCGCTTATCAACGCGTATCAATTCACCTGTTGAAAAACTATTGAACTCAAACCCTTCCACTGTAAAGCCTGACTTAGGCGCTTCAAGCACCTCTAGAACATATAGTTCTGAATCCAAAGACAAGGTTATATCTGAGTAGGTCAAATTAAAGGCATGCGTCCTGTAAACAATCTCAATCGCAATTAGGCCAGGAAATGATTTTTTAATGGCAGCACTTTTTACAAACGGATGGGTTTCTAACTTCATTTTTGCGTCCTTAACATCCACCATAAAATAGGGTAAACCAAGATAAATTCCTGATTCTCTTTGAATTTCAGTAAGATTTAAATGGTCATGGTCATTGAATTCAATTTTAGAAATTCTAAAAAGATCTGTTTGCGTGTATAAAAAATAACCCAATATACCAATTCCAATTAACACAAACAGAATTCCCAATATCTTAAAAAAACGTTTCATTTACCACCTACAATTAGGATTTGTCTTTAAGCAACTGATCTACAACAGTCAAAATATAATCCATTGTTTTTTTTGAGTCAACTCTTTTACAATTCGATTTCATGATTTCCAATTTTGACCGGTCCGTGAACAAATCATTTATAACATGTGCCATGAGATCTGCTGTTAATTCGGATTCCTTCATAACAACGCCAAGACCTTGAGCGTCTATTATTTTTGCATTAAAGGTCTGATGATCATCTGTAACATTCGGTGATGGTATAATAACAGAAGGTGTTTCTGTGGCAATAATTTCATGTATAGTAGAAGCCCCTGCACGGGATATAACCAGGTCACATGCATTTAAATAACAGGGCATATCTTCTATATAAGACTTAATCTCCACATTTTCACCAACTGCGTAGGCACCTTCTTTTATCCGTTTCTGTAAAGGCTCAAAAAAACGACTACCAGCAACATGAATAAACTTTATATTAGGCGTATCTCGAAATTCTGTATAAGTTTGCAACAAAATTTCATTTAAGTGTTGTGCGCCATTACTCCCTCCCACAGACAGAACAATAAACAGCTCATCAGAAAAACCAAGCACCTTTCTAGCAGCCTCGCTTGTAACTTCAGTAAATTTTTCTGATATTGGCAAGCCTGTAAAAACGACTTTTTCCGGATACTTAAATCGGCTTTTCGCATCCTCAAAGGCAATCATAATTCGGTCTGCAAAACGACTTAATGCGCGATTTGTAAAACCAGGAAAAGCATTTTGCTCATGAATTGCACTGGGAATGCCCAATAGAGATGCAACACATACAATAGCACCCGCAACATAGCCACCCGTACCAATAACCACATCTGGCTTGTGCCTTTTAATGGTTCTATAAGCCTGAAAAAAACCCACACTATTAAAAAATAAGGATTTAATCATTTTGAAATTAAGTTTACGGTATACAGGCCTCACATCAATAAATGTTGCCGCTAAGTCTGTCTTTTTCAAAATATCTTGCTCAAGACCAATCTTAGACCCAACATAAATCAATTCCACATCTTTGTAGGTCTCTTTCAGCGCCTCTGCAATTGAAAGTGCTGGATATATATGGCCACCTGTACCGCCACCAGTCAGCATAATTTTCATTTAATCACTCCATCTATGTTTTTTGCATCTTATTTTTGGATATATTTAACATTATGCCAATTGCACCCAACATGATTACAACACTGGTGCCACCATAACTAATCAAGGGAAGGGTAACACCTGTTGCAGGCATAGAAGATGTTGCTACAGCATAGTTCATAAGCACTTGTAGACTAAACATGGTCGTAATTCCTGTCCCAATGAAAAAAGAAAATTTATCTGGGGCATTTAGAGTTATCTTAACACATCTATAAATCAATATCAAAAATACGATTAATAAACCTACCGTGCCAATCAGTCCCAGTTCTTCACCAATTGTAGCCAAAATGAAATCATTTTGAGGCTCAGGAATATATAATTTGTTTTGAGTACTCATGCCCATGCCAACGCCAAAAATACCGCCAGTTCCAAGCGCATACAAAGATTGAACAACTTGATATGCTTCATCATAACTGTGTTCAAATGGATTTAGAAAGGCCGTAAACCGTTCCAATCGATACGATGCACTATTTACAAAAAACCAACCTGCAAAAATACTTCCAGTGCCTATAAGTGCCACATAAAGCCAATGAAGTCCAGCCGTAAATATCATAATCGCCATAACACCTGCAATAATAATTGCGGTGCTCATGTTAGGTTGTTCCATAATTAAAAAAACAAACAAAATCAAAAGGCTTAAATAAACACCTAATACACTGAATTTATTTAGGTTCATATGGTTTTTTTCCAGCGCATATGCAAAGAAAAAAATGACGCCCATTTTGGCAATTTCAGCTGGCATAAACTGCTGACCAGCCACAATAATCCACCGTCTTGCATTATTTATAACAACACCATTAAACAAAACATAGACTAAAAGAAAAATACTTATTATAAGTGCTGGTATAGCCAATTTTCGATAAACACTATAAGGTACCACAGACGCCACAATCATGACCACAATACCTACCGCAACCCATTTTAAGTCATTGATAAAAAAATGCAGCTTGTTTTGCATTTGATCAATCGCATAATAATAGCTGGAGCTAAACACCATTATTATTCCAAATGAAACAAGTATAAGCGCAACGATGAGGAGCGCGTAATCGATTCTTTTAACAGTCATCTTTTGCCACCAACTTTTTTTAAAGTTTTCACCAAACTTTTAAAATGATTCCCACGTTGCTCAAAATCATCATACATATCCCAACTTGCACACGCTGGAGACAACAAAATTGCATCGCCATATTCAGATTCTGCAAATGCTTTTGAGACCGCTTGATCAAGTGTGTCAACACGATGAATACTATTAAATTCATTTCTTGTAGCAGCCTCTTCAATAAGTGTCTTGGTTTCACCATAGACAACAATAGTTTTAACCCTACCCCTTGCCGTTTGAATCATTTCATCAAACAAACTGCCTTTGTCCATGCCTCCTGCAATCAACACAGTTGGTGTTTTCATGGCATGAATTGCACATATAGCTGCATCAGGATTCGTTGCTTTTGAATCATTGTAAAATGTTCGACCCTCAATACTGTCAACATATTCAATCCGATGGGCCACACCTGGGAATGTTTCCAGTGCCTTTTTTATATCCTGAACCTCTATCCCACAAAGACTCGCCATTAACATTGCTGCCAGTGCATTTGATTCATTATGTGATCCAAAGATTCGCATATCTGCCACTTCACACACAGAGGTCACACCATTATTTAGTCGAATTTTAAAAACACCTGACTCTATGAAACTGCCTATTTGAGCATGAGGTGTTCTGCTAAAAACTGCAATTTGCGACTGAATTTTCGGACTTTGTGCCATGACACTTGGATCGTCATAATTCAAAACCGCCCAATCTGAACTGAGTTGATTTTCAAAAACACGCATTTTAGCCGCAGTATAATTTTCCATTGTTTTATGACGGTTTAAGTGATCCGGTGTAATATTTAGCAAAGCCCCAACCCGACATGACCATTTTTCTATGGTTTCAAGTTGAAAACTACTCACTTCAGTAACAAGAACTGAATCAGGATCTGCATCCTGTGCCATTTCTACAGCAGGAATTCCAATATTGCCAACGACATGGTGTTTTCGATTTGCTGTTTTAAAAATTTCACCCAATAAGGCCGTTGTTGTGGTTTTCCCATTTGTACCTGTAATGCCTACGAAGGTCGCATCCGTTACCAAATATGCAAGTTCAATTTCACCAATTAAATGTACCCCACTAGACGTCAACTTTTTTACATACGGACTGTCAACTGGAATACCTGGGCTTATAACAGCATAATCAAATTTTGCAATCTCATCTGGATGTCCACCAAGAACCAATTCTTGAACATATGGTTTTACCTGCGTCACCCATTTCTCGAGCGCTTTCGCATCCTTTTGATCTGTAACTGTAACAAAAGCCCCCGCCTTATAAAGTGCGCGTGCCGAAGCCAATCCAGACCTAGCCAAACCTAAAACCAAAACGTTTTTTTCTTTAAACATAGTCACCCTCATTTATAAAAGAATTACATACCCAACAAGTGATCCAACAAATGTAATCCCCGTAAAGACATACACCACCTTTTTTTCATGCCAACCAGATAATTCAAAATGGTGGTGGATTGGAGACATTTTAAAAACCCGTTTACCAGTCCGTTTGTAGACCACAACTTGAATCATAACGGAAAGGGTCTCAAGAACATAAACTATACCTGTCAACACTAAGATTAAAGGCATTTTCAAAACAATTGCCATTCCAACTACATAACCACCTAGGGCCAAAGAACCTGTATCTCCCATAAAGACACGTGCAGGATACCAATTGAATTTTAAATACCCAACCAAGGCACCTACCATCGAGAGATTAATTGCCGCAAGTTGAAATTGACCCATTTCAAAAGAAACACTTGCAAAAAACAAGGCCACTACACTTGTGACTGACGCAGCCAGTCCGTCAATGCCATCTGTAAGATTAACAGCATTGTTAAAACCAACACTGATAAAAATAATAAAGGGGATAAAAAACAAGCCTAAATCCACTGGTGCATCTAAAAAAGGCACCCATGTTTCGGAAGAATTACCATACGCGATGACACTTATAATAATCCCCACTATAAGTTGCAGCACAATTTTCTGACGTGCTTTTAAACCAAGGTTGTGTTTCTTAACCACTTTTAAATAATCATCGGTAAATCCAATCGCCCCAAACCCAAGGACTGAAAACCATAACAACTGGACAAGTGAATTTTCAATGTCAAGAAAAATCAGACTTGGTGTCATAAAAGCAACTATGAAAATCAATCCCCCCATTGTTGGCGTACCTGATTTTGACAAATGGGCTTCGGGACCTTCTTCTCGAATCGCTTGTCCAAATTTCATTTTTTTAAGCTGTGGAATAATCACTGGTCCAAGAAAAAGCGCGACCAGCAAGGCAATTCCAAAATATAGAAAAAAATCAACCATTATTTTATTCCTTCCAATTTTATATTTTTATGACTCAACCGATAAAATTACAATGGTATTTTTATCAACCTTGGTACCTGCTTTTGGAAACTGATCCAAAATAATTTGCATTGAATCTTCAATTACAATTGGTTCCGTTGAATATTGAAGACCTACTTTATCCAGCATTTCAATCGCCTCTTCATATGGCAAACCAATTAAATTTGGAATTTCAACGGATTCAAGAACAGAAATATCTGGCACAACATTTCGATATCTAAAAATATCTTCTAAAATTGATCGTACAATTGGTGCCGCAACTTCTGTTCCAGTAGAGCCAACTTGAGGCTCATCTACAACGACTAAAACCACATATTCTGGATTTTCCATTGGTGCTATGCCCACAAATGAACTTACAACAACGTCTTCTTGATATTCTGAACCCACCATTTTAGTTGATGTACCCGATTTCCCCCCTACAGTGATCCCATCAATATAGGCGCGGTGTTTGTTTGAACCAACAGCCGCCGTAAAAAGGTCTTTCATTTTGTCAGAAGTCTCTTGAGAAATAATCCGTTCTTCTATTTCTGGTGCAAACTCTAAAATCACTTCACCCGTCTCATCAATCACTTCTTTTACCAATTGAGGTTTCATCAGGTAGCCACCGTTGACAAAAGCTGAAATTACCCGCGTCATCTGGAGCATCGTTACATTGATACCATGTCCATATGACAAAGTTGCCAGTTCAATTGGCCCAACCGATTCAAACGGCAAAGAGATAGAATTGGCCTCATTTGGCAGATCAATGCCCGTTTTTTCAAACAAGCCAAACTGATCCAGATAGTCGTAAAATGTTTCTGCACCAATTTTTTTCGCCACTTCTACAAATGTCGGGTTACAAGAATTTACAAAGGCCTGTAAAAAAGTTTCATGCCCATGACTTGCAGGATAAATCCAACATTTAAGTCTAATGCCATTTACAGTTGTATAACCGTTGCAATGAAAAGAATCATCCATTTCCACAAGATGCTCTTCAAGTGCTATTGCAGAAGTCACTGCTTTAAATGTTGATCCAGGTTCATACGTATTGCTGAGAATTGGGTTTTTCCAAATGCTATGCCAATATGTCACACGGTCTTCATTCGTCATTTCAGCCCACGTTTCATCAGACACATCCGCCCGCTTCTCACGTGGGTTATTTAAATCATAGTCTGGCTTTGAGGCCATGCCAATAATTTCACCAGAATTTGGGTCCATCACAATGGCCGATACTGTTTTAGCATTTTCCGCCATTAAGGCATCTTCCAAACGCGTTTCCAAAAAATATTGAATTGAATCATCCAATGTAAGGCGAATGGACTTTCCATTAATTGGAGCACTTAAGTTTTCTTCACCATATGCAAGCTGTCTACCATGTACATCAGTTGTTATATGATGCAGTCCAGGTTCCCCTTTTAAGAGCGTGTTGTAATGCATTTCCAGCCCTAAAAACCCTTCGTTATCTGCGTTGACATTTCCAATAACATGTGACGCCAAATTCCCATAAGGGTAAATTCTTTTCGTATCTTCAGTAATTGAAATCCCCCAAATGTTTTTTGATCGAATTAGATCTGCCTCTGATTTGGTTAAATCTGTCGCCACTTTTACAAATGAAGTTTTTGAGTTGATAATTGCATCTGAAATGGCCTTTGCATCCTCTTCAATTGTTTCCGCAATCAAGGCCCCCGTCTCATTGGGTTTCATAATATTGGTTGCATTTGCCCAAACTGAGTAGGTTTTCATACTAAAGGCAATTCGATCCCCATTTCGATCGAGAATATCGCCGCGTTTTGCGGGTACAACAATAGACTTAACCTGTTGACGTTCAGCCTTTTTTGCCAATTCTTCTCCAGTAATTACCTGTATATAAAAAAGGCGGACTACAAGCGCAACCATCGCAATTATAATCCATATAAAAATGAAAAGCATTCGCTTTCTCTGCTTTTGCATATAAGCCCTCCATTTGTCATCATTACTATTATAACGCGTCCCAAAGATTTATCAATGTACCTAAATCAAAAAAACCTGCACGTAGCAGGCTGAATTTATTAGTTCGATTTAAGCAAACTCCCAATAAACGCTCGAAAAGAGGGTTCTGAAGCTTCTTGGCGTGCGGATACAAGCGGTTCTGATGTTTCTCCTTCAGCAACGTTGAGTTTGTATTCAGTTGCAGCATTGATATAAACAATTTGTTCTTTCACAGGATACTGCATATTGAGCTGTTCCTTTGCAATCACTTCTATGTTTTGCAGTTCCGTATGACGTTCAAGATTTGCTTCAACTTCTTCTATCCTTGCCTCAATGGACTTAATTTCATTTCTAAGATTAAAAAGATTGTATTTTGCTTCATTAACAAGTGAGTTTTGGAAAATGACAGCACCAAAAACAGATGCAAAAAAGAACACAACACAAATCGAAAAAAACATGTTTTTTATCTGACACATGGCTTTCTTTTTTGCATTCTCTTTCTCCAAACGTTTTTGCTTAATTTGAATAATCTTAGCAGTTTGGGTCTGATTAAATTCTTCTATCTCCAATTGAGTTGCTAACATATTCGCCGCCATAGTCCCCTCCTGGGTTTATTTCTTTTCAGCTATTCTCAGCTTGGCACTCCTTGCCCGCGGATTTTCTTCAACTTCAGTTTCTGATGGTACAATGGGTTTTCGAGTAATCAACTTAATTTGTGGTTTTAGACCACACATACATACCGGAAACTCTGGTGGGCACACACATCCTGTTGCCAGTCTTTTGAAAGTCGACTTAACAATACGATCTTCCAACGAGTGGAAAGTTATAATGGCGATTCTGCCCCCCTTATTCATTACTGAGACAGCATCTTCAATGGTTTTTTCTATTATTCCAAGTTCATTGTTAACTTCTATTCTAATTGCCTGAAAGGTTCTTTTAGCAGGATGTGGCCCATCTTTACGCGCAGAAGCTGGTATCGCTTTTTTAATCACATCCACCAGTTCATATGTCGTTTCAATTGGCTTTTCTTCTCTTTCCTTTACAATGAACTCAGCAATTCTTGAGGCCCAATTTTCTTCGCCATACGCTCTAATAATCCGATTTAAGTCACTGGCAGAATAACCGTTTACCACATCATATGCTGTAAATTCATCTGATTGGTTCATTCGCATGTCCAATTTTCCATCTTGCATGTATGAAAATCCACGCTCCGCTTCATCCAATTGAAAGGATGATACACCAAGATCCAACAAGAACCCATCAATTCTTTCAATTTCCAACATCTCAAGAATAGACTTTAATTCTGAATAATTGTTGTGGACAGGTGTAAATTTTTCTCCGAAAATTGCCAATCTCTGTGTGGCGGCTTCAAGTGCATCTGTATCTTGATCAATGCCAATTAAGCGCCCTTTATCCAGATATTGAAGCAATTTAAAAGAATGTCCTCCCCCGCCAAGTGTGCCATCTACATAGATGCCATTTGGATTGATGTTAAGACCTTGCATGCATTCTTTCAGCATGATGCTCACATGTTTAAATGCCATCTGCCCTCTCCTTTAAAAACTAATCCCGAGTGACGTCATATCTTCAGCCAACTCATCCATGTTATCCGTTAAAAATTCATTATATGATTCCCATGCTGCCGAATCCCAAACTTCTATTCTTGAGCCGGCACCATTGACATAAACTTCTTTCTCCAAATTTGCATAATGCTTTAGATTTTGTGGAATTAAAATACGTCCTTGTTTGTCTAAGCTGCATTCAGTTGCGCCTGCAAAAAAAGATCGGGCAAACGCACGTGCTTTTTTATTGGAAAGTGGTAAGGCTTTTAGTTTCTCTTCAAATTGTTCCCATTCCGTCATAGAAAAAACGAAGAGACAGTGATCCAATCCCTTTGTAATATAAAAAGCTTCTCCAAGTTTTTCTCGAAACTTGGCGGGTATACTCAATCTATTTTTTGCATCTACAGCATGCTTGAATTCTCCTGTAAACATAAATCCACCACCACCAATTTCAAGATTACAAATAACGTTATGGTCTTTCATCCCACTTCAGTACACTTTATACCACTTCTTAGGTATATTTTAGTCTTAAATTTACAAAATTGCAATAAAAAAAGACAACTTTAAGCCATTAAAGTTGTCTAAATCATTGAAATATCAAGTTTATAGGACTCTACACCTCTTTTTTCTGTATCTTTAGCCATCCTTTTTTTCGAATTCCAACAATCGCAAGAATCCCCAGAACAATAGAAGCCAAACTGAAAAGTTGTGCAATTCTAAAATCACCAAGCATTAAACTATCTGTGCGAAGCCCTTCCACATAAAATCGACCTATTGAATATAGAATTAAGTATTTAATAAAATGTTCACCATAAAATCTTCGTTTTTTAAACGTAACAACCAGAATTACAAAAGTCACAAGATTCCATAATGACTCATATAAAAAAGTCGGATGAACCTTTACACCATCCACCATAATGCCCCAAGGTAAATCTGTGGGGCCACCATGTGCTTCTTGATTTATAAAGTTTCCCCATCTTCCAATAGCTTGTCCCAAAATAAGTGGCATGGAAACCATGTCTGCCAAATCCGGAAAATTTAATTTCTTAACCCTACAAACAACATAACCCCCAATTAAACCGCCAATAATACCACCATGAATGGCAAGTCCACCTTCTCTAAACGCAACCACCTTCATAAGATTCTGGGAATAGTAGTCCCACTCAAACGCCACATAATACAGTCTGGCAAATACAATTGCAGTTGGAAGGATTACCATAACCAAATCTAAAATATCATTTTCTTTATAACCATATTTTTTGCCAATCTTCATTAGAATAAGCGTCCCAATCATCATAGCACTGGCAATTATAATCCCATACCACGCAATTCCAACTCCAAAAATTTCAAATGCAATTTTATTCAATTTTTACCTCCTTGTAAGATAAATATAGGGTTAAGGTTTAAAACCAACCCCGAATGTTCTTTGATAATTTCAAATCTATAGTTCAGATGAATCACAGACACCTTACCTTGATTTTCCTAAAC